>NZ_JACCBG010000001.1:1610000-2227500 GCF_013409645.1 Nocardioides panaciterrulae | reverse complement strand
CGGAGCGATCTCCTTGTGGGGTTGTGACGGCGTGCCTTTTGAAGAATGAGCCTGCGAGTTTGCGTTGTGTTGCGAGGTTAACCCGTGTGGGGAAGCCGTAGCGAAAGCGAGTCCGAATAGGGCGTTTGAGTAGCACGATCAAGACCCGAAGCGAAGTGATCTATCCATGGGCAGGTTGAAGCGTCGGTAAGACGACGTGGAGGACCGAACCCACTTAGGTTGAAAACTGAGGGGATGACCTGTGGATAGGGGTGAAAGGCCAATCAAACTTCGTGATAGCTGGTTCTCCCCGAAATGCATTTAGGTGCAGCGTTGCGTGTTTCTTGCCGGAGGTAGAGCACTGGATAGCCGATGGGCCCTACCAGGTTACTGACGTTAGCCAAACTCCGAATGCCGGTAAGTGAGAGCGCAGCAGTGAGACTGCGGGGGATAAGCTCCGTAGTCGAGAGGGAAACAGCCCAGACCATCAGCTAAGGCCCCTAAGCGGTGACTAAGTGGAAAAGGATGTGGAGTCGCAGTGACAACCAGGAGGTTGGCTTGGAAGCAGCCACCCTTGAAAGAGTGCGTAATAGCTCACTGGTCAAGTGATTCCGCGCCGACAATGTAGCGGGGCTCAAGTCATCCGCCGAAGCTATGGCATTCACGCGTTAGCCTAGCCGCCTTTGAGGTTGGTTCAGGTGTGTGGATGGGTAGGGGAGCGTCGTGCCGGCAGTGAAGCCTCGGGGTGACCCAGGGGTGGAGACGGCACGAGTGAGAATGCAGGCATGAGTAGCGAATCAAGTGTGAGAAACACTTGCGCCGAATGATCAAGGGTTCCAGGGTCAAGCTAATCTGCCCTGGGTAAGTCGGGACCTAAGGCGAGGCCGACAGGCGTAGTCGATGGACAACGGGTTGATATTCCCGTACCGGCAAAGTAGCGCCCATGACGAACCTGGTGATGCTAACCATCCGAAACTCATCGGACCGGACCCTTCGGGGCGAGGCTGGTGAGCGTAGCGTGGGACCCGAACTGGTAGTAGTCAAGCGATGGGGTGACGCAGGAAGGTAGTCCAACCGTACCGATGGTTGTGTACGGCTAAGCATGTAGGGCGGGATCCAGGTAAATCCGGTTCCCTGACTTTGATGTCGAGCTTGAGATGTGATGGGGACCCCGTTGGGGGGAAGTGGATGATCCTATGCTGTCGAGAAAAACCTCTAGCGAGCTACGCGCCGCCCGTACCCCAAACCGACTCAGGTGATCAGGTAGAGAATACCAAGGCGATCGAGCGAACCATGGTTAAGGAACTCGGCAAAATGCCCCCGTAACTTCGGGAGAAGGGGGGCCGGATCCGTGAACGCCCTAGCGGTGGGAGCGGTGATGGCCGCAGAGACCAGGCCCAAGCGACTGTTTACTAAAAACACAGGTCCGTGCGAAGTTGTAAGACGATGTATACGGACTGACTCCTGCCCGGTGCTGGAAGGTTAAGGGGACGGGTCAGCAGGTAACTGCGAAGCTCAGAACTTAAGCCCCAGTAAACGGCGGTGGTAACTATAACCATCCTAAGGTAGCGAAATTCCTTGTCGGGTAAGTTCCGACCTGCACGAATGGAGTAACGACTTGGGCGCTGTCTCAACCGTGGACTCGGCGAAATTGCACTACGAGTAAAGATGCTCGTTACGCGCGGCAGGACGGAAAGACCCCGGGACCTTTACTATAGTTTGGTATTGGTGTTTGGTTCGGCTTGTGTAGGATAGGTGGGAGACTGTGAAACCTCGACGCCAGTCGGGGTGGAGTCAACGTTGAAATACCACTCTGGTCGTACTAGATGTCTAACCTAGGTCCGTAATCCGGATCAGGGACAGTGCCTGATGGGTAGTTTAACTGGGGCGGTTGCCTCCTAAAATGTAACGGAGGCGCTCAAAGGTTCCCTCAGCCTGGTTGGCAATCAGGTGTTGAGTGTAAGTGCACAAGGGAGCTTGACTGTGAGACAGACATGTCGAGCAGGGACGAAAGTCGGAACTAGTGATCCGGCGTCGGCATGTGGAAGCGACGTCGCTCAACGGATAAAAGGTACCCCGGGGATAACAGGCTGATCTTCCCCAAGAGTCCATATCGACGGGATGGTTTGGCACCTCGATGTCGGCTCGTCGCATCCTGGGGCTGGAGTAGGTCCCAAGGGTTGGGCTGTTCGCCCATTAAAGCGGCACGCGAGCTGGGTTTAGAACGTCGTGAGACAGTTCGGTCCCTATCCGCCGCGCGCGCAGGAAACTTGAGAAAGGCTGTCCCTAGTACGAGAGGACCGGGATGGACGAACCTCTGGTGTGCCAGTTGTCCCGCCAGGGGCACGGCTGGTTAGCTACGTTCGGAAGTGATAACCGCTGAATGCATCTAAGCGGGAAGCACGTTTCAAGATGAGGTTTCCCACCCACTCGATGGGGTAAGGCCCCCAGCAGAACACTGGGTTGATAGGCCGGAGGTGTACAGCAGTAATGCCCAGCCGACCGGTACTAATAGGCCGAGGGCTTGTCCCACAACCACATCACCACAACACCACGAGACACCGCATGCGGTGTGTGCTACGCGTCCACTACGCAGTTCCCAACCAACAAGCCGTTGGTCATGAGAACTCAATATATGAGTCGAACACTCCAGCTTGGAGACACCCCCTGACACCGTGTGTGTGGGATGTGTGTGTCTCCGCCAGAGTTACGGCGGCCATAGCGAAAGGGAAACACCCGGTCCCATCCCGAACCCGGAAGTTAAGCCTTTCAGCGCCGATGGTACTGCAGTCGCGAGGCTGTGGGAGAGTAGGACGCCGCCGGACAAACATTCCAGGAGGGCCACCCCGCAACAGGGGTGGCCCTCCTGCACATTTGCGGCCCGGATCTCGTCCACAACGACCCGTCCCGCCGCCTTCTCCCCAGCGTGGGCCTGATGGGCCGCGTGCCGCCCGGACCGGCGGCAGGCTGGTGCCGGGAGGTGAGGGGCGATGAGCGCACCGAAGGGGAACCGGCGGGCGGCTGTCGGGACGGAGCCCTGCAACGAGGTCCGATTGGCGGGGCGGGTGTCGCGGGCGCCGGAGGAACGGGTCCTGCCCAGTGGTGACGTGGTGTGGACGTTCCGCCTCGTCGTGCCCCGCGCCGGCGGCCGCGGTGGTTCGCGGCAGAGCGTCGACGTCCTCGACTGCGCGGTCTGGGCCGGCCGGGTGCGCCGGTCGGTGGCCACCTGGTGCGAGGGCGACCAGGTCGAGGTGTCCGGCGCGCTGCGGCGGCGCTTCTTCCGGGCGGGGGGCGCGACCGCCTCGCGGTGCGAGGTCGAGGTCAGCGGCGGGCGACTGGTTCGTCGCGCAGGGACCGGATGAGCACCCCGAGGTGCGGCTTGGGCTGGAACGACGTGGCCTTCTCGGGCAGCAGCCGGCCGGCCGCGACGATCCTGAGCACGAGGTCGAAGTCCGGGGCCGGCAACAGCAGCGCCACGCCCGAGCCGGCGCGCACCTGGGCCAGGGCGTCCTCCACCGAGTGGTGCCGGCCGACCTCGTCCGGCCGAACGGGCAGCGCCGGGACCAGCTGTTCGTGCACGACCTCGACGGCGGCCCGGTTGCGGGGGACCTCGAGGTGCACCGAGGCCCAGGCGACACCGTCGGTGGCGGCCAGCGTGTCGGGGCCCAGGCGGGCCACCGCCTGTGCCTCGGTCGTGCGGTCGAAGGTCGCGCCCGAGCGCGCGGCCGCGGACTCCAGCTGGTCCAGGGTGGTGCCGGCGAGCACCCGGTGGATGGGGCCGAGGAAGAGCGGCGTGTCGTCCTGGTCCACGAGCATCGCGAGACCGAGGTCGCCGGGGCCGCCGGGCGCCTCCTCCTGCAGCCGCAGGTAGGCCGCATAGCGGTGGTGACCGTCGGCGATCAGCGCGCGGGAGCCCGCCAACGCGTCGTCCAGGGCCGCCAGCTGGTCGGTCCCGCGCACCGCCCAGACGCGGTGCCGCTGGCCGCCACGGTCGGTGAAGGCGTGGTCGGGCTCGGTCTCGAGCAGCTCCTCGACGATGCCCCGCACCGCGGCATGGCCGCGGTGCACGAGCAGGATCGGCGCCGGATTGACCTGCATCTCGAGCATCCGGTCCGCGAGGTCGGCCACCTGGAGCGGGTGGATGCCCTCGTGGGGGAACACCGCACGCTCACCACGCGTGACCGCCCGGTGGGAGAGGTCCAGCGCGCCCACCAGGCCCCGGACCGTGATGCCGCCGGCGGTGTACTCGTGCAGGTAGATCGCGGGCTCGGAGTCGTGGCGCACCTGTCCGGTCCGCTCCCAGCGGCGCAGCCGGTCGGCGACGTCGCGGTAGGGCCGGACGAAGGCGCGGGCGGACGACGGGTCGCCGATCCGGGCGGGGGAGAGCATCAGCGCCCGGAACGGCAGCAGGCGGAGCGGCCCGGCCAGGTACGGCGGGGTGACCACGCTGCTCTCGTCCATCGGAGCATCGTAGGGTGCTGACAGGTGCCCACCCCCGAGGAGGTCTGCATGCTCGGCGCGTCCGAGTCCCCCCTGCACGATGCCTACGACCTGGCGATGCTCGACCTCGACGGGGTCGTCTACATCGACGGTGAGGCGGTGCCGGGTGCGCCCGACCACCTGGCGTCGGCGGCCAAGGCCGGGCTGCGACTCGCCTACATCACCAACAACGCCTCGCGTCCCGCCGCGGTGGTGGCCGCGCACCTCGCCGACCTGGGCGTCCCGGCCGGCGAGCAGGACGTGGTGACCTCCTCGCAGGCGGCCGCCCGGGTGCTGCGCGACCGGTTCGGGGCGGGCGCGCGCATCGCCCTCCTCGGTGCCGCCGGTCTCGAGACCGCCCTGCGGGAGCAGGACCTGGAGCCGGTGCGGGTCGAGGCCGACGCCGAGGCCATCGTCACCGGCTACGACCCCGACGCCGTCTGGCGCGACGTCATGCGGGCGGCGGTGCGGATCCGCGACGGGCTGCCCTGGGTCGCCAGCAACACCGACATGACCTTTCCCACGGCGTACGGCGCGGCCCCGGGGCACGGTGTCCTGGTCGCGATGCTGCGTCGCTTCAGCGGCGTCGAACCCGACGTCGCCGGCAAGCCCGCGCGGCCGCTGCTCGACGAGACCGTCCGCCGGGTCGGTGGCACCCACCCGCTGATGGTCGGTGACCGGCTGGACACCGACATCGCCGGAGCCCGCAACGCCGGCGTGGACTCGCTGCTGGTGCTGACCGGGGTGACCGGGTTGCCGGAGCTGGTCGCCGCCAGGCCCGAGGAGCGGCCGACCTACCTCAGCCCCGACCTCGGAGGGCTCAACGAGCCGCAGCCGGCGCCCGAGCAGGACGGCGACGCCTGGCGGCTCGGCGGGTGGGCGGCGAGGGTGGCCGAGGGTCGGCTGGCGGTCTCCGGGGACGGCTCGGTGCCGGACTGGTGGCGGGTGGTCGCCGTCGCGGCGTGGGACCACCGCGACCGCACCGGCGAGCCGCCCCGGGTCGACGGGCTGCGCGCGCCCGCACCGTGAGCGGGAGGTCGCGGGGGATAGGCTCGAACCATGACTGAGGAGCTGCCGGCCGACGAGGCGGCCCAGAGCGCGGCCGCCGGCCCGGTCGAGGCCGAGCGGGTCCGCACGGGGGTGCCGCGGGTCGACGAGGTGATCGCGGCGGTCGAGGAGCTCGAGGAGCGTCCGATCGAGGAGCACGTCGGGGTCTTCGAGACCGCCCACGAGCAGCTGCGCCGCGCCCTCGACGCCGAGGCCGCCGCCGGCCAGCAGCCCACGCGCTGACCGACGTGCCGCCACGCCGTCTCCGCCTGGACGCCGAGCTGGTCCGCCGCGGGCTGGCCAGGTCGCGCGAGCACGCCAGTGAGCTGATCGCCGCCCGCCGGGTCAAGGTCCAGGGCGCGCTCGCCACCAAGCCGGCCACCGGCGTCACCACCGACGTCGCCCTCGTGGTGGCCGACGATCCCGACCGCCCCGACTACGTCTCCCGCGGTGGCCACAAGCTCGCCGGGGCGCTGGCCGCGTTCGAGCCCGCGGGCCTGGTCGTCCAGGGCCGGCGCTGCCTGGACGCCGGCGCGTCCACGGGCGGCTTCACCGACGTGCTGCTGCGCCACGGCGCCGGCCAGGTGGTCGCGGTGGACGTCGGTTACGGCCAGCTGGCCTGGAAGCTGCAGCAGGACGAGCGGGTGGTCGTCCACGACCGCACCAACGTGCGCGAGCTCACGACCGAGACCATCGGGGGACCGGTCGACCTCGTGGTCGGTGACCTGTCGTTCATCTCCCTCGGCTTGGTGCTGGACGCGTTGATCGGCGTGACCGCCCCCGACGGTGACCTCGCGCTCATGGTCAAGCCCCAGTTCGAGGTCGGCAAGGAGCGGCTCGGCAAGGGGGGCGTCGTGCGCGACCCGGTCCTGCGAGCCGAGGCGGTGACCGCCGTCGCCGAGGCGGCGGCGCAGCGCGGCTGGGGCGCGCAGGCGGTCACGACCAGTCCGCTGCCCGGCCCCTCCGGCAACGTCGAGTTCTTCCTGTGGCTGCGCCACGCGCCGCCGGCCATCGACGCCGACCACGTCCACGCGGTTGTCCGGGCCGCCGCCCCACCGGGGGCGGCGGGTGAGAAGGTGGAGCCGTGAACGAGCCCAGCACCCCGCCCGCCTCGCCGCCCACGCGCGGCGAGAGCACGCCGCGTCGCGTCCTGCTGCTCGCCCACACCGGCCGTGACGAGGCGCGCGAGGTGGCCCGGTCGTTCTGCAAGGCGCTGACCGGTCACGGCATCGCGGTGCGGCTGCTCGCCGGCGAGGCGCAGGATCTCCAGGTCACGCCCGACCAGTTCGACCCGCCGCTGGAGCTGGCCGAGGAGGACCCGAGCGCGTCCGTGGACTGCGAGCTGGTCCTGGTCATCGGCGGGGACGGGACCATCCTGCGCGCCGCCGAGCTGACCCACGTCACCGGCACCCCGGTCCTGGGGGTGAACCTCGGCCACGTCGGCTTCCTCGCCGAGGCCGAGCACGACGACGTCGAGTCCACCATCGACGCGATCGTCCACCGGCGCTACTCCGCGGAGGAGCGGATGACGCTCGACGTGCGGGTCTACCGTGACGGCGAGGTGGTGACCAGCACGTTCGCGCTGAACGAGGCCAGCGTCGAGAAGGCCGCCCGGGAGCGGATGCTCGAGGTGGTCGTGGAGATCGACGGCCGCCCGCTGTCGCGCTGGGGCTGCGACGGTGTCGTCTGTGCCACCCCCACCGGCTCCACGGCCTACAACTTCAGCGCCGGCGGGCCGGTGGTGTGGCCGGGCGTCGAGGCGCTGCTGATGGTGCCGATCAGCGCCCACGCGCTGTTCGCCCGGCCGATGGTGGTCGCTCCGACCTCCGTGCTCGCCGTGGAGCTGCTGGCGCGCACCGACGGGGCCGGCGTGCTGTGGTGCGACGGGCGGCGCGCGGTCGACCTGCCGCCCGGCGCCCGGATCGAGGTGCGGCGCGGCCACAGCCCGGTGCGACTGGTCCGCCTGCACGAGGCGCCCTTCACCGACCGCCTGGTCGCGAAGTTCGGGCTGCCCGTCGAGGGGTGGCGGGGCTCGAGCGAGCGCCGACGCCGGCTCGACGAGGGGCACGATGCTTGAGGAGATCCGGATCGGGTCGCTGGGCGTGATCGAGTCCTCGACCCTCGAGCTCGGTCCCGGGCTGACCGTGATCACCGGTGAGACCGGCGCCGGCAAGACCATGATCGTGACCGCGCTGGGCCTGCTGCTCGGCGGCCGCGCGGACAGTGGGGCCGTCCGCTCGGGGGCCAGGACCGCCCGCATCGAGGGCGTGGTCCGCGCCGGGAACCTCGCGTCGTTCGCCGCCGCGGTGGAGGACGCGGGTGGCGAGGTCGAGGACGGCCGGGTCGTCCTCGCGCGCAACGTCTCCGCCGAGGGCCGCTCGCGCGCCTTCGTCGGCGGTGCGGCCGTGCCGGTGTCGGTGCTGGCCGACGTGGCCGAGCCGCTGGTGGCGGTGCACGGGCAGTCCGACCAGCACCGGCTGCTGCGCCCGCGCGCCCAGCGTGAGGCGCTGGACCGGTTCGGCGGCGACCGGGTCGCCGCGCTGCTGGCGACGTGGCAGGACCTGCACGGGCGGCTGCTGCGGACCGAGCGCGAGCTCGACGAGGTCGTCGCCAGTGCCCGGGACCGGGTCCGGGAGGCCGACCTGCTGCGCTTCGGGCTCGGCGAGATCGAGGCCGTCGCCCCGGAGCCGGGCGAGGACACCACCCTGGCGGCCGAGGAGTCGCGCCTCGGGTTCGCCGACACGTTGCGCACCGCGGCCGAGCAGGCCCGGGAGGCCCTCTCCAGCGAGCAGGACCAGCCCGACGCGCTGGCCACCACCGCCGCCGCTCGCTCGCTCCTCGACGGCGTGCGCACGCACGACCCCGAGGCCGGCGAGCTCGCCGACCGGCTCACCGAGATCACCTACCTGCTCTCCGACCTGGCCGCCGACGTGGCGTCCTACGCCAGCCGGGTCGAGACCGACCCCGCCCGGCTCGCCGCGGTCTCGGAGCGGCGCGCCGCGCTCGGTGCTCTCACCCGCAAGTACGGCGAGACCATCGACGAGGTGCTCGCCTGGGCGCAGACCTCCTCCCAACGGCTCCTGGAGCTCGACGGCACCGACGAGCGGATCGAGCAGCTGCGCGCCGACCAGCGCGCGCTGCGGGCGCAGCTCGCCGAGACCGGCACCGCCCTGTCCGCCGCGCGCGCCGCCGCGGCCGTCCGGCTCGCGGGCGAGGTCACCGAGGAGCTGACGCTGCTCGCCATGCCCCACGCCCGGCTCGAGGTCGAGGTGCGCCAGGTCGATCAGGACCCCGGCGTCGACGGCCCCCAGCCGCTGCAGGTGGGCGACCGGTGGCTGCGCTTCGGGTCCTCCGGCCTCGACGAGGTCGAGCTGTTGCTCGCGGCCAACACCGGCAGTGAGCCGCGCCCGCTGAACAAGGGCGCCTCCGGCGGCGAGCTCTCGCGGGTGATGCTGGCGCTCGAGGTCGCGCTGGCCGGCACCAGTCCCGTGCCCACCTTCGTCTTCGACGAGGTCGACGCCGGGGTCGGCGGGGCCGCGGCGGTCGAGGTGGGGCGGCGCCTGGCCCGGTTGGCCCAGGACGCGCAGGTCCTGGTGGTGACCCACCTGCCCCAGGTCGCGGCGTACGCCGACCGGCACGTCGTCGTGGCCAAGTCCTCCGACGGCACCGTCACGAGCTCGGGGCTGAGCGTCCTCGGCGCCGAGGAGCGCGAGCGCGAGCTGTCCCGGATGCTGGCCGGCCTGACCGACTCCGACACCGCGCTCGCGCACGCCCGGGAGCTGCTCGAGGTCGCCCGGTCGACCCGCGCGCCCGGCTGACCCCGCCCTGGCCCGGGCGACGCGCTCGGGGCGACGCGCCCGGCGTACGGCATTGCCGGGGGCCGGTCTGGACCTTTGGCACCATGGATCGGTCATGAAGCTTCCCACTCGCCAACGCGGCGGCACCGTCCTCCCCGGGCTGGTCGGCACGGCCCGCGTGGAACGCCGCACCCGTGCGCTGCTGCCCCGGCTCCGGCCGGGCGACATCGCCGTCGTGGATCACACCGACATGGACCGGGGCACCGCCCAGTCCCTCCTCGACGCCGGCGTGGCCGCGGTCGTCAACGCGGCCCCGATGATCTCCGGGCGCTACCCCGCGCTCGGACCGGTGCTGCTCGCCGACGGCGGAGTGCTGCTCGTGGACGGCATCGGTCCCGAGGGCTTCGCGGCGCTGCGCGACGGCGCCCGGGTGCGCCTGCACGACGGCGTCGTCCACGTGGGCGAGCAGGCCGTGACCAGCGGCCGGGCGCTCGAGGCGGCCGACGTGCGCGCGGAGATGGACCAGGCGCGCAGCGGCCTCGCCAGCCAGCTGGAGACCCTGACCCACAACAGCACGGAGTTCCTCCGCCGCGAGGAGGACCTGCTGCTGCACGACCGTGGGCTGCCGCGGACCGCGACGCGGCTCGCCGGCCGGCCGGTCGTGATCGTCGCCGACGGTCCCGAGGCCGCCGCCGAGCTCCGGCTCGTCCGCGCGTTCCTGCGCGAACAGCAGCCCGTGCTCATCGGGGTCGAGCGGGGCGCCGAGCTGCTCCGGGCCGCCGGGCACCGGCCGCACGTCGTCGTGCTCGACGCCCGCACCGACGAGGGCGCCCGGCCCGCGGTGAAGACCCTCAAGGCCGCCCGCGACGTCGTGGTCCGGGTGGACCGGGGCGGCGAACGCACCGTCACCGAGCACCTGGACCGGATCGGGATCCGCCCGCTGCTGTTCGAGACCGGGGCGATGCCCGAGGACGCCGCGGTGCTGCTCGCCGACGCCGCCGAGGCCTCGGTCATCATCGGCGTCGGGCTCCGCGCCACGCTCGAGGAGTTCCTGGACCGGCAGCGACCCGGCCTGGCGAGCACCTACCTCACCCGGCTCAAGGCCGGCCCGCGGCTGGTCGACGCCCACGCCGTGCCGCACCTGTACTCCGGACGGGTCCGCCCCCGCCACCTCTACCTCGTGATGCTCGCCGGGCTCGTGGCGCTGGCCGCGGCCCTCGCCGTGACCCCGGTCGGCGGCGAGTGGGTCGACTCGTTGCGCACCGCCCTGACCGACCTCGTCCACACGCTCCTCGTGACCCTCCCCGTCCAAGGACCCCTGCCGTGATCTCCTACCGCCACCACGTCGTCTCGCTCGTCGCCGTCTTCCTCGCCCTCGCGATCGGGGTCGCCCTGGGCGGTGGCCCGCTCAGCGAGCTCGGGCGCGATGCCCGGGCCACCTCCGCCACCACGCGCTCCGAGCAGCAGCAGACCCGCAGGACCGTCGGCTTCGGCGAGGAGTTCGCGACCGCGGCGGCGCCGACGCTCTACGCCGGCCGGCTCAAGGACCACCCGGTGTCGATCCTGACCCTGCCCGGCGCCGACGGCGGCGAGGTGAGCGCGCTGGCGGCGCAGGTCCAGCAGGCCGGGGGCACGGTCACCGGCACCTGGAAGGCGCAGCGCAGCCTGGTCGCCGCGGGGGAGAAGTCCCTCGTCGACACGCTGGGCAGCCAGCTGATGACCCAGCTCGACGACGGCGTGGTCCCCGCCGACTCCTCCACCTACGACCGGATCGGCCGGCTCCTGGGCCTCTCGCTGGCCGGCACCCGCGTCTCCGCCGACGAGGTGTCCTCGCTGCGGCAGAGCCTGTCCGGTGCCGACCTGGTCACCGCGCCGGAGAGCGCCTCACGGGCCCCGCTCGTGCTGGTCGTGCTCGGCCGCGACGGCGTGGACCCGGCGATCCTGTCCGGGCTGCTCACCGGCCTCGCGGCGACCGCCACCGGGGTCGTCGTCGCCGGCGACACCGCGTCGGGCGCGTCCGGCGACCTCCACGCCCTGCGCAGCGAGCCGGTGGCCGACAAGCTCACCACCGTCGACGGCGCCGAGTCGGCTGTGGGCCAGGTCACCGCCGTACTGGCCCTCGCCCGGTCCCTGAAGGTCCAGAGTGGTTCCTTCGGTGCGTCGGGATCGGACGGAGCCGTCCCTCTCGGGTAGGATGGAATCCCGTGAAGAACGGGACGCCGACCAAGCATGTTTTCGTCACCGGAGGCGTTGCCTCCTCGCTCGGGAAGGGCCTCACGGCCTCGAGCCTGGGCAGTCTGCTCCGCTCACGCGGACTCCGGGTGACCATGCAGAAGCTCGACCCCTATCTCAACGTCGACCCAGGGACGATGAACCCGTTCCAGCACGGTGAGGTCTTCGTCACCGACGATGGGGCAGAGACCGACCTCGACATCGGGCACTACGAGCGGTTCCTCGACACCGACCTCTCGCAGCGCGCCAACGTCACCACCGGTCAGGTCTACTCGACGGTGATCGCGAAGGAGCGGCGCGGCGACTACCTGGGGGACACCGTCCAGGTGATCCCGCACATCACCAACGAGATCAAGGAGCGGGTCCAGGCCATGGGCGAGCCGCTCGACGGCCAGCACGTGGACGTGGTGATCACCGAGGTCGGCGGCACCGTGGGCGACATCGAGTCGCTGCCGTTCCTCGAGGCCGCGCGCCAGCTGCGCCACGACATCGGCCGCGACAACTGCTTCTTCCTGCACGTCTCGCTGGTGCCGTTCATCGGCCCGTCGGGTGAGCTGAAGACCAAGCCGACCCAGCACTCCGTCGCGGCGCTCCGCTCGATCGGCATCCAGCCCGACGCGATCGTCTGCCGCGCCGACCGCGAGCTGCCGGCGTCGATCAAGAAGAAGATCTCGCTGATGTGCGACGTGGACGAGGAGGCCGTGGTCACCGCCGCCGACGCCCCCTCGATCTACGACATCCCCAAGGTCCTGCACCGCGAGGGCCTGGACGCCTACGTCGTACGACGCCTCGACCTGCCGTTCCGCGACGTCGACTGGACCGTGTGGGACGACCTGCTGCGCCGGGTCCACCACCCCAGCGAGGAGGTGACCGTGGCGCTGGTCGGGAAGTACATCGACCTGCCCGACGCCTACCTCTCGGTCGCCGAGGCGCTCCGGGCCGGCGGCTTCGCCCACGAGGCCAAGGTGCAGCTGCGCTGGATCCCCTCCGACGAGTGCCGGGACCCCGCGGGTGCCGCGCGGCACCTCCACGACGTCGACGCGATGTGCGTCCCGGGCGGCTTCGGCATCCGCGGCATCGAGGGCAAGCTCGGTGCGCTGACCTACGCGCGCACCCACGGCATCCCCACCCTGGGCCTGTGCCTGGGCCTGCAGTGCATGGTCATCGAGTACGCCCGCAGCATGGCCGGCCTCGAGAAGGCCGCCTCCACCGAGTTCGACCCGGACTGCCCGGAGCCGGTCATCGCCACCATGGAGGAGCAGAAGAGCTTCGTCGAGGGCGCCGGCGACCTGGGCGGCACGATGCGCCTGGGGCTCTACCCGGCGGTGCTCAAGGAGGGCTCGGTCGTGCGCGGAGCCTATGGAGCCGCCCGGGTCGAGGAGCGGCACCGGCACCGCTACGAAGTCAACAACGCCTACCGCGACCAGCTCGAGGCGGCCGGCCTGGTGTTCTCCGGCACCTCACCGGACAACAACCTGGTCGAGTACGTCGAGCTGCCGCGCGAGGTGCACCCCTACTACGTCTCGACGCAGGCGCACCCCGAGCTCCGCTCGCGGCCGACCCGCCCGCACCCGCTGTTCGCGGGCCTGGTGGGGGCGGCCATCGAGCGGCAGCGCGAGCTGCGCTTCCCGATCGACGAGTCGGGCCTGCGCCGCAAGGACGAGCCCGAGGACGACTGACCCCCCGCCGAGTCGGCGCTCGTTGACGCCCGAAGGTGTCAACGAGCGCCGACTCGGCGTTCTGAAGGGGTGTCGGCTCAGCCGCGGGCGCGGAGCACCCGGGCCAGGGTGTCGGCCCCGGTGAGCAGGGCCGAGCGCAGGCTCGGGTTCTGGTCGGGCTCGGCGGCCATCGCCCGGGCCCGCTCCAGCCAGGCCTCGTCGGCCGTCGTGGGCATGGTGCTGCGCACCAGGGACCCGGCCGCGAGCATGCCGCCACCGCCGGCGAGCGTGCCCACCTCGTCGAGGTAGCGGTGGGTCCACGGCAGCAGCAGGTCGTGCTGGGTGGGCCGCCAGAAGCACTGGGCCAGGCCGAAGAGGGGCTGGCCGGCCGGGATCGACCGCTTCTCCCAGATCTCCGCCCACACCTCGGCCTTCGCCGACTCCTCGGGGCGGGCCGCGGTCACGCCGAGGGCGCGCACGCGGGCGTCCGGGTCGGCGTCGCGCGCGAGCAACGCCTCGACCGCGGCGGCGTCGTACTCCCCGAGCGCGGCGCGGCGCACCAGCATCCGCCAGGCCAGGTCGGTGTTGTCCTCCGCGGCCCGGGACAGCAGCTCGAAGTGGGCGGGCTCGGTGGCCGAGGCGGCCAGCGTGCGCAGGGCCGGCGTGCGGTGCTCGGGGTCCTCGGCCAGCCCGGCGGCGACCGTCGCCAGGCGCGCGAGCTGGCTGGGTACGGCGGGAAGCGGGCTCCACTGCTCGGCGGCACGCAGGGCCAGCGCCAAGAACGGCTCGACCACGCCGGGGCTGCGCTCGGTGCCGAGCACGCCCAGCACGCAGGTGAGCAGCTCGTCGGTCGAGAGCTCGCCCTTGAGCAACATGTCCCACGCGGTGGTCACGGCCAGCGCCCGCGACACCGGCTCGGGCAGGCTGCCGGCCGCCTCGAGCATGGTCCGCAAGGAGTCCTCGTCGGTGCGCACCGCGGCGAAGGTCAGGTCCTGGTCGTTGACCAGGTAGAGGTCGGCGCCCTCCGGGAGCCCCTCCACCGGGGTGCGGACGCCGGCGGTCTCGACCTGTACCGAGCCGGCCGGCTCGAGGCCCTGGCCGTCGGGGGAGCGGCGGTAGGCGCCGATCCGGAGGTGGTGCGGCCGGGGGTCCTGGCCGTCGGGGCCGAAGGCCTGCAGGTCGGTGCCGCGCAGCACCAGCGTGTCGGTGCCGGACCGGTCGAACCAGGCCGTGGTCCAGTCGGTGAGGTCGCGGCCCGCGGCCGCGCCGACGGCCGTCATCAGGTCGGCGAGGCGGGTGTTGCCCCACGCGTGCTCCCGGAAGTAGGAGCGCAGGCCCTCGACGAACGCGTCCTCCCCGACGTAGGCGACCAGCTGCTTGAGCACGCTCTCGCCCTTGACGTAGGTGATCGCGTCGAAGTTCGCCATCGCCTGCTCCACGTCCGGGACGTCGCCGCGGATCGGGTGGGAGGCCGGTCCCATGTCCATCTGGTAGCCGGTCAGCTTCAGCCCGGCCAGGAAGGTCGCCCAGCCGTCGGTGTACTCGGTGGCGTTGACCGCGGCGAACGTCGAGGCCCACGAGGCGAAGGCCTCGTTGAGCCACAGGTCGTCCCACCACCGCATGGTCACCAGGTCGCCGAACCACATGTGCGCCATCTCGTGCAGCAGCACCGCGGCGACGCCGGCGCGCTGCCCGTAGGTGGGGGTGCTGCGGTAGAGCACGCTGTCGGTCCAGGTCACGCACCCCCAGTTCTCCATGGCGCCACCCATGTTCGGCACGAACACCTGGTCGTAGCGCTCCTGGGGGAACGGCTGCCCGAAGCGGTCGCCGAAGAACGCGAGCCCGGCCGCGGTGACGTCGAACAGCTCGCCGGCGTCCCGCTCGAGGTACTGCTTGAGGGACTGCCGGCAGTAGAGGCCGAGCGAGTAGCCGTCCCGCTCCTGGCGCAGCTCGTGGAACGGCCCGGCGTTGACCACCACGACGTAGGTCGAGAGCTTCGGGGTGTCGGGGAAGGTCCACCGTCGACCGCCGTCGGCGGCGTCCTCGACCGAGCTCGGCGCGCCGTTGCTGGTGACCGTCCACGTCTCGTGCGCGAGCACCGTGAACGCGTGCGGCGCCTTGAGGTCCGGCTGGTCGAAGCACGCCCAGGCCCGGCGCGCGTCGTCGGCCTCGAAGGAGGTCCAGACGTAGACGAGCTTGTCGGAGGGGTCGACGGTGCGCAGGATGCCCGCGCCGCTGCCGGTGTCGGACTGGGCGGCGGCGACCACCAGGGTGTTCTCGGCCTGCAGGTCGCTCAGCGGGATCCGGCCGCCCTCGATGCTGTCGAGGTCCAGCTCGCGGCCGTTGAGCGTGGCCGACCTGACGTCGGCCGCGCAGTCGACGAACGTGGCGGCGCCGGGCTGGCGGCAGCGGAACCTGACGGTGGAGGTCGACTGCAGCACCTCGCCCTCGAACAGGCCGCGCATGTCGACCTCGATGTCATAGCGCTCGACCTCGACCAGGGCCGCGCGGGCCTCGGCCTCCTCCCTGGTCAGGCTGCGGATCCGGGGGGCGTTGTGGCCCTGCGTCATGCTGTCTCCTCCGTCGGGTTCGGGCGGTGGTCGCCCGCCCTGCACGGTAGCGTCACGGCCATGTCGACGCCGCCATTGACCGATGAGCCGGAGGAGTGGCCGGTCACCTCGAGCACCGACCTCCACCGCGACGACTGGGTGATGGCGCTGCGCGCCGACCACGTGCAGCGTCCCGGGCACACCGACAAGGAGCCGTTCCGGCGGCTGGTGCTGGAGCACCCGGGCGCGGTGATCATCCTCGCGGTCGACGACGAGGACCGGGTGCTGTGCCTGCGGCAGTACCGCCACGCGGCGCAGCGGCGCTTCGTCGAGCTCCCCGCGGGGTTGTGCGACGTCGAGGGCGAGGACCCGCTGGAGGTGGCCCGCCGGGAGCTGGTCGAGGAGGCCGCCCTCGAGGCGGGGGAGTGGACCCGGCTGACCTCGGCGTACTCCTCGCCGGGCATCTCGGATGAGCAGATGCACTTCTTCCTCGCCCGGGACCTGCGGGCGGCCGACCGCGGTGACTTCGTGCTGGAGCACGAGGAGGCCGACATGGAGACCTTCTGGGTGCCGTTCGAGGAGCTGCGGGCCGCCGTGCTCGACGGCCGGATCGGGGACGCGCCGGTGATCCTCGCGGTCCTCATGGCCCACGCCCGGGGCCTGGTGACCCCCGGATGAGCGCCCGGATGAGCCCCGACGCGGCGGCCGCCGACCGGCTCAGGGTCACGTTCTGCGGGGTGCGCGGCTCCACGCCGGCGCCGGGTCCGGACTTCGTGCGGTACGGCGGGCACACCTCCTGCGTGGCGATCTCGCGCGGCGACCGGGCCCCGGAGCTGCTGCTCGACGCCGGCACCGGCCTGACCGCGGTCACCCCGCTGCTCGAGGGCCGGCCGTTCACCGGGTCGATCCTGCTGGGGCACCTGCACTGGGACCACACCCACGGCCTGCCGTTCTTCGTCGGGGGCCGGGAGGCCTCGCGCATCGACCTCTACCTGCCCGAGCAGGGCACCGACGCGGAGGGGGTGCTCGAGCGCTGCTTCTCCCCGCCGCACTTCCCGATCGTGCCGGCCGAGCTCGGGGCCGGCTGGTCCTTCCACGGCCTCGAGGAGGGCGAGCACCGCCTCGAGGGCCTCGAGGTGCTCGCCCGCGAGATCCCGCACAAGGGTGGGCGCACCTTCGGCTACCGGGTGAGCCACGACGGCGCCTCGGTGGCCTACCTGTCCGACCACAGTCCGAGCTCGCTCGGGCCCGGCCCGCACGGCCAGGGCGAGCACCACGACGCGATCCTCGAGCTGGCCGCGGGGGCCGACCTGCTGGTCACCGACGCCCAGCACCTCGCCTCCCAGTTCCCCGAGCTGGCCTACCTCGGTCACGCCACGGTCGAGTACGACGTCGCGGTCGCGCGCGAGGCCGGGGTCCGCACCCTGGTGCTGTTCCACCACGACCCGCGGCGCACCGACGACGAGGTGGACGCGATCGAGCGGCACGCCCGCGAGCTGGCCGGCGAGGACCTGGCGGTCGTCGCGGCGTACGAGGGGCTCGTGCTGGACGCCTGACGGGTCCGGCGCTCCCTGCCCGAAACCGGGTTGGCGGGGCCGGCGCCGCTGTACGTTGCTGGGCAGGCCGCGTGTCGGGCGCGGCCACCGCCGGAGGACCACCCTTGCCGCTGCAGTGCGCCACCTGCCAGACCACGAGTCCCGTCACGGCCAAGTTCTGCCCCGAGTGCGGATCGGGCCTCACCCGGGCGTGCCCCTCCTGCGGTCATCCGGCGCCGGGCGGCAGGTTCTGCATGGAGTGCGGCGCCGGACTGGACGGCCCCGCCGGCATCCCCTCGGCCACGCTCAGGGCCGGGCTCTCGGCCACGACGGGCCCGGGCCCGGCGAACGGCCCGGCGAACGGCCCGGCGAACGGCCCGGCGAACGGTCCGGTCTCCGAGCGGCGGACGACCACGGTGCTGTTCGGCGACCTGGTCGGGTTCACGACCCTGGCCGAGGCCCGCGATCCCGAGGACGTCCGCGAGCTGCTGAGCACCTACTTCGCGACGGCACGGACCGTCGTCGGCCGGTACGGCGGCACCATCGAGAAGTTCATCGGCGACGCCGTGATGGCGGTGTGGGGCGTCCCGCTCTCGCACGAGGACGACGCCGAGCGGGCGGTCCGGGCCGGGCTCGACCTGGTCGCCGAGGTCACCGCCCTCGGCGCGAGCGTCGGTGCCCCCGACCTCGCGCTGCGCGTGGGCCTGGTCACCGGGCCGGTCGCGGTCACGCTCGGCGCCCTGCACGAGGGCATGGTGGCCGGCGACGCCGTCAACACCGCGGCCAGGGTGCAGGCGGCCGCGACGCCCGGCACGGTGTGGGTCGACCAGGAGACCCGCTGGCTGACCGAGGCCACCGTCGCCTTCTCCGACATGGGGGAGCACCTGCTCAAGGGCAAGAGCGAACCGGTCCGGCTGCACCGCGCGGACATGGTCGTGGCCTCGGCCGGGGGCGCCCAGCGTGTCGACGGCCTGCAGGCGCCGATGGCGGGCCGGGACGCCGAGCTCCGGCAGGCCAAGGAGCTCTTCCACGCCACCCAGGCCGACGGCCGGGCGCGCCTGGTCGTGGTGAGCGGCATCGCCGGCATCGGGAAGAGCCGGTTGGGCTGGGAGTTCGACAAGTACACCGACGGCATCGACGACGAGCTGTTCTGGCATCGCGGCCGCTGCCCGTCGTACGGCGACGGCGGGGCCTTCTGGGCGTTCGCCGAGATGGTCCGGTCCCGCCTGCATTTGGCCGAGGGCGACGACGCGTCCACCGTGGAGGACAAGGTCCGGCACGGGGTCGCGTCCGTCGCGCGGAACGCGGAGGAGGCCGCGTGGCTCACGCCTCGCCTCCTCGCCCTGGTCTCCGGCGGCGGCACCGGCTCCTTCGACCGCACCGACCTGTTCAGTGCGTGGACGACGTTCCTGGAGCGGGTGGCCGGCGACAAGCCGGTCGCGCTGCTGTTCGAGGACGCCCAGCACGCCGACGACGGCCTGCTCGACCTCATCGAGCACCTGCTGCGAACCACCCGCGCCCGGCTGTTCATGATGGTGTTCACCCGCTCGGAGCTGCTCGACCGGCGTCCGGGGCTGGTCCGGGCACGCGGGGCGACGCTGGTCGAGCTCGCACCGTTGGGCGACGACGCCATGGCGGCGGTGGTCGACGCACTCGTCGCGGACCTCCCCGGCCGGGCGCGGGCGGCGCTGGTGGGCCGCGCCGAGGGGGTGCCCCTGTACGCGCTGGAGCTGGTGCGATCCCTCATCGACCAGGACGCGGTGGTCGCGCGCGACGGTCGCCATGTCTTCGTCGACCAGGCCCACGCGGTGGTCGACCTCGACCGTTTGGCGACCCCCACCTCGCTGCAGACGTTGATCGCCGCCCGCCTGGACACCCTCTCGCCGCTGGAGCGGCGCACGGTGCAGGACGCGGCCGTGTTGGGCTCCTCCTTCGGGTACGACAGCATCAGGGCGTTGGCGGCTCTTCTTACCTGCGGTGGGGGCAGTGAGCGACACGACCTGAGCGCCTGACCCAGACAGGGGTCGAGGCCTTCCAGGATCGGTAGCGACCAAGCTGACCGACCGAAAGGCCTCGACGATGCTCGAGCCTACGGCGTGCGACCGCGCGCGCCCACGTTCTCAACGCTCCTGCTACTGCGACCGGTGTGACCTCCTCGTCGGCCTCGATGGGTTCCACGTCATCGGCGTCGGCGAACACGCCGGCGCGGTCCGTGTCGTTGTCGAGACACCGCCTGAGCCGACGGGCTGTCGTAGGTGTGGGGTGATCGCACACAGCCACGGTCGACGCGACGTGCGCCTGATCGACGTGCCCTGCTTCGGGCGCCCGGTCCGGCTGGTCTGGCGCAAACGAACGTGGCGCTGCGGCGAGGAGAAGTGCACGGCCAGGTCGTTCACCGAACAGCGCGAGGATCTGGCGGGCCCGCGGGCGTTGCTGACGGTGCGTGCGTGCTGGTGGGCGATCAACCAGCTCCGCCGCGAGCACGCCTCGGTCGCCGGCCTCGCGCGGCAGCTCGGCACGACCTGGCGCACGCTATGGCGCTCGATCGAGCCGCTGCTCGAGGCCATGGCCGTCGACCCGGCACGCTTCGAGAACGTCACCAGCCTGGGCGTGGACGAACACATCTGGCACCACGTCTCGACCAGACCGATCAAGGACGGCGGCCGCGGCCCGAAAGAGCTCACCGGGATGGTCGACCTGAGTCGTGACCAGGAAGGACGCGTGCGTGCGCGGCTGCTCGACCTGGTCCCGGGCCGATCCGGCAAGGCCTACGCCGACTGGCTCGAAGAACGCGGCAACGCCTTCCGCGACGGCGTGAAGGTCGCCGCCCTGGACCCTTTCCAGGGCTACAAGACCGCGATCGACGACAAGCTCGAGGACGCCGTCGCGGTGGTTGATGCGTTCCATGTCGTGAAGCTCGGCACCGCCGCGGTCGATGAGTGCCGGCGCCGGGTCCAGCAAGAGACCCTGGGTCGCCGCGGCCGCAAGGGCGACCCGCTCTACGGCATCCAGAAACTGCTGCGCGCGGGCGCGGAGAAGCTCACCGACAAGCAGTGGGCCAGATTCGAGAAAGCCATCGCAGCCAGACCCGATGAGCACCTGCAGGTCTGGATCGCCTGGTCGTGCGCCCAACAACTCCGCACCGCCTACCGCCACCCCGATCCGGCCGAGGGCCGCAAGATCGCGACCAAGATCCTCGACTCGTTCCCGACCTGCCCGGTCCCCGAGATGGCCCGACTCGGTCGCACACTGAAGCGCTGGAAAGAGGCGTTCCTGGCCTACTTCGAGACCGGCCGATCCAACAACGGCGGCACAGAGGCCATCAACGGCCTGATCGAGCTCCATCGACGCGTGGCCAGAGGATTCCGCAACCGCGAGAACTACCGCCTACGCATGCTGCTCATCGGCGGCGGGCTCAGCCACCCCCACCTGAAGTAAGAAGAGCCGCGTTGGCGGACACCTCCAGCTACGAGCTCGACGGGGCGCTGGCGGCGCTGGTCGGCAAGGGTGTGCTGGAGGTCCAGGGGGAGCCGCTGGCCGCCGAGCCGGGCGCGTACCGCTTCGTGCAGGCCATGGTCCGCGACGTCGCCTACGGCACCCTGGCCCGCGCGGACCGGCGGGCCAGGCACCTGGCCGCCGCGGATCACCTCGAGCACGAGGTCGGCGAGGGCGGGGGCGCCCCGGCCGGGATCGTGGCCCGGCACCTGCTCGACGCCCTGGCGGCCGGCCGTCCCGGCGACCCCGACCGGGGACGGCTGGTGGACCGGGCGCGGGGGCTGCTGGTCATGGCCGCCGCCCGGTCCGAGACGCTCGGGTCGGCCGACGAGGCGCTGCGCTCGACCCTGGCCGCCCTGGATCTCGAGCCGGTCGGTCTCGAGGCCACCCAGCTGCGCGAGCGTGCCGCCCGGGTCGCGATGCTGGCGGGCAAGCACAGCCTGGGGGAGGGGCTCGCGGCCCAGGCCGTCGCCGGCTACCGCGAGCGCGACGACGTCGAGGACCTGGTGCGGGCACTCGCCCTCCACGCCCGGCTCGCGCTCCGGCTGGGGCGGGCCCGCGAGGCCGGCGAGCTGGCCGGGCAGGGCCACGCCATGCTGCGCGAGCGGGAGGTGGACCCCGAGCGGGCGCTCCCGCTGGCCTGTGAGCTGCTGAGGACGATGGCCTCCGCGGCCCGCATCTCGGGCGACCGCGCCTCCCAGCAGCGCTACACCCTGGAGGCACTGAGCCTGGCCGAGGAGCTGCAGGACCCTGCGGTGCTGCACCGGGCGCTGACCAGTCTCTCGACGATGCTGTTGGACTCCGGCAGCCGCAGCGGCCACCAGGCGGTGACCGAGCGGTGCCTGGTGAAGGCCCGGGAGGCGCACCTGCTCGAGCCGCTGAGCGACTCCCTCATCAACCTGACCTCCGAGACCTATGCGCAGGACCTCGCGGGCGCCTCCGAACGGGCCGAGGAGTCGGTCTCGGTCGCACGACAGCTCGGCAACAGCGACGCGACCGAGGTCGCGCTGACCAACGCCTGCTTCACCTGGTGGCTCAACGGCGACTGGGACCGGTTGCTGGCGGAGACGGGGGAGTGGTTCGAGGACCGCGAGGTGACGGCCTCCTCGGGGTCGCTGTGGTTGAGCCGGGCCCAGGTCCAGCTGGCGCGGGGCGAGCCCGTCGACGTGCCCGACATCCCGCCCTCGGAGGACCCCTACGACCAGCAGACCGCCGCGGTGTCGCTGGCCCTGCGTGCGGCCTGGCGGGGCGAGGTCGCCGACGCCGCCGCGGCCCTCGAGCGCGAGCAGCGGTCACTGCAGGCCGTCGAGCTGGAGGACTTCGAGATGATCTGGGCGCCGGGGGTGGAGCTGCAGCTGCACGCGGGCAACGTGGACGCGGCCTCGCGGCTGCTGCAGCTCGCCGAGCCGGTGGCCGGCCGCCGTGGCCGGCCACTGACCCGTGCCCTGCTGCCGCGCCTGCGGGGGCTGGTGGCGGCGGCCCGCGGCGAGGACCCCGAGGCGGATCTCCGGGAGGCCGTCGCGGCCCTCGAGGCGTACGGCGCCCGGTACCTCCTGGCGCGCACCCGGCTCGACCTGGGCCGGTGGCTGGTGGCACGTGACCGCACCGGCGAGGCGGACCCGCTCCTGGCGGAGGCGCGTGCCGTCTTCGTCGACCTCCGCGCCCTCCCGTCGGTGGCCGAGGTCGACGCCCTGGAGCGGCCGCGAGCCGCGGGGAGGCCTGCCCCCACCCCTTCGGCCCGCTGACCCGGAGGCGATAGTCTCGCCACGTCGCCACAAGGGTGTGGCGGGCATCACGCGAGGAGTGACAACTGTGAAGGTCGGCGTCCCCAAGGAAGTCAAGAACCACGAGTACCGGGTGGCGATCACGCCGATCGGCGTGCACGAGCTGGTCTCCCACGGCCACGAGGTCCACATCGAGCAGGGCGCGGGCGTCGGCTCCTCGATCAGTGACGAGGAGTACGCCGGGGCCGGGGCCACGATCGTCCGCACGGCCGAGGCGGCCTGGGGCACCGACGGCGGCATCGACATGGTGCTCAAGGTCAAGGAGCCGGTGGCCGAGGAGTACTCGCGGATGCGGGAGGGCCTGACGCTGTTCACCTACCTGCACCTGGCCGCGGACAAGCCGCTGACCGAGGAGCTGCTGAAGCGCGAGGTCACCGGCATCGCCTACGAGACCGTGCAGCTGCCCTCGGGCGGGCTGCCGCTGCTCTACCCGATGTCCGAGGTCGCGGGCTGCCTGGCCCCGCAGGTGGGCGCCTACTCGCTGATGAAGGCCCAGGGCGGACGCGGGGTGCTGATGGGCGGTGTCGGCGGCGTCGCCAACGCCAAGGTCGTGATCATCGGCGCCGGTGTGTCGGGGCAGAACGCCGCGAACATCGCGCTGGGCATGGGCGCCGACGTGACCCTGCTCGACACCGACCTGGACAAGCTGCGGATGTCGTTCTGGCGCTACAGCAACCGGGTGCACGGGCTGGCCTCCTCCAAGCTCGCGATCGAGCAGCAGGTGCGCGAGGCCGACATGGTCATCGGCGCGGTGCTGATCCCCGGCGCCAAGGCACCCAAGCTGGTCACCAACGAGCTGGTGGCCCAGATGAAGCCCGGCTCGGTGCTGGTCGACATCGCGGTCGACCAGGGCGGCTGCTTCGAGGACACCCACGCGACCACGCACACGGACCCGACGTACCAGGTGCACGACTCGATCTTCTACTGCGTGGCGAACATGCCGGGCGCGGTGCCGAACACCTCGACCTACGCGCTGACCAACGCGACCCTGCCGTACGCCGTGGCGCTGGCCAACAAGGGCTGGGAGCAGGCCAGCCGCGACGACCGCAGCCTCGCGCTCGGCCTGAACACCCACGCCGGCCGGCTCACCAACGCGCCCGTCGGCGAGGCCGTCGGGATCGACGCGGTCACGCTGGAGAGCGTGCTGGGCTGAGTTGGCCCCGACAAGCTCGACCACCGAGAGCGCGGCCCCGGCCACCGGGAGCCCCACCGCCGAGGCGGACGTGCCCGCACCGGCTGCCGCGAGCAGCCTGGTGCGGGCGGTCCGCACCTACCTCGACCACCTCTCGGTCGAGCGCGGCCTGGCGCCGAACACGCTCACGTCCTACCGCCGGGACCTGCGGCGCTACCAGCAGCACCTCGCCGGCCGCGGGATCGCGGACCTCGCCGGGATCTCCGAGCCGATCGTGAGCGAGTTCCTGGCCCGGTTGCGGGAGGGGGACGCCGAGCACCCACCGCTGAGCGCGACCTCGGCGGCCCGCACGGTCGTGGCGGTGCGGGGCTTCCACAGGTTCGCGGTCCGTGACGGCCTCGCCACGGTCGACCCGGCGGGGGCGGTGAAGCCGCCGTCGCCGGCGAAGCGGCTTCCGAAGGCGTTGCCGCTCTCCGAGGTGGAGGCGATCCTGGAGGCCGCCGGCGCGGCCGGCACGACACTGGCGATGCGCGACCGGGCGCTGCTCGAGGTGCTCTACGGCACCGGCGCCCGGATCTCCGAGGCGGTCGGCCTCGACGTCGACGACCTCGACCCGGTCGAGGGCACGGTGCTGCTGCGCGGCAAGGGCGGCAAGCAGCGGCTGGTCCCGGTCGGCTCCTACGCCCGCGAGGCCGTCGAGGGCTACCTGGTCCGCGGCCGCCCGGACCTCGTCTCGGCGGCGACGCCCGCGGGGGCGTTGTTCCTCAACGCCCGTGGCGGCCGCCTCTCGCGCCAGTCGGCGTGGGCGGTGCTGGTCAAGGCCGCCGAGCGGGCCGGCGTGACCCGGGACGTCTCGCCGCACACCATGCGCCACTCCTTCGCCACCCACCTGCTCGACGGCGGCGCCGACGTGCGCGTCGTGCAGGAGCTGCTCGGCCACGCCTCGGTGACGACCACGCAGGTCTACACCCTGGTCACCGTCGACAACCTCCGCGAGGTCTTCGCCACCGCCCACCCCCGGGCCCGGGACCGATGACCGCGACCACCGAGACGCCGGCGGACTGGGTGCCGCGGACCGCCGACCCGGACCGGGTCTACGACGCGGTCGCGCGGTGGGTCGCCGGCCAGGGCCTGGAGCTCTACCCGCACCAGGACGAGGCGATCATCGAGCTGCTCGGCGGCGCCAACGTGGTGCTGGCCACTCCGACGGGCTCCGGGAAGTCCCTGGTGGCGTTGGCGGCGCACGCCGCGGCCCTGGCGGCGGACCGGGTCAGCTTCTACACCGCGCCGATCAAGGCGCTGGTCAGCGAGAAGTTCTTCGCCCTGTGCGAGGTCTTCGGCGCCGACAACGTCGGGATGCTCACCGGGGACGCCTCGGTGAACACCGACGCCCCGATCATCTGCTGCACCGCCGAGGTGCTCGCCAACATCGCGCTGCGCGAGGGGGCCACGGCCGACGTCGGCCTGGTGGTGATGGACGAGTTCCACTTCTACGCCGAGCCGGACCGCGGCTGGGCCTGGCAGGTCCCGCTGCTGGAGCTGCCGCAGGCGCAGTTCCTGCTGATGTCCGCCACCCTCGGCGACGTCACCGGGCTCGCCGAGGACCTGACCCGGCGCAACGGCCGGGAGACCGCGGTGGTCGCGGACGCCGTACGCCCGGTGCCGCTGTCGTTCTCGTGGGCGATGACCCCGCTCGCCGAGACGCTCGAGGAGATCGTCGCGACCAAGCAGGCGCCGGCGTACGTCGTGCACTTCACCCAGGCGGCCGCCGTCGAGCACGCCACCTCGCTGCTCTCGCCCAACAGCGGCGGGCCGCGGCTCAGCCGGGAGGAGCGGGACGCGATCGCCGAGCGGATCGGCGCGTTCCGGTTCGGTGCGGGCTTCGGCAAGACGCTGTCCAAGCTGCTCCGCAGCGGGATCGGGGTGCACCACGCCGGGATGCTCCCGCGCTACCGCCGCCTGGTCGAGCAGCTGGCCCAGGCGGGACTGCTGACGGTCATCTGCGGCACCGACACCCTCGGCGTGGGGATCAACGTGCCGATCCGCACGGTGCTGTTCACCGGGCTGGCGAAGTTCGACGGGAGCCGCCAGCGGATCCTGCGGACGCGCGAGTTCCTGCAGATCGCCGGCCGGGCCGGGCGGGCCGGCTTCGACACCGCCGGCTACGTGGTCGTGCAGGCCCCCGAGCACGTCATCGAGAACGAGAAGGCCAAGGCCAAGGCCGCGGCGCGGCAGGCCGCGGGCCGCAAGAACGCGAAGGCCCAGCTGAGGAAGCCGCCGGAGGGCACGGTGGTGTGGACCGAGCAGACCTTCGACAAGCTGGTGGCCGGCGTGCCCGAGCAGCTGGTCAGCCGGATGAAGGTCGACAACGCGATGATCGTCAACGTCGTCGCCCGCGAGGAGGACGCCTTCGCGGTGCTGCGCCGGCTGCTGACCGACAACCACGAGGACCGTCGGCGGCAGCTGCGGCTGGCGCGGCGCGCCCTGCGCCTGGCGCGGAGCCTGGTGCGCTCGGGCGTGCTGACCCGGCTGGAGCAGCGCGACGAGTTCGGCCGGCGCTACGTGCTGACCGTCGACCTGCCGGAGGACTTCGCGCTCAACCAGCCGCTGGCGCTCTTCGCGCTTGCCGCGCTCGACGTCCTCGAGCCTCCCCAGGACCCCGGCGGGTCCGAGGCCTACACGCTCGACGTCGTCTCGGTGATCGAGGCGGTGCTCGAGGCGCCCCGGCAGATCCTCTTCGCCCAGCAGCACGCCGCGCGCGGCGAGGCGATCGCCGAGATGAAGGCCGACGGCCTGGAGTACGACGAGCGGATGGCCCTGCTCGACGAGATCACCTGGCCGCAGCCGCTGGCCGAGCTGCTCACGGCGACCTACGAGGTGTACCGGCAGACCCACCCCTGGCTGCCGGAGGACGCGCTGGGCCCCAAGTCGATCGTCCGGGAGATGTACGAGGGCGGGATGTCGTTCACCGACTTCGTCTCGCGCTACCAGCTCGCGCGCTCCGAGGGCCTGGTGCTGCGCTACCTCACCGACGCCTACCGCACGCTGCGCCAGACCGTGCCCGAGCAGCACCGCACGCCGGAGCTGGAGGACCTGGTGGAGTGGCTGGGGGAGACGGTGCGGCAGACCGACTCCTCGCTGCTCGACGAGTGGGAGGCGCTCGCCGATCCCGACCACGTCCGTCCGGACGCGGTGACGGGCTACATCGGGCACCACGCCCCGCCGCCACCTCCACGCCCGATCTCCAAGCAGGCGCGGGCCTTCCGCGTGATGGTGCGCAACGCGATGTTCCGCCGCGTGGAGCTGGTCGCGCGCGACGACCTGGACGGGCTGATGGCGCTGGAGCGGGCGGCCGCCGACCGCACCGACCCGCCCCGCGAGGTGGTGATGACCCGCTCGGCGTGGGACCGGGCGATCGAGGAGTACTACGCCGAGCACGACACCCTCGGCACCGGCGCGGACGCCCGCGGTCCGGAGCTGCTGCACGTCGAGGAGGCCACCGGGGCGCCCGTGGGCGTGGACGAGGACGCCGTGGCGCGGCTGTGGCGGGTCCGGCAGACGCTGGAGGACCCCGAGGGCCACCGCGACTGGGTGATCGACGCGGTGGCCGACCTCGACGCCTCCGACGAGGCGGGGGAGCTGGTGCTGGCGGCGGTCGCGATGCACCGCCTCTGACCCCCGCCTCTGACCACCGTCCCTGACCCCCGTCCCTGGCCCCCGTCTCGGGACCGGTCTCGTAGGCTGCACCGCATGTCCGACGTCAAGATCGTCCACAACACCGCCGACCACCGCTACGAGGGGTGGTGCGACGACGAGCTCGCCGGGTTCGCGGAGTACCGGCTCACCGACGGCGTCGTGGTGTTCACCCACACCGAGGTCGACGACCGCTTCGAGGGCCGGGGCGTCGGGTCGGCGCTCGCCCGGTTCGCGCTCGAGGACGTGCGCGACGACGGCGGCCGCAAGGTGCGGCCGGTGTGCCCGTTCATCAAGACCTGGATCGACAAGCACCCGGAGTTCGCCACCCTGGTCGAGGACGCGCACGCCGCCACCGACACCGCTGCCGACACCACCGCCGACACCACTGCGGACTGACCCGGGCCCTCCACAGGATTGTGCACAGGAGCGGCCGCGCCTGTGCACTCCCCGCCCGGCGACTGCACACGTCATCAACAGATTCGCCCCGGGCGCGGTGCACTTCGGGGGACCGGGTTGTTGCCGCTCCGGGCCCGGATCTAGAGTCGCCCGCGAGTCGGACACAAAGTCGTCGTGTCGACAAAGCAGGATGTAGGGGACACCATCACCCGGTCGGTCGACCGGGTACTCGACAGGAGCGGCCAGATGAGCGACGGCGAGACCTTCTCCTCCACCCGCGGCAGCAGCGCCTCGGAGATCCCGCCGCTGGTTCGCACCCCGACTCCCGCCCGACCCGCCCACCTGTCGTCCCCCCGAGATGAGCATCGCGTGTCCGACCCCCTGCCCTTCGAGCGCCCCGCGGCGCCGGCCGCCACCACGACCGCCGAGCCGGTGCTCGGCCCCACGGGTCGTCCGATGCCGGAGCTGCCGGAGCCACGCCCGGTGACCCAGCGCGGGCACGCGCGGGTCGTCGCGATGTGCAACCAGAAGGGCGGCGTCGGCAAGACCACCACCACGATCAACCTCGGTGCGGCGCTGGCGGAGTACGGCCGCAAGGTGCTGCTGGTCGACTTCGACCCGCAGGGATCGCTCTCCGTCGGCCTGGGGCTGAACCCGCACGAGATGGACCTGACGGTCTACAACCTGCTGATGGAGCGCGACGTGGACGTCGCGGACGTCATCGTCCCCACCGGCGTCCCGGGCATGGACCTGCTGCCCTCCAACATCGACCTCTCCGCCGCCGAGGTCCAGCTGGTGCACGAGGTCGCCCGCGAGCAGACGCTCCAGCGCGTGCTCGCGCCCGCGATCGAGAACTACGACGTGGTCCTGATCGACTGCCAGCCCTCGCTCGGCCTGCTCACCGTCAACGCGCTGACCGCGTCCGACGGCGTGATCGTGCCCCTGGAGTGCGAGTACTTCGCGCTGCGCGGCGTGGCGCTGCTGAAGACCACCATCGACAAGGTGCGCGAGCGGCTCAACCCGAAGCTCGAGATCGACGGCGTCCTCGGCACCATGTACGACGGCCGGACGCTGCACGGCCGCGAGGTGATGGAGCGGTTGGTCCAGGCCTGGGGCGACAAGGTGTTCCACACGGTGATCCGCCGTACCGTCAAGTTCTCCGACTCGACCGTGGCCGGCGAGCCGATCACGTCCTACGCCTCCAGCTCCACCGGCGCCGAGGCCTACCGCCAGCTGGCCAGGGAGGTGCTGGCCCGTTGCCTCGACGGGTGAGCCTGCCGGCGGCCGACGACCTGTTCCGCCCGACCGTCTCCGAGCGGCGGGCCGAGGAGGAGGCGGCAGACGCTGCCGCGAAGCCGGTGCACGCGGTGCCGGACCGCCCGCAGCGCCGGCGACCGGCTTCGCGTGGGGCCGGGGACGCTGGCGAGGCCGGGGAAGCTGGGGAGTCCGGGCAGGGCAGCGAGCGCAAGCCGAGCGGCCGGGTCCGCCACGACGAGAAGATGACGGTCTACGTCACCTCCGACGAGCTGCTCGACCTCGAGCACGCCCGGCTGTCCCTGCGCCGCACCCACGGCCTGGCGGTGGACCGCGGCCGGCTGGTGCGTGAGGCCGTCGCCATGGTCCTGGCCGACTACGAGGCACACGGCGAGGACAGCGCGCTGGTGCGGCGGCTGACCCCGGAATGAGCCCCGGAATGAGCCCGGAATGAGCCGCCGATGACGACGGCCCCGGACGTGGCCGCGGCAGCCGGCGCCGCGGAGGACGGCACGCCCGGGTTCGAGGTCCGTCTCGACAACTTCGAGGGCCCCTTCGACCTGCTGCTGAACCTGATCAGCAAGCACCGGCTCGACATCACCGAGGTCGCGCTGTCCCGGGTGACCGACGAGTTCATCGCGCACGTCAAGGCCGGTGGCCCGGTGTGGGACCTCGAGCAGACCACGTCGTTCCTGCTGGTCGCCGCCACGCTGCTGGACCTCAAGGCCGCCCGGCTGCTGCCCCAGGGCGACGTGGAGGACGAGGAGGACCTCGCGCTGCTGGAGGCGCGGGACCTGCTGTTCGCGCGGCTGATGCAGTACAAGGCGTTCAAGCAGGTGGCCGCGGTGCTCGACGGGCGGCTGGCCGTCGAGGCGCGCCGGCACCCGCGCGCGGTCGGCCTCGAGGAGAGGTTCGCGACCCTGCTGCCCGAGGTGCTCATCGGGATCGGCCTGGAGCAGTTCGCGACGCTGGCCGCCCGGGCGTTGGCGCCCAAGCCGGTGCTGGAGGTCTCGCTGCAGCACATCCACGCGCCGGCGGTCAGCGTGCGCGAGCAGGCCGCCCTGGTGGTCGAGCGGTTGCGGCGATCGGGCACGATGACGTTCCGGGCGTTGTGCCGGGACTCACCCGACACGCTGACCACCGTGGCCCGGTTCCTCTCGCTGCTCGAGCTGTTCCGCGAGGGGGCGGTGGGCTTCGACCAGGTCACCCCGCTGGGGGAGCTCACCGTGCGCTGGACCGGCAGCGAGGACGACGACTTCGAGATCGACGAGTTCGAGGGGGCTCCCGCCGAGACGGCCGGGGAGCAGCCCCCGCAGGAGGAGACCACGTGAGCGAGACCGGGCAGGTGACCGAGGCGGCCCTGGAGGTGCCGCTCGTCCCCCTGCGGCCCGCCCTCGAGGCGGTGCTGATGGTGGCCGACCAGCCGCTGGACGCCGTCTCGCTGGCCAGCGCGGTCGGCTACCCGAGGGGCGAGGTGGACGTCGCGCTGGAGGGGCTGGCCGCGGAGTACACCGAGCAGGGCCGCGGCTTCGAGCTGCGCAACGTCGCGGGCGGCTGGCGGTTCTACACGCGGGAGGAGTACGCGCCGGTGGTCGAGGGCTTCGTCCTGGAGGGCCAGCAGGCCCGGCTGACGCAGGCCGCGCTGGAGACGCTCGCGGTCGTCGCCTACAAGCAGCCGGTCTCCCGGGCCCGGGTCTCGGCCGTCCGGGGCGTGAACGTCGACGGCGTGATGCGCACGCTGCTGACCCGCGGGCTGGTCGAGGAGGCCGGCCAGGACGGCGAGACCGGCGCCAACCTCTACCGGACCACCGGCTACTTCCTGGAGCGGATCGGCGTCGGGTCGCTCGACGACCTGCCCGAGCTCGCGCCGTACCTCCCCGACATGGCCGACCTCGAGGACGAGCTGGAGGCGGTGGCCGGCACCGCGGCCGCCCCGCCCGACCCGACGCCCGAGCCCGGCCCCGGCACCGAACCCGACGGAGGAACCGAACCGACGTGAGCGAGCACCACCCCGACCTCCCCATCGGCGAGGACGGCCTGATCCGGCTGCAGAAGCTGCTCGCGATGTCGGGCGTCGCCTCGCGGCGCAAGTGCGAGGAGCTGATGCTCGAGGGCCGGGTCGAGGTCGACGGCGAGGTCGTCACCCGGCTCGGCACCAAGGTCGACCCGCGCACCGCGGTGATCCGGGTCGCGGGCAAGCGGCTGCCTCCGGTGTCGCCGAACGTCTACCTGGTGTTGAACAAGCCCCGGGGCGTCGTCTCCACGATGTCCGACCCCGAGGGCCGGCGTACCCTCTCCGACCTCGTGGCCGACCGTCCCGAGCGCCTCTTCCACGTCGGCCGGCTCGACACCGACACCTCCGGGCTGCTGCTGCTCACCAACGACGGCGACTTCGCCCACCGGATGGCGCACCCGTCCTACGAGGTCGACAAGACCTACGTCGCCGAGGTCGAGGGCGAGGTCCGCAAGGCCACCGTCGGCAGGCTGCTGGAGGGCGTCACCCTCGAGGACGGCCCGGTCACGGTCTCGCAGGCCCGGCTGGTCGGCACCACGCCGGGCCGCGGGGGCCGTCCCGAGCGCTCGATCGTGGAGCTGGTCATCCACGAGGGCCGCAACCGGATCGTCAGGCGCCTGTTGGACCACGTCGGGCACCCTGTACGCCGGCTCACGCGCACCGCCATCGGCCCGGTCCAGCTCCAGGGGCTCGGGGTGGGCGAGCTGCGTGAGCTCACCCGCGAGGAGCTCGGCACGCTGCTGGACAGCGCCCAGATGTAGTCCGCCCGCCGAGCGCGCCGACCGCTGCGTCGCGCGCCTCGTTAGCCTTGGCCCGTCCAGGGTCGAGGAGACGGAGCCGAGAGGTGTGCTCGTGACGGCGGTGGCGGGGCCAGCGGGGCCGGTGCTGGTGGTGGGGTCGGGCCTGCTCGGCACCTCGATCGGCCTGGCGCTGCGACGCCACGACGTGACGGTCTGGCTGGCCGACGTGGCGAGCGAGCACGTGCGCACCGCCAGCGGCCTCGGTGCCGGTGTCCCGGTGCCGGCCGACGCGAGCCCAGCGCTGGTGGTGGTGGCGGTTCCGCCCGACCTGCTCGGCCCGGAGGTGGCGCGCGCCCTCGAGGAGCACCCGGAGGCCGTGGTCACCGACGTCGGCAGCGTCAAGACCGCGCCCCTGGCCGAGCTGCGGGAGAAACGGGTCGCCGGCCTGGCCCGCTACGTCGGGTCGCACCCGATGGCCGGTTCGGAGCGGTCCGGGCCGCTGGCGGGCTCGGCCTCACTGTTCGACGGGCGGCCCTGGGCCATCGCGCCGCATCCCGGGGCCGACCCCGCGGCCGTCGCCGCGGTGACGGCGCTCGCCGAGCTGTGCGGCGCCACGCCGGTCCGGATGACCCCCGAGGAGCACGACCTGGCCGTCGCGCGGACCTCGCACCTGCCACACCTGATGTCGGTCCTGGCCGCCGGCCGGCTGGCCGGGGCGCCGGCCGAGCACCTGGCGCTGTCGGGGCAGGGGGTCCGCGACGTCACCCGCATCGCCGCCGGTGACCCGGGACTGTGGCAGCAGATCGTGTCCGGCAACGCCGCGGCGGTCCTGCGCCTGCTCGGCGAGGTGCGGGGGGACCTGGACGCGCTCATCTCCGCCATCGAGCGGGACGAGCGCGACGGCGTGGTCGACCTGCTCGACCGTGGCGTGCGCGGCACCCTCGCGATCCCCGGCAAGCACGGCGGGCCGCCCCGGCCGACCGAGTCGGTCTTCGTGGCGGTGCCCGACCACCCCGGCGAGCTGGCCCGGCTGTTCGCGGACGCCGGCGAGATCGGCGTCAACATCGAGGACGTGCACATCGACCACGACCCCGGTCGGCCGGTCGGCCTGGTCGAGCTCGTGGTCGAGGAGTCCCGCGCGGAGCTGCTGGCGGACTCTCTCGAGTCCCGCAACTGGGTGACCCACAGGTAGGCTGCGGCCCGAACGACGTACGGCGACCCCGGCGTCGCACCGTCCCCGTTCGAGGAGAGCCACTCCCGTGTCCAGCAGCGCGCCCACCCCCGGCCGACCCGTCGGCGACCCGACGTCCCACCAGGGGCCGGGCCTGGTCGTCGCGATCGACGGCACCTCCGGCTCCGGCAAGTCGAGCACGTCGCGGGGCGTCGCGACCCGGCTCGGCCTGCGCTACCTCGACACCGGTGCGATGTTCCGCGCGATGACCTGGTGGATGCTGCAGCACGGCGTCGACGTGCACGACCCCGCCGCGGTCGCCGCGCGGGTCGAGGAGCCGTCGATCGCGTCCGGCACCGACCCGCAGGCGCCGACCATCGCGGTGGACGACGCCGACGTGGCCGGCCCCATCCGCAGCGACGCGGTGAACGCCGCGGTCTCGCCGGTCAGCGCGGTGCCCGCCGTCCGGTCCCGGCTGCTGCGCCTGCAGCGCGAGGTGATCGCCGCAGCCGGCGACGGGATCGTGGTCGAGGGGCGCGACATCGGCTCGGTGGTGGCCCCCGACGCCCCCGTCAAGGTCTACCTGAGCGCCGACCCCGCCGCCCGGGCCGCCCGGCGGGCCGCGGAGGTGGGGGCCGCCGACGTCGCCGCCACCCGCGAATCGCTGCTGGCCCGCGACCGGATCGACTCGGGTCGCGCGACCGCGCCGCTGGTGATGGCGGACGGCGCGGTCCACATCGACACCACGCCGTACAGCCTCGACGAGGTGATCGGCCTGGTGGTCGACCTCGTGGAGGCGGTGGAGGCGCGCGCGTGAGCGTCGCCACGATCGGCCCGGCCCACGGCTCGCACACCGACCTGCCGCGCAGCGACCGGACCCGCCATCCCGCGCGGTGGCTGCTGCACTCGCCGCTGCGGCGGTGGGCGCGCCCGGTGGTCCGCCGTCGCTTCGGCGTCCGCGTGCACGGGACCGAGCAGGTCCCCGCGTCGGGGCCGGTGATCTTCGTCAGCAACCACGTCGGCGTCGCCGACGGCCCGCTGCTGGCGATCTTCGCGCCCCGGCCGGTGCACACCCTGACCAAGAAGGAGATGTTCGCCGGTCCCCTGGGCGGCGTGCTCCGGGCATCCGGCCAGATCCGGCTGGATCGCTTCCACACCGACCCGGCCGCCGTGAAGGCCTGCGTGCGGGTGCTCCGCGAGGGGAACGCGGTCGGCATCTTCCCCGAGGGGCGGCGGGGGAGCGGTGAGCTGGACCGGTTCCACCGCGGCGCGGCGTACTTCGCGCTGGTCTCCGGCGCGCCCGTGGTCCCGGTCGTGATGTTCGGCACCCGCGAGCCCGGCGGGCACAGCGACGCCCTGCCCGCCCGCGGTGGGGTCGTCGACCTCGTGTTCGGACCCGTCAGCACCCTGCCCGCCACGCCGTGGCCGCGGACCCGGGAACAAGTCGAGCAGGGCTCGGTGTTCCTCCGGGAGCAGATGCTGGTCCACCTGGACCGTGCCCGCACGTCGACCGGCCGTGAGCTGCCGGGTCCGCTGCCCACTGCTGAGATCGAGCCCGACCCGGCCACCGGGATCACCGAACGAGGAGCACCATGACCGACGGTCACGACCTGCCCACCCCCGACGGGACGGCGACCGCCGAGCCGGAGGCGCTCGGGCCGGTGCCCGTGCTCGCCGTCGTCGGCCGGCCCAACGTCGGGAAGTCGACGCTGGTCAACCGGATCATCGGCCGCCGGGAGGCGGTCGTCGAGGACGTCCCCGGCGTCACCCGCGACCGTGTCTCCTACGACGCGAACTGGAGCGGCCGGGCGTTCACGGTGGTCGACACCGGTGGCTGGGACCCCGACGCCCGGGGCCTGGCGGAGCGGATCGCCGGGCAGGCCGAGATCGCGGTGACCCTGGCCGACGCGGTGCTGTTCGTGGTCGACGCCACCGTCGGGATCACCGACGCCGACGAGGCGGTGGTGAAGATCCTGCGCCGCTCGGGCAAGCCCGTGGTGCTCGCGGCCAACAAGGTCGACGACCAGCGCACCGAGGCCGAGGCCTACGGCCTGTGGAACCTCGGCCTCGGCGAGCCGTTCCCGGTGTCCGCACTGCACGGGCGCGGCTCGGGCGACATGCTCGATGCCGTGCTCGCGGCCCTGCCGGAGCCGCCGCCCGAGCGCGACGCCGAGGTCCGTGGGCCGCGACGGATCGCGATCGTCGGCAAGCCCAACGTCGGCAAGTCCTCGCTGCTGAACAAGCTGGCGGGGGAGGACCGGGTCGTCGTCGACAACGTCGCCGGCACCACCGTGGACCCGGTCGACGAGCTGGTCCAGCTCGGCGGGCGCACCTGGCGGTTCATCGACACCGCCGGCATCCGCAAGCGGGTCAAGGAGGCCTCCGGCCACGAGTACTACGCGTCGCTGCGCACCTCGACCGCCATCGACCGCGCCGAGGTGGCGGTGCTGGTCATCGACGGCGGCCAGTCGATCTCCGAGCAGGACCTGCGGATCATCCAGACCGTCCGGGAGTCCGGACGGGCCCTGGTGATCGCGTTCAACAAGTGGGACCTGGTCGACGAGGAGCGCCGCTACTACCTCGAGCGCGAGATCGAGCGCGAGCTGGTCCAGGTGCAGTGGGCGCCCCGGATCAACGTCACCGCCCGCACCGGCTGGCACGTCGACCGGCTGGTGCCGGCGCTCGACAAGGCGCTCGAGGGCTGGGAGACCCGGATCACCACCGGTGCGCTGAACGGCTTCCTCGGCCGCCTGGTCGCCGAGCACCCCCACCCGGTGCGCGGCGGCAAGCAGCCGAAGATCCTGTTCGGGACCCAGCCGTCGGTCGCGCCCCCGATGTTCGTGCTGTTCACCAGCGGCAAGCTCGAGGCCTCCTACGAGCGGTACGTCGAGCGTCGGCTGCGCGAGGAGTTCGGCTTCGTCGGCACGCCGATCGTGCTGCAGCAGCGGCCGCGGGAGAAGCGCCGCCGCTGAGCGCCGGCCCGGCTAACGGTCCCCGGGCAGCGGCGACGGGGCGCAGTCGTCCTCGGTGAACGGCCGGCCGCCCCCGAAGGAGCTGTCCAGCTCGCCGCCGGCGAGCACCCGGTAGGGCAGCCCGGAGGTCGCGGTGCGGCTGCGCAGCGCCGCCGCCGGGACGCCCCGGCGGCCGGCCACCAGGAGCAGGTTGCCGAAGCGGCGGCCGCGCAGGGTGGCAGGTTCGGCGCTCAGCACCAGGTCGGGGAGGACGGTGCGGACCGCGGCCACCACCCGGCGGGTCCAGGTGAAGGGGGCCCGGTCGGTCAGGTTCATCAGCAGCCAGCCGGCGGGGGCCAGGGCCCGGGCCGCGGACGCGGCGTACTCGACGGTGACGAGCTCGGCGGGCACCCGCGCGGCGGCGAACGCGTCGACCACCACGAGGTCGTGGCTCTCCGCCCGCAGCGCGGCGGTCCCGGCCCGGCCGTCGACCGCGCGGACCTTGATGCCGCTGCGGCGGGGGAGCGGCAGCTCCTCGCGCACGTGCTCGGTCAGTCGGAGGTCGGGCTCCAGCACGACCTGGGCGGAGCGCGGACGGGTGGCGGCGACGTAGCGCGGCAGCGTGAGCCCGGCTCCGCCGACGTGGACGATGCGCACCGGTTCGCCCTCCGGCTGCCACGCGTCGAGGACGTCGCCCATCCGGCGCACGTAGTCGAAGTCGAGCCGGGTCGGGTCCCCGAGGTCGACCAGGGACTGGTCCGCCCCGTCGACCCGGACCACGAACGCGCCGGGCCGGTCGGCAGGCAGGATCTCCACGGCCCCAGGGTGTCACGGCCGGCGGTCGGGGCCGGCCCGCGACCGGGCCACAAGGCCCTGTCGCGCCCGCGCTCGACCAGAGCACAGTGGCCAGAGCACAGCGGCCGTATGACAGTGGCCGGGAACACCGTCCGAAAGGAAACGACATGCCTGAGTTCATGGACGTCCACACCGGGATGGCCGGGGTGACCCCCGAGGGGCTGATGGAGGCCCACAACGCGGACCTCGCGATCCAGGGCGACGAACACGTCAACTTCAAGCACGCCTGGGCGGACCCGGAGTCCGGCATGGTGTTCTGCCTGTCCGAGGCGCCGAGTGCCGAGGCCGTCCAGCGCATCCACGAGCGGGCGGGGCACCGCGCCGACAACGTCTACGAGGTGCCCGTCCAGGCGTGAGCCGGCACGCTCACTTGGTCCAGGTGAGCGTGACGAAGGTGCGCTTCCCCTTCCCCTCGTGTCCGGAGACGGTGCCGGTGGCGCCGTCGTACGCTCCGGTCGCCGCGACGATGCGTCCCCGGAACTTCGGTCCGCCGTCGACGAGGTGCACCTTGGCCACCACGATCCCGCCGCGGAACGCGAAGGCGGCCTGGATCCTGGCCGTCTTCTGCTTCGGGAAGAAGTGGCCGGTGATGGTGTCGTAGCCGACGGTCCGGCCCGAGGCCGCGTCGGTCACTCGGTCGGTGCCGACGAAGTGAGTCCTGCCGAGGTTGTGGCTCGCGGTCTCGTACAGGACGAGGTGCGCGGTGTGGGTGACCGGTTGCGCCGTCGCGGAGTCCTGCAGGACCGCGGCTCCGGCGACGGTCGGAGCGGTCAGGGCGAGCAGCGCGGCTGCCGTTCGGATCTTCATGTCCGTCCTCGATTCGGTCGATCTCACCGGTGACGGAGACGCCACCGGACCTGGTGGCGGGGTGCGGCCGTGCCCCTGCTTCCGCTGTACGCCCGTGCGGGGCCGCTCGTCATCTCCTGATCTGGGTAAGGCTCGGATCGGTAACGAATGGCCCCGACCTGGGCAGAGCAGGATTGAAGTCCGTCCGGACCGGGGAGAGTCCGGACATGTCCACCCGTCGCAACATCTTCATCCTGTCTGGAGGCGGTTCTCGCGGCGCCGGCCAGGTGGGGATGCTCCGGGGCCTGTGGGACGCCGGGATCGTCCCCGACATGCTGATCGGCGGCTCGGTGGGCGCCATCAACGCCTGCTTCATGGCCGCCCACCCCGGGGAGCGCGGGATCGCGGACCTCGAGGACGTCTGGTGCGGCATGAGCGAGGAGGCGCTGTGCGGGCGCCGGCACAGCGTCGTGGTCAACGTCTTCCGCCGCCGGCCCTACCTCTTCTCCGCGGACCGGCTGCGGCGCCTGGTCTCGGAGTGGGTCCCGACCTACCACCTGGAGAACCTGCCCACCCCGGTCCGGGTGGCCACGACCGACATCACCACCGGCCGCGCGGTGCACCACGACCACGGCTACATCCCCGACCTGATCGCCGCGTCGGCGGCGTTGCCGGGCATCTTCCCGCCCGTGCTGCTGCGCGGCGAGGACGGTCTCTCCACCCACGTGGACGCCGGCGTCGCGGAGAACGTCCCGCTCTCCGGTGCGGTCGAGGTGGCGCGTCCCGGCGACCGGGTCTGGGTGCTCGACGTGACGCGTCGGCCCACGACGATGCGCAACCTGCGCAACCCACTCGACGTGCTGATCGCGTCGCTGGCCGCGTCGGTGCGGAACCGGGACGAGCCGTCGCTACCCGAGGGGGTCGAGGTCGTGCGGTGCAAGCTGGACGAGACCTTCGACTGCGGCCCGGTCTTCGACTTCGGCCACACCGCCGACCTGTTCCGGCTCGGTGCGCAGGCGGCCGCGGAGGCGCTGGCGTCCTCCGCCGAGGTGGTCGCCGCCTGACCCGACGGCCGCCGTCTCCAGCACGTACGACGGGCCCCGCTCCGATCCGGAGCGGGGCCCGTCGCCTTGCGGGGGTGGATCAGTCCTGCGAGGAGATCCGGTCCGTCACCGGGACCGGCGTCGGGTTGTTCGCCTCGAGGTAGGTGCGCAGCGAGTCGATGTCGAGCCCACCGATCAGCTTGTCCTGGCTGTCCTTGAAGGTGGCGAAGCTGTCGCCACCGTCGGAGAGGAAGCTGTTGGCCACCACCCGGTAGGTCGCTGCGTCGTCCAGCGCCACCATCGGCGTGCCCGGGTCGCCGTCGGCGTCGACCATCACGTCACCCACGAGCGCGTCGGTGGTGGGCAGCGCCGCCTCCGACCGATCCCAGGTGTAGCTCAGGCCGGAGACCTGGAGGATCTTCTGGCCGCTGCCCTCGTTGGTGCCGTTCCACTGCTCGTTGAGCAGCTCCTTGATCTGGGCGCCGGTCAGGTCCATCGAGACCACGTTGTTGTTGAACGGCTGGACCGTGAACGCCGCCCCGTAGGTGACGTCGCCGTTGGCGTCGGGGACGAGGTCGGCGCGGATGCCGCCGGGGTTCATCAGCGCGATCACCGGCTTGGTGCCGTCGGCCTGGACCACGGTCGTGTCGGCCTTCTGCGAGTCGGCGATCAGGTTGCCCAGCGGCGAGTCACCGCCGTCCGCGTCCGGCGACCTCGAGACGGTGGCGCCGCCCTCGATGTGGCCGATGACCGCGTTCTTGATCGGCTCGACCAGCGTGTTGTAGCCGGCGATCAGCTTGGCGATGCTCGGGGACCACGAGTGGTCCGGGTCGGCCCGGACGATCATGTTCTGGGCGTACTCGGCCGGCCGCACGATGTCTCGCGTCCGCGGGTCGATGAGCAGGTGCAGCTTGGTGATCATCTTGCCGTACGACGAGGCGCTGGTGAGCAGCCGCGGCTGGCCCTCCGGGTCCTGGACGACGCAGTTGTAGGCCTGGTGGGTGTGGCCGGAGACCACGGCGTCGATCGCGGGGCTGAGCTGCTGCGCGATCGCGAGCGCCGGGCCGTCGGGGTCGATGCAGCCGTCGTACGCCGAGGTGTCCTTGCGCTGGAACAGGCCCTCGTGCAGGAGCACCACGATCGACTCCACGCCCCGGGCGCGCAGCTCGGGCACCAGCGCGTTCGCGGTCTCCACCTCGTCGGTGAACTGCAGGCCCTGGATGCCGGCCTGGCTCACGATCGCGGGCGTGCCCTCCAGGGTCATGCCGATGAAGCCGACCTTGACGCCGTGCACCTTCATCATGTGGGTGGCCGGGAAGACGGTGTCCCGCTTGTGGCCCGACGGGTCCGCCCACTTGACGTTGGCGCCGAGGTAGGGGAAGTCGGCGCCCGCGAACTGCTTGCCGCCGGGGCAGGAGTCGGCGCCGTTGGCGCCGTCGCCGTCGTCGAGGCAGCCGCCGTTCGCCATCCGGCGCAACTCCTGCCAGCCCTCGTCGAACTCGTGGTTGCCCACCGCGCTGACCTGGAGACCGATCTTGTTCATGGTCTCGATCGTGGGCTCGTCGTGGAACGCCGCGGACAGCAGCGGCGAGGCGCCGATCAGGTCGCCGGCAGCCACCGTCAGCGGCTTGGCGCCGTTGGCGCGGGAGATCTTGCGCTGTTCGCGGATCAGGTGGGCGAGGTTCGTCGCGCCGCCCGCGGCAACGCCGTTGATCGAGCCGGTGGGGCCCTCCAGGTTGCCGTGGAAGTCGTTGAGCGCCAGGAGGTCGAGCTTGATGTAGCCGTTCTTCCGCGACTTCGCCGCGTGCTTGTAGGCGCCCCGGGCCGCGAGGCCCGAGCTGAGGGTGGACTGCTGGCCCGCGGCGTGACCGGCGGTGCCGGCTCGCGGGGCCTTGCCGACCTCCGCGCTCGACCCGGGGCCGGTGGCGACCCCGAGGGCCAGCGTCGTGAGCGCGACGACCGAGAACGCGCTGAGGCGACGACCATGACGGTTCATGGATGCTCCTTCCAAGTGGTAAGCCCCGGCACCGTAACCTGCGCCACACCCGTCACGGCACTATCCGTACGACAAATTTTCGATGACCGGCGGGGACCCGCGGGGCATCGGGGCGGGTCGGCCTGGGTAAGGGCCTACTCGACCCGCGAGAAGAGGAGACCCGATGGCCACCGACGAGGACGACGTGCGCACCCAGCTGTTCGACGCGCTGCTGAGCAAGGTCGAGAACGATCCCTACCCGTCCGCCACGATGATGGACCTGATCGAGGAGATGGCCGACGACGAGCAGCGGGCGGCGTACTGCCGGGTGCTGCTGGACAAGGTGCAGGGCGACACCTTCCCGAGCCTGGACCTGATCCGCCGCGTCTCCGAGATGGCCTGAGCGCCCGCCCGCGGGTCATGCCGGGTCCAGGAGCCCGGCGGGCAGCCACTCCTCGACGACCACCCACGCGTGGGCGTCGTCCTCGACCGGGTGCACGACGCGACCGTGCCAGCCGTCGGGGCGCTGTCGCCATTCGAGCAGCAGGCCCGGGAGCCGGCCCCGGCTGTCGGTGACCCAGCAGGGCCGGACCGGGGGAGCCGCCGCGGGCGCCGGCGGCGGCGCTCCCGGAGCGGGCGCGCGGCCGGCGGCGACCCGCTCGGCCATCGGGCCGTAGCTCCCGCGCTTGTTCATCCCGCCGGCCATTCCCTCATTGTGCCACCGGATCGAACATTTGTTCGACTTGGTCTCAAGGCTCCGCGGTAGGGTCGACACGTCGTGGCGGGGGCGTGACGGAGGAGGCGAGCGTGGACCAGCTGACCAGTGGCCAGGAGATCGATCTGGTCGACCCGGAGGGCCGCCCGCTGACCCGGCTGAGGCTGGGGCTGGGGTGGGACAAGGCCCGGACCGCCGGCTTCATCGGCACCGGCGCGCCCGACGTCGACCTCGACGCCTCGGTGGTCGAGTTCGCGGGAGAGCAGCTCTTCGACCTCGCCTTCTACAACAACCTGCGGACCCGCGACGGAGCCGTGGTGCACCTGGGCGACAACCTGAGCGGCAGCGGCGAGGGCGACGACGAGGCCCTCGAGCTGGACCTGGCCCGTGTCTACCCGCGCGTCGACTCCCTCATGCTGATGGTGAGCAGCTACCAGGGGCACACCCTGGAGTGGATCGCCAACGCCTGGTGCCGCCTGGTCGACGAGCAGGGGACCGAGCTGGCCCGGTTCACCCTGACCGGGGGAGTCCCCGACACCGGGCTGGTGATGGCCAGGCTGCGCCGCGACGGCGAGCACTGGCGGCTCCGCGCCATCGGTCGGGGCATCCCGGCCAAGGTCCCCACCGAGTCGGTCGAGGCGCTGCGACCGTACCTGTGACCGGGGCGGTGCCGTCGGTTCACGACGCGCTCGGCGCTACTTGCTGACCGTGTAGCGCACGTGGGTGGCGTACGGCGAGCTGTAGACCCCGGCCACCTCCAGGTCCACGTCGTGGTCGAACCCCTCGAAGAGCCGCTTGCCGGCGCCGAGGATCACCGGCGCCGTCGAGATCGCCAGCTCGTCGATCCGTCCCGCCGCGAGTGCCTGCCGGATGACGTCGGCGCCGCCACCGATGGCGACGTCGCCGGACCCGGCCGCCGCTGACGCCTCGGCGAGGGCGGTGTCGAGGTCACCGACGAACCGGAAGCCGCTCTCGGCCGGCGGCTGGTCCTCGAGGCGGTGGGTGAGCACGCAGAGGGTGCCGGGGAACGGGTTGGTGCCTCCCCACGCCCCGGCCGCGTCGTACATGCCCCGGCCGATCACGCCGGCCCGCACCGTCGAGACGAGCTCGTCGTAGAACTCCTTGTCGGGGCCGTGCATCGCGAAGTCGTGGCCGCCCTCGTAGGTCCACTTGCCGCCCATCACCCAGTGGTGCAGCCGCTCGCCGCCACGTCCCAGCCCGCGCCCCGGGCCGTCGTCCGGCCCGGTGACGTAGCCGTCGACGGACGTGGTGATGGATGCGATGACCCTGCCCATGGCTCCTCCTGGTCCCGTGTGTCACGAGGACAGACCCGACGTGGGCATCCGATTCATCGCACCCGCACGTGCCGCCCGCGTTCAAGGCCGTCGCCGAGTCCGCGCGCCCCGGTAGGGTGCGGGACGCATGGGTCCGGTCGGTGACGGATCCGACCGACCGCATGTGAAGCCGATGACCAGGGGGAGTCGACCGTGACCGAGGACTTCGAGGGGCTGTCCGAGCCGGTGCCCGCGTTCGCCGCGCACTTCACGGACCCGTTGTACGACGACGCGGGCGACGACCTGGCCCCGTTCGGGAGCGACGAGGGCTCGGATCTGCTGGCCACCTGGACCGGCCGACGCGATGAGCTGGGACCGACCAGCACCCTGGCCACCGTGCTGGAGTGCGACCCGTCCGAGGTCGCCGCCTGCGCCGGCCCCATGACCGGCGTGGACGGGATCGAGACGGCGGGGTTCATCACGAGCGCCGCCTTCGTCCTGCTCCGGCTGGTCGGTCACCTCGGCGAGGACGACCGCCGGCTCGCACTCGAGGCCCTGGACTTCCAGATCCGGATGCTCCCCGAGATCAACTCCACCTTCGCCGAGACCCCGGCCGTGCTGCGCACGCAGCGCGACGACCTCGCGTCGTGGCGCAATCCCGAGTGACCCTGGCCGAGCCCGAGAGCGACGGAAGCCCTCCCGGGTGACAGACCGCATGGACTAGTCATCGGTTCGGTGCACGTGCTGGTCGAGCTCCCAGGCTGCTGACCCGATGCTCGATGCCAGCGTCTGGACTCCACCAGCAAGGTTCGCCGCGGATGCTCCACCGGCGCACACGACCGGAACAGGGGCCTGGCTGAGCAGCCTCTCGGCCACCGCAACCGCGGCCGGGCGGTCCTCGGGAGTGACGACAGACAAGACCGCCGCTTTGGCTTCGCGGCTACGGACCGCCGCCTCCCAGCTGCTCACCGGCACATTCGCGCCGAGGTAGAGGACGTCCATGCCCCTCCTGCGGATCGCGGTGGCAAACGCCAGGGCGCCGAGGTCGTGCTGGCTGCCCGAGGGCAGGCCGACCACGACCGCCGGTCCTCTGGACCTGCTGCCGGCCGCGTCGAACGCGGCCGAGAGTCGTCGTTGGACCGCGTGGCTGGCCGCGTGCTCCCCAGCAATGTCGATCTCGCCGCGCGCCCAGCCCTCGCCGAGTGCCTCGAGGGTGGGGAACAGCCACGAGTCGACCACGTGCTCGAACGATCCGAGCGCGAAACCTCCATCAAGGCTCTCCTCGATTCCCGCTGTGTCCATCTGTGCTGCCGAGGACAGGAACCGTTGCATGCAGGTGACCGCGTTGGATTGGTGGAGACCGTCGGAGGTCTCACGACCGGCCACCTCGTCCCGGACGGCAGGGGCCGTTCCTCTGCGAACCGCGTCGGCAGCCTCCGCCGGCGACCAGCCGTCGTCCACAAGCCGTCGCATCGTCGAGAGGGCCGACACGGCCTCCTCGTCGTAGAGGCGGTACCCCGACTCGTTCCGCTGCGGTACGACCACGCCGTAGCGCCTCTCCCAGGCGCGCAGGGACGCCTGGGATACACCGGTGAGCCGGGAAGCCTGCTTGATCGTGTACATAGTTTGTACAGGCTAGTGTCCGCCATACCTTGTGCAAACCCTATGCGCCATGCAGAGTTGGGTTGTAGCCCAGCAGGTCCGATGGCGCAGGACAGCCAACGGTCAGGGAGAGGGACGGTCGGGAATGGCACTGACAGCGCAGGGACCCGGTCGGGCCGCTGAGGCCGAGTTCCGAAGAGCACAGATCGCTTCACGCACCGAGACCGAGAGCGCACCCGAGAGCACGCTCACCAGGCGGGAGCTTGAGGACCTGTGGGACCGGCACGGGGGGTCTGCCTACGCGCTCGCGTGCGCGCTCCTCGGGAACGAGGTGGCCGCTGCCGAGGCCGTGAGGCTCGCGATGGGCGACCTCGCCCGCTCGATTCGTGGCGTGTCGACCCAGGAGACTCGGCTGTGCCTGGTTCGCCACGTGTACTGGCACGCCGAGGAGTTCGCCGACGAGACGTCCGGCCCGGTGCTGCTGCCGCCGGTGATGGTGTGGGTGAGCCGGCTCGCGCGGCTCCAGCGCGCGAGCCTGGCGTTGTGCGTGTTCGGCAGGCTCACCCACCGGGAGGCGGCGGCCCTGCTCGATGTACCGCCTTGCGCAGTGGCCGACCTGCTGACGGCCGGCCTGCGAGAGCTGGGGCGCCTGGATCCGGGCGCAACCGGGACCTGCGGGTGACGGGGACGCCTCCATGAACGAGCCAGCTGCCGGCCACACCTCGCCTCTGCGCAGGGCCAACGTGGGCGCAGCCGTGCTCCATGCGGCCCAGGCCGGCGCGGTGCTCGCGCTCGCGACCGACTTCACTCTGCCGGTGACCGCGAGCTACATGGCCGGGCCGCCGGGTACGCCGGCGGAGGACCCCGTGGTGCTCTTCGACATCCCCACCGGGCTCGCGGTCGCGGGGTTCCTGGCGCTCTCCGCGCTGGCGCACCTCCTTGTCTGCACCGCGTGGTGGCAGCGATACGTCGCGGATCTGGGCCGTCAGCGCAACCCGGCCCGGTGGGTCGAGTACTCGCTCTCCTCGTCGCTGATGATCGTCCTGATCGCGCAACTCGTCGGCATCTCCGACGTGGCGGCGCTGGTGGCCCTGTTCGGCGTGAACGCCGCCATGATCTTGTTCGGCTGGCTGCAGGAGCGCTACGAGCACCCGGGCAGCGGCGGCTGGCTGCCGTTCGGCTTCGGGTGCGTGGCCGGCGTGGTCCCGTGGCTGGCCATCACGGTGTACCTGCTGTCGCCGGGCTCTACGTCCTCGGCATCGCCTCCCGGGTTCGTCTACGGGATCTTCGTGTCGTTGTTCGTCTTCTTCAACGTCTTCGCCCTCAACTAGTGGCTGCAGTACCGCGCCAAGGGGCCCTGGCGGGACTATCTGTTCGGTGAGAAGGTCTACATCCTGCTGAGTCTCACCGCCAAGTCCGCCCTGGCCTGGCAGATCTTCGCCGGCACCTTGGCTTCGTGACCGCCACGGTGAAGGGTGACCTGGAGAAGGAACGGGACTGGGGGCTCAGATGACCGAGCAGCAGCCGTATGTGGTGCTCGAGAAGTATCCCGACTTCGAGCTGCGTCGCTATCCCGATCACCTCGTCGCCGAGACCGAGGTCGGCGGCGCCTTCGAGCTGGCGGGAAACGTTGCGTTTCCCAGGCTCGCCCGCTACATCGGCGGTCACAACCGGTCTTCGCGCAAGATGGCCATGACCGCACCCGTCGTGCAGGAGCAGGATCCCCACAGCCGTCGGTACGTCGTGGGTTTCGTGATGCCCGCCGATGTCAGCGCCGAGGACCTCCCAGATCCAGTGGACTCCAAGGTGCACACCCGCCGGGTGCCGGCCGAGACCGCCGCCGCGGTGCGTTTCTCCGGACGCTGGTCGCGCCGCTCCTTCGAGAAGCGGACCGAGCAACTGCTCGCCGCCTTGGACTCTGCCGGTCTGGATGTGGTCGGTGCCCCTCGGTATGCGCGTTTCGACCCGCCCTGGACGCCGTGGTTCCTGCGAAGGAATGAGGTCGTGGTCCCGGTGGCACCCGGACCTGGTCGGGCTCAAGGGAAGCGTTGAGCATGACGAGATGCTTCTCCCGGGCCGGCGCCCCGCGGTTGCATGTGCCGATCCTGGGACCGCCTACCCGACCTTCGACCCTGCCGGACGCGGGTACCGACCAGAAGCATGGCGAGCACCGAGGGGACCGTTGGGTATGGGAGGTGGGTGAGGTGCGAGCTCACCGCAGAGTGATCGTGGTCGTGGGGCACCGCGATGTGACGGCCCGGCGGCCCGCTGGTGTCCGGCGGACGGCATGCGGTGGAACCCCCGTGCCAGCGTGCTGCGGCGCAACTCGGCGAGCCTGAGCTCTCGGCCGGGTCAGGTGGCACGTGCGCCCATGCGCTCAGGGGTTGAGGTCTGATGCGCAATAAGTTCACGGACACAAACAGCCCGGGATACCACCCCGTTCGTAAGGTGAAGGTGGTCTTCGCCGGTCTGAGCTTCGCGGTCCGCCACGACTTCTCGGTGGCCTACAAGGTGGTGTTGTCCCTGGTGCTCGTCGTGGGGGCGGCGGCCCTCCAGCGGTGGGTCGACTTCGTGGTGATCGTCCTGGCCACCGGGGTGGTGTTGACGGCGGAGTTGTTCAACAGTGCCGTGGAGGGCGTGTGTGACTTCATGGAGACAGGTCCTGACGAGCGAATCGGCGCGATCAAGGATGTTGCGGCTGCGGCCGTCGGGGTCAGCATCCTGGTCTGGTTGGTGGTCGTGGCTTATGAGGGTGTTCAGCTGCTCGACCCCCATTGACTACTGGGGAAGAGGCCGACCCGGCCGAGTGCGCGAGAGGCAGAGCGATCCTGAGCACGGTCCGAGACTGGAGCCATTACTTCTTCGAGGACCGCCGCGAACGAGCAGGGGTTGTCGGCACCAGCAGATCCAGTAACTCACCCAGGGTGACGCGAGAAACCTCTTGGTGCCGGAGATGGGCCCCTCGGACGACGGTGTAGCGGTTTCGCCTGCCCACCTTCGTCTTCTCGACGTATCCCTGCTCCACCAGGTCGTGGACGAGCTGCTGCACGGCCCGCTCGGTGATCCCGACCGCTTCTGCCACATCGCGCGTGCGGGTGTCCGGATCCCGGGCAAGCGAGACCAACACGTGCCCGTGGTTGGACAGGAAGGTCCATTGGCCGCCATTCACATGAAGGATGCTACGTGAGTTCGGCTTCGTAGGAAGCAGGATGATGACCGTGTCGATCTTGTGGTCGCCAGATGACCCGCTCTCCACCCGCCCCGGACGGGTCGGAGGTTGACATACGAACCATTGTTCGTGAATACTGGATCGCGAAGAGGGGAGTACCCCGGATTCGGCGTCACCGTCAGTTCGGCCGGCAGTGTCCGGTCCGGTGCGTCGGCCGCGTAGGCGGTGGGGGAGACCTCCGACGGCTCGCGGGAGCGGGCACCGGAGGTAGTCGTGGATGTTCCCCTGTGGGCCTGGGCGGCGGTCCTCGCAGTCATTCTCGTCATGCTGGTGGTGGACCTGCTGGCCCATCGCACCGCGCACGTCGTCTCCGTCAGGGAGGCGGCCGCCTGGACGGCGGTCTGGGTCTCCCTTGGCCTCGCCTTCGGTGGTGTGGTGTGGTGGGCCTACGGCTCCCAGGCGGGTGGTGAGTACTTCGCTGGCTATCTCATCGAGAAGTCGCTGGCGGTCGACAACGTCTTCGTCTTCGCGCTGATCTTCAGCTACTTCGCGGTGCCCCGGGAGTACCAGCACCGGGTCCTGTTCTACGGGGTGCTCGGCGCACTGGTGTTCCGGGCGGTCTTCATCGCGGGTGGCGCTGTCGTCATCGAGCAGTTCGCCTGGGTGCTCTACCTCTTCGGCGCCTTCCTGGTGTTCACGGGCTGGAAGATGTTCACCCACCGCAACCAGGAGATGGACCCCTCCCGCAACCCCGTCCTGCGGCTGGTCCGCCGCCGAGTGCCCAGCACCGAGGAGTACCACGGTCAGAAGTTCTGGGTGAGGAAGGCGGGACACTGGGTCGCGACCCCGCTGTTCACCGTGTTGGTGCTCGTCGAGACCACCGACATCATCTTCGCAGTCGACTCCATCCCCGCCATCTTCGCGGTCACCCAGGAGCCCTTCCTGGTGTTCACCAGCAACGCGTTCGCCATCCTCGGACTCCGGGCGATGTACTTCCTGCTCGCCGATCTCATCCACCGGTTCGTCTATCTCAAGGCCGGTCTCGCCGCGATCCTCGTCCTGGTCGGCGTGAAGATGCTGCTCCTGGATGTGTGGAAGGTGCCGATCTGGCTGTCCCTGGCGGGGATCGCCACCATCCTCGCCGTAGCCATCGGGCTGAGCCTGCGGGCAACCCGAGACCGGTCAGGCGGTGGTCGACGTCGAGAAGCGGCTTGACCGGGCTATTGCCGGGGCGGCCCCAGGGCCACGCCGCTTCGACCCGCCCTCCGATCTCAACCTACTCACCGGAAGGAACCACCACATGAACAGCTTCGACGCCCCCGCCACCGCGCGCCGGCTCCACCAGGTCAGGCCCCGCGACGTTGCGGACCTGACTGTCACCGCCGCGTACCCCTGCATCTCGGTCCTGATGCCGACCGACCCAGGGCCACGGATGACGTCTCCAGACGCGGAACGGCTGCACGGCCTCGTCGAGGACGTGGACCGGCAGCTGCGCGAGCACGGGGTCCCTGCGCGCGCCCGCCTGATGCGCAAGCTCGCCAGCCGGGTGCAGCAAGTCGCCGGCCAGCCCACCGACCGGGCGGTGGCGATCTATGTGAGCCTGGCGGTGAGCCGGACCTTCTGGCTGTCGATGCCGGTCACGGCCCGCGCCGTGGTGGAGCACACCTTCGCCACCCGTCCCCTGGTCACCACCCTGCATCGGACGCCGCCACATGTCCTGCTGCTCCTGCACCCGACCTGCGCCCACCTGTACCAAGGGGCCGACGGAGGGCTCCGGCTCGTCTGGTCTCGAGACTCGTTCCAGGGGCCCAGCCCCGTCAGGGTGCCTCAACAGGGCCACGGGGATGTCGAGGAGGCCGTGGCAGACCTGGTCGATGGCTTCCTACGCGCAGTCGACCACCTGCTCGGCCGCTACCGCGCCGAGCACCCGAGCCCACTGGTCCTGGGCGGGTCCCCCCATGTGGTCGACCGGTTCAGCGCCCTCAGCCGCAACCTCAACCGGCTCGCCGGACGCATCCCGCCCGCTCGGGTCGAGACGGGGCTCGACCTGGCGCGAGCTTCATCGGAGGTCGTGGAGCACTACCTCCGGTCCCGCCGCGAGGAGGCTCTGAGCCAGCTGCGCAACGCCCTGGCTTCGCGTCCGGGTGACGTCGCCAGCGGGATGGCCGCCTGCTGGCAGGCCGTGCACCGGCGGGCCCCCGCCATGCTGCTCGTCGAACAGGACTTCATCAGCCCTGGCCGGCCCGAGGACTACGCAGTTCCGGCTCCGGGACCCCGTCCTCGATCGGTGGCGCCGGTCGTGCACGATCTGGTGGACGACCTCATGGAACTGGTCATCATGCGAGGGGGGCAGCTCGCGCTGGTGGACAACGGAGACCTGGCAGCACGCGGCCGGGTGGCGTCGCTCAGTCGGCCCTCGGATGCCGCCGGTGGACCAGGTCCGCGAATTCCCCCAGGCTGACATCGACCCCGAGCTCATGACGGGAATGGACCGACCTCATGACTCGGTCGCAGTTCCTCCGGCCCAAAGTCATCCGCGCCGGGTGAGGCCCATGAGGCCCGCCGGCACCTACCGTCGCATGGTCCAGACCCTCCGGTGGCCCGGTGAGGAGCGTCGATGGCCGAGCAACCCAACATCCTGGCGATCTGGGGCGACGACATCGGGATCAGCAACCTGAGCTGCTACAGCCAGGGGCTGATGGGCTACCGGACGCCGAACATCGACCGGATCGCCGAGGAGGGTGCGCTCTTCACCGACTACTACGGTGAGCAGAGCTGCACTGCCGGTCGGGCGGCGTTCATCTGCGGCCAGAACCCGATCCGCACCGGCCTCACCAAGGTCGGCTTCCCGGGTGCCGACATCGGGCTCCGCGCCGAGGACCCGACGATCGCTACCGCCCTGAGGGCGCACGGGTATGCGACGGGTCAGTTCGGCAAGAACCACCTCGGGGACAAGGACGAGTTCCTGCCGACCATGCACGGCTTCGACGAGTTCTTCGGCAACCTCTACCACCTCAACGCCGAGGAGGAGCCCGAGCTCGACGATTACCCCGCCCCTGCTGACTTCCCGCAGTTCAAGGAGAGGTTCGGTCCGCGCGGCGTCGTCCACTCCTGGGCGAACGGCGACGGTACGCAACGGATCGAGGACACCGGGCCGCTCACGAAGAAGCGGATGGAGACCGTGGACGACGAGTTCGTCGCCGCTGCCTCCGGCTTCATGCGCGACAAGGCGGCGGCCGATCAGCCCTTCTTCGTCTGGTTCAACTCCACGCACATGCACTTCCGCACGCACGTGAAGCCTGAGAGCAAGGGGCAGGCGGGGCGGTGGCAGTCGGAGTACCACGACGTGATGATCGACCACGACAAGCAGGTCGGTGAGCTGCTCGATCTTGTCGACGAGCTGGGGATCGCCGAGAACACCATCGTCGTCTACTCCACCGACAACGGTCCCCACACCAACTCCTGGCCCGATGCCGGGACGACTCCGTTCCGAGGTGAGAAGAACACCAACTGGGAGGGGGCCTACCGCGTGCCGGCGGTCGTCCGCTGGCCGGGACGCATTGCGGCGGGCACGGTCCTCAACGGCATCTTCGCTCACAACGACTGGTTCCCGACCTTCCTCGCGGCCGCGGGGGTGCCCGACATCGCCGAGCAACTGAGAGGCCGCGCCGAACTCGGGGCAACGACGTACAAGGTGCACCTCGACGGTCACAACCAGCTGCCCTACCTGACCGGTGTGGTGGACCAGAGCCCGCGTTCGTTCTTCTTCTACGTCTCCGATGACGGAGATCTGACCGCGGTGCGCTACGACAACTGGAAGCTGGTGTTCAAGGAGCAGCGCTGTGAAGGCACGCTGCGCATCTGGGCCGAGCCGTTCACCGAGCTTCGGGTCCCGCTGGTCTTCAACCTGCGTACCGACCCGTACGAGCGCGCGAACATCACCTCGAACACCTACTACGACTGGCTGCTCGACCACGCGTTCCTGGTGCTGCCCGCCCAGGCGTTCGTCATGCAGATGATGCAGACCCTGGCCGAGTTCCCGCCGCGGCAGAAACCGGCCAGCTTCGGCCTGGAGCAGGTCCTCGAGAAGCTGCAGCAGGGTCTGCCCAGCGCATGACCGTGACCGGGACCGCGCCGGGGCTCGTCCACCTTCCGGGAGGGACGTTCCTGATGGGCTCCGACGCCCACTACCCGGAGGAGGCGCCGACCCACCGGGTGAGGGTCGATGCGTTCTCGATCGAGGCGGTCCCGGTCACCAACGCGCGCTTCGCGGAGTTCGTCCGGGCCACCGGCCACGTCACCGTCGCCGAGCGACCGGTCGACCCCACCGACTTCCCGGGCGCGCCGGCCCAGAACCTGGTCCCGGGCTCACTGGTCTTCACGCCCACCACCGGACCGGTCGACCTGCGGCACCTCAGCCAGTGGTGGACGTGGACCCCCGGCGCCTCCTGGAGCGCGCCGGAGGGACCCGGCAGCTCGGTCAAGCGACGTCCGGACCACCCGGTGGTACACGTCGCCCACGAGGATGCCCGGGCGTTCGTCGACTGGGCCGGACTCGACCTGCCGACCGAGGCCGAGTGGGAGTACGCCGCTCGCGGCGGCCTCGAGGGCATGGCGTTCACCTGGGGAGACGAGGCACGCCCTGGCGGTCGGATCATGGCGAACACCTGGGACGGCCCGGACTTCCCGTGGCGGAGCACCAAGGAGAGCGGTTACACCCGCACCTCGCCCGTCGGCAGCTTCCCGCCGAACGGCTTCGGACTCCACGACATGGCCGGCAACGTCTGGGAGTGGACCGACGACTGGTGGACCAGCCGCCACCCCGAGGACGCGGCGTCGCCCTGCTGCGTGCCGGACAACCCGCGCGGCGGCGACGTCGAGGCGAGTTACGACGCCCGGCAGCCGCAGTTTCGGGTCGGACGCAAGGTGATCAAGGGCGGCTCCCACCTGTGCGCCGACTCCTACTGCCTGCGCTACCGACCGGCGGCGCGTCGGCCGCAGATGGTCGACACCGGCATGAGCCACGTCGGCTTCCGGTGCGTGCGCCACCAGGCGCCGGGTGCCTGAGACCACCGCAGTCACTCTCGTGTGCGCACACTGCGCACTCACTTCGCGATCAACGCGCCGGCAGTGCGGCCGAGCTGCTGGCGTGGTACCGGTGCGGTCGGAAGTTGGCGCATGACGCCGAGCTGGTGGCGATGCCGCTGCTGAGCCGTACGGGGACGTGAGCCACTATCCGTGTGACGGCCACTGGCAAATCGGGCGGACGCCGGAGCAAACCGACCGTTGAGCCGTCATGCAAAACCGCCTCTGTCCCGCGTGTTCGCAGGTCAGAGGCGGTTTTCTTCGGTCGGGCTGACAGGATTTGAACCTGCGACCCCTTGACCCCCAGTCAAGTGCGCTACCAAGCTGCGCCACAGCCCGAAGGCCTTCCGTGGAAGGCCGGGGGAACACTATCGCAGGCCGCCACGGATCCGGAATCGGGCTCGGCTGCGATGACCAAAGCCCCTGAACCACAGGCGTCGCGTCAGACGACCATGGCCCATGCCCAGCCCTTCTCTCACCTTCCTGGGTGCGACCGGCACCGTGACCGGCAGCCGGTTCCTGGTCGAGCACGACGACGCCCGGGTCCTCGTCGACTGCGGCCTCTACCAGGGGCTCGCCGACCTGCGGCACCGCAACTGGGAGCCGCTCCCGGTCGACCCGGCGACGGTCGACGCGGTGGTGGTCACCCACGCGCACCTCGACCACTGCGGCTACCTGCCGCGGCTGGTGCGTGAGGGGTTCACCGGACCGATCGTGTGCACCGAGGACACCGCCGAGCTCGCGACGATCGTGCTGCGCGACAGCGCCCGGCTCCAGGAGGAGGACGCGGGCTACGCCAACGAGGTGGGCTACTCCAAGCACCGACCCGCGCTGCCGTTATACGACAGCTCCGATGTGGAGAAGACGCTGCCCCTGATCCGACCCACGGCCTTCGACGACCCCGTCGAGGTCGCGGCCGGAATGGTGGCCACGCTGCGGCCCGCCGGCCACATCCTCGGCTCCTCGACCGTCGGTCTGGAGGCCGACGGCGGGTCGGTGCTGTTCAGTGGGGACCTCGGCCGCACCGGCCATCCGCTGCTGCGGCCGCCGGTGGACCCGCCCGCGTGCGACGTGGTGGTCGTCGAGTCGACGTACGGCGACCGCCGCCACCCACCGCGGGACCCCGACGTGCTGGCGAGCGCGGTCCGGCGGACCATCGGCCGTGGGGGCAGCGTGCTGATCCCGGCGTTCGCCGTCGACCGCACCGAGCTGGTCATCCTCGAGCTAGGCCGGCTGGTGAAGGCCGGGCAGATCCCGCGCGTCCCGGTCTTCGTCGACAGCCCGATGGCGCTCGCGGCCCTGGCCGTCTACCGGCGGGCCCTCTTCGAGGGCTCGGTGCAGCTGCGCGAGGACGTGCGGGGCGTGCACGAGCTGCTCGAGGGCGAGGACCTGCACCCCATCCACGACGCAGCCGCGTCCCGACGGCTCAACCGGCCGGGGAAGCCGTGCATCGTCGTCTCTGCTTCCGGGATGGCGACCGGGGGACGGGTGGTGCACCATCTCGCCGACCAGCTGCCGGACCCGCGCAACACGGTGGTGCTGGTCGGCTACCAGGCGGTGGGCACCCGAGGCCGCGCCCTGCAGGAAGGGGCCCGCTCCCTCAAGATGCACGGGCGCTACGTGCCGGTGCGGGCCGAGGTGGTCGACGTGCACGACTTCTCGGTGCACGCCGACGCCGACGAGACGATCCGGTGGCTCGGGCGGGCCCCGACCCCTCCCGAGAACGTGTACGTCGTGCACGGCGAGCCGGCCGCGACCCGGACGCTGGCCGACCGCATCGTCGACGAGCTCGGCTGGTGCGCGGTCGTGCCGCGCTACGGCGAGCGGGTGACGCTCAGTCCCCGAAGCGGAACGCGCGGCCGCTGAGGGACGCCGGGCGGATCTCGACCACGTTGTACTTCACGGTCCCGAGCCAGGACTCCAGGCCGATGTCGTCGGCACGGTGCTCCTCGTCCTCCTCGAGCCTTCGGGCCGTACCGCGGACCACCACGCTGTGGGCCTGCTCCCCGTCGTGCTCGTCGATCTCGAAGACCACGTCGGGGTGCATGACCACGCCGAGCAGCTTGTCGCCCTCGGCGGTCCGGAACAGCAGCGTGTCCCCGTCGACGCCGTAGTTCACCGGCACGAGGTTCACCTCCGTGCCGAGCCGGTAGGCGAGCCGACCGAACCGGCCGGCGCGCAGCAGCTCCCAGCACTGCGCGGTGGACAGCACGGTGATGCGCTCGTCGTGGTAGCCCATGGCCGTTCCTCCGGGCGTGCTCTGGTCCTGGTCTGTCCTGGACGGTCGTGGTGGGTCGTGGTGCTGAGAGCGTGGACCCGAACGGCCCCGACAGGCAGGGGAGGACGTCCCAGGGCCCGACGACCAAGGACTCGAGGGGGACTCGAGGAGGGCCTCGTGGGGTCGCGGCGTAGGTTCGCCCGAGACCCACCGACGAGAGGAACTCCATGACCCACCAGCCCACCGTCGCACTCCTCGGCATCGGCACCATGGGCGCTGGCATGGCCCGCAACATCGCCGCTGCGGGCCTGCCCCTGCGGGTGTGGAACCGCACCCGCGAGAAGGCCGACGCGCTCGCCGACGTCGCCACCGTGGCGGGCACCGTCAAGGAGGCCGTGAGCGGCGCGGACGTGGTCGTGACGATGCTGTACGACGCCGACAGCGTGGCCGCCACCATGGAGGAGGCGCGCGGGCACCTCGCCGACGACGCGGTGTGGCTGCAGCAGAGCACGGTGGGCGTCGCCGGGACCGAGCGGCTCGCCGAGCTCGCCGCCGACCTCGGTGTGGCGATGGTCGACGCGCCCGTGCTCGGCACCAGGAAGCCCGCGGAGGACGGTGCCCTGGTGGTGCTGGCCTCGGGCCCCGAGCACACCCGGGACCGGGTCGCCCCGGTGCTGGACGCGATCGGCAGCAAGACCCTGTGGATCGGCGAGGTCGGCGCCGGGTCCCGGCTCAAGCTGGCCGCCAACGCCTGGGTCTTCACGGTCGTCGAGGGGGTCGCGGAGTCCCTGGCCCTCACCCGCGAGCTCGGGCTCGACCCGGCGCTGTTCCTGGAGACGATCAAGGGCGGGGCCCTGGACGCGCCGTACGTCCAGGTCAAGGGCGGCGCGATGCTCGAGGGGTCCTTCGACCCGGCCTTCGCGCTGGGCGGTGCGCTCAAGGACGCCGAGCTGATCCTGGAGGCGGCCGGCGGGGTCGGACTCGACCTCGGGCTGCTGCCCGGCATCCGTGCCCACTTCGCCCGGGCCGTCGAGGCCGGGCACGGTGACCAGGACATGGCCGCGACCTGGCTCGAGCACTGACGGACCCGGCGGGGGCGTCACCGCGACGGAGCAGGCCCCGGCCGGTAGGCTGCTGGATGGACACGCCCCCGCAACGTTAGGACCACGAGCGCCTCCGATGGACGACTCCCGAAGTCGCCCGCCCTCCCGGCACCTGCATGGCTGCCATCTGGGAGGGCGTCGATGAACGCCTGGCTCCTCATCGCCGCGGCCCTGCTGCTGATCGCGGCCTGTGGGGTCTTCGTCGCGGCCGAGTTCTCGTTCGTGACCGTGGACCGCAGCCGGGTCGAGCAGGCGGCCGCCGAGGGGGACGCCGGTGCCCGCGGGCTCCAGCAGGCCCTGCGCACCCTGTCCACCCAGCTCTCCGGCGCCCAGGTGGGCATCACCGTGACCAACCTCGCCATCGGCTTCCTGGCCGAGCCGGCCGTCGCCGCGCTGATCGAGGACCCGCTCGCCGGGGTCGGCATGCCCCAGGGGGCAGTGGCGCCGGTGGCCGTCACGGTCGGCCTGGTCGTCAGCTCGGTGCTGACGATGATCTTCGGTGAGCTGGTGCCGAAGAACCTCGCCCTCGCCAAGCCGATGGAGGTCGCGCGGGCCACCCAGCGCTTCCAGCGCGGCTTCACCGCCGTCAACCGGCTCCCCATCCGGATCCTCAACGGCTCGGCCAACGCGGCGGTGCGCCGCCTCGGCATCGAGCCGCAGGAGGAGCTCCGGTCCGCCCGCAGCTCGACCGAGCTGGCCTCGCTCATCCAGCGCTCGGCCGACCAGGGCACCCTGGACGCCGACACCGCCGAGCTGATGGAGCGCTCGGTGGAGTTCGGCTCGCGCACCGCCGGGGAGATCATGACGCCGCGGGTGCGGACCGTGGGCGTCGACGAGAACGACCGGGCCAGCGACGTGATCGTCCTGACCCGCCAGACCGGGCACTCGCGGTTCCCGGTCCTCGACAGCGAGGAGAACGTGGTCGGGACCGTGCACGTCAAGAACGCGGTCGCGCAGCCGGTCCACGAGCGGGCGACCACCAAGGTCAAGCACCTGATGGCCAAGCCGATCGTCGTTCCGGACTCGCTGCGCCTGGACCCGCTGCTCGCCCTGCTGCGTGGGGACGGCTTCCAGATGGCCATGGTCCTCGACGAGTACGGCGGCCACGCCGGGATCGTGACCCTCGAGGACGTGATCGAGGAGATCGTGGGCGACATCGCCGACGAGCACGACCGGGTCGGCGCTCGCAGCCGCCAGCGACGCGACGGCAGCTGGTCGTTGTCCGGGCTGCTGCGCCCCGACGAGGTCGAGGACCTCACCGGCGTGGAGCTGCCCGAGAACGAGGACTACGACACGATCGCCGGGCTGGTGCTGCGCGCCCTGGGCCGGCTGCCCGAGGTCGGTGACCTCGCCGAGGTCCCCGTCCCGGACCGGTCCGGCCCCGACGAGGTCCGCGAACGGCTGGCGGTGCTGACGGTGGAGCGGATGGACGGCCGGCGGATCGACCGGGTCGGCCTGCGCGTGCTCGGCGAGGACACCCCGGCCCCGCCGACGACACAGGAGCCCGGCGCATGAGCCCGGTCGCCGCGATCCCCGTCGCCGTCCTGCTGCTGCTCGGCAACGCCTTCTTCGTCGCCGCCGAGTTCGCGCTCGTCTCGGCGCGCCGGGACCAGATCGAGCCCCTGGCGGAGGAGGGCTCCCGCGCCGCCCGCTCCACGCTGCGGGCCATGGAGAACATGTCGCTGGTGATCGGCGTGAACCAGCTCGGCATCACGGTCTGCTCCCTGGTGCTGGGCGCGGTGGCCGAGCCGGCGGTGGCGCACCTGCTCGAGCCGCTGCTCCACCTCGCGCACGTGCCGGAGTCGTTCCTGCACCCGGTCGCGTTCGTGATCGGCCTCGCGATCGTGGTCTACCTACACGTGGTCACCGGCGAGATGATCCCCAAGAACCTCGCCCTGGCCGGACCGGACCGGGCCGCCCTGCTCCTGGGGCCCCCGATCTGGTTCGTGGTGACGCTGCTGCGCCCGGTCATCTCGGTGATCAACCGGGTCGCGTCGGCGTTCCTCCGGCTGGCGGACGTCCGCCTGATGGACGAGGTGAGCTCCAGCTTCACCCGCGAGGAGGTCGCGGCGCTCGTGGAGGAATCGCGGGGGGAGGGGCTGCTCGAGGCCGACGAGTACGACCGGCTCGCCGGCGCGCTCGGCTTCACCGAGAAGACCGTCGCCGCGGTGCTGATGCCGGCCGACACCCTGGCCACCGTCCGTCGCGGCACCAGCGCCGCGGACGTCGAGGCCCTGTGCGCCTCGACCGGGTTCAGCCGCTTCCCCGTCGAGGGCGAGAACGAGGAGCTGCTCGGCTACCTGCACATCAAGGACGTCATCGAGCCCGACGAGACGCGCCGCGAGCAGCCGGTCGACGACAAGTGGATCCGCCCGTTCGCCACCGTGGGCGTCGACGACTTCCTGCACGACGCCCTCGAGACGCTGCAGCGGCGCGGGGCGCACATGGCCCGGGTGGTCGACGCGGCAGGGGCGACGCTCGGCCTGGCCACGCTCGAGGACGTGATCGAGGAGCTGGTCGGCGAGATCCGCGACGCCGCCCACCTCGAGGAGCACGTCTGACGCGGACCCGGCGGATATGGTGTGCTCGGCAGGGCCACCGCGCCTGTGCGACAGACCCAGGACCCCGACAGACGGCGAGATGCAGGCACCAGTGGCGGACGAACCGACGCGCGTGAACCGCGTGTGGACCCTGCCGAACCTGCTCAGCGCACTGCGGCTGGCGGGGGTGCCGGTGTTCCTGTGGCTCGTGCTCGGGCCGGAGGCGGACGTCTGGGCGCTGGGCCTGCTGGTGCTCTCCGGGGTCACGGACTTCCTCGACGGGTGGCTCGCGCGCCGGCTCGGGCAGACCTCGATCGTCGGGGAGGTCCTCGACCCGGTGGCAGACCGGCTCTACATCCTCGCCGTCGTGGTCGGGCTCGGGCTGCGCGAGATCATCCCGTGGTGGCTGGTCGTGCTGCTCCCGCTGCGGGACCTGCTGATGTGGGGACTGGTGCCGTTGCTGCGCACCCGCGGCTACAGCGCGCTCCCGGTGCACTTCCTTGGCAAGGCCGCCACGTTCAACCTGCTCTACGCCTTCCCGCTCCTGCTGCTCGGCGACGGCACCGGCGCCGCGGCGACCCTGGCGAAGGTGTTCGGGTGGGCGTTCGCGATCTGGGGCGTCGGCCTCTACTGGTGGGCCGGGCTGCTCTACGCCTGGCAGGTGCGCAAGCTGCTGGCCACCACCGAGCCCCGTGGACGGGGGGCGCGCGATGGCTGACCACCTCGCCGACGGCCGGTCGCCGCTGCCGGCCCGGGTCACGATGCCGCTGCTGACGCTGATCACCCAGCAGTCGCTCGACGAGGACTACCTCCACGCCGCCGAGCGTCGCGCCGCGGGCGCGCCGTTGCCCTCGCGCGGCCGGCCCCGCCGTACGGCGGCCGTGGTGATCGCCGCGTTCGGGCTGCTGGTGACCGTCGCGGCCGTGCAGACCTCCCGGGACGCCGGCGTCACCGACGCGAGCCGGGCCTCGCTGGTCTCGCAGATCGACTCCCGCCGCGAGGCCGTGTCCCGACTGCAGGACCGGATCGTCCAGCTCCGGGACGACAACGTGGGTCTGCAGCAACGCCTCGACCAGGTCTCGAGCACCGCGCAGGAGGCGAGCGGGCGGGTGCGTCGGCTCGGGGCGCGCTCGGGCTACCTGCCGGTGACCGGGCCCGGTGTCCGGATCACCATCGAGGACCCGCCGAACGCGGACGCGACCACGCTGGTCCGCGACGAGGACCTGGCCAAGCTCGTCGACGGGCTGTGGACGGCCGGCGCGGAGGCCATCGCGATCAACGGCCACCGGCTCACCGTGCTCAGCGCGATCCGCAACGTCGGCGTGGCGATCCACGTCAACAGCCAGCCGTTGACCCCGCCCTACACTGTGCTCGCGATCGGGGACACCAAGTCCTTGCAGGCCAAGCTCCTGTCCAGCGCGCTGGGCGGTGAGTTCTTCGGCCTGGCCCGCCAGCTCGGATTCGGCTACTCGATGCGCTCGGTCGACAAGATCGACCTTCCGGCCGCCCGGGGGCCGGGCCTCCGCTACGTCACCACCGGCGGCACCAACGACCAGAAGCCACCCGGGCCGCAGGAGGGGAACCAGTGATCGCCGCACTCGGCCTGCTCGTGGGCATCCTGTTGGGCCTGTTCTTCCGGCCCGATGTCCCGCTCGGCATGGAGCCGTACCTGCCGATCGCCGTCGTGGCGTCCCTCGACGCGGTCTTCGGCGGCCTGCGCGCCTACCTCGACGGGATCTTCGACGACAAGGTCTTCGTCGTCTCCTTCGTCAGCAACGTCGTGATCGCCGCGGCCATCGTCTACCTCGGTGACAAGCTCGGCGTCGGTGGCCAGCTCTCGACCGGCGTGATCGTCGTGCTCGGCATCCGGATCTTCTCCAACGTGGCGGCCATCCGCCGGCATCTCTTCCATGCCTGACCGCGAGCCCGAGCGGGGACAGCGCCCCGAGCCGCCACTGACCGGCCGTCAGCGGCTGCTGAGGGCGATGCGCCGCCCCTCCCGCGCCCAGGCCGTGGTGGCCGTGCTGCTGGCGGTCGTCGGCTTCGCCGCGGTCACCCAGGTGCGCGCCACCGAGGTCGACAACAGCTACGCCGGCCTCCGCGAGCAGGACCTGATCGACGTGCTGAACGGGCTCGCGGGCGCCACCCAGCGGGCCGAGACCGAGATCGCGCGGCTGGAGAGCACCCGCCGCGACCTGCAGACCAGCACCGACAACCGCCAGGCGGCGCTGGCCCAGGCCCAGGAGCGCGCGGACACGCTGGCGATCATGGCCGGGCTGGTGCCGGTGACCGGGCCCGGCATCCGGGTGACCGTCACCGAGAACGGGGCGCCGGTCGACGTCAACACGATCCTGGACACGATGGAGGAGCTGCGCGCCGCCGGCGCCGAGGCGATGCAGTTCAACGGCAAGGTGCGGGTGGTCGCCCAGACCGCGGTCGAGCCGGCCCCGGGCGGGATCTACGTCGACGGCCACCTGCTGACCGCGCCGTACGTCATCGACGCGATCGGCGACCCCCACAACCTCACCGGCGGCATGACCTTCCCCGAGGGGCCGCGTCAGCAGTTCGAGTCCGACGGCCAGAGCGTGCAGATCGAGCAGCTGCAGTCGCTCGACATCGAGAGCACCGTCGACGCGACGGCACCGGACTTCGCCCAGCCCGACACCTCCCAGTAGCCTGCGTCCCACGCGGACCGGCACTGCATCTCCGCAACATCCGCGTGGCAACCGACTCGATCCCCTGACACCGCTCGACCGACAGGAGTTCCCCGTGTACCCCGAGGACGTGAAGTACACCAGCGAGCACGAGTGGGTCCGCGACCCCGGCGAGCACGAGGGCTCGGTGCGCATCGGCATCACCCACTACGCCCAGGAGGCGCTCGGCGACATCGTCTACGTCTCCCTGCCCGAGGTCGGGGACACCGTCGAGGCGGGCGGCACCTGCGGCGAGCTGGAGTCGACGAAGTCCGTGAGCGACGTCTACGCCCCGGTCTCGGGGGAGGTCGTGGCCCGCAACGACGCGCTGGACGCGACGCCGGAGCTGGTGAACAACGACCCGTACGCCGGCGGCTGGCTCTTCGAGGTGGTCCCCACCGACCGGGCCGCGCTCGACGGGCTGCTCGACGCGGACGCCTACCAGGCCACGCTGGACTCCTGAGCCGCGCCGAGTCCGCGCGGCCCCCTGTGACGCCCCCCTGCGGGCTGATAGGTTTTCCACCAACCGTCAACCTCCACCCGGCCTTGAGGGTTAGGTCCACCGATCGGCTGTGGTGGTGACGAACCGATCCGGAGGTTGCCCGATGCCGTTCTGCACCGCGTGTGGCAAGCAGAACCCCGACGACGCCCGCTTCTGCGCCCAGTGCGGAACCCGCCTGGTGACCGCCGAGAGCCCCACCCCGCCGACCCCGCCGGGTGGCGAGCCGATGGGGGAGTCGACCGCGACCATCTCGATCGGCATGGGCGGCGACAAGGTCGAGACCTCCGACCGGCAGCTCAGCGCGGTGGACGCCGCCGCGGTGGACGCGCTCCCGTCCGGGCACGCCCTGCTGGTCGTGCAGCGCGGTCCCGGCGCCGGCAGCCGGTTCCTGCTCGACGCCGACGTGGTCAACGCCGGCCGGCACCCGGACAGCGAGATCTTCCTCGACGACGTGACCGTGTCCCGGCGGCACGCCGAGTTCCACCGCACCGGCGACACGTTCACGGTCAGCGACGTCGGCAGCCTCAACGGCACCTACGTCAACCGCGACCGGATCGACCGGGTCCAGCTCAAGGACGGTGACGAGGTCCAGATCGGCAAGTACCGGCTGGTCTTCTTCGCCGGGCACGAGGCCGGCTGAGCGAGGGATGACGGGCTCGATGAGCACCTCGCCGGCCCCCGCCGCCTCCGGAGCCTCGCGGGCCCGGATGAACATCGGCGAGGTCCTGGACCAGCTGCGTCCGGACTTCCCGGGCATCACCATCCCCAAGATCCGGTTCCTCGAGGACAAGGGGCTGATCAAGCCCGAGCGGACGCCCGCGGGCTACCGCAAGTTCTCCCACGACGACGTCGACCGGCTCCGCTACGTGCTGCGCATGCAGCGCGACCACTACCTGCCGCTGAAGGTGATCGGGGAGCACCTCGACGCGATCGACCGGGGACTGGAGCCGCCGCCGATCGACTCGGTGGTGCCGACCGTGCCGAGGGTGGCGCTCGCGGCCGACGGGCTGCCCAGCGCCGAGTCCTTCCAGCGCCGCGACGACCTGCGCCTCTCGCGCCGCGAGCTGGTCAAGATCGCGGAGATCTCCGAGGAGCTGCTCGAGCAGCTCGAGCAGTTCGGCCTGGTCACCGCCAGGGCCGGCACCGGCCACTTCGACGGCGACGCCCTGGTGGTCGCCCGGACCGCCCGGGAGCTCGCGGACTTCGGCTTCGAGCCCCGCCACCTGCGCGCGTTCAAGACCGCGGCCGACCGCGAGGTGGGGCTCGTCGAGCAGGTCGTGGCGCCCCACAAACGCGGTCGCGACACCGCCGCCAAGGCGCGCGCCGAGGAGGCCGTCAGCGAGATCGCGGCGCTCTCCGTGCGGTTGCACGCGACCCTGGTCAAGGCCGGGCTGCACTCCTCCTGAGGCCGCCCACACCCGGAGTAGGGTGGTGCCGTGCGCGAAGTCGATGTCATGGGAGTCAGGGTCGAGATGCCCTCCAACCAGCCGATCGTGCTGCTGCGCGAGGTCTCGGGGGAGCGGTACCTCCCGATCTGGATCGGCGCCGTGGAGGCCACCGCGATCGCCTTCGCCCAGCAGGGCGTGGTGCCGCCCAGACCGCTCACGCACGACCTGATGAAGGACGTCCTCGAGGCCACCGGCAACGAGCTGGCCGAGGTCCGCATCACCGAGGTCCGCGACGGCGTCTTCTTCGCGACGCTGGTCTTCGGCTCCGGTGCGGAGGTCAGCGCCCGGCCCTCGGACTCCATCGCGCTGGCGCTGCGCACCGGCTCGCGCATCTTCTGCTCCGAGGAGGTGCTCGACGAGGCCGGCCTGGCCGTCCCGGCCGAGCAGGAGGACGAGGTGGAGAAGTTCCGCGAGTTTCTCGACCAGGTCACGCCCGAGGACTTCGACGCGCACTGATCCGAGCCGCGCCAGCGGTCGGATGAGGGTGGGCGTGCGGGTGAAGATGTCTAACCCTCTACCTGAGGTGGAGGGTTGCGACACGCCGCTCCTGTCGTTGACCCGCCTCGCCGACCGGCCTACCTTGAACTGTCTCTGTTGTAACTCCACCGTTGTGGTCACGCCGGTCCCCGGGTCACCGCACTTCCCCCGGGGGTTACGCCCAACGGAGTAGACCCGCGGAGGACCGAGTGAACGACAACGAGCAGGACCGGGCGCCCAGCCCTGAGGCAGCCCGCGCCGCGGAGGTCGCCCAGCAGCAGGGGCTCCTCTTCGACGACGACGTCTCCCCGCTGCCCAGCGACACCGGCTACCGCGGCCCCACCGCGTGCAGCGCCGCCGGGATCACCTACCGCCAGCTCGACTACTGGGCCCGCACCGGCCTGGTGGAGCCCTCGGTCCGCGGGGCCGCCGGCTCCGGCTCGCAGCGGCTGTACTCCTTCCGCGACATCTTGATCCTCAAGGTCATCAAGCGACTGCTGGACGCGGGCATCTCGCTGCAGCAGATCCGCACCGCCGTGCAGCACCTGCGCACCCGCGGCACCGACGACCTGACCCGCGTGACGCTGATGAGCGACGGCGCCTCGGTCTACGAGTGCACCAGCAACGACGAGATCATCGACCTGCTCCAGGGTGGGCAGGGCGTCTTCGGCATCGCGATCGGCGGCGTGTGGCAGGAGATCGAGGGCACCCTGGCCGAGCTCCCCAGCGAGCGCACCTCCGAGGAGTCCGCGGCCGGCGCGGGCGACGAGCTCGCGGCGCGCCGGGCGGCGCGCAAGATCGGCTGACCACCGCCGACCAGCTCTTTCCCCACTGTGTGGGATGGCCCCGGCCCGAGAGATCGGCCGGGGCTTTCTCATGCCGTAGGCTGGGCAGCGCCGACTATCCCGCACGGGAGAGTCTCCGTTCCCCGGCCAGGAGCCCGGGGTCCGGAGCGCCGAAGGGGCAATTCCTCCCCGGAACCTCTCAGGCGCCAGGACCGTGCGGACCAGGCAGCTCTGGAGCCCGTGGGGTGACCCCCACGGCGTGACAGAGGGGGAGGCGACCCGATCGACCCGATCCGAGGAGCCCTCCATGCCCGACGCCGTCCCCTTCTCCGAGCGCCACATCGGTCCCAGCGTCGAGCAGGTCTCGACCATGCTCGACCGGCTCGGCTTCGAGTCGCTCGAGGCGCTGATGACGGCCGCGGTGCCCGGCGGCATCCGTAGCTCGGTCGGTCTCGACCTGCCGGCGCCGGTGACCGAGGAGGCCGCCGCCCGCGAGCTGCGCGAGCTGGCCGCGGCGAACCGGCCGCTGGAGCCGATGATCGGGCTGGGTTACCACGCCACGGTCACCCCGCCGGTGATCCGGCGCAACGTCTTGGAGGACCCGAGCTGGTACACCGCCTACACGCCGTACCAGCCGGAGATCTCCCAGGGCCGGCTCGAGGCCCTGCTGAACTTCCAGACGGTGGTCGGAGACCTCACCGGGCTGCCCACCGCGAACGCCTCGCTGCTCGACGAGGGCACCGCGGCGGCCGAGGCGATGACGCTGGTCCGCCGCGGGCTCCCTCGACCGAAGGGGGGCAAGGCGGCCGGCCCGTTCGTCGTGGACGCCGACGCGCTGCCCCAGACCGTCGAGGTGGTCCGCACCCGGGCCGAGGCGATGGGCATCGAGGTGGTCGTCGCCGACCTGGCCGACGGCCTGCCCGACGGCGAGCTGAGCGGCGTGCTGGTGCAGTACCCCGGCGCCTCGGGGCGGGTGCTCGACCCGCGGCCGCTCATCGAGGCGGCCCACGACCGGGGGGCGTTGGCCGTCGTCGCCGCCGACCTCCTCGCGCTGACGCTGCTCGAGGCGCCCGGCGCGATGGGCGCTGACGTCGTGGTCGGCTCCACCCAGCGCTTCGGCGTGCCGCTGTTCTACGGCGGCCCGCACGCCGGCTACATGTCGGTCGCCGCCGGGCTCGAGCGACACCTGCCGGGACGGCTGGTCGGGGTGTCCGTCGACGCCGAGGGCCGCCCGGCCTACCGGCTCGCGCTCCAGACCCGCGAGCAGCACATCCGCCGCGACAAGGCGACCTCCAACATCTGCACCGCCCAGGTGCTGCTCGCCGTCGTCGCGTCGATGTACGCCGTCTACCACGGGCCGGACGGGCTGCGCGGGATCGCGACCCGCACCCACCGGCACGCGGTGGTGCTGGCCCGTGCCCTGGAGAAGGGCGGGATCGCCGTCGAGCACGGGCAATTCTTCGACACGCTCTCGGTGCTCGTCCCCGGTCGCGCGCCCGAGGTGGTCGCCTCCGCGCACGAGCTCGGGCTGCAGCTGCGGCTGGTCGACGCCGACCACGTGGGCGTCTCGACCTCCGAGTGCACCACCCGGTCGACGCTGGTGCGCCTGCTCGAGGCGTTCGGAGCCGACGTCGACCTCGACGCGGTCGAGTCCTCGGTCGAGGAGGCGCTCCCGGCCGGGCTGCGCCGGACCACGGCGTACCTCACCCACCCGGTCTTCGCGGAGCACCGCAGCGAGACCGCGATGCTGCGCTACCTGCGCCGGCTCTCCGCCCGCGACTACGCGCTGGACCGCGGGATGATCCCGTTGGGGTCCTGCACGATGAAGCTCAACGCGACCACCGAGATGGAGCCGGTCTCGCTGCCCGGCTTCGCCGACCTGCACCCGTTCGCGCCCGCCGGGGACGCCTCCGGCTATCAGCGGCTGGTCGCCGACCTCGAGGGCTGGCTGGCCGCGGTCACCGGCTACGACCGGGTGTCGATCCAGCCCAACGCCGGCTCCCAGGGCGAGCTCGCCGGGCTGCTGGCGATCCGCGGCTACCACCACGCGCACGGCCAGGAGCGGCGCGACGTCTGCCTGATCCCGTCCTCGGCGCACGGCACCAACGCCGCCTCGGCGGTGATGGCGGGGATGAAGGTGGTCGTGGTCAAGGCCGCCGACGACGGCGCGGTCGACCTCGAGGACCTCCGCGCGCAGTGCGCGAAGCACAGCGAGACGCTGGCCGCGATCATGGTCACCTACCCCTCGACCCACGGCGCCTACGAGGACTCCATCACCGAGCTGTGCCGGATCGTGCACGAGCACGGCGGCCAGGTCTACGTCGACGGCGCCAACCTCAACGCGCTGCTCGGCTACGCCCGGCCCGGTGAGTTCGGGGGCGACGTGTCCCACCTGAACCTGCACAAGACCTTCTGCATCCCGCACGGCGGCGGCGGGCCGGGGGTCGGACCGGTGGCGGTGCGCGCGCACCTGGCGCCGTACCTGCCCTCGCACGCGATGCACCCCGAGCCGGCCAAGCGCGAGGGGATCGGCCCGATCAGCGCCGCGCCGTACGGCTCCGCGGGCATCCTGCCGATCTCGTGGGCCTACATCCGGATGATGGGCGCCGAGGGCCTGACCCGGGCCACCGCGGTCGCGGTGCTCTCGGCCAACTACGTCGCCGCCCGTCTCGGCGAGCACTTCCCGGTGCTCTACCGCGGGCACGGTGGCCTGGTCGCCCACGAGTGCATCCTCGACCTGCGCGGGCTCACCAAGGACACCGGCGTGAGCGTCGACGACGTCGCCAAGCGGCTCGTCGATTACGGCTTCCACGCACCGACCATGTCCTTCCCGGTCGCCGGCACCCTGATGGTCGAGCCGACCGAGTCCGAGGACCTCGGGGAGATCGACCGCTTCTGCGACGCGATGATCGCGATCCGCGCCGAGATCGACCGGGTCGCGGCGGGGGAGTGGACCCCGGAGGAGTCGCCGCTGCGTGGCGCGCCGCACACCAGCCGCGCGCTGGTGGGCGACTGGGACCGGCCCTACTCCCGCGAGCTGGCGGTCTTCCCGGCCGGCACGACCGGCCCGAACGGGGTCGCGGACAAGTACTGGCCGCCGGTCGCCCGCATCGACCAGGCCTACGGCGACCGCAACCTCGTGTGCGCCTGCCCGCCCCTGGAGGCCTTCGCCGAATGAGCTCCCGGCCATGACCCCCGAGCCCGTCGCCCCGGTCACCGCCCGGCGCCTGCTGGCCCGCCTCGCGCGGGCCCAGGCGACCGGGCGGCTGCCCTCGGTGGTGGCCGGGGTGCTCCGGGACGGCGGCCTGGTCTGGACGGGGGTGTACGGCGCGGCGCCGGTGCCGGGCCACGACCCCCTCGACGTGCAGTACCGGATCGGGTCGATCACCAAGACCCTCACCGCGGTGGTCGTGCTCCGGCTCGCCCGCGACGGGGTGCTGGACCTGGACACGCCCGCCTCGGCCTGGCTCGGCGACGTCGCCTACGCCGACCGCTCCCTGCGCAGCCTGCTCGCCCACAACTCCGGCATGCCCTCGGAGCCCATCGGGTCGTGGTGGGAGCGCTCGTCCGGGATGAGCTGGGAGGAGCTCACCGAGACCCATGACGGGGCCGGGGAGGTCTTCCCCCACCTGCAGCAGTTCCACTACTCCAACCTGGGCTTCGCGCTGCTGGGCGAGGTGGTCGCCCGCGCCTGCGACGGGTCGTGGTGGGAGGCGGTCCGGGCCAGGGTGCTCGAGCCGCTGGGGATGACGCGCACGACGTACCTGCCCCAGGGGGCGGCCGCACCGGGCCACAGCGTGCACCCGTACGCCCGCACGCTCGTGGACGAGCCGGCCACCGACACCGGGGCGATGGCCCCGGCCGGCCAGGCCTGGTCGACGCTGCACGACCTGGCGACCTACAACACCTTCCTGCTCCGCGGGCACCCCGACGTGCTGTCGCTGGAGGACCTGCACGCCGCGTCGCACCCGCAGTCCGGGGACCGCGACGACGCGCTCGGCTACGCCCACGGACTGGGCTTCCAGCTCCAGGCCGGCGGCTCGGGCATGCTCGTCGGGCACACCGGCTCGATGCCCGGGTTCCTCGCGGGTTGCTTCGTGGACCGGCCCCGCCGTACCGGCGCCGTGGTGCTGACCAACGCCACCACGGGGCTGACGCCCGGGGACCTGGTGGCCGGGCTGCTCGAGGAGCTCGAGCTCAGCGAGCCCACCGTCCTCGCGCCGTGGCGGCCGACTCGCGCGGTGCCCGCGGAGCTGGCCGACGTGCTCGGCGTGTGGCACTGGGGCAACACGCCGTTCGTGTTCGCCCTCGACGGTGACGAGCTCGTCGCGTCGCGGGACGGCGCGGTCAAGTACCGCTTCGGCGTCGTCGACGGACGGGTGATCGGCACCTTCGGCTACCACGCCGGCGAGGAGCTGCGCGTCGTACGCCGGCCGGACGGGTCGGTCGGCCACCTCGACGTGGCCACGTTCGTCTACACGCGGACGCCGTACGACCCGGAGGCCCCCATCCCCGGCGGGCCCCCGGGTCGTGCCGACCGCTGATCGCCGGCTCAGCCGGTGATGTCGGTCTTGGTGACCTGCAGGTCGTAGAAGAACGCGTTGTCGCAGGTCAGCGGCACCGTCCGGTGCCGCCAGGTCAGCGTCAGGTCCCCGACCAGCTTGCGGTGGTAGCCGTCGACGACGATCTCCTGGCCCGCGTCGGTGTACTCCTCGTGGACCTGGGTGCGGTGCCGCAGCCGGGAGGCGTGGCCCTCGATGACGGCGCGGTGGCCGCCCACCCGGATGCTCCCGTGGACCTGCGTGTGGTCGACGAAGCCGTCGGCCACCTCCCGGGAGCCGCCGACCTGGTCGCCGTCGCTGCCCAGCAGGACCTGGATGACGGCGGGATGGCGGTTGTTCTCGTACAGGCTGGCGTTGATCGTCCGGCCGCGGATGGTCCCGCCGCACTCGATGACGTAGCCGAACTCGCGGGTGGTGGCGCCCTCGGTGGCTGCGGCGGCCGCGGTGGCCGGGGCGGCTGCGGCGACCGTGGTCGCCGGGGCGGCGGCTCCGGCCGACGCGACACCCAGCCCGGTCAGGGCGGAGGTGGCGGCCGCGGCCAGCGCCAGAAGTGGCTGGGTGCTGCGCATGGGGGTTCTCCTGTGCTCGGTGGTGATGTCGACGCAGATACGCCCCGCCGGGCGGGTTGGTTGCACCCGACTTCCGCGGTCCCGTGGATGTCCCGAGCCGAACGGGCCGTTGGTCCCTCCCCGGCCCTGCAAGCGGGGGTGACGCTGCGAACGTGAGCGACACCGCCACGATCCAGCTGCCGCAGGCGGTCCGGCCCGGGCCGGACCCGCGGGCGCGCCGCGACCACCGGTGGGCGTGGTGGTCGCTGCTGCTGTTCCTGCCCTCGCTCGCCGCGGCGATCGCGGTCGGGGAGTTGCTGGCCACCGCCTACGGCTACTCCGGCTTCGAGACCTCCACCGCACCGGGTTGGCTCGCGGTCGCCGTGGGGTATCCCGCGCTGCTCGTCTTCATGGCGCCGGCGCTCCTCACCAGCCACTACGGCATGAACGCGGTCCACCGCGGGGTGCGCGGCGGCGTCGTACCCGTCTGTGTCGCCTGGGCGCTCCCGCTGGTGTTCCTGGTCCAGAACCTGCTGGCCTGGAAGGTCGGCTGAGGATGCGAGAGGTGGGGGCGTACTCCCCGGCCTGTGTCGGACGTCCGTGCTCTGATGGTCGAATGCATGAGGTCGTTGTCGGCGCGCTGGTTCGCGAAGGTCGAGTCCTGCTCGCGCATCGCAGACCGGACAAGCGTGCGTACCCGGATGTGTGGGAACTGCCCGGGGGCCTCATTGAGGCTGGCGAGTCGGAACTTGAGGCGCTCACGCGGGAGCTGCATGAGGAGCTCGGCGTGCAGATAGCGACGGGCTCGGCGTCCCATCTCTGTCGGCTGACCGCAGGACCTGCAGAGGAGCCGGCACTCCTGAGCGCTTGGCTGGTGCGTGATTGGCAGGGGACGCCAGCGAACGTCGCTCCCGAGGAGCACGACGGCCTCGAATGGTTCGAGCTCGAGGAGCTGCCCCCTCCCGCCCACGTGCTCGTGCGCACGGCTCTGGTGAACGCGTTCCACTCACGGAACGGTCAGAGGGCCTGGGAGACGCTGGACATGTTGAAGTCGGGGACCCGCAGCGCCGGGGTGGCGGTGCGGCTGAAGTAGTCGTCGCCCCACTCGCGGCTGAAGCTCGGCACCGTCTGGGAGGCGTGCGAGAACCGGCGGAGCAGGTCGACCGGGCTCTCGTTGAACCGGAAGTTGTTCACCGCGCCGGTGATCTCGCCGTTCTCGACGAGGTAGACCCCGTCGCGGGTGAGGCCGGTCAGCAGCAGGCTCTGCGGGTCGACCTCGCGGATGTACCACAGGCAGGTCAGCAGCAGGCCCCGCTCGGTGCCGGCCACCAGGTCGTCGATGCTGCCGGTGGCCCCGTCGACGCTGAGCACCAGGTTGTCGATCGCCGGGGTGACCGGCTGGCCGGTCATCGCCGCGGAGTGCCGGGTCTGCAGGAGGGCGGACAGCTCGCCGTCGCGGATCCAGTCGGTCCGCGCGAGCGGGAGGCCGTTGTCGAAGACCGAAGACTCGTTGCCCGAGGACGTCGCGACGTTGAACGGCGCGCACTCCAGGCCCGGGTACGCCGGGTCCGAGTAGAGGTCGACGCCCGGCGCGACGATGCGCTCGCCGATCCGGGTCCCGCCGCCCCGGTGGCTGTAGACCGACTGGCCCTCCCAGGCGACCCGGGCGCCGGCGTACCAGTAGGCGTCGATCATCAGGTCGGCGGTCGCGGCCGGGGGCAGGATCGTGTCGTACCGGCCGGCCGGCAGCTCCACCCGTCGGGTCGCCCAGCCGAGCCGCTCGGCGAGCGCGGCGTCCATGGCGAGCGCGTCGACGTCGGTGAAGTCGCGGGTGGCGCCGCCCACCCAGGCGCTGGTGCCGAGGTCGGCGGTCTTGCCGGTGCACCCGTAGTGCCCGGTGGGCTGGACGTGGCGGAGCCGCAGCCCGGTGCTGGAGCCGAGGTAGGTCGTGGTCAGCTCGTGGTTGACGAAGCCGTAGAGCAGGCGGTCCTGCGCGGTCGCCCGCCCGAACGCCTCGCCCAGCGCCGGCGCGAACGCGTCGTAGACGTGCACGTCGGTGTGGACCGGGCCCAGGTCCCAGTCGGGGGCAGCCTCACCGGCGACCAGCTCCGCGGCGTCCTCCGCCGCCGAGCCCGCCCGGGCGGCGGCGTCCGCACCCTCCACCAGGGCGGTCATCTGCTCGGTCGAGCTCGCGCTGCCGGTGACCGAACCGGCGGCGATCCCGTCGGCCCGCTTCACGAACGACACCACGGTGGCGGTGACGGCGTGCATCACGCCGTTCGTGGTGAGCGTGTTGTTGGCCCAGCGGAGGTTCGCGCTGGTCGCGTCCCGCACGATCACGACGCAGTCGTCGGCGGTGCTGGTGGCGAGCGCGTGCTCGACGAGCCCCTGGGGGCTGCTGTCGGCGATGTCGGAGATGTTGGCGGAGAGGGTCATCAGTGGCCTGCCTCGTCGGTGGTGTTCAGGATCCGCACGCCCCGGAAGAGCGAGGTCGGGCAGCCGTGGCTGACCGAGGCGACCTGGCCGGGCTGGGCCTTGCCGCAGTTGAACGCGCCGCCGAGCACCCAGGTCTCGGGGCCGCCCACGGCCTCCATCGAGCCCCAGAACTCCGTGGTGGTGGCCTGGTAGGCCGCGCCGCGCACCTGACCGACGAGCTCGCCGTTCGCGATCCGGTAGAACCGCTGGCCGGTGAACTGGAAGTTGAACCGCTGCATGTCGATCGACCAGCTCTTGTCGCCGACGATGTAGAGGCCGTCATCCACCCGGCCGATGAGCTCCTCGGTCGAGGGGCCGTCCTCGGCCGGCTGCAGCGAGACGTTGGCCATCCGCTGGATGGGGATGTGACCGGGCGAGTCGGCGTACGCGCAGCCGTTCGAGCGGCCCGGGCCGCCGTCCGGCGCCGTGAGCTCGGGCTTCAGGTGGGCCATCGCCCGGTCGAGCTGGTATCCGACCAGCACCCCGTCCCGGACGATGTCCCAGGACTGGGTCCGCACGCCCTCGTCGTCGTAGCCGATGCTCGCGAGCCCGTGCTCGACGGTGCGATCGCCGGTGACGTTCATGACCGGCGAGCCGTACTGGAGCTTGCCGAGCTTGTCGTACGTCGCGAACGAGGTGCCGGCGTAGTTGGCCTCGTAGCCGAGCGCGCGGTCGAGCTCGGTCGCGTGCCCCACGGACTCGTGGATCGTCAGCCACAGGTTCGAGGGGTCGATGACCAGGTCGTAGCTGCCGGCCTCGACGCTGGGCGCCTTGAGCTTCTCCGCGAGCAGCTCGGGCACCTGCTCGATCTCGCCGTCCCAGTCGTAGCTGCCGTCGGTGAGGTACTCCCAGCCGCGGCCGACCGGGGGCGCGATGCTGGCCATCGAGTCGAAGGTGTCGGCGCCGGCGCCCATCGCCTCGAAGCCGGGCTGCATCCGCACCCGCTGCTGGGTGGTGCGGGTGCCGTGCAGGTCGGCGTAGTACTTGTTCTCCTGCACCTGCTGGAGGTACGCCGAGGCGTGGTCGACGGCCGCGCCCGTGCGCAGCCGGTCGGTCCAGTCGATCAGCAGCGCGGCCTTCTCGGCGACCGGCACGTCCAGCGGGTTGGTGACGTAGGACGAGACCCACGTGACGTCGTCGTACACCGGCTCGGGCGCGATCTCGACCGGGGTGCTGGTCATCTCGGCGGCCAGCAGGGCGACCTGGACAGCGGTCTCGGCGACCCGGGCGGCCTCCTCCGGGGTCAGCACCACTCCGGAGGCGAACCCCCACGCGCCGCGGTGGATCACCCGGACCGCGAAGCCGAGGTCCTCCTGGTCGCTGGCCCCCTGGAGCACGCCGTCACGGACGCCGAGGTGCTGGTAGCGCACCCGCTCGAACCGGAAGTCCGCGTGGCTCACCCCCAGCTCGCGGGCCCGGGTCAGCGCGGCGTCACCGAGGCGCCGGTAGGGCAGGGCGGTGAAGGTCGGGTCGACTCCCGGGGCACTCATGGGGCGAACCTATCGGAGCGCGCCACCGGTTTCCCGGCGGACGACGCCGGCGCGCGGCGGGTGCGCGCCCTGGCGGGCGCGCTGCGAGAGGGAACGTTCGCAGCCGGGCCCGGGACCTTCGGCAGTCGCCGCCACGAGCCGGCGGTGCCGAGACTGGAGCGAACACGTCTGAGTCCCGTCGCGCGACCGATCCGGGGGAGGAAGGATGCCCGCTGGTTCTGGTCGAGTCCGCCGCCTCGTCGCGGCCCTCCTCGCCCCGGCCCTGCTCGGATCGGCCCCGCTGGTCGCCGGCTGCTCGGCGGACGCCGGACCCAGCGTGCGGACCGTCGCGGTGATGACCAGGTCCGGATGCCCGACCGCCTACCCGCTGCGGCTCACGCTCACCACGCCCGCGGGGCGGCCGGCACCGTCCCTGCACGACCTGCGCGGCTGCACCAGTGACCGGCGCTCCGGGCCGGTGCTCTTCTACGACGGCAGCCGCGCGGCCTGGACGACCCAGCCCGGCGCCCACTCGTTCCGGGTGGTCGGCGGCGACCTGTGGACCAGGTGGCTGCGCGCCCACGTCGCCGTGCCGCCGGGCCTGGTGCTGCCGGGGGAGTCGGCACTGGTCTGGGGACCCGCCGACGACGCCTCCTGGAGGCTGGCGCGCGGCTGGTCCGTGGCCTGGACCAGCCTGATGGCAGGCGTGCAGGCGCTGCCCGCGCACGGCACGGACTCCCAGGCGGTGGCGGCCCGGGCCGGCTCGGTGCGCGGCAGGGCCCTGGTCAGCTGCGCGCTGACCGCGCTGCACCTACGGCGTACCGGCTCCCTGGTCGGGAGCCCCTCGGACGTGCCGCCGCCGGCCACCCCGCTCACGCCGAGTCCCACGGTGCCGACGAGTCCCACGGTGCCGACGGGGCCCTCGTCGTCGGCTCCGACCGAGCTGTCGGGGTCGGCGCTGCGGGGACTCACCGGTCTCGACGCGCTCCAGACGACGTGGAGCCCCACCTCCTCGGCGTGCGCGACGGACTGGCAGCACGGGGACCGTCAGATCGCGCCCGGGTCCGGCTCGCCGGTGCGCTGGTGGACGGCGTGGCAGCGGGCCAAGGCATGGCTGTCCGGGACCGCCGGCGCCCTGCAGTGGCTGGACGACGACCGCCCTGTCGTGGTCCGGACCCGGTCCTGAGCGCCGTCGGTGGACGGACGGAACGGGGTCGGATGGAACGAAGGAGAGAGTGCACATGGACGATCCGGTGGTGGCCCAGCTCGCGGCGTACAACGCCCACGATGTCGACGGTTTCGTCGCCTGCTACGCGGTCGACGCCGTGGTCACCAGCGGCGACGGCCGCTCCTTGATGACCGGTCACGCGGAGATGCGGGACGCCTACAGCCGGCTCTTCGCCCACCATGCCGACGTGCACGCCGACGTCATCGAACGGCTGTGCGAGCGCGACTGGGTGGTCGACCACGAGCGCGTGCTCACTGGCGGCGAGACCACCGGGTACGTCGTCGCCTACCAGGTGCGGGACGGTGTCATCAGCCGGGTCGTCATCCTGGGTGACTGACGGTCGTTGCGCTCAGCGGGTGCGGTCTGGCCGGCGTGCGGAATGGCTGGCTTGCGGAATGGTGACCAACCGCAGTCCGGGGGTGGGTCGGGTTGCGGACTGTCGCCATTCCGCAACGGGAAGGCCGGCGACCCGCCTCGACCGGAATCCCGGCCGGGTGGCCCCCAGCCTGGGTGGGCCGGGCTCCCCGGGGTCATCGAATGGTGGGAAACCGCATTCCGGGGGCGGGTCGGATTGCGGATTGTCGCCATTCCGCAAACCGGAAGCCCGGCGACCCGCCTCGCCCGGCCCCTGCCCCCGGCCGCCGGGGGGCCGGCGACAGGTCAGCGGGCGACGGCGAGGGTCGAGCCGTGCCGGGACTTGCGGACGAGCAGCTGGGCGGGGATCCGGTCGCGCATCTCGGCGACGTGGCTGACCACGCCGACGACCCGGCCGCCGTCGCGCAGGGAGTCCAGGACGTCCATCACGTCGTCGAGGGTGTCGGCGTCGAGGGAGCCGAAGCCCTCGTCGACGAAGAGGGTGTCGAGGTCGGCGCCGCCGGCCTCGTGGGTGATCACGTCGGCGAGGCCGAGCGCCAGCGCGAGGGAGACGACGAACGTCTCGCCCCCCGACAGCGTCGCCGGGTCGCGGGACTCCCCGGACCAGTCGTCGCGCACCAGCAGGCTCAGCCCGCCGCGGGTCTCACCCGCACCGCGCCGACCGGTGTGCTCCAGGGTGTAGCGCTGGTCGCTCATCCGGCCCAGCCGTTCGTTGGCCGCGGCGACCACCTGGGAGAGCCGGTACGCCAGGACGTAGGCGGACAGGCGCATCTGCCACCGGTTGTCCGCGGCCTTGCCGTCGACGAACGAGGCGAGGTGCGCGGTCGCCTCCAGCTCCTCCCGCAGCGGCGCCCACGCGTCGAGTGCGACCGTGAGCTCGGTGAGCAGGCCGTCGAGCCGGTCGCGGCGAGTGGTCCAGCGACTCGCGGTCGTGCGCGCCTCGCCGAGCGCGGCGAGGGCCTGCTCGTGGGAGGCGACGAGCCGGTCGAGATCGGGCAGCTCGACGTCGCCGAGCTCGAGCAGGCCGGGCTCGGCCAGCACCGCCTCCACCGCGGCGAGGCTGCGCTGGTGGCCCGCCACCTCCCGCTCCAGGGACGCGAGCCGGTCGGCGGTCAGGGTGGCCGCGAGCGCGGCCTCGACGTCGTCGAACCCCGCCTCGCCCACGGCTTCCGTGAGGGCCCGCTCCGCCTCGAGGAGGGCGCTCGCGGCCGAGTCCAGCTCGTCGATGGCGCGGATCGCGCGCTCGCCGGCCTCGATGCGGGACCGGTGCAGCTCGAGGAGTGCGCCGAGGTCGGATCGGCCGGAACCCGTCAGCAGCGCCGCCATCTCGTCGCGGACCGTCGCGACCTCCTCGCGGCACCGCGCGAGCGTGGTCGCGAGCGTCGCGAGCTCCCGCTCCTGCACCAGCATCCGCTCGCCGAGCCCACTCAGCTCCGCCTCGGCCGCCTCCAGCGCCGCGGCGAGGTGGTCCGCACGGTCCGCCCGCTCCTGCAACGAGGTGAGCCGGGCGCAGCGGTCGTCCAGCGCGGCGGCGAGCTCGTCGCGGCTCGCAGGCCCGGCCTTCTCGCCGGCCACGGCCAGCCGCGTCTCCAGGTCACGGACCCGCAGGTCCCGGGCGAGCTCGTCGGCCTTGACGTCGTCGAGGGCGCGCTGGGCGGCGCGCTCGGTGCGATCGTCCGGCGAACCGGGCGCCGAGCTGGCCTTGGCCGGGTGCTCGGCCGACCCGCACACCGGGCAGCAGGCACCGGCGGCGAGCGCACCGGCGAGCTCGGCGGCCATGCCGTCGATCCGTGCCTGGCGCAGCGCGAGCAGCTCCTCGTGGCGGCTGAGCGTGAGCTCCCGGGCCGCGAGCCAGTCCTCGCGTGCCGCGGCCAGCTCGCCGGTCACGGCGACGAACTGCTCCGCCGCGGCCAGCCGCTCCCGCAGCCGGGCGACCTCCGCCGTGATCCGCTCGGCCTCGGCCGCGGCCTCTCGGGCGTCGCTCAGCTGCTCGCGCAGGTCGAGGATCCGAGCCGGCAGCGCCCCGCGGGTGGCGCGGGTCTCCGCCGCCGTCCCGGTCAACGACGTGTGCCGGGCCTCGAAGGCGGGGATCTCGGCCGTCAGCTCGCGCAGTCGCGCCTCCCGGGGAAGGGCGGCCCGCACCCCCGCAGCGAGGTCGGTGGCGTCCCGCACCGCCTGCTCGAGGGTGCCGCGGTCGGCGAAGAGCAGGTCGAGCATCTCCGCCGCGGCCTCGCTCGTCCGGGCGGCCTCGGCCTCCGCCGCCCGGACGGTACGACGGGCCCCGGCCGCCAGCCGTGCCAGCGGGACCACGGGGGCGGCCCGCCGGGCCCGGTCCAGCGCCGAGACGTCGGCGGCGTGGGCGGTGGCGAGCCCGGCCAGGCGGGCGTGCTCGACGCGGGCCTCGTCGAGGCGGCGGCGGCGCTGGTGCAGGTCGCGGGCCTCGTCGAGCCGCCCGCGCAGCTCCGCCTCGGACCCGGCGGCGGCCTCGGCTGCGGCGCTGCTCTCCTCGGCCCGGGCCGAGGCGCCCGCGTGCAGGTCGGCGGCCCACGCCAGCAGGGCACCGGCCCCCGCGGGCGCGGCGAGGTCGTGCAGGTCCCGGTCGTCGGGGCAGGGCGTCCCGGCCGCCTCGCTCACCCGGCTGAGCTGCTGGGCGACGCTGCGCTGGGCGCCGTCGGACTCGCGTCGCAAGGCCACCCGGCGCTCGCGCAGCCAGCGTTCGACGTCCTCGAACCGGCCGGTGCGGAAGAGCCGCTGGAGCAGCTGGTGACGCTCCTCGGAGCGGGCGCGCAGGAAGGTCTGGAAGCGTCCCTGGGGGAGCAGCGCCACCTGGGTGAACTGCCCGAGGTTCATGCCGAGCAGCGCGGTGACCAGGTGCCCGGTCTCGTCGAGCCGGCTGGAGAGCGGCTGCCACACCCCGCCGACCCGCTCGCTGAGCGTCACCGAGGCCTGGGCGGTGGTCAGGCCGGTGCCGCGCTTCTTCGGGCGCTCCCAGGCCGGTGACCGTTCGAGACGGAACCGGCGCCCGGAGAGGGTCACCTCCAGCTCGACCCGGGGCGCGAGGCCCGGTGGGGCCTGGTCGCAGCGCAGCCGCCGGGCACTTCCGCGGTCGCCGGGGACGTCGCCGTACAGCGCGAAGCAGACGGCGTCGAGGACGCTGGTCTTGCCCGCCCCGGTGGCCCCGGAGAGCAGGAACAGCCCGGCGTCGGAGAGCTGGTCGAAGTCCACCGACACGGTGTCGGCGAACGGGCCGAAGGCGGTCACCTCGAGCCGGTGCAGGCGCATCAGACCCCCGCCCCCGGCCCACCGGCTGCGCCAGCGGACGGGACGAGCACGTCGACGTCGGCGTCCTCGCAGCAGGCGTCGAACGCCTCGCGCAGCAGCGCGCCCTCGGCCGGCGTCGCGGGCGCGCCGCGCATCTCCTCGACGAAGTCCAGGGCGATCGCGTGCTCGCTGCGGCCCTGCACCCGCGCCGCGGGCGCGGTCGCGGCGTCGCCGGCGAGCGGCTCGAAGCCGAGCACCAGCGTGTGCGGGAACCGCGCGCGCAGCCGCTCCATCGCCTGGCGCGGACGCACGTCGTCGGTGAGCGTCGCCTGCACCCAGGAGGCCTCGTGCCCGGCGAGGGCGGGGTCGGCCAGCAGCGACTCCAGGCTGCCGCGCAGCCGGGCCAGCGGCCGGGGGACCGGGGCCTCGACGAACTCCACGCTCCCGAGCCCGGTCGGGCCCAGCTCCACCAGCCACGAGCCCTTGCGGTGGGTCGCCTCGGAGAAGGAGTAGGCGAGCGGCGAGCCGCTGTAGCGCACCGCCTCGGTGAGCGTGTGCCGGCCGTGCAGGTGCCCCAGCGCGACGTAGTCGACACCGTCGAACAGGGAGGTCGGCACGATCGACACGCCGCCGACGCTGATGTCGCGCTCGGAGTCGCTGGGCTCCGCGCCGGCGACGAACGCGTGCGCCAGCACCACCGAGCGGACCCCGGACCGGCCCGCGAGGTCGGCCCGCACCCGCCGCATCGCCTCGGCCAGCGCCGCCTCGTGGGAGCGACCCGGCAGCCCCCAGGGCTCCCGGACCGCGCTGGGGTCGAGGTAGGGCAGGCCGTGGACGGCGACCGGGCCGTGCTCGTCCTCGAGGAGCACGGGCGCCCCGACCGTGCCGGCGTCGGTGCGGATGAAGACACCGGCCGCGTCGATCAGCCGGGAGCTGAACCCCAGCCGCTGGGCTGAGTCGTGGTTGCCGCTGGTGATCACGACCTTTGCGCGCGAGGCCGCCAGCCGGGCCAGCGCCTCGTCGGCGAGCCTCACGGCGTCGACGTGGGGCAGCGCCCGGTCGTAGACGTCGCCGGCGACCAGCACCAGGTCGACCCGCTCGCGCTCGACCACGTCGAGGAGGTGGTCGACGTACGCCGCCTGGTGGGTGAGCATCCCCTCGCGGTGGAACGACCGGCCCAGGTGCCAGTCGGAGGTGTGCAGGATGCGCATGGGACCAACCTAGGAAGGACCACCGACAGTCCGGCGCCCCCACGCCGGGCGAGGCCCTGGAGCGGGCTGTGACCTCCCGCTCAGCTGTAGCGCACGCACCGACGCGCGGAGGTGAAGCCGTAGAGCGCCAGGCCGGCGTCCTTGGCCAGCCGCACCGACAGGCTGGTGGGCGCGCCGACGGACACCAGCGAGCCGGTGCCCGCGGCCACGGCCTTCTGCACGAGCTCGAACCCGGCGCGGCCGCTGACGACGAGGCAGGCCCCGGCCACGGGCGAGCCGGCCAGCAGCCGGGCACCGGTGACCTTGTCCACCGCGTTGTGGCGGCCGACGTCCTCCCGGACCACCAGCGGCTCGCCCTCGGCGGTGAACAGGCCCGCGGCGTGGACGCCCCCGGTCCGGTCGAAGACGGCCTGGCGCTCGCGGAGCAGGTCCGGCAGCCGGCGTACGACGTCGGCGGTGGGCAGGTCACCGGTCCAGCCGGCAGCGCGCGGCAGGTCGAGCACCGAGGCGACGCTGTCCTTGCCGCACACGCCGCAGGCCGAGGACCCGGTGGTGAGCGCGTCGTGCCGGTGGCCGGGGTCGCGGCGCGGCGGGCCGACCAGCCGCACCGTGACCACGTTGAACTCCTGCTCGGGCGCGAGGTCGACGTCGGTGCAGTAGGCCACCTCGTGGAGGTCGCCGGCGCCGATCAGGCCCTCATGGAGCAGCCATCCGGCCGCAAGCTCGAAGTCGTGGCCGGGGGTCCGCATCGTCACCCAGACCCGACGGGGAGCCGCGCCGGGCCAGGCCAGCCGGATCTCCAGCGGTTCCTCGGTGGCGAGCCGGTCCTCGTGGTGGCGCTCGCCGTCCGCGAGGATCTCCCGCACGCGCGTCCGGATCGTGGGTCCGGGGCGGCGCGGGCGAACGGTCACAGGGGGAACGTACCCGTCAGACGGTCGGGAACGCGCGCCGGACCGCGAGCCGGTGCTCGAGGTCGTCGGTGGCGTCGACCACCCGGCGGCGGATCGAGGCGTCCACCTCCGCGTCCGCGAGGAGGGCGCGGGCGAGCGCCACCGTCTGCTCGTCCACGGCGGTGACCGGGAAGAACGAGTCCGCGCCGTCGGCCAGGTTCCAGCCGCTGCGCACCTCCACGGTGGCCGGGACCTCGGCGAAGTAGCGCTCGACGTACGGCGCGGTCAGGTGCTCCTGCCCCGCCCGCCACATGCCGAGCCCGGCGGCCTCGAGCTCGTAGTTGGGCACGTCGACCTCCCCGGTGAACCGCGCCCACGCCCACGCCTTGGCCTCGGCGTCGGGCAGCGACGCCATCGCCCGGGAGTGCTCCACCCGCGACCGGGCGGTCGGCTCGGCCTCCAGCGCCCGCTGGAGCTCCTCGCGGTCGGTCTCGCCGAGCGTCGCGAGCTGCACCAGCATCCGCCAACGCAGGTCGAGGTCGACCTCGAGGCCCTCGGGGAGCACCCGGCCGGCGAGCCAGGAGCGCAGCTGCCCGGCGTCGGTGGCCGTGCTGACCGCGGACTGGAACGCCGCGAGCTGGAGGGTCGAGCCGGCGGCGGCGCCGGTGGCCTTCTCGACCAGCACGGCGTGCAGCCGGTCCATCGCGGCCGCGGGGTCGGTGGTCATCGGGACGACCTCCCGCAGGGTCCACGGCAGCGTGTAGAAGATCGCGTCGTCGGTGTCCTCGGAGGGCAGGCCGGCGACCAGCAGCTCGACCACGGCGGCCGGCGCCACGGCGGCGTTGTGGAACCCGCTGCGCACGTTGTTCCAGATCCCGGCCCGCAGGGCCGGGTCCGCGGTGGTGGGCAGCAGCGCCGTCAGGGCGGCCACGGTGGTCGGGTCGGGCTGCGCCACGGCCCAGGTGTCCTCGAAGGGGTCGAGCACCACGGCGTCGCCGCCGACCACGGCCACCGGCGTCTCCGCGGCGGCCAGGGACAGCGTGTCGACCTCCCACTCGCCGCCCTGCGGCCGGGCCGTGGCGACCCGCAGGGTGTGGCTGCGGTCGGCCGGGTGGTCGGCCGGGGGCGTGCGGCGTACGACGCCGGCCGCACGGTCGAGCGTGATCGCGTCGGGGCCGGCCGTGCGCAGCCAGTTGCTGGTGAACGTCGAGAGGTCCACGGCACTCGCGCGCTGGGCGGCGGCCCGCTCCCAGCTGGCGAACAGGTCGTGCATGGTGGCGTTCCCGAACCGGTGGGTGGTGAAGTGGTCGACCACGCCGGCGAAGAACACCTCGTCGCCGAGCCGCGCGTTGAGCTGCTTGAGGATGCTGGAGCCCTTCGCGTACGAGATGCCGTCGAAGTCCTGCAGCGCCGAGCTCGCGTCGGCCGCGCCGTTGCCGGCGACCGGGTGGGTGCTGGGGCGCTGGTCGGCGACGAGCCCCCACTGGCGCCGCGCGTAGGAGTTGTGGGTCCAGACGTCGCCGTACTCCGTGACGTCGCCGGTCACCCGGTTGCCCATGTACTCGGCGAAGGACTCGTTGAGCCACAGGTCGTCCCACCACTTCGGCGTGGTGAGGTTGCCGAACCACTGGTGCGCCATCTCGTGGGCGACCGTCGAGGCCCGCTGGATCCGCACGCCGCGGGTCACCCGGCTGCTGAAGACCAGCGGGTCGCGGAAGGTCACGCAGCCGGGGTTCTCCATGGCGCCGGCGTTGAACTCCGGCACGAACGCCTGGTGGTAGTCGCCGAACGGGTAGCGGATCCCGAACAGCCGGTGGTACTCGTCGAAGCACTGCCGGGTCATCGTGAACAGCTCGTCGGCGTCCGCGTCGAGGTCCTTGGCGATGCTCTGCCGGGCGCTGAGGCCCAGCGCGATGCCGTCGTGGTGGTCACGGATCACGTGGTAGGGCCCGGCCACCAGCGTCACGAAGTACGTCGACAGCGGCTGGGTCTGCTCGAACTCCCACAGCGCGGTGTTCCCGGCCCCCGGCTCGGGGTCGGCGCTGGGGGCGTTGCCGACGACCACCCAGTCGCTCGGCGCGGTGACGTGGAAGGTGTACGGCGCCTTCAGGTCCGGCTGGTCGAAGCAGGCGAAGATGCTGGGCGCCGCGTCCATGAACGACATGCCGTAGACGTAGTGCCGGCCGTCCGCGGGGTCGACGCTGCGGTGCAGGCCCTCGCCGTCGTTGCGGAAGCGCATCACCGCGTCGACCACCAGCTCGTTCGCGCCCTCGACGGTCGCCAGGGGCAGCCGGCCGCGCTCGAGCAGGTCGGCGTCGAGCGGCGAGCCGTTGAGGCGGATCTCGTTCACGCGCAGCGGCTTGAGGTCGACGAACGTCGCCCCGCCGCGGGAGGTGAAGCGGAGGGTGGTCACGGAGCGGAAGGTCGCCTCGTCGCTGGCCAGGTCGAGGTGGACGTCGTACGACGCGACGTCGAGCAGCTCGAACCGGGCCTCGGCCTCGGCGCGCTTCAGGCTCGTGGAGGGGCTCTGGTTGGCGGCAGTCACGGCGGACACCCTAAGCGCGTCCACCCCGGTCCCGGGCGGGGGGGCGGTGACCGGCGTCACGTTCCGGCCACCGGGACGTTCGCGGCGTCCGGTGGGCCCGTTCGGCCCTGCCCGGCCGGGGGCCGCGCTCCTACCGTCGGGGGTGGTCGGAGCGACTCGACTCGGAGGGCCGACTCGGGAGGCCGACCCAGAGGGGGGAGTGACCCGTCATGCTGACCTCACCCGCCCGGCGCCGGGCGCCGGCGCTGCTCGCGCTGGCGGCGCTGGCAGCGGTCGGCACCGCCGCCGCCACCCTCGCGCCGGATCCCGCCCAGACTGCTGCCCAGGCGGCCGCCCCGGCGGGGGACTGCGCCCGGCCGGCCCGCCTCGCGACCGTCGACCAGGGCGACCCCGTCACCGGGCTGACCGTCGCGTCGGGCACCACCCCGACCTCGTTCACCGGGACCGTGCTGGGCACCCTGCAAGATGGCATCGCGCCGGGTGTCGACCTGGTGATGGCCCGGCTGTCCTCGCCGGAGATCGACCGGGTCGGCGGGATCTGGCAGGGCATGTCCGGGTCCCCGGTGTACGACGCGTCCGGCCGGCTGATCGGGGCGGTCTCCTACGGCCTGTCCTACGGGGCGTCCCCGGTGGCCGGCCTCACGCCGTACAACAAGATGGACGACTACCTGTCCGCAGGAAAGCCGGGCGACACCGCGAAGGTGGCGGTGGGGAGCGCCGCCGCCCGCACGATCGCGCGGCACACCGGCGTCACGCGGCGCCAGGCCACCCAGGGCTTCAGCCAGCTCCCGATGCCGGTCGGCGTGTCCGGGGTCGGCGCGCAACGGCTCGCGCAGCGCAAGCCGGGGCTCCACTACCTGCCGAAGGACACCTATGCGATCGGGCGCTCGGCCCGGGCCGGGTCCGGTCCCGGCCCCGCGACGCTCGTGGCGGGCGGGAACCTGGGCGTCACCCTGTCGTGGGGCGACGTGACGCAGGCAGGGATCGGCACGGTCACGTCGGTGTGCAACGGCCGGGTCGTGGGCTTCGGGCACCCGATGCAGTTCCTCGGCCGCACGACGCTGGGACTGCACCCCGCCGATGCGCTCTACATCCAGGAGGAGAGCCTCGGGCCGCCGTCGAAGATCGCGAACGTCGGCGCCCCGGCCGGCGTCATCACCGACGACCACCTGACCGGGGTGACCGGCACACTGGGCGAGCTCCCTCGGACCACGACGGTCACCGACACGGTGCGCGCCCAGGGTCGGCACCGCACCGGCACCAGCTACGTGCCGGTGCCGCTCGCGCTGGCCCCGACGGTGTACTACGCGAGCGTGGGCAACCACGACCGCACCTTCGACGCCCGGGTGCCGGGCTCGGAGCTGCTGGCCTGGCGGATCACCGGGCAGGACGCGCAAGGCACGGCGTTCCACCTGGCCGTGACCGACAGGTTCGTCGCGAGCTACGACATCGCCGACGAGGCGACCTACCCGTTCGCGGACTTCGTCTACTCGCTCTCCGCCATCCACGGGCTGCGGATCGACACGGTGACCGCGAGGTCGGACGTGAGCACCGACAACTCCACCTGGCGGGTGGCCGGGCTCCAGCAGCGCCTGGGCGACCGGTGGGTGAAGGTCGGCAAGGGGTCGCCCGTCGAGGCGCGGGCGGGCGCGACGGTGGCGCTGCGGGTGCTCCTCACCGGTGACACGGGCCGTCGTACGGCGCCGCTCGCGGTCGCGATCCCCGCCGCCGCCGGCGGCAGCACGGGCCGGCTCGACGTCACCGGAGGCAACGACCTCGGGGCGGCCATCGACTCGCCCACCACGCTGGCCCAGGCGAAGAGGCTCGTGGCGACGCTGGTGCGCAACGACCAGCTCGCGGTCTCGCTCCGCCTCGGCGGCGACCACCCCGTGACCCGGTCCTCGTTGGGCGCACCGCTGGACAAGGTGGTCGGCGGGCACCAGGGCGTCCCGGTCCGGGTGCGCTGACCGCCCCGGCTCAGAGGCGCACGAGCATCTTGCCGGTGTTGCCGCCGCGCATCAGGTCGAGGAACGCGTCCACCGCGTGGTCCAGGCCGTCCACGACGGTCTCCCGCCCGACGAGGCGCCCCTCGGCCACCCAGCGGCCCGCCCGCTCGTGGAACTCGGCGGTGAGGTCGTCGTGGTCGCGGACGATGAACCCGCGCAGGGTCAGCTTCTTGGTCACGAACATCGCCATGTTGCGCGGCCCGGGCGTCGCCTCGGTGTCGTTGTACTGGGCGATGGCGCCGCAGGCGGCGATCCGCCCGAAGTCGTCGAGGTGCGCGATCGCGGCCTCGAGGTGGTCGCCGCCGACGTTGTCGAAGTAGACGTCGAAGGGGCCGTGCGGGGCCAGCAGGCGACCCACCGGCCCGTCCTTGTAGTTGACCGCCGCGTCGAAGCCGAGCTCCTCGGTCAGCCAGGCGACCTTCTCCGCGGACCCGGCCGAGCCGACGACCGCCGAGGCGCCCAGCATCCGGGCCATCTGGCCCACGCTGGAGCCGACCGCACCGGCGGCACCCGAGACGAGCACCCGGTCGCCCTCGCGCAGCTGGGCGATGCGGGTGAGGCCGACGTACGCCGTGAGCCCGGGCATGCCGAGCACCCCGAGGTAGGCCGAGGCCGGCACCCGCTCGGTGTCCACCACCCGTACGGCGCGGGCCGGCACCACCGCGTGCTCGCGCCAACCCAGGCCGTGCAGCACGGTGGCGCCCACCGGGACGGCGTCGTCACCGGAGGCGACGACCTCGCCGACGGCGCCACCGTCGAGCGGCGCCCCCAGCTCGAAGGGCGGCACGTAGGACTTCGCGTCGTTCATCCGACCGCGCATGTAGGGGTCGACCGACATCCAGGTGTTGCGCAACAGCACCTCGCCCGGCCCCGGGTCGCCGAGATCGACCTCCACCACCCGGAAGTTGTCGGGGGTCGGCCAACCCGTGGGGCGGGAGGCGAGGTGGATCTGGCGGCTGCGCGTGGTCATGGACCGATCCTCCACGGGCCGGCCCGCGGGCCCGCGGAGGGGGGCGGCCGGGTCCCTGCGGGGGTGGGCGACATCACGCCTTCCACGATGCCCGCAGCCGCCGGCGGAGTGCCTAGAATGTAAGAGACGAATCAGCAAACTGCTCGTTACGCAACGAGGGCCCGCAACGCGGCGGGCAGAGGGGGTACCACCATGGATCGAGAGCTCCAGATCGCCTACGGCATCGTCGAGGCGCGCGCCCACAGCAACCAGGACCTCGCGCTGGTCCGCGACGTGAAGCTGGCCCGCCGGGACGCCCGGCGCACGCGCCGCCTGCAGCGCCGGCGCAGCCGCTGAGCATCGCTCACCCGGCCCGGACGTGACACGGCCCCGCACCCGTTCGGGTGCGGGGCCGTGTCGCTGCCGGGGGAGGCGTCAGCCCTGCAGGCCGAGCGCGAACTCGACCTTCCCCGATGGGTCCACGGCAGCGTCGAGGACCTTGTCGTCGAGCATGACCGCGGCCGACTCGTCGAGGTAGACGGTCGCGCCGTCCTGCTCGACGGTCTGGTCGCCCGGCTCCGGCGCCTCGGCCGCGGAGACGGCGAAGGAGGGCTGGGGTGCGTCCTCGGAGGTGATCCGCAGCCCGGCGGACTCGCTGAGCCCGGGCTGGTGGGTGAGATCTCTGACGATGGTGCTGGCGTTCTCGGTGAGGGTGAGCATGGCTCTCCGCCTTTCCGATGGCGTGCAGGACACCTCCACCCTGACCCGCCCAGGGCGCTCACGCAAGCCGACGGCCGCCGAGGGGGGTCCTCAGCGCTGGATGTCCTCAGCGCTGGATGTCTTCAGCGCTGGATGTCTTCGGGGCGAGCCGGGCGCGGGACCGAGACCACCTCGGGCGGCAGGCCCCACTCGTCCCGGCCGAGCCGGGAGACCGGGCGCAGGCGTTCCATGACCGGGTGCCCGTCGACGAGCGCGTCCTCGAGCACGGTCACCGCCAGCACGCGGCCCAGCACCAACGTGGAGTCGCCGAGCTCCTGGGTGGAGTGCAGCGTGCACTCCAGCGAGGCCGGGGAGTCGGCGACCCGGGGCGGGGCGACGAGCACGCTCGGTTCCAGGGCGATGCCGAGGGCCGCCGCCTCGTCCACGTCGGGCCCGAACCGGGCACTCGTGGCGTTGACCTGCCCCAGCAGCGGCTCCGAGGCGAGGTTGACCACGAACTCGCCGGTGGCCCGCACGTTGGCGAGCGTGTCCTTGCTGCCCACCGAGGTGAAGGAGACGATCGGGGGGTTGGCGCAGGCGACGCTGAAGAACGAGTGGGGTGCCAGGTTGCCCACCCCGGCCTGGTCCAGGCTGGAGATCCAGGCGATCGGCCGCGGCACGACCAGCGCGGTCAGGAGCCGGTAGGCGTTGACGTCGGGGTCCTCGCAGCGGAACACGGAGCGCATGGCGCGACAGTACGCCGTGGCAGGCTTGGTCCATGAGCGAGGAGACCCCCGACCCCACCCTGCGCAGCATCGACCTGGTCAAGATCGGCGACGGTCGCTACAAGGCCACGAACGGGCGCGGGGGAGTGCTGCCGATCGGCTCCGGCGACGACCCGGACTTCACCCCGGTCGAGCTGCTGCTGGCCGCGCTCGCCGGCTGCGGCGCCATCGACGTCGACCTGATCACCCGCAAGCGTGCCGCGGCCGACGTCTTCGAGGCGCACGCCGAGGGCCACAAGGTCCGCGACGAGCAGGGCAGCCACCTGGTGGGCCTGCGGGTCGGCTTCGACCTGGCGTTCCCCGAGGGCGAGGCCGGCGATCGTGCGCGCGAGGTGCTCCCGCGCACCCTGCAGCAGGTGCGCGACCGGCTCTGCACGGTCGGCCGGACCGTCGCCCTCGGGGAGCCCGTGGACTACGTCGAGGTCGGCGCCGGGTCCGTCACTGGGCCCGTCACTGGGCAGTGACCGACTGGATCTCCACCTTGTCCTTGGGAGCGCCGTCGGGGCCGCCGTCCGCGGTGCCCTTGTCGGCGATCGCCTTGACGACCTTCAGCCCCGCGGCGTCGAGATGGCCGAACACCGTGTACGCCGGGGGCAGCGGGGTGTCGGCGTAGACCATGAAGAACTGCGAGCCGTTGGTGTCCGGACCGGCGTTGGCCATCGCCAGGGTGCCGGCCGGGTAGGTCTCCTTGCCGCTCAGCTCGTCGGGGAACGAGTAGCCCGGGCCGCCCGATCCGGTGCCGGTGGGGTCACCGCACTGCAGGACGTAGATGCCCTGGGTGGTCAGCCGGTGGCAGACAGTGTTGTCGTAGTAGTCCTTGTCGGCGAGGTGGACGAACGAGTTCACCGTGCACGGGGTGGCGTCCGCGTCGAGGGTCGCGCCGATGTCGCCGAAGTTGGTCTTGATCGTGACCTTCTCCTGACCGGACACAGCCGCGTGGTCCGGCGGTGTGCCCACGTCCTTGGCCGGCTGCTGGCCGTCGGCGGAGTAAGTGCACGCCGGCCCGGTGGCCGACCGGCTGGGCTGGCTCGGCTGATCGGTCGCCTGGTCGGAGCCGGTGTCGCTGCCACAGGCGGAGACGGCCAGGACCATCGTCACCGCGGCGAGGAGGGAGAGGGGTCGCTTGAGCATGCCGACGATCGTAGGACGGGCGCTCAGGCGTTCAGGCCGCGGGCGGCCACCGGCCAGGCCCGCAGTTCCCCGGACTCCTCGGCAAAGAGGGTGTCGACGAGGTTGACCGCGTTGCACACGTGGTTGGGGACCACGTCGAGCCGACTGCCCAGGGGCGGGAGGGCCGCCCCCGCCAGGTCGACGACGGCGTGGTGCTCGGAGAGCATCACGATCCGCGCCTCCGGATGCTCGGGCAGCCGGCCGTAGCCGGTGGCGTACGCCGCCCGGTCCGCCCCGAGCACCTTGCTCCCGGCGTCGAGCACCACCCGCCCCCCGGCGTGACTGACCACGCTGGTCCGGCAGGTCAGCGCGACCGCCGACGGTGGCATGACGCCGAGCTCCCACTGCTGCGCATCGCCGAAGACGTAGACGCCGGGCCGCAGCTCGGTGAGCACGCCCAGGTCGGAGTGGGCCAGGCTGGGGGTCGAGCCGCCGCTCACCACGCGAGGCGGCAGCCCGGCCGCGGTGAGCTCCTCGGCCGCCCGACTCAGCGCCGCCGCCTCGTCCCGCGCGGCCTCGGCGGGGGCACCGCGGGCATAGCTGTGGCCGGGGAAGGTGAACACGCCGCGCACCGACAGCCCGGTCCTGGCCGCCGCGGTGGCCACGGCCACCACCTCCTCCGGCGGAACGCCGGTGCGGTGGTGCCCGCAGTCCACCTCCACGAGCAGCTCGACCGCGGAGCCGCCGAGCAGCCGCCCGGCGTTCGCCGCGCCCTCGACGGAGTCGACGCCGATCGCGACCCGGGCATCGCCGGTCAGGTCGGTGAGGCGGCCCGCGGAGGTCGTGTCGAGCCAGAGCGGATAGGCGATGAAGACGTCGTCGAAGCCGTGGCGGACGAACGTCTCGGCCTCCCCGAGGGTGGCGGTGCTGATCCCCACGGCGCCCGCGGCCAGCTGCAGCCGCGCGATCTCCACGCACTTGTGGGTCTTGACGTGCGGGCGCAGGCCGACCCCGCCGTTCGCGGCCAGGTCCGCGGCGGCACGGATGTTGCCGCGCAGCCGCGCCAGGTCGACCCGGAGGTACGGCGTCGCCGGCATCACTGCTCCTCGTGGGTGTCGGGGTCGCCCCCGAAGAGCCGGCCGTCGGGCCGCCCGAGGCCGGTGATCGCCGCCATCTCCCCCTCGTCCAGCTCGAAGCCGAACACGTCGAGGTTGGCGCGCTGGCGCTCCGGCGTCGCGGACTTGGGGACCGGCACCGACCCCAGCTGGACCTGCCAGCGCAGGATCACCTGGCCCGGCGTGACGCCGTGTCGCGCCGCGGCACTGGCCACCGGCTCCTCGGAGAACGGCGCTCGCCGCTTGCCCAGTGGGCTCCAGGACTCGGTGCGGATGCCGAACCGCTCGTTGACCGCGCGCATCTCCACCTGCGGGAAGTAGGGGTGCAGCTCGATCTGGTTCACCGCCGGGGTCACACCGGACTCGTCGATGATCCGCTGCAGGTGCGCCCCGGTGAAGTTCGAGACGCCGATCGAGCGCACCAGCCCCTGCGCCCGCAGGTCGACCAGCGCGCGCCAGGCCTCGGCGTACCGTCCGACGCTGGGGTTGGGCCAGTGGATGAGGTGCAGGTCGAGGTGGTCCAGCCCCAGGCGCTCGAGCGAGGCGTGCACGCTGGCGATCGCGTCGTCGTAGCCGTGATGGCGGCCGGGGAGCTTGCTGGTGACGGTGATCTCCTCGCGGGGGAGGCCCGAGCGCCGGATCGCCTCGCCCACCTCCGCCTCGTTGCCGTAGTTCACGGCCGTGTCGAGCAGCCGGTAGCCGCAGTCGAGCGCGCCGAGGATCGCGGTGACGGCCTCCTCGCCCTTGAGGGGGTAGGTGCCGAAGCCGATCGCCGGCAGCGACGTGCCGTCGTTGAGGGTGTACGTCGGGACGGGGCTCGTGGCGGCGTTCATGGCCTCAACGTAGCGAGTCCGAGGTGGGCCGGCGGCCGGTCAGGTGGTGACCGCGCTGCCGTGGCGCTGCCACCATCGCGCGAGCTGCCGGAGCGGCTGCCCGTGGTCGGCAGCGATCCGGTCCAGCATCGGGTGGGCGGTCATGCCGGCGTAGAACAGCGCGCGCCGGTCCAGGGGCTCGGGGAGCCGGATCAGCGACTCGAGGCGGTCGGACCCCAGCTGTCCCCCGGAGTGCATCAGCACGAACAGCGCACCGGTCACCACCACGACGTCCTCGCTGTCCAGCAGCCCCCGGACGGTCTCGTGGGTCTCCTCGCGACCGATGAGCAGGATCAGCGTCGCGGTGGCCCGGCGGACCCGCGCGTCGTCGTGGTCGCGAGCCGCGGCCGCGAGCTCCACCGCGAGGTGCCCGCGGAACGGGGAGGCCATCAGCAGCAACGACGAGGTGACCCGGCGCGCGTCGCGCTCCTCGAACAGTGCCTCGAAGAGCAGCCGCGCGAGCAACGGCTGGTCGGGCAGCCCGAGCGCCTCGGCGGCCCGGCCCGCGGTGTGGCCGCAGAAGGCGAGCTGGTCCTCGAGACCGCCCGGCTCCGAGGCGGCCGGCTCGGGCACGTCGGGCACCGGGGAGGAGAGTCGCTCGGCGATCGGGTCACGCGCGCCCTCGGGGAGTGCCCGCCAGAGCTCGACGAGCTGCTGCCGCCGCTCCGGATCGTTCCCGTCCCGCTCCCAGGCCCGGACGAACGGGCCGACCACCGGCCCCCACACCGACACCGACTCCTCACCCGTGGTGGCGACGTGCTCGAGCCCGACCACACCGGCGCGCAGTCGCAGGAACTCGGCGCTGGTCAGCTGCGGCGCCAGGATCAGGACGGCCCGACCGTCCGGTCGCTCCGAGAGCAGCCGGGCCGCGTCGCCGAGCAGCAGGTTGCCCGGCTCGTCGAAGAAGTCGCCGATGGCGTCGGCCACCAGGTCGGCGTACGCGCTGCAGCGCAGCAGGGCCAGCGCCTCGTACCTCGTCGTGTACGCCGTGGCCGCGGAGCGGCTCATCTCGCTGAGCAGCCGGGCCACCAGCGGTCGCAGGAACGCGCGCGGCAGCCCCGGACGGACCTCGAGCACCGCCTCGCTGAAGTGCAGCCAGGCCAGGCCGGGCGGGGCGGGGGTGGCGACCACGCGGTCGACGGCGTCGTCGAGGTCGGCGAGATCGACAGGCGGCGCGGGGGAGCGGGGCCCGTCGTCGCCGAACCGCCGCCGGACCAGGTCCACGACCGAGCGCAGCGATCCGGGCTCGAGCTCGAGCACGGCCTCGTAGGCCTCGACGACGGCCGGGCTCGGGGCGACCCGTCCGGTCTCCCACCCGGAGACCGACGGCGGCGAGGCCGGGGTGCCGTGCTCCTTGAGCAGCCCCGCCATCTCCGTGACCGAGACAGCCTTGCCGTCCATGCCCAGCGTCCGCCACGAGCGCAGCAGCCAGGCGATGCGCACGCGCACGTCGACGTGTGCACCGTCCAGGGGAGTGGGGTCCTCCAGGATGTCCGGAGACCTCGCCATCCTGCGCCTACCCCCGAGTTCTTATCGACCGCCGCGTCCCCTCGACGCGGCGCCCACCTTAAGGGGTCCGGACGCCGCCCGGACCGGATTTGGCACCCTGCGGACCGCTGTCGTCGGGGACCGCCTCGTGGGCGGGCGCTCCGTGGGTGCGTCGCTGCTCCTTCATCTCGGCTTCGAACAGGTGCCGGCGGCCACCGACCAGCTGGTCCCGCGCCGCGCGCTCCAGGTCCTTGAAGGTGGCGTAGTAGTTGTCGTCGTAGTCCTCGACGATCTGGAAGGTCCAGCGGCCGTGGATCACATTGCGCCCCACCAGCTCACGCTCGAGGCGGTCCGCCAGCTCCTGGTGACCGGCCTCGCGCAGCTGGTCGACCGCCTCGCCGAGCGCCAGGTCCGCCGACCCGGTGAGTCGGTGGAAGCCGTAGAGGAGCCCGCGAGCGTGCTCGACGGTCTCGAGGGCCTCCGAGAGCTTGCCCAGCGCCTCGACGGTCGCGTCACCGGTGTCCTGCGGCCGCTGGTGCTCGGGCAGCTGCCTCTCGGTGTCGACGGTGTCGGTCATCGCTCCTCCAGGTCCTCCAAGGCAGCCAGCAGGGCCGGCGGGTCCGCGACGGTGAACGTCGCGCCGGGGTGGCGCAGCCGACCGGTCGGGTCGAGCACCCGGACCGGTTCGTGGAAGCAGACGCAGACGGCGTCGTCGCCGTTGGTGGCGAAGGTGACGCCATGGTCGGCGAACGACAGGTGCGCCGGGCCGGCGGTCTTGAGGAACTGGAAGCCACCGGTGCGCTCCACCGACGCGACGTTGGTCAGCGGCGTGCGCAGCGACCAGGGCCCGAACCGCGCCCTCAGCTCGGTGTCGTCGACCTCGACCCGGGCCGTGCCCGGCGTGACGCCGAAGAGCAGGGCAGGAAGTCGGTACGCCGGGGCGAACCGGAACGGGAATCGCTGCACGCGGGTCGCGTACCCGACCGGCCGTGGCCACAAACCCGCCCCGACTCCGTCGGCGGCCAGGTCCCGTAGGGCACGCTGGTCGGCGTGCACCTCGCTGACGACCTGGCCCGGGTCTGGTCCGACGTGGTCGGGCACCAGCCGCCGCCGGACCCGGCAGTCGTGCTGGGCTGCGGCCTCGCGGCCCTGCTGCTGGTCGCCGTGCCGTCGGCCTGGCGGCTGACCCGGCACGTGGTGACGATCGCGCACGAGGGCGCCCACGGCCTGGCCGCGCTGCTCAGCGGCCGGCGACTGATGGGGATCCGGCTGCACTCCGACACCTCGGGACTGACCCTGTCGCGTGGGCGCAGCAGCGGGCACGGCATGGTGGTCACGGCGCTCGCCGGCTACGCCGGCCCCGCCGTGCTCGGGCTGGGCGCGGCGTACCTGCTGCGGGAGCGGCACGCCCTCGCCGTGCTCTGGCTGGCGGTCGCCCTGCTGGCGCTCCTGCTGCTGCAGATCCGCAACTTCTACGGCCTCTACCTGGTCGCGGTCGCCGGCGTGGCCGTGGCCGCGGTCTCGTGGTGGGGGAGTGAGGGCGTGCAGTCGGCAGCGGCGTACGCCGGGACCTGGTTCCTGCTGCTCGCCGCGCCCCGCCCGGTGCTGGAGCTGCAGGCCGAGCGTCGGCGTCGGCGTACCCGCACCTCCGACGCGGACCTGCTCGCCCGGATCACGCCGCTGCCGGCGCTGGTCTGGGTCGGCGTCTTCCTGGTCGTCACCGCGGGGCTCCTGGCCCTGGGCGCGACATGGTTGCTCGAACCGGTGCGCGGCACCGGTGTCCACGTCGGTGGCTAGGGTCACCCCGTGACCTCGGCACCCGCACTCGACCGCCTCGCGCTCATCTCCGACGTGCACGGCAACCTGACCGCGCTCGAGGCGGTGCTCGCCGACATCGACGCGCGCGGCATCACCCGGATCTTCAACCTCGGCGATTACGTGGGGAAGGGGCCGCGGGGGCGCGAGGTCGTCGACCTGTGCCGCGAGCGCTGCGAGGTGAACATCCTCGGCAACTGGGACGACTTCCTGCCGGACCCCGACCGCTCCTTCGACAACGACGCGCTGAAGTGGTGGCTGCACCAGCTCGGCCCGGGCCAGGGGGAGTGGCTGCGGTCGCTGCCGTTCTGCCACGACTTCACGATGAGCGGCCGCCGGATCCGGTTGTTCCACGCCTCGGAGGAGACCGTGCACCGGCGGGTGCGCTTCGACCACGACGAGAGCGAGTTCCTCGGCCTGTTCACCAACACGCCGGCCACCGGCGACGGCCCGGTGCCCGACGTCGTCGGCTACGCCGACACCCACGACCCCTACTACGAGACCGACCGCGAGCGCCGGACGGTGTTCAACACCGGCAGCGTCGGCAACTGCATGGGCGATCCCACGCCGGTGTACGTGATCCTCGAGGGCGTCATGGACGGTGTGGCGGACGCGCCCTTCTCGGTCTCGTTCGTGCGGGTGCCCTACGACTGGGAGTCCGAGCTCGCGGTCGCCGCGGCGATGGGGATGCCGGAGCTGGAGGGGTACGTCGTGGAGGTCCGCGACGGCGTCTACCGCGGCAACCTCAAGGCCGGCGAGGCGCCCGACTACCACCGCCGGCCACGCGTGAGCCCACTGATCCAGTAGCGCGTGGGGACACCACCGCCCGGACGAGCGCTTGGCCGAACACCCTTTCGCTTGCCCTCCGTGTCCTGTGGATTATTCGAAGATCTTGACGAATAGCGTCCTTGGTGCCTATCCTGTGGTATGGCTCCGATCGACGACCTCGACCCCCAGGCCCTGCTGGCCCGGGCCGAGCAGTGCGTGGTCGAACGCCGTCGCAGTGGGCTCACCGAGCTGCTCCTGGCCTCGCAGTGGGCGGTGCTGCATGCCACGGACCCGAAGGACGATCCCGGGCACCGCGAGGTCCCCGGCGGGGACCGGCTGGTCCGGGTCGGTGGCGAGGGTACGCCGCGGCTGCGACAGCTCAGCCTGGCCGAGCTCGGCATCGCGTTCGACACCCACACCACCGGGGCCCGCGCGCTGGTCGCCGACGCCCTCGACCTGGCCCACCGGCTCCCACAGACCTGGGCCGCGGCCCAGGAGCTGGGCTGTGATACCTGGGTGGTCCGCAAGGTCGCCAAGCTGACCCGCGAGCTGTCGGCCCAGGCGGTCGGCCTGGTCGACACCGCGGTCGCCCCGGTGCTCAACACCCTGCCGACCGGGAGACTGCTCGCGCTGGCCGAGGCGAAGGTGATCGAGGCCGACCCCGAGGCCTACGCCGAGAAGGTCGAGGCCGAGCTGCGCCGCCGCTTCGTGGGCCTCTCCCGCACCGACACCCACGGGCTGCGCACCGTCTACGCCCGCCTCGACGCCGGCGACGCCACCTGGCTCGACGCGATCATCGACCAGCTCGCCGACATCCTCGACCAGCGCGAGGACCTGCGCCCCCAGACCCCGCGCGACCTGGGCCGCGACGAGCTGCGGGCCCTCGCGTTCGGATGGCTGGCCCGGCCCGTCGAGGCCCTCGAGCTCATCTTGGACTCCACCCAAGGCCAGACGGCCCCCGCGGAGGTGGAGGAGGAGCCCTCCCGCGCGGTCGCGCTGTCCGAGCGGGCCCTGGAGCTGCTCGGCTCCCTGGACCTGACCAGGCTGCGGCCCACCGCCCAGCTGTTCTGCCACCTCCACCAGGACGCCCTGACCGGCCGGGTCCCAGGCGTGGCCCGCATCGAGGACCTCGGCCCCCGGCTGCTGGCCCACCTGGCCACCCTGCTGGGCCACACCAACGTGACCCTGACCCCGGTGCTCGACCTCGCCACCCAGCGGGCCGTGGACGGCTACGAACACCCCACCGCCATGCGGACCCGGACCCGGCTGCGGAACCCCGCCGACACCTTCCCCGGCTCGACCACGCTCACCGGCACCGGCCGCCAAGCCGTCGACATCGACCACCCGGTGCCCTACGACCCCGACGGACCACCCGGCCAGACCCGCGACACCAACGCCCAACCCCTCACCCGCGGCCACCACCGAGCCAAGACCCACCTGCCCTACCAGGTCTGGATCATCGACTCCACCACCAAGCTGTGGAAGACACCCCACGGCCGCTGGCGCATCGTCGACCACCACGGCACCCACCTGCCCCAGGTCCTCGAACTCGACCCCACCTTCCCCACCTGCGTCGCCTGATCAGCCCAGCCGCGCCCACCGGGGTAGGCGAAAATCCTTCGCGCACGTCCGCAACCGCCGCCTAGGGTCCACCCGATGACGCAGGCACGGATGCACGCGGACGAGGTGGTGGCCACCGCCGGCCAGGTCCGATCGCTCCTGTCCCAGCAGTTCCCGCGCTGGGCGGACCTGCCGATCGTGCCCGTGCCGATCGGCGGGAGCGACCACGCGCTGTTCCGACTGGGGGAGGAGCTAATCGCCCGGATGCCGCGCATCGGGGCCGCCAGTCACCAAGCGGACAGCGACCGGCGCTGGCTGCCCTACCTCGCCCCGCAGCTCCCGCTGTCGGTCCCGGCGCCGCTCGCAGTGGGGGAGCCAGGCGCGGACTACCCGTTCCGCTGGTCCGTCGCGCCCTGGCTGCCGGGGGAGAACCCCCAACCGGACAACCTCGACCTCGAGCGCGCCGCCGCGGACCTCGCGGGCTTCGTGCGTGCGCTGCGCGCCATCGACCCGAGCGCCGGGCCACGCAAGACCGGCACCACCCGCGGCACGCCGCTCGCCGGGCTCGATGGCTACGTCCAGGAGTCCCTCCGGATCCTCGACGACCGTGTGGATCAGGATCTGATGCGCGACATCTGGTCGGACGCGCTCGCCGCCACGCCGTACGACGGTCCAGGCTGCTGGATGCACGGCGACCTCCTGAGCGGCAACCTGCTGTGCGCCGAGCGGAGGCTCACCGCCGTGATCGACTTCGGCGCGCTCGGGGTCGGCGACCCGGCCCCGGACCTCACGCCGGCGTGGACATTGTTCGACGCCGACGCCCGGGAGACCTACCGCCACGCGCTCGGCTGCGACGACGACGAGTGGCGTCGCGGACGCGGCTGGGCGCTCGCGCCGGCTCTCGGCGGACTGGAATATTACTGGGACACCTTCCCGCTCTACCGGGATCTGGCGCAGCGCACCATCAGGGCCGTGTCAGCGGAGTTCCTGACCCGTCCGGCCGTGGGGGAGCCGAACGGCTACCGCGGTAGAGAGGCGAGCGGCGATCAGCTCTGACCCCTTGGTACCGTCCGCCGACGTCGATGTAGCCCGGGAGCATTCATGTCTGTGTCCACGAGCCCGGCGAGCGTCGGAGGCGCCGAGTACCGCAAGCTCCTTGCCGGTAGCGCGGTCTCGAACCTGGGCGACGGCATCAGCTTCATCGCCATCCCGCTCCTCGCGGCCACGCTGACGTCCAGCCCTGAGTTGGTTGCCGGCCTCTCCTTCGCCTACTCACTGCCGCGCTTGGTGATGTCGAGCTTCAGCGGCGTGATCGCGGATCGAGTCGACCGGCGCCGCCTCATGGTCGTGGTCAACGCTGCCCGGGGGCTGATGCTGTTCGCCCTCGTGGCGAGTGTCGTCTCGGACTCCTCGTCGATCTGGATGCTCTACGCGGTCTACGGGGCGCTCGGGCTGCTCGAGACCCTGGCCGACACCTCGGCCTTCACCGTCTTGCCGTCGATCGTTCGGCCTGAGGAGCTGGCCAGGGCCAATGGTCGCCTGGCGACCGCGCAGACGCTGTTCGATGAGATCGCGGGGCCGCCGCTCGGCGGACTGCTGTTCGGCGTTGCGGTCGCAGTCCCCATCGCCGCGGATGCCACCAGCTTCGTCGTCGCGGCACTGCTCTTCTCCTGGCTTCGCGGACGCTTCCAACCCGATCGTGAGCGGGCGACCACGGCCACAACGCTGCGGCACGACCTCGGGGAGGGGCTGCGCTACCTGTTCGGCAACCCGACCCTGCTCTCGCTCGCAGCCAGCGGCTTTCTCTCGACGTTGGCCTACATGGCACCCTTCTCGGTCCTCGTGCTCTTCGCCACCAAGACCGTGGGCCTGACGGCGACGGAGTACGGGATCGCCCTCACGATCTCGGCGCTGGGCAGTCTGATCGGCAGCGTCGTGGCCGAGCGCCTCGATGCACGTCTGGGCAGCGCAACGGCCATGCGCGTGATGCTGGTCTTGGGTGCGGCAGCCTTCGCCGTGCTCGCGATCAGCACCTCTGCGGTGCTGGTGACTGCGATGCTCGCCGTGTACTTCCTGCACACGACAGTGTGGTCGATCTGCTTCGCTTCTTGGCGTCAACGACTCATTCCCAACGAGTTGCTCGGTCGTGTCGGCGGGGCGATGCGGACCTTCAACCTGCTCGGTCTTGTTCTCGGATCGGTCGCCGGCGGACTGATCGCCGGGAGGATCGGGCTGCAGGCGCCGTTCTGGTTCGGTGCCGCCACGCTCGTGGTGGCCGCGGTGCTTCCGCTGGGGGAGCGGGCCGTCCGCGACACGGATGGGCAATCGGGGCGGGTCCTGGCTTAGGCCGGTCGCGGGATCCTCACCCCACCACGCAGAACTCGTTGCCCCCGGGGTCAGCCATGCCTACGCCGTCCGCGCAGCCCGCGTCGACGCGAGTTGCCCCGAGCGCCGACAGGCGCTCGACTTCGGCATCGATGGTCGCGGGGGCGGATGGCGTGAGATCGAGATGGAGTCGATTCCTGCCCAGCTTGGGCGCTACCGGTTCGCCACCCCAGGTGATCTTGGGGCCCCCGGTGGGCGCCTGAACGGCGGTCTCGCCGTCTTGGTCCCAAACCAGGTTCCAGGCAAGGGCATCGCGCCAGAAGTAGCCGACCTCTGCGACACCGTCGCCGGCCAACGAGCTGAAGAACGGGCAGCCAGCGAGGAAGCTCCCTCCAGGCTCGAGGATGCACAGCTCGTTACCGTCGGGATCGGCGAGGACGACGTGCTCGGCGTCCGGTCCCTGGCCGACGTCCAAGTGCCGTGCGCCCGACTCCAGCGCTCGCTGCACCGCTGAAGCCTGCTCGTGGACGGACGTCGGTTTCAGGTCGGGGTGCATCTGGTTGGCACCCCACTTCTCACCGGCACCGACCACGAATCGCAGACCGAACCCCACCTCGGGTGGTGCCGCCAAGGACGGAGCGCCCCGGTCGATCGTGACGTCTTGGCCCAGCAGACCACCCCAGAACCCGGCGAGACGCTCCGGATCGGGCGAGCTGAAGGTCAGGGCGATCAACTCACACACCATGACCGCCATTCTCCAGTTATCTTCCATCCCGTGGCGGTGGCTGACGACTCGGCGAAGGCGACGAGCTCACGCGCGGGTGGCCCGGCGGATTCGAGCCAAGCGTGGTCGGAGCTCGCGCCAGACTACGAGCGTGCGCGGAGTAGGGAGGACTCGCTGGATCGGCTCGTCGAGTGGCCCGCGCAGCGGGACCTTCTGGGCGATGTCACCGGGCTGTCATTGCTTGATCTTGGATGCGGGAACGGAGGCAAGCTAGCCGAACTGCTCGGAGCGGGTGCGGCCTCCGCCGTCGGTGTGGATGCCAGCGGCAACTTCCTCAGTGCGCAGCCGACTGGCCTGGAGCTCATCCAGGGCGACCTGAACGAGCTCGATTCGATGCCAAGCCTTGCTGGACGCACCTTCGATCGGATCCTGTTCCTGCAGTCGTTCGGCTACGCGAAGGACCCGGTCCAGACCTTGCAGTCAGCGCGGGCGATGCTGACTGAGGATGGCTTCATCCTGCTGACGAGGACGCAGCCCATCCGGTACGCGGTCGAACGGGCCGAGCAGAACGGCACGTCGCTGGGGGAGGAGTACTTCTCAAAGTCCTCGTACACGTACCGCACCGGCTGGAACGAGCAGGTCGCCCTGACCAAGCGCACGTACACGATCTCTGGCCTGATGAACGTGTTCAGCGCGGCAGGTCTGTGGATCGAGACTGCCGTCGAGCCGGAGTTGTCCGAGGAGGCCCGGCGGCGCTACCCGCACAAGCAGGAGTGGATGAACAAGTATCTCGGCATCTTGATCTTCAAGCTTCGCCCCAGACGGGGCAGTGACTCAGGCCATCGGAGGTGACCCATCTGATGCCATACGCGGACTAGGGAACAGCCTGCGTACCAAGTTCTGACGTATCGAGCTGCTCGATCCGCGTTCAACGCGGCAGATCGCGAGCATCGAAATCGAGTCGTGTCACCGGCGCGAGTCGACGATCATGTGCGGGTGGGTCCCCTTTCCTCTGTGCCGGCCGACGTCGTCCCGGACTCCCAGGTCGTGACCCAGCTGCTTCGCGAGCAAGCTCCGCATCTGGCCGATATGCCCGTCTGGATGAGCAGCGCGTCCGGCAGCAGCAACTGGGTGTTCCGCCTCGGAGAAACCCTGGCTATCCGTCTGCCCCGATCGGACGACTACGTCGCGGACCTGGCGAATGAAGTGCGCTGGCTGCCCCGTCTTGCGCCCAATCTGCCGGTTGCAGTCCCAGCTGTCGTCGCTGTTGGTCAGCCCAGCAGGGCCTTCGCTCGGCCGTGGGCGGTCGTGTCCTGGGTGCCGGGCGACCTTCCGCTCGCACTGGACGGCTCGCAGCAGGCTCTTCTCGCAGAGTCCTTGGGCACTTTCCTCCAGAGCCTCCACGCTGTCGACACCGCCGACGTTCCGGCCGAGCCTGAGCACTGGGGTTACCGCTGCGGTGAGCCGGTCACCGAGACGATCGACCGATGGGCAGATCGCGCGGCCGCAGAACTGGCGGACCTGTTCGACCCGGCCAGTGTTCGGGAGGCATGGCAGCGCCTGCGCGACGTCCCCGCGGCCACCGAAGCCGCCTGCTGGGTGCACACCGACCTGTCCGAGGAGAACCTCCTGGCTCAGCACGACGGGCGACTGGCCGGAGTCATCGACTTCGGCGGCGTGGGCGTCGGCGACCGGTCCGTAGACCTGCTCTACGCGTGGAGCATCTTCGACGCCCCTGCTCGCGAGGTGCTCCGCGTCGCATCCGGGGCCGACGATGAAACCTGGACGCGTGCACGGGCCTGGGCCTTTGTGGGCCCAGGTCTGCTCACCATCGCCAATTATCGGCGCACCATGCCCGCCCGAATCGAGCGCCTCACCTCGATGGTCGAGACGATCGCAGCTGAGGTGGACATCCGGCTCCGGTGAGGGCCGGCGAGCCCGCACTGGTCACGCTCCGCGTGTCGATCGCTATCTGGCGAGGTTGAGGCTCAGCGTCGCGAGGTCGGCGTTGATCGTGAAACCGCACTGGCGGTACAGCGCGAGGGCCGCGGCATTGTCCGGTTCGGTTTGCAGAGACAGCCGCAGCGCACCGGCGTCGCTGGCGGCCTTTCGGATGGTTTCGACCAGTCGACGGGCGATGCCCTGGCGACGCACCGCGGGGTCGGCGAACAGGTCGCGTAGCTGCCAGAACCGACCCAGCCTGAGAGAGGCCGGGACTTGGTGAATGGCCGCGAATCCGACCCTCCGCGGGCCGTGGTAGGCGCCGTAGAACTCGAGCTCGCCGGATCCAGCCATCTCGCCCACCCACGCCCGTGTCGCGGCCGGAGCCGGCGATTGGCCGTAGTGGATCCGGTACAGCTCGAACAGGCTTGCCAGCTCGGCGACCGCGGCGGACCGCGGATCGACAGGACGACAGACGACGGTCTCTGGCACCAGCACAGCCTACGAGTGCAGCCGTTGCGGGAGCGCGATCATCGAAGTCGCCCGCGCACGGCGGCGCGAGGGGAGAGGCCGACCGGTTTGCACAGGGCAGCGGCCACCTGACGTTCGACGGGGCCATCAGAGTCCTAACTGACATAATGTCAGTTATCGGCGATATGACAGCCCGTGTGGCGTAGAACGCCCGGGGTGCTTCTTGCCTAGACTTCGCCGGTGGATGATGCGCCAGGCAGGCACCGCGGAACAGCGCATCCGCTGGAGTTACCCATCGGCCGACGAGTCCTGTTCGCCGTATGTGCGCTGCTCGGCAGTGGTTTCGTCTTCGACGACACCGGTTGGCGCTTCGCGGTGGGCGCTGGGCTCTTCGGGGTTTCAATGGTGGCGTTCTACCTCGCAGCCAGACTCATCACGAAGGGCTACCCGGACCTCGACGATGGTCAGGACCAGACGCGGGTGATCCGAGGCGACGGTTCGACAGCGGCGTCTGAGAAGGCGCGCAGGGACTCGACCTCAGCACGGCGGACGCCATCCGGGAAGAAGCCGCGGGAGAAGTGACGCCCTGCTCGACGTAGGTTCCGAACGCGCCCAGGGCGACCTGGCCCCGCTTCGCGACCTGCCTCCGATGACAGCGCGTGGTTGCGAAGGTTGGAAAGAATGCTTGGCGGGATGTCGAACTTGAAGTCAGGCGTTCGTCGATAGGTTGAATGCCGCGCACAGAAGAGCGCCAAGACAAGGAGCCCAGCCTCGGATGCCTCCAGGGTGGGCCTGAGACTCGTTCCAATCGTCGCACTCCCCTCAGGAGGAATCTTGAAGCTCCTGCTCACGTCCGGAGGCGTCACGAACGCCAGCATCCTCCGCGCGCTGGTCGACTTGTTAGGCAAGCCGACGGCCGACGCGACCGCGCTCTGCATCCCCACGGCGCAGTGGGGCCACCCGATGTGCGGACCGGTCTCGGCGCGGGGATTCGTGAACGGCGTGCCCCCGTGGGGTGGCTTGACCTCAATGGAGTGGAAGTCGCTGGGGCTCCTCGAGCTCTCGGCGCTGCCGACGATCGGCAAGGAGCGCTGGGTCCCATGGGTCCACGAGGCTGACGTGCTGCTGGTCGACGGCGGCGATGCGACGTACCTGTGCCACTGGATGCGGGAATCTGGACTGGCCGATCTTCTGCCCGCGATGACCGACAAGGTCTGGGTGGGGGTCAGCGCCGGCAGCATGGTGATGACGCCCCGGATCGGCGCCGACTTCGTCAATTGGCCGTCCGCGCCGGACGACCGCACTCTCGGCGTCGTCGACTTCTCGATCTTCCCGCACCTCGACGCTTTCCCGGGCAACACCATGGACGAGGCAGACCGTTGGGCCAGCGAGATCGGCGGTCCGGCGTATGTCATCGACGACCAGTCGGCGATCAAGGTGAACGACGGCACCGTCGAAGTCGTCTCTGAGGGGCACTGGAAACAGGTGCTGCCCTAGCCGTGGTGGTGCTCAGCGGCACGGATGCGGTCGGCCGGGCCGAAGACGCCGTCGACGAGCACCGGCACGACCGATGATGCGTTGAGATCGACGGCGACGTCGATGTCTGACTCGAATCCCTTGCTGAGCAGCTCACGACCGCCGACGCAGCCGCGTATGCGCGCATCGAGGCTGCTGCGACCCGCGTCGAACACGTCAACCGCTGTCAGGGCTTCCGGACTGAACTTGTCGCCATAGCCGAGGGCGACGAGCCCGGAGAGAATGGCGCCGGCCCCCAGCTGGTCCTCCAAGGCAGGGCGCAGCGAGTCATCGTGACTCCAGCGTTCGCCGGCCGCGATGACGGCGATCGACCCGCCGGCTTCGATCGTCGGCGCGAGCCACGTGGCGACAGCCTCGGCGTTGCGAAGGCAGCCGACAGCAACGGCCGAGTCGCTCTGCTGCAGTGCCGCGGCGATCGTCGATCCGTTCGGCGACGGCAGGACCAGCCGCGGGATCGCGGCGCAGGTGAGCAGGCTTGCCGGCGACAGCGAGGGCGCACCTACGGCGCCACCCTTGCTCGCCTCGAGTCGGCCGACGGCGAGCACCGCGTCGTGCTGCGCGGCGAACTCCTCGGCTTGCACCCCCTTCCATCGATACGGAAGCACCCCGATGCCGCGCTCGACGGCCACAGTCACCGAGGTCGAGAAGCTGAGAACGTCGACCACGACCGACACCTCGGCCCGCGTGGCCGTTGCTCCGGCCGGCCCCCAATCGAGTCGTACGTCGAACCCGCCCTGTCCGAAAAGGTCAGTCACAGCGCGAGAACCTCGTGGGCGTGTCCCCATCGACCCCTTCACGCTCGGCATATCCGTCACTGCGGGGCCTCCATCGATGGGCGGCGGCTGTAGTCCGACACGCGTCGCGCCAGGCCAGCCACGCCGTGCGGAGGCGCGGGGACCGCACGGGCCTCCCCTCGCGCCGAGCCCGGAGGTCGGCACGCAGCCACTCGGGGGCCCGGGCCGAATCGATGGCCGCGGATTTGGTGATGAGGTTGCCGGTCGCCAGTGCGTGGCGGCCGCGGGCCATCGAGGTCAGCCCGAGGTCGGCGATGGACGGATTCAGCCACCACCACGGATGGCGTGCGGCTGTCGCCCAGTAGCCGGAGAGCTCGGCCTGGGCGGCGCGTCGCACATCGTCGTTGCTCAAGGGGGGCAGCACGCTCTGCGGCTGACGCCCAAGGACCGCGAACCCGTGCCGGACGAGCTCCGCTCTCACGATCCCGGAGACCGTGCGTTCGACGAGTTCGCCATGGGTCCAGGTCGGATGACGAGTGGCGGGCTCAGACAGTGCCGAGATTTCGACGTAGGCACAGCCCAGATCGGCCCCTGCGGCCGCCGAGGCGTCGAGGTCCGCGTGGATCGCGGCGATGGCCGACCGGTGATGCCGGTCCATCGGCCGGTCGGTCAGAGCCACGAGGTCGAGGTCACTGACGCCTGCCCGGTAGTCGCCGGTGGCTGCGGACCCACCGACAAACAGATCGGTCACCCAGCCCAGTGAACGCAGCTTGCCTGCCAGCTCCTCGACGGCCGGTGGCGTGTTCACGTTGCCAATCCTGCCGGGTCTATCCGGCGGATCCGGCGCATCCGGCGGTCATTTCTTGCGCCAGACCGAGACGTGATGGTCGCTCGTCGATAGGAAGGGACTGCCCTGCCAGTCGGCCGACCGTGACTCGAGCTCGAGCCCGGCGAGTTGGGCCATGAGGTCGCACTCGGACGGCCAGAGGTAGCGGAAGTGGCCGACGCCGTGACGGACGCTCCCGTCCTCGCTCCGGTAGTAGTGATGAGACGCGCACTCCTGAGTCACCAGGTCGTAGGTGTCGAAGACCAGGTGCTCGTCGTCGAGGCTCATCGGGACTGCTTCCTCACCCGGCAGGAGCCGCTGGATCGGGGGCACCCAGAGGTCGATCACGAACCGGCCGCCGGGCCGGAGGTGATGTGCGGCGTTCCTGAAGCACTGCACCTGCTCGGCCTGCGTCCGAAGGTTCGCGATGCTGTTCCAGACCAGGAACACGAGCGAGAACGAGCCCGCGCCGGGAGCGACCGTCGTGGTCATGTCGCCGACGATCACCGGAACCTGCTCCTCGGTCACCTTGCCGCGGAGCTGGGTGACCATCGGCTCGGACAGCTCGATTCCGGTGACGGGCACGCCGCGCGCCGCCAACGGAATCCCGACCCGACCGGTCCCGATGGCGAACTCCAGTGCGGGACCCCCCTCGGCCAACCGCTCGAGGAGGTCGACGGTGGGATCCAACACCTCAGGGGCGAAGTGTGCTGCGGCCTCGGCGTCGTACCGGGCGGCGGTCTCCTCGTCCCACACTTCGCTGCTCGTCACGCTCGGCAGAGTTCCACATCGGGCGGCCGGGCCGCCACCTCGGTCATCAACGCCGTCACGGCTGGACGTACGCCGCGAGGTGCTGCCCGGTCAGCGTGGCGCGGTCGGCGACCAGGTCGGCGGGCGTGCCCTCGAACACGACCCGGCCGCCGTCGTGGCCGGCGCCCGGACCGAGGTCGACGATCCAGTCGGCGTGCGCCATCACCGCCTGGTGGTGCTCGATGACGATCACCGACCGCCCGGAGTCGACCAGCCGGTCCAAAAGGGCGAGCAATTGTTGGACGTCGGCGAGGTGCAGGCCGGTGGTCGGCTCGTCCAGGACGTAGACCTCGCCCCTCTCGGCCATCTGCGCGGCCAGCTTCAGCCGTTGGCGCTCTCCCCCGGAGAGGGTGGTCAGCGGCTGGCCCAGCTTGACATAACCCAGACCCACGTCGACCAGCCGCTCCAGCACCTTGTGCGCCGCCGGCGTCCGGGCCTCACCGTCGGCGAAGAAGTCGGCGGCCTCGCCGGCCGACATCGCGAGCACCTCGGCGATGTTGCGACCGCCGAGCGTGTGCTCGAGCACCGCGGCCTGGAACCGCCGGCCCTCGCACTCCTCGCAGGGCGACTCCACGGTGGCCATCACGCCGAGCTCGGTGTAGATCACACCGGCGCCGTTGCAGGCGGGGCACGCGCCCTCGGAGTTCGAGCTGAACAGCGCCGGCTTCACCCCGTTGGCCTTCGCGAAGGCCTTCCGGATCGGCTCGAGCGCTCCTGTGTACGTCGCCGGGTTGCTGCGCCGGGAGCCCTTGATCGCGCCCTGGTCGACCACCACCACGCCGTCACGGCCGGCCACCGAGCCGGTCACCAGCGAGCTCTTGCCCGAGCCGGCCACTCCCGTGAGCACGACCAGCACCCCGAGCGGGAGGTCGACGTCCACGTCGCGCAGGTTGTGGGTCGAGGCACCGCGCACCGCCAGCACCCCGGAGGGCGCGCGCACCGAGTCCTTCAGCCGGGCCCGGTCGTCGAGGTGGCGGCCGGTGGTGGTGCCGCTCCCCCGCAGCCCCTCCACGTCGCCCTCGAAGCAGATGGACCCACCCGCGCTCCCGGCGCCCGGACCGAGGTCGACGACGTGGTCGGCGATCGCGATCGTCTCTGGCTTGTGCTCCACGACGAGCACGGTGTTGCCCTTGTCGCGCAGCTGCAGCAGCAGCTGGTTCATCCGCTCGATGTCGTGCGGGTGCAGGCCGATCGTCGGTTCGTCGAAGACGTAGGTCACGTCGGTGAGCGAGGACCCGAGGTGCCGGATCATCCTGGTGCGCTGCGCCTCTCCCCCGGACAGCGTGCCCGTGGGCCGGTCTAGGGAGAGGTAGCCGAGCCCGATCGCCTGGAAGGAGTCCAGCAGGTGCTGCAGGCCGCCGACGAGCGGCCCGACCGACGGCTCGTCGAGCTCGTGCACCCACCCGGCCAGGTCGCTGATCTGCATCGCACACAGCTCGGCGATGTGGCGGCCGCGGATCTTCGAGGAACGGGCCTGCGCCGTCAGCCGGGTCCCGTCGCACTCGGGACAGGTCGTGAACGTCACCGCGCGCTCGACGAACCGGCGTACGTGCGGCTGCATGGCCTCGAGGTCCTTGGACAGCATGGACTTCTGGATCTTCGTGAGCACACCCTCGTAGGTGAGGTTGACCCCCTCGACCTTGATCCGGGTCGGCTCGCCGTGCAGGAGCTTCTGCAGCTGCTTGGGCGTGAACGCGCCGATCGGCTTGTCCATCGGCAGTCCGGCCCCGGCGAAGACCCGGCCGTACCATCCGTCCATGCTGTAGCCCGGGACCAGCAGCGCGCCCTCGGCGAGCGACCTGGACTCGTCGTAGATCGCGGTGAGGTCGAAGTCGTTCACCGCCCCCATGCCCTCACAGCGCGGGCACATCCCGCCCTGGTAGACGGCGTTGCGGACGACGGTCTTCTCCTCCCGGCCGCCCTTCTCGGTCCTCATCACGCCGCTCGCCGTCCGGGTCGGCACGTTGAACGAGAACGCGGTGGGCGGGCCGACGTACGGATCGCCGAGGCGGCTGAACAGGATGCGCAGCATCGCGTTGGCGTCGGTGGCCGTGCCGACCGTGGAGCGAGGGTTCGAGCCCATCCGCTCCTGGTCGACGATGATCGCGGTGGTGAGCCCCTCGAGCAGGTCGACCTCCGGTCGCGCCAGGCTCGGCATGAAGCCCTGCAGGAAGGCGCTGTAGGTCTCGTTGATCAGCCGCTGCGACTCCGCCGCGATCGTGCCGAAGACCAGCGAGCTCTTGCCTGAGCCGGAGACGCCGGTGAACGCGGTCAGCCGTCGCTTAGGGATCTCGACGTGGACGTCCTTGAGGTTGTTCACGCGGGCGCCGACGACCCGGATCAGGTCGTGGCGGTCGGCTGTGTGCTGCTCCATGCCGGCTCGGGCTCCTTCGTCGGGTCGCTCAGTGCGGGCAGGTCATGGTCCTCAGGACACGACCTGGTTGATGCGCAACAGGTTGCCGGACGGGTCGCGCACGGCGCAGTCGCGGATGCCGTAGGGCTGGTCGGTCGGCTCCTGGACGATCTCCACGTCGCCGGCCTGCAGCCTCTCGAACGCGGCGTCGAGGTCCTTCGACGCGAGGGTCAGCATCGCGTAGGTGCCCTTGGCCATCATCTCCGTGATGGTCCGGCGCTCCTCGTCGGTCACCCCCGGGTCGACCCCCGGGGGGTAGAGCACGATGTTGACGTCGGGCTGGCCGGGCGGACCGACGGTCAGCCAGTGCAGGCCGTTGTAGCCGACGTCGTTGCGCAGCTCGAAGCCGAGGGCGTCGCAGTAGAACGCCACCGCGGCGTCGCGGTCGGTGTGCGGGAGGAATCCCGAGTGAATGGTGAGGTCCATGCCGAGAACGCTAGGAGACGCTGCCCGCTCGTGCTTCTCGATTCCTGACCGGTCTGGTGACCTGCTTGGCCACGCAGGCCGGCATCCCCTCCGTCGCCAGCGCCGACTGCGCCCTGTACACGCTCGGTGGCACGCCGATCAGCTCGGTGAACCGGGTGCTGAAGGTGCCCAGCGACTGGCAGCCGACCGCGAAGCAGACCTCGGTGACGCTCAGGTCGCCGCGCCGCAGCAGCGTCATCGCCCGCTCGATCCGTCGCGTCATCAGGTAGCTGTACGGCGACTCGCCGTACGCCAGCCGGAACTGCCGGCTCAGGTGCCCCGCCGACATGTGCGCACCCCGAGCCAGCGCCTCGACGTCCAACGGTTGCGCGTAGTCGCGGTCGATCCGGTCGCGCACCCCACGCAGCAGCGCGAGGTCGCGCAGCCGCTGCGCCTCGGTCGGGCTGCTGGTCACGACTCCGATGGTGCCACGTTCTCGAGCGGGAAGTGGCACGCGGCTCGGTGCCCCGGTCGCAGGGCCACCAGGGGTGGCTCCTCGTCGGCGCAGACCTGCTGGGCCAGTGGGCAGCGGGTCCGGAACCGGCAGCCGCTGGGCGGCTCGACCGCGCTCGGCAGCTCGCCCTCGAGCGGCGTGGCCTTCTTCGCCCGCTCCAGCTGAGGGTCGGCCTCGGGGACGGTCGCGATCAGGCCGTGCGTGTAGGGGTGGAGCGGATGGTGGTAGACCTCCTCCGACGGTCCGTCCTCGACCAGCTTGCCGAGGTACATCACGCCGATCCGGTCCGAGAGGTAGCGGATCACCGACAGGTCGTGCGAGATCACCAGGTAGGTCAGGTCGAGCCGATCCTGCAGCTCGCGCAGCGTGTTGAGGATCTGGGCCTGGATCGAGACGTCGAGCGCGGAGACCGGCTCGTCGGCGACGACGAGCTCGGGACGCAGGATCAGCGCCCGCGCCAGCCCGAGTCGCTGCCGCTGGCCTCCGGAGAACTCGTGCGGGAACCGGTCGGCGGCGCTGCGCGGCAACCCGACACTCTCCAGTGCCTCCTCCACCCGGCTTCGCTGCTCCTCCCGCGAGCCGATCCGCTGGATGGCCAGCGGCTCGCGCAGCACCTGGCCGACCCGCATGCGCGGATCGAGGGAGGCGTAGGGGTCCTGGAACATGAACTGCACCCGCCGCCGCACCGCCCGCCGCTCGCGGGAGGAGAGCCTCGACACGTCCTTCCCCTCCAGCCGGACGACGCCGGAGGTCGGCTCGTCCAGTCCCACGATCAGCCGGCCGAGGGTGGTCTTGCCGCTGCCCGACTCCCCCACCAGCCCGTACGTCTCGCCGCGGCGGACCTCGAGGCTGACGCCGGCCACCGCGGAGACCCGATAGCGGGTCCGCCCGAGCACGTGGTGGCTGAGCGGGAAATCCTTGACGAGGTGCTCCACGGCGAGCAGCACCTCGTCCGAGCGGGCGCCCGCCTCCCCCTCCGGCCTGGTCACCCGCGTCCGGGCGAGCTCCTCGTCCGCCACCGGGTGCAGGCACGCGTGCCGGTGTCCGCCAGCGGGGCCGAGGAACGGCGGCGACGACGCGCGGCAGTCGTCCTGCGCGAAGGAGCAGCGCGGGGCGAACCGGCAACCGGTGAGCTCGGTGGACAGGTCCGGCGGCAGGCCCGGGATCGAGGCCAGCTGCTCGCGCCGCTCGGTGGCCCGCTCGGGCAGCGCGTCGAACAGCGCCTGGGTGTACCGGTGCCGAGGGTGGGCGAAGAGCTCGAGGGCCTCGGCGGTCTCGACGATCTTCCCGGCGTACATCACCGCGACCCGGTCGGCGCGGCCGGCGACCACGCCCAGGTCGTGCGTCACCAGCACGACGGCCATCTCCAGGTCACGGCGCAGGCGGTCGATGAGCTCGAGGATCTGCGCCTGGATCGTCACGTCGAGCGCGGTGGTCGGCTCGTCGGCGATGAGCAGCCGCGGGTCGCAGGCGAGCGCGATCGCGATCATGACCCGCTGCCGCATGCCACCGGAGAACTGGTGGGGGAAGTCGTCGAGCCTGCTGCGCGCCTGCGCGATCCCGACGAGGTCGAGCACCTCCAACGCCCGCCGGCGGGCCTCCTTGCGGGACACGTCGCGGTGCAGCAGCACGGCCTCGGCGATCTGGTTCCCCACGGTGATCGTGGGGTTGAGCGAGGTGAGCGGGTCCTGGAACACCATGCCGACGCGACCACCGCGGATCGCCTGCATCTCCCGGACCTGCAGGCCCAGCAGCTCGACGCCCTCCAGCCGGACGCTGCCGTCGACCACGTGGCCGCCGGTCGGAAGCAGCTGGAGGACGGACAGGGCGGTGATGGTCTTGCCGCACCCCGACTCCCCGACCAGGCCGAGGCACTCCCCCGCCCCGACCTCGAGGTCGACGCCGTCGACGGCGTGCACTGTCGACCGTTTCAGGGCGATGTCGGTGCGCAGGCCGGTGATCTCCAGCAGCGGCGCGGACTCGACGAACCCAAGCGTCTCCCCGGTGGCGAGCGACTGGTCGGGCGGTACGAGGTCGGCCATGCTCACCTGCTCTGCAGCCGGACCTCGAACGCGTCGCGCAGCGCGTCGCCGAGGAAGTTGAACGCGATGGCGACCAGCACGATCGCGATGCCGGGCGGGTAGAGCAGCCACCAGTAGCCGCTGTTGATGTAGACCGTCGCCGTCGAGAGCATGCCGCCCCAGTCGGTCTTCGGCGGCTGGATGCCCAGGCCGAGGTAGCCGAGGAAGGCCAGCGTGATGATCGCGTCCGCGACGGTGAAGCTGGCGAAGACGACCGCGGTGCCGACGGCGTTCGGGGCCACGTGCCGGATGACCGCGCGGGTGTTCGAGCCACCCATGACCCGCACCGCCTGGACGTACTCCCGCTCGCGCAGGCTCAGCGCCTCGCCGCGGATGAGGCGCGCGGCCCCGAGCCAGGACAGGGCCGCGATCAGCAGGATCATCACGCCCGGTCCCGGGGAGTAGATGGTCGAGAGCACCAGCAGCAGGAACAGGGCGGGGATGGCGAGGAGGCCGTCGACCAGCCGCATCAGGACGGCGTCGAGCGCGCCGCCGACATAGCCGGACAGCGCGCCGTAGAGGGTGCCGAACACCGTGGCCAGCAGGGCGGCGGCGATGCCGACCTCCAGCGACGCCTGGCCGCCGTACATCAGGCGGCCGAGCTCGTCGTAGCCGGTGGGATCGGTGCCGAGCGGGTGTGCGGAGCTGGGCGGCTCGTTCGCGAGCGCGAGGTTCGTCGTCACCTGGTCGGTGTGGTAGAGGTGCGGCCCGAGGAAGCAGAAGAGGACGAAGAACACGATGATCCCGGCGCCGATGAGCGCCAGCCGGTTCTCGGCGAAGACCGAGAGCCCGCGTCGCCACAGGCTCTCCTGCGGTCCGTGGACCTCGCCACCCACGAGGGCGGCGCGGTCGCCGGCGATCTCGGCCAGCCCCGGCTCCGCGGCCGGACCCGACCGATCACGGCGCGAGCCCGGCAGCAGGCTCACGACACCCTCACCCGCGGGTCCAGCGCGGCGTAGCCGATGTCGGCGAGCAGGTTGCCGAGCACGGTGGCGAACCCGACGACGAGCGTGATGCCCAGCAGCACGGGATAGTCGTCGGTGACCGCCTCCTGGTAGAAGAGCAGCCCCATGCCGGGGTAGTTGAAGACCTGCTCGGTCACCAGCGATCCTGCGATCAGCACCGGCAGCGAGAGCCCGATGATCGTCACCATGGGAATCAAGGAGTTGCGCAGGATGTGCCGGTAGAGCACCCGGGAGGAGCCGGCCCCCTTGGAGAACGCGGTGCGCACGTAGTCCTGGACGATGTTGTCCAGGGTCGCCGAGCGCATGTAGCGGGAGAAGAGCGCGATGTCGAGCAGCACCAGGGAGGCCACCGGCAGCACGAGGCCGGCCGGCTCCGCCAGGATGCCGGCGACCGTGCTGGCCTGGGGCGCCTGCGCCGGGAACCAGCCCAGGTTGAGCGAGAAGACCAGCACGAGCATCAGGCTGAGGAAGAAGATCGGCGTCGAGTAGAAGACGAAGCCCAGGAACGTCGCGGTGTAGTCGAAGATCCCGTTGCGGCGGACCGCCTGGGTGAGGCCGATCGGGATCGCGATCACCACCGCGATGGCCAGCGCCAGCACGTTCAGCAGGATCGTCTTCGGGAGCCGCTCCCCGATCAGCGAGGCGACGCTCTGGTTGAGCCGGTAGCTGTACCCGAGGTCGCCCTGGAGCAGGTGCTTGAGCCAGATGACGTACTGCTGCCAGAGGGGGTCGTCCAGCCCGTTCACCTTGTTGAAGTGGGCGAGCTGCTGGGGTGTCGCCCGGGTCCCGAGGGTGGCCCGGGCGGCGCCGCCCGGCAGCAGGTGCAGCAGCACGAAGACGATCACGGTCACCAGCAGCAGGACGATCACCGCCTGCCCTGCCCTGCGGAGCAGGAACCTGGTCATTGCGTGCGGTACCAGTACTCGGGCGTGAGGCTCCGGATCGGGTTCCAGACGATCCCGCCGACCTGGGTCGAGACCGCCTGGATCGTGTACGGGCTCGCCTGGAAGACCACCGGCACCTGTTGCGCGGTGTAGTCCTGGTAGTCGTACAGGGGGCCGGTGCCGCCCTGCTGCGTCGTGATCTTGGTCAGCTGGTCCATCTTCGGGTCGCTGTAGCTGCCGTAGTTCGCGACCGAGCCGGTGGCGAACAGCGACTCGCCGGTGGGCAGGTAGTCAGGTGCGTAGAGCCAGCCACCGCCCCAGTTCGCGAGCTGCCAGCTGCAGCTGGCCTGGCTGGGGGTGCACGGCACCGACTCGCCGGTCACCGTGTTGAACGGCTTCTGCTTCAGGTTGAGCTGGATCCCGGCCTTGCTCGAGTCGGACTTGTACTGCTGCATGGCCTGGTCCAGGGCCTGCTCGCCCGAGGAGTAGTCCAGGTTGATCGACAGCTTGGTGCCCTGGGCGATCCCGCTGCCGCACTGGCTGGACGCGGTCCCGGCGTCGGTGCACACCATCACGCCGTCCTGCTCGGTCCACCCGTGCGACTCCAGCAGCGACTTCGCCTTGTCGGTGCTGAACGGGTACGGCGAGCCCTGCTGCGCGGCGGGGCTCAGCCACTTGCTCTGCGGCCGCACCGGCACGGGTCCGTACTGGGCGTCGGCGTACCCCTGCTGTGCCTTCTCCACGATCAGCGGCTGGTTCATGGTGTAGGCGAGCGCCTGCCGGACGTAGAGCTGCTTGAAGACCGGGCCCATCGTGGGGTTGTTGAAGTTGATCGGGAAGTAGTCCACCGCCCACGCGTAGTTCGCCGCGAGGTAGTAGTCCGCCCCCACCGGGTTGGTGCTGGGCAGCACCGCGCCCGCCGGCTTCGGCGGCAGGTCCTGCTTCGGGATGTAGCCGATGTCGACCGTGCCGCCCGCCTTGAGTACGTTGAACTCCGCGGCGTCGCTGGTGAACGGCAGGAACTTCACCTCGTCCAGGCGCGGCTTGGGCGAGCCGGAGTAATCAGGGTTCGGCACCACCGAGTAGCTGCCCGAGGAGCTGTACGTCTTCAGTCGCCAGGGCCCGTTCACGACCCCCCAGATCTTGCTGGTCGCGTAGGTCTTCTGGTCCTTGGCCTGGCCTGCGAGGAAGTCGTAGACGGCCTTGCACTTCGCGATGTCGGACGTGCAGCCCCCGCTGCCGGCCGCGGCGCCGGCGCTGGTCACGTCCCAGGCCATCGGCATCGGCGTGATCTGCGACAGCTCGTTGTAGGTGTACCAGTCCTCGGAGTACTTCGCGTCGAGCGTCAGCTTCACGGTCCGGTCGTCGACCTTCGTCACCTTGGTGACGTTGTCCGGGAACGCGCCGGGGGTGTAGCCGCCCCAGTTGGCCTTCTCCGCCTTGACCATGTTCATCCAGAAGACGACGTCGTCGGCGTTGACGTCCTCGCCGTTGGACCACTTCCACGGCTTCAGCTTGATCGTGACGCTCTTGCCGTCCGAGGCGTACTGCGGCGGCTCGGCGGCGGACAGGCCGTAGTCGACGGTGGGCTGGAGGTTGTGGCCGCCGAACCAGTACAGCGGCCGGTACATCAGCTGCTGCAGGTTGGAGATGTTGTAGGTGCTGAAGTAGGCCGGACCGGCCAGCGGGAAGATCCAGTTGGGAACTGCCGTCGGGCTCTCGGCGAAGGTGACGGTGCCGCCGCTCGTGGGGCTCCCGGTCGCGCTCGTGGCGCCGGAGCCCGAGGGCGAGGACGAGCCTCCGCCGGTACAGGCGGCCAGGGCGAGTGCGACTGCTGCCGCTCCGCCGACGAGGCCGAGCTTCCTGGATGTCCTGTGGATGGCGAACATGCGACGCCCCAGAGCTGAGAAGTCCCTCGGTTGACCGTTTCAGCGTCAGCCTGTGGTCAGGGGCACGCAATGGACCAAAGACCCGGCAGTGGCCCCTGTGAGCGTTGCGAAATGGTCACGCCCGGATCCCGTCCGGGCCCGCCCGGGCCATGGACGGTCCCCCAGGTGCGGCATCTGCTCAAGTTTCTGACGCCGGAGACCGAGGACAGTCCGTAGCGTGGAAGTGAACCGGGCCGGCCGTCCCCAATTTGGGGGGTCTGGGTGGTTCGACTGCCGTGGGCGGGGCACCAGACAAGGGAGAGGAGGTGGAAACCATGTGGGACACCGTCGAGAACCACACCAGTGACACGGTGCGTCTCTCCCACGACCGACCGTGTCCGCAGTGCGGACACGCCCTGCACACGTACTTGGCGTGCGGCGACAGCTGCGAGTGCGAGCCCGTGACCGTGCCGGCCGCGCTCGCCGGCCGCGGACTCAGCCGCTGAGGTCGACCGTCGCGACCCGCCGCAGCACCGGCCGGTCGTGTCGCCCCTCGGTGACCTCGCCCGCGGTCCACCACATCCGCACCCCGGCGGGCTTCAGCTCGAGCACCGCGAGGTTGTTGTCGTACCACGGACCGTGGGTCACCTCCCACGCCAGCGGGGGCGCGGGCACCCGGGCGGCCTTCGACAGCCCACGACCCACGACGCCCAACGACCGGTGCGCCGCCCCGCCGGTGACCGCGTGCATGAACCGGGGCAACGGGTTGCGGATCGGCGAGCAGACCGCCTGCAGGATCCGGCTCGCCACCAACGGGCGCCCCTGGTGCGGCGCAGGAACCGCCTCGGCGACGTAGCTGTGGTGCACGTCGCCGGAGAGGTAGGTGATCGTCGCCGGCGCCCGGCCCCGGTTCCCGGCCGCCACGTCGAGCGTCAGCTCCGCGACCTGGCGGAAGCCCTTCTCGAACGCCGCCCAGTGCTCGAGGTCGGCCGCCTGGCGGGCCCACTCGCCGAAGCGGGCCGCCCCGCTCCCCCAGGCGCCCTCGGCCAGCGCCTCGCTGAACGCCTCCGCGTGGTGCAGCCCGGGCGCCATCAGGAACGGCAGCGAGGTGCCGAGCAGCAGGTGGTCGAACCCGCCGGACATCTGCTCGTCGAGCCAGTCCATCTCCTGGTCATCGAGGATCGAGCGGGCATCCGGCCTCAGCACCCGGGCGGCTCGCGAGTCCACCACGATCAGCCGCGCCTGGGTGTCGAAGTCGCGGGCGAAGCTCCAGCGGTAGCTCTCGGGCTCCTGGTCGGCACGGTCGGCCAGCTCGTCGAGCTCCGCGGTCACGTCCAGCTCGCCGTCCCCGTCGTACGACGAGATCCGCTGCCACATCGGGTCCTCGGCGCGGCCCTGTGGGCCGAGGTTGCCCAGGTGCTGGTAGACCCAGTACGACGCGAGCGCGCCGACGATCCGCTCGTGCCACCACGAGGTGGCCTCCATCCGGCGACGCCACGACCAGCTGGTGTTCCAGTCGTCGCGCACGTCGTGGTCGTCGAAGATCATCGCGCTCGGGAGCGTCGAGAGCAGCCATCGGTTCGCCGGGTCGCTCCAGGCCAGCCGGTAGAGGTGGGCGTACTCCTCGTAGTCCTTCAGCTCCTCCCCCGGCGGCTCCTCCAGCGACCTGCGCGAGGCGATGAACTCCTGCATCGCCTCGCTGGTCTCGTCGGCGTAGACCTGGTCACCGAGGAACAGCACCAGGTCCGGCCACCGCTCGTCGTCGTCGGCCGCCCGCTCGGTCAGGCCCGCCATCCGCAGGGCATAGCTGCGCAGCGCATCGATCCCGAACGCCCGGTGGCCCGCCTCGTCGTGGCTGACGCTGACCCGGCAGGAGCCGAAGGCCAGCCGCAGCGGCTTCCCGGGCTCCAACGTCGCGATCACCGGGTGGGGGAAGCCCGAGCCCTCGCCGGACACCGGCGGCCAGGCGCGCTGCTCCCCCACGTCCACGGTGTAGGCGGTCTGCGTGCCGGGCTCCAGGCCGGTCAGCTCGACCAGCGCGTAGTGGTGGCCGTGCGCCCCGAACGTCCGGGCGCGGGCGCTCCGCTCACCCGCCCGCACGGTGACCGTCGTGGCGTCCGCGGTCTCCACCCAGATCGTCGCCGAGGTGTCGTCGACGTAGCGCAGCAGCGGCCCGAGGACCAGGGCGCCGTCGGGCGTGCGATCGGTCATGGGCGTGACCGTACCGCTCCACCGGGGTCGGTCACGGACGGATCAGGACCTTGATCGCCTCACGCTCGTCCATCCGGCGGTAGCCCTCGGCGACCTCCGCGAGCGGGAGGTCGGCGTCGAAGACCAGCCCGGGGTCGATCGTCCCGTCCTGGACCAGCTTGAGCAGCTCGGGGAGGTACTGCCGCACCGGCGCCATGCCACCGGCCAGGCCGATGTTCTTCTGGAACATCCGGCGGATCGGCAGCTCCACGCCGTGCGGGACGCCGACGAAGCCGACCGTGGCCCCCGGACGGGCGACCGCGAACGCCTGCTTCATCGCGGCGTCGTTGCCGACGCACTCCAGCACCGCGTCGCCCCCGACCCCGCGGGTCAGCTCGCGAACCGCCTCGGCGCCCTCGTCGCCGCGCTCGGCGACGATGTGCGTGGCGCCGAACTGCCGGGCGATCGCCTGGCGGGGCTCGTGGCGCGACATCGCGATGACCGTCTCCGCACCCATCACCGACGCGGCCAGCACGCCGCACAGGCCCACCGCGCCGTCGCCCACGACCACGGCCGTGCCGCCCTCGCGCACGCCCGCGGACACCGCGGCGTGCCAGCCGGTGGCCATCACGTCGGCGAGCGTGAGCAGGGAGGGGATCATCGCGTCGTCGGGCGTGCCGTCGGTCTTGACCAGGCTGCCCTCGGCCTGCGTGACCAGCGCGTACTCCGCCTGCCCGCTCACGGTGAACCCGAGGTTCTCGCAGGCCGCCTGCATGCCGGCGCGGCAGTGCGCGCAGGTGTTGTCGCAGTGGTCGAACGGCACGATCACGAAGTCGCCCGGCGCGAACGAGGTCACCTCGGAGCCGACGGCCTCCACGACGCCGACGCACTCGTGGCCGATCGTCGAGCCGGCGTCGATGTCGTTCTCGCCGCGGTAGGACCACAGGTCGGAGCCGCAGATGCATCCCGCGACGACCTTGACCACGGCGTCGGTGGGCGCGCCGATGGTCGGGTCGGGGACGTCGGAGACGCGGATGTCACGGGGGGCATGGATCGTCGTTGCACGCATGACCTGCATCCTTGCACCGGCGCCCACACCGGGCGCATCCTGGGTCGGCGACCCCTGGCGCGCCGTTGTTGCAGTATCTCATATATGAGTTACGGTGATGCCATGAGTGAGGACTACAAGGGCCGCATCGGGAACCTGATCCGCGACGCACGCAAGCACCGCGGGCTCACCCAGCACCAGCTGGCCGAGCTGCTGGCCACCAGCCAGAGCGCGATCAACCGCATCGAGAAGGGCCACCAGAACCTCTCGTTGGAGATGCTCGCCCGCATCGGCGCCGCACTGGACTCCGAGATCGTCGCGCTGGGCGCGGGACCCACCCACCTGCGGGTGACCGGCCCGACCCGGCTCTCGGGCAGCATCGACGTCAAGACCTCCAAGAACGCCGGTGTCGCGCTGCTGTGCGCCTCGCTGCTCAACCGCGGCCGGACGACGCTGCGCAAGGTCGCGCGCATCGAGGAGGTCAACCGGCTGCTCGAGGTGCTCGGCAGCCTCGGCGTCCACACCAAGTGGCTCAACACCGACAACGACCTCGAGATCATCCCGCCGCGGGACCTCAACCTCAGCAACATCGACGAGACCGCGGCCCGGCGTACCCGCTCGGTGATCATGTTCCTCGGCCCGCTGCTGCACCGCACCGACACCTTCGAGCTCCCCTACGCCGGCGGCTGCAACCTCGGCACCCGCACCGTCGAGCCGCACATGTCGGCGCTGCGCCCGTTCGGGCTCGAGGTCAAGGCGACCGACGGCAGCTACCACGCCAGCGTCAACCGGGCCATCGAGCCGGTCCGCCCGATCGTGCTCACCGAGCGCGGCGACACGGTCACCGAGAACGCGCTGATGGCCGCGGCGCTGCACCCGGGCACCACGGTGATCCGCAACGCCTCGTCGAACTACATGGTCCAGGACCTGTGCTTCTTCCTGCGCAAGCTCGGCGTGGCGGTCGAGGGCGTCGGCACCACCACCCTCACCGTCACCGGCCGCCGCGAGATCGACGTCGACGTCGACTACGCGCCCAGCGAGGACCCGATCGAGGCGATGTCGCTGCTGGCCGCCGCGATCGTCACCAAGTCCGAGATCACCATCCGCCGGGTGCCGATCGAGTTCCTCGAGATCGAGCTGGCGCTGCTGGAGGAGATGGGCTTCGCCTACCACCGCTCCCAGGAGTACGTCGCCCTCAACGGCTGCACCCGCCTGGTCGACCTGACCACCAAGCCCTCGGAGCTGCACGCCCCGCTGGACAAGATCCACCCGATGCCGTTCCCGGGGCTCAACATCGACAACCTGCCGTTCTTCGCGGTCATCGCCGCGGTGGCCGAGGGCCAGACGCTGCTGCACGACTGGGTCTACGAGAATCGCGCGATCTACCTCACCGACCTCAACAAGCTCGGCGGCCAGGTCAAGCTGCTCGACCCGCACCGGGTGATGATCGAGGGCCCGACCTCCTTCACCGGCACCGAGATCGTCTGCCCGCCCGCGCTGAGGCCGGCGGTGGTGATCCTGCTGGCGATGCTGGCGGCCAAGGGCACCTCGGTGCTGCGGTCGACCTACGTCATCCACCGCGGCTACGAGGACCTCGCCGAGCGGCTGAACCTCCTCGGCGCCAACATCGAGCCCTTCCGCGACATCTGAGCTGACCGCAGCCTGAGCTTGCGAAGGCTGGGACGGCAGCCAGGTCGAGTGGCGGACCGGGATCAGTCCGGGCCGGGCCCGTCCGTCGTGCCGCGCTGGTCGAGCAGGCTGCGCACCGACGGCGGGACCGCAAGGTCCGACGCCCACGGGGCCGGAACGGGCTGGTCCAGGACGCGCCGGACCGGCACCACGCCGCTCCACACGGCCGGGTCGGCGCCCGCCTCCTCAGGCGTCGCCGGCCAACCGCTCGCGACCTTGAGGAGCCAGCTGCCCTCGGCGATGGGAAGCGACAGCACCTCAGTGGCGGCCAGCTCCCTGCGGCTCGGGCGCCGCACCTCGTCGATCCGCCCGGGGATGATCTCGTCGCTGAACAGGTCGAGCGCCCTCTCCCGGTCCTCGACCGTGTCGAGCCGTCCGCGGACCGTGGCAGAGCGGTAGTTGACCGACGACTCGAAGGTCGTCGGGGCCACGACGAGCGCGTCCAGGGTGAACACGGTCAGCACGGCGGAGGCTCCGGTCGCGACGTGTCGAAGCGCGCCCGCCCCGGTCGAACCATGCAGCAGGATGCGGTCACCGTCCCGGGCGTACAACATCGGCACGGCGAGCGGCTCGCCGTCCACCGCACAGGACAGCACTCCCGCCCACTGCGAGTCGAGCAGAGCGTCCAGGGCCGCGCGATCCGGCACACCGAGCTCCGGAAAGCGGTTCAGCGCGGTCATGACGTCATCGTGACACCCGGCACGACCCTCGACGCCGAGAACTGGGATGCCGGCTCAGGAGCGACGAGGCACCATGGCGCCCATGTCCCTGCCCACGCCCACGCTGCCCACCGCGCGCCTGCGGCTGCGTCCCTTCACCGACGACGATGCGGACGTTCTCTTCGCGCTGCACAGCGACGCCCATGTGCTGCGCTACTGGGACGCCCCGCCCTGGAGCGACCCTGCGCGCGCGGAGCGCTTCCTCGCGGCTTGCCTGCAGATGGCGGACGAGGGCACCGGGGCGCGGGTGGCCATCGACCGTGTCTCCGACGGGGTCTTCGTCGGCTGGTGCAGCCTGACCCGGTGGAACCCGGACTACCGCAGCGCGGCGCTGGGCTACTGCCTCGACGACGCGGCCTGGGGTCATGGCTACGCGACGGAGGCCGCGCACGCGTTGCTGCGGTGGGCCTTCGACACGCTCGACCTCAATCGCGTCCAGGCCGAGACCGACACCCGCAACCTGGCCTCCGCCCGGGTCCTGCAGAAGCTCGGATTCGTGCGCGAGGGAACGTTGCGGGAGGACTGCGTGGTCGACGGCGTGGTGTCGGATTCCTGGGTGTTCGGACTGCTCAGGCGGGAGTGGCGGTCGCCGGGCGACTAGCCGCGGAACAGCGTCTCCACCCAGGCGCGCGCGGGGGTGCGCGAGGCCGGGGGCGCGGTCATGTCGGGGGTGATCCGCGGCATCGGGGCGGTGTGCTGGCCCGCGTTGCGGTGCCAGTCGGTCTCCGCCTCGATCAGCGCACCGAGGTCGCCGCGGGACAGGAAGACGCCGTGCCCGTCGGGGCACTGACTGACCTCCGCCTCGCCGGAGTGGCCGGTGAAGGTCCGGCTGACCATCTCGGTCCCGCATCGGGGGCAGCTCAGGGTGTCCATGGCGGCGACGCTACTCCCCTCCGGGTGCCGGACCCGGGCACCCTCGCCGGGGTGCCGGAAGACAGCGCCGTGAGCGCCGCCATACTTCACAGGGTGACCCCGCCGCGGACCGGATTCGCCTATCTCGACCAGGCCGTGCGCGGCGGTGGCGTGCTCGCCCTCGCCCACCGGGGCGGGGCCTACCACCCGGAGATCGAGGGCCTGGAGAACACCCTCGCCGCCTTCCGGCACGCCGTCGAGCTGGGCTTCAGCTACCTCGAGACCGACGTGCACGTGACCCGGGACGGGGTGCTGCTCGCCTTCCACGATCAGGCGCTCGACCGGGTCAGCGACGGCGAGGGCGCGATCGTCGAGCTGACCCACGCCGAGGTCGGCCGGGCCCTGGTCGGAGGACAGGAGCGCGTGCCCACGCTGGCCGAGCTCCTCGACGCGTTCCCGGACGCCCGGTTCAACATCGACATCAAGGCCGACGGCGCCGTGGCACCCCTCGCGCGGCTGGTCGCCGAGCGCGAGCTGTGGGACCGGGTGCTCGTCGGGAGCTTCTCCCCGCGCCGGCTGCGCCGGTTCCGCGCGCTCACCCACCACCGGGTCGCGACCTCCGCGCACCCGCTCGAGGTGGTCGCGTTCCGCGCGCTGCCCAGCGGCCGGCTGGCCGACCGGCTCACCCGCGGCCGGGTCGCCGCCCTGCAGGTCCCCCACCGCCGCGGCCGCTGGACGGTGGTGACCCCCGGGCTCGTACGACGGGCTCACGCGGCCGGCAAGCAGGTGCACGTGTGGACCGTCGACGAGCCCGACGAGATGCGCAGCCTGCTCGACCGTGGTGTCGACGGCCTGATCTCGGACCGGACCGACATACTCAAGACCGTGCTCGTCGAGCGCGGCCAGTGGAGGGAGCCGACGTGACCACCTCGCCCGGGATCGCCGACCTCGGACCGCTCACCCGGGCGCGCGAGCAGCGGGCGTGGTACTGGTACGACTGGGCCAACAGCGCCTACGTGACCACCACCGCCGCGGTCCTGTTCAGCCCCTACCTCACCTCGGTGGCCGAGCGCGCGGCCTGCGGCTATGCCTCCACCGACGAGCGGTCCTGCACCCGCCACCTGCAGGTGCTCGGCCTGGGGGTCTCCCCCGGCTCGCTGGTGTTCTACCTGGTGACCGCGGCGACCATCCTCTCGGCGCTGGTGCTGCCGGTCGTCGGCGCCGCCGCCGACCGCTCCGCGCGCAAGACCACGATGATGGCCGGCTTCGCGTGGGCCGGCTCGGCCGCGGCGATGCTGATGTTCCTGGTCGGCGGCACCGACTGGGTCCTCGGCGCGGCGCTGCTGGTGGTCGCGACGCTGTTCCTCGGCGCCAGCCTGGTGGTCTACGACTCGATCCTGTGCCAGATCGCCGAGCCCGACGAACGCGACCGGGTCTCCTCCCGCGGCTGGGCGCTGGGCTACCTCGGCGGCGGGATCCTGCTCGCGGTCAACTTCGTGCTGCTCACGCTGCTCGCCGACCACACCGAGCTCGCCGTCCGGATCAGCCTGTTCAGCGCCGGCCTGTGGTGGGCGGTCTTCACGCTGATCCCCTACCTCGGGGTGCGCAACCGGCCGCCCGTCGACGTCGTGCCCGAGCAGGGTGGACTGGTCCGGCAGAGCTTCGGCCAGCTCTGGCAGACGCTGCGCGACCTGCGCGCGTTCCCGGTGACCCTGACGTTCCTGGTCGCCTACCTCTTCTACAACGACGGCATCCAGACCGTCATCTACGCCGCCAGCGTGTACGGCGAGAAGCAGCTGCACTTCCCCAAGTCCACCGTGCTGCTCGCGTTCCTGGTCGTGCAGTTCGTCGGCATCGCCGGCGCGCTGGTCTTCGCCCGGGTGGCGCGGCGGACCGGCACCCACCGCACGATCGTCGCGGGCCTGGTCATCTGGCTGGGGGTGGTCGTGCTGGGCTACCTGACGCCGGCGCGCAGCCTGGGGCTGTTCCTGGCCCTCGCGGTCAGCATCGGGGTGGTCCTGGGCGGCACCCAGGCGCTGTCCCGGTCCTTCTACAGCCAGCTGATCCCGCGGGGCCGCGAGGCGGAGTACTTCAGTCTCTACCAGGCCTGCGAGCGCGGCACGTCCTGGATCGGCACGCTGCTCTTCGGCCTGGTCCACCAGTGGACCGACTCCTACCGTCCCGCGCTGCTGGCGCTGATGGTGCTGTTCGTGGTCGGGCTGGGCTTCCTGCTGCTCGTCGACACCAGGCGCGGCATCACCGAGGCGGGCAACCGGGTCCCCCACGTCGTGTGAGGGTCGGCCCACCGAACCGCACGCCGAGCCACTCCGAGCCGCTGTGAGAGCGGTCATCTGCCCGATTGTCGGAATCTTCCGGGCCGCACTACCGTTGAACGGGTTGAGACGCCCACGGCCGGGTACTGAACCCGAGTCATCGCCCCGCCGGTCCGTCTCGGACATGTCAACGGGGGCCTAGAACAGTTTGGAGGTGGCCAGGTGGCAGAGCGCACATTGCGTGGAGCGCGGCTCGGAGGCCAGAGCTTCGAGGACGAGCGCGGCATCGAGTTCGCCGCCCGACAGCAGGTCGGCTACAAGTGCACCGCGGGTCACGAGTTCGAGATCACGATGTCGGTCGAGGCGGAGGTGCCGGCGACGTGGGAGTGCCCACGCTGCGGCGCCGAGGCGCTGAGCTCCGCGGGCATCCAGCGCGAGGAGAAGGCCGAGAAGCCGGTCCGCACGCACTGGGACATGCTGCTCGAGCGGCGTTCGGAGAAGGAGCTCGAGGACATCCTCAAGGAGCGCCTGGAGCTGCTGCGCGGCGGGGAGATCGGCCCCGCCCACCTGCACCGGGCCAACGCCAAGAAGCGCCGCGCCACCGCCTGAGGGCTGGCGCAGCGGCGGCGATCACTCGTCGATCACCTCGCCCCGGATCACGGGTCCTCCGGACCCGGGTCCGGGGCGAGTCGTGTTCCGGGAGACCAGGCGGCGGGTCACGATCTCGGTGAGCAGCCGCCGGGCCAGGGGCCGCGTGAACGGCAGGATCAGCAGCACGCCGAAGACGTCGGTGACGAAGCCCGGGCTGAGCATCAGCGTGCCGCCGATGAGCAGCAGCGCCCCGTCCGCCAGCTCGCGAGCCGGCATCCGGCCGCTCTCCAGGGCCACTCGCAGCGCCTGCCAGGCCCGGGCACCCTCGCGCCGGATCAGCCAGCTGCCGAAGATGCTGTCGAGCACCAGCAGCAGGATCGTCCACCACGGGCCGATGACCTGCCCGACCTGGATCAGCACGTAGATCTCGACGATCGGCACGACCACGAACGCCACGAACAGCGCCCAGCTCAGCCCCCGGCGACGGCTCATGCCCGCCTCCGCACGGCCCGGCGCACCTGTGCGACCCGTTCGCGCGCACCCCAGACGGTGATCCGTCGCAGCGACTCGGCGGCCACCGCGCCGCTCATCTTGGAGTCGCCGCGGATCCGCTCGACAAACTCGATCGGCACCTCGCGCACGGTCAGCCCGGCCGCCAGGGTGCGGGCGACCAGGTCGGTCTGGAAGACGTAGCCGGTCGAGCGCACCGAGGCCAGGTCGATCTTCTCCAGCGTCGCGCGCCGGAACAGCCGGTAGCCGGCGGTCGCGTCCCGCACCCCGACGCCGAGCAGCACGCGGACGTAGAGGTTGCCGCCGCGGCTGAGCAGCTCCCGCGAGCGCGGCCAGTTCACCACCGAGCCGCCGGGCACCCAGCGCGACCCGATCACGAGGTCGGCGTCCCTGAGCGCCTCCAGCAGCCGGTCCAGCTGCTCGGGCTGGTGGGAGCCGTCGGCGTCCATCTCGCCGACCACGTCGTAGCCCGCCTCGAGGGCGTGCGCGAAGCCGTGCAGGTACGCCGCGCCCAGGCCGCCCTTGGCGGTCCGGTGCAGGACCTGCACCGCGGGGTCGCCGGCCGCGAGCTCGTCGGCGAGCCGGCCGGTGCCGTCCGGTGAGTCGTCGTCGACGACGAGCACGTCCACGTCCGGCTGGGCGCGACGCAGCCGGCCCACGATCCAGGCCAGGTTCTCGGCCTCGTTGTAGGTCGGGATGACCACCACGACCCGCCCTAGGCCCTCGATGCTTCCGGCGCTCGTCACTGTGCCGCCCTCGTCTCCCGTTCCGCGTCCGCCGTCGACGGGACCGCCCGGCTCGGGGTGTCGCGTTCCGTCGCCGGTGCTTGCCTCCGACGATACGGGATCAGCGTGAGCAGCAGGCCCAGCACGGTGGCGGCGAGGCAGGCGCGTCCCGTCCACGCGCCGAGGCGTACGGCGGGCGTGAGCCCGTCGACCAGGCCGACGCGGTCCACCAGCACGTCCTGGGTCTGTACGCCGGCCCGGTCCACCACCGCGCCGCCGGGGTCGATGATGCCCGAGACCCCGTTGGTGGAGGCGACCACGACCCAGCGCCCGGTCTCCAGGGCCCGCAGCCGGGTGATCGCGAACTGCTGGTCGATCTGGTCGGTGTGGATGAACGTGGCGTTGCTGGTCTGCACGGTCACCAGCTGGGCGCCGTGGGAGAGCTGGGCGTAGAGGCCGTCGTCGTAGGCCACGTCGAAGCAGATCGCGTCGGCCACCGGGATGCCCGCGATCTGCAGCGGCTCGGTCCGCGTCCCGGCCAGCATGTCCCGCGGGATCAGCGCCAGCCGCCCGAAGTTCTTGCCGTCGAAGAAGCGCCGGAAGGGGATGTACTCGCCGTAGGGCACCGGGTGCCACTTGGAGTAGCGGTCGGCGGCGCCGGTGCCGGGGTTCCACACGATGCCCTGGTTGAGCACGTGGATCGGCCCCGCGTCGACGATGGCGCCCACGAGGATCGGGACGCCGATCGCGCTCGAGGCGGCCTCGATCCCGGCGTGCGTCTGCGGGTCGGTGAAGGGGTCGACGGCGGTGGAGTTCTCCGGCCAGACCACGAAGTCCGGCCGGGGCGCCGCGCCGGCGGCCACGCGCGCCGCGAGGCCGACCGTGGCGTCGACGTGGTTCTGGGTGACCTGGCGGAAGTCGTAGAGGATGTCGTCGCCGTTCCCGGGCACGTTGCCCTGCACCGCCGCCACGGTGGCGTGGCCGGAGACGTCGGGCTGCCAGGGCCGCAGGGCGGGCAGGCAGGTCACGGCGGCCACGCCGAGCAGCAGCACCCCGGCCCGGACGCGCCGGCCCGGACGCGCGACGACCAGCTGGGCGAGCAGCGCGCCCAGCAGGGCCAGCAGGAAGCTCACGCCGACCGACCCGGCGTACGGCAGAGCCTGGGCGACCGGGGTGTCGGCGGTCGCGAACGCCAGTCGCCCCCAGGGCATGCCGCTGAACGGCCAGGAGCTGCGGATCACCTCCATCGCGACCCAGGCCGCGGCGAACCACAGCGGCCACGCCCGCCGCCGCAGCAGCACCGCGCTGACCGGGCCGAGCAGCGCGTAGAAGCAGGCCTCCACGCCCGCGAGCCCGATCCAGGCGTCCCACCCGACCGCGCGCATCCAGAAGATCAGCGTGAAGTAGAAGCCGACCCCGAAGACCAGCGCGGGGATCCAGGCGCGGCCGGGGCGCAAGCCGCGCACGGTGAGCACGAAGCCGGCGACGCCGACCGGCACGAGCGCCGCGGCCGCGACCGGCTCGAAGGCGAGGGCCAGCAGGACGCCCGCCACCAGCGCGAGACTGGTCCGGACGAGCACGAGGCAAAGGTACCCGGCGACACTGTTGCACCGAGCACCCGCCGCGCGATCCCCCCGTCGCCCCTTGCAGAGCGGCGGAGGGGTCCCGGACCCTTCGGACCAACCCGGGACCGACCGGCTGCCGACCCCGTGCTGTTGTCTAGGGGGCCCGGACCCCTCCGTCTCCGCCCTCGCGGGGCGGACCGCCCTCCGTGGACCGGGTCGGACGGGTGGGTGGCACCCCACCCTCCGACGCGGCCACTCGGACGACGGTCCACCAGCGCGATCTGCACGAGCGGACGGGACACCTTGGATCGTCGGCCACGCCGCTGTCAACCGGCCGCTGACCTGCGCGAACGCCCGAAGGTGCAGGTCAGGACGGGGTCACCGGGGCCACGATTTTGCCGAGATCTCCCCAGTCGGGACGGCGTGTCGCGGCGTGTCGTCGCGCGGCGGCCTCACGCCGGGACGACCACCGTCCCCGTGGCGGTGGTGGCCAGCAGCGGCTCCTCGAGCATCCGGGCCGCGCCGGGCTGCTCCGCGGTGGGCTCCCCGCGCGCCACGACGTGCACGGCCAGCTCCAGCGTCCGGGACCGGGTGCCCACCCGGACCAGGTCGCAGGTGATCTCCAGGACGTCGCCTGCGCGCACCGGCGCGCGGAACTGCACCTCGGAGTAGGAGGCGAACAGGCCCTCGTCGCCGTCGGTGAGGATGCACATCTCGGTGGCGACGTCGCCGAACAGGCCGAGGCTGTAGGCGCCGTCGACGAGGTTGCCGGCGTAGTGGGCGTGGGCGTAGGGCACGTAGCGCCGGTGCACGACGCGGGTTCCGACGCTGGCCTGGCTGGTCGAGCCCATCAGGCGGACTTCCTCTCCGGGGTCGGGGCGAGTCGGTCGACGAGGAAGCTGGCCACCTCGCCGGGGGTGGTGCCGCGGCCGAAGACGCGGTCCACGCCGAGCTCGGCGGCCATGGTCTCGTCGAACCGGGGACCGCCCACGATCAGCAGCGGCCGCCTGTCGGCCGGGTAGGACTCGCGGAAGGCCGCGGACATCTCGCGGGTGTTGAGCAGGTGCGCGTCGCGCTGGGTGACGACCTGGGAGACCAGCACCGCGTCGGCCTTCTCGGCGCGGGCGCGCTCCACCAGCTGCGGTACGGAGACCTGGGCGCCGAGGTTGACCACCTTCAGCTCCCGGTAGTACTCCAGGCCCTTCTCCCCCGCGAAGCCCTTGATGTTCAAGATCGCGTCGATCCCGACGGTGTGCGCGTCGGTGCCGATGCAGGCACCGACCACGGTCAGCCGGCGCCGCAGCGCCCGCTTCACCGCGGCGTTGACCTCCTTGGGGGTCAGCAGCGGGTAGTCGCGCTCCACGACCTCGACCTTGCTGGTGTCGACGAGGTGGTTGACCCGGCCGTAGACCACGAAGAACGTGAAGTCCGGGCCCATCGGCCGCGCGTGCACGACCAGGGCGGGGTCCATGCCCATCTTGTTCGCCAGCTGGGCGGCGGCGCCCTCGGCGAGCTTCAGCTGCGCGCCCTCGGAGCTGATCGGCAGCGTGAAGCTCAGCTGCACCATGCCGTCGCCGGTGGTGTCGCCGTACGGGCGGATGACGGTGCCGCTCACTGGCCCTCCTCGAGGATCTCGGTCGCCGGGTTGTAGTAGGCCGCGGACTTCCGGGCCACGCCGTCGAGGCCGCGCCCGCCGTCGGCCGGGCGCTTCATCAGCCCGAAGGTGCCGTCGGCGATCGCGGCCAGCAGCGGCGGGTCGCCCGCCGCGTCGGTGTCGGTGACGATCCGGTCCAGCAGGTCGATCGTCTCGCCCAGGACCCGGCGGGCGCGCTCGGCGATGAAGCCGTCGGGGGCGGGGCGGAAGTCCTCGGCGAGGTTGCCGGCGGCGTTCATGACGTAGCGGACGTTCTGCAGTGCCAGGTCGCGGTCGGACAGCCAGGGCGTGACCACGGCCTCGGTCATCATCCCGACCAGCAGGATCCCCTGGCCGGTCAGCGCACCGGCGAGGTTGAAGAACCCGTCGAGCAGGTAGCCGCGGAACACGTCGCCGGTCATGTGCCGGGTCGGCGGCATCCACTTCAGCGGCGCGTCGGGGAACAGCTCGCGGGCCAGCAGCGCGTGGGCGAGCTCCATCCGGAAGGAGTCCGGGATCTCCGGGTCTATCTCGAAGGCGTGGCCCAGGCCCAGCTGCCAGTCCTCCAGACCGGCCTCCTTGCCGAAGTACTCGTTGAGCAGCTGGCTGGTGGTGACCGTGTGCGCGGCCTCCACGGCGTCGGCGGTGGTCAGGTAGTTGTCCTCGCCGGTGTTGATGATGATCCCGGCGCGCGCGTGCACCTGGCGGCTGAAGCGCTGGTCGACGAAGGTGCGGATCGGGTTGATGTCGCGGAAGAGGATCCCGTACATCGAGTCGTTCAGCATCATGTCGAGGCGCTCGAGCCCGGCCAGCGCCGCGATCTCGGGCATGCACAGCCCGCTGGCGTAGTTGGTCAGCCGCACGTAGCGGCCCAGCTCCTTGCTCGACTCGTCGAGGGCCGCCCGCATCAGGCGGAAGTTCTCCTGGGTGGCGTAGGTGCCGGCGAAGCCCTCGCGGGTCGCGCCCTCGGGCACGTAGTCGAGCAGGCTCTGGCCGGTCGAGCGGATCACCGCGATCACGTCGGCGCCCTCGCGCGCGGCCTGCTGGGCCTGCGGGATGTCCTCGTAGATGTCGCCGGTCGCGACGATGAGGTAGATCCACGGCTGCCGCGGCGCGTCGCCCCACCTGGCCACCAGCCGGTCCCGCTCCCGGCGGCGCGCGTCGATGCGCTTGACGCCGGACGCCACCTGCCGGCGGGCCGCGGCGCCGGCCCGCGTCGCCTCCCGGCCCTCCGGCAGCCGGAAGGTCACCGAGCCGGCGGAGGCCTTCTGAGCGAGCGTGGCGAGGTCGTCGGCCTCGCCGCGGCGCAGCGCGTCCCAGACCGGGAGCGCGACACCGTGCTCGAGGCCGACGTCCGCGCGCACCACGTCGAGGAGGCGGTTGACCCAGGGCGTGCCGTCCGGGTCCGCGCCCTCCAGGCCGGCGAGGCGCAGCGTGGCGCGCTCGACGGCGACGGTGGTGTGCTTGCGGGCCATCGTGACGATCGGCCGGCCCGCCTTGCGGGCCAGGGACCGCGCCTTGCGGACGGTCGTCGGGTCGAGGTCCAGCTTGGTCTGCCGCTTCGCGGCGCGTGTGCTCATGCCCAGTCCTGCTTCTCTGGCTGCTCGTCGCTTCGGTGGATGGTGCGACCGGCCGCGACCGTGCGCACCAGGCGCGGCGGTTCGAGGCCGGGGGTCAGGTCGGGGAGGTCGTCCGCGGTCAGGCCGCCGGGGACCTCCCACACCGCGAGGTCGGCCCGGGCCCCGAGGGCCAGGGAGCCGCCGTCGTCGTCGTGGGCGGCGTAGGCACCGCCGCGGGTGTGGGCGCGGAACGCCCGCTGCGGCGAGAGCCGCTGGCCCTCGCGGTGGTGGTGCACCGCGGCCCGCACGGCCGCCCACGGGTCGACCGGCGTCACCGGGGAGTCGGAGCCGAAGGCCAGCGGCACCGCGGCCGTCTCCAGGTCCAGGAGCGGGTTGGTCGCCCGCCAGCGCTCGCCGAGGCGCACGGCGTACATGCCCTCCGGGCCGCCCCACAGCGCGTCGAACATCGGCTGCACGCTGGCGACGACGCCCAGCCGGGACATCGTGGCCACCATCGCGGGCGAGGGCATCTCGACGTGCTCCAGCCGGTGCCGCGCCCGGCGCAGCCGGTCGGCGCCGAGGCGCCGCTCGGCCTGCTCGAGGCCGTCGCGGACCTCCTCGAGGGCGGCGTCGCCGATGCAGTGGAACCCGGCCTGCAGCCCGGCCTCGGTGCAGGCCACGACGTGGTCGCGGACCTGCTCGGCGGTGAGGTAGGCGTGCCCGCAGGAGTCGGCCAGGTCGGCGTACGGCGCGGACAGCGAGGCGGTCCGTGAGCCGAACGCACCATCGGCGATCAGGTCGCCGGCGAGGCCGGCCACCCTCAGCCGCCGGGCGGTCTCCACGGCCATCAGCTCGCCCCAGTAGACCGTGGCCCGCAGCCCGACCTCGGCCGCGGCCCGGCGGACCATCTCGATCTCGTGCTCGGGGCCGATGTGCGGCGCGGCGTTCTCGTGGAAGCCGACCACGCCACGGGCGGCCAGGTGGCGGCAGGCCGCGCGCGCGGCGGCGAGCCGGTCCTCCGGCCCGATCAGGCTCTCCAGGATCGCGCGGACGGCGTGGTGGGCCTCGCGCTCCGCCCGGCCGTCCGGTGTCCAGCCGTCGAGCTGGTCCAGCCCCGGCACCAGCGCGGCCAGCGCCGGGGAGATCACCGAGGAGTGGCCGTCGACCCGGGTCAGGCAGGTGCGGCGCCCGGGGGCGGACCGCTCCAGCTCCTCCCCCGTCGGCGGCCGGCGCTCGGGCCAGGCGTGCTCGTCCCAGCCCTGCCCGACCAGCACCCCGTCGTTCAAGTGGGCCTCGGCGTGGCCGGCCACCGCGTCCAGGGTCGCGACCAGGCTGGGGCTGCCGACCAGGTCCAGCCCGACCAGCGCGAACCCGGTCCGCACGGTGTGCACGTGGGTGTCCACGAAGGCGGCGGTCAGCAGCGCTCCCTCGAGGTCGACGACCTCCTCGGCCCCGTCGTACGCCGCGGCGCCCTGCTCGTCGCCGATGAAGACGACCCGCCCGTCCTCGACCGCCAGCGCCGTGGCACGCCGAGCCGGCCGCCCGTCGTGGACGACCCCGTTGCGGAAGAGCGTCCGGGTCACCCGGCGGCCCCGGACTCGGCGGCCACGGACTCGGCGGCCAGCCGGGCCTCGAAGAGCCGCCGCACGCCGGCCTCGGCGCGCAGCAGGTCCATGGCGTACGTCGCGTGGCCGGGCACGTAGCCGTTGCCGACCAGCATCGTCACGTCGGCGGCCAGGCCCTCGGCGCCCAGCGCCGCGGCCGAGAACGAGGTCGCCATCGAGAAGAACACGACCGTGCCGCCCTCGGCGGTGGCCAGGATCGCGCCGCCCTCGCAACCGGGCACGTCGACGCACACCACCATGACGTCGGCGGGGCCTCCGGCCGCGGCGACCGCGTCGCGCAGCCCGATCGGGTCCCGCGCGTCGGCGACGACGACCTCGTCGGCCAGGCCGGCCGCGCGCAGCGACTCCGCCTCCCGCTCGTGCGGGACGACGCCGATCGTGCGTCCGGCACCGGCGCGGCGGGCCGCGGCCAGGCTCAGCGAGCCGGACTTGCCGCCCCCGCCGATGACCGCCACGGTCGGGGCCGTCGAGGAGCGGGCGTAGCCCTCGACCACGCGCGCGGTCAGGGCCGGCGCGCCGCACACGTCCATCACCGACAGGCTCAGGTCGCTGGGCAGGTCGTCGGGGACCACCGCAGCGATGGAGCGGCCGAACAGCACGGCGTACCCGTCGCACGGCACCTGCTCGCTGCGGCCGTCCCAGCCGCGCAGGCCGTCCTCGATGACCAGCGGGGTCAGCGTCAGCGAGACCAGCGTGGCCACCCGGTCGCCGACCGCGAGGCCGAGCGGCGACTCCGGGCCGACCTCCTCCACGGTGCCGACGAGCATGCCGCCGGAGCCGGTCTCGGGGTTCTGCATCTTGCCGCGCGCCGCGACGATCTCGAGCACCTGCGCGCGCAGGGCGTCCCGGTCGACCTCCCCCGCGGTGGCGTGCGTGCGCTCGAGCTGGCGGAACGAGGCGGCGTCGAGGTTGAGCTTCTCGACCCGGATGCGGACCTCGTCGGGCCACAGCTCGGGGCGGGTGTCGAGCCGGCGGGCCGCCTGGGGCAGCACGGCCGGGACGTCGAGCACCCGGTGCAGGCCGGTGGGATCACTGGGGCGGGTCGTCATGACCGTCAGTCCTCCACGGATCGGTGTCGGTGACAGGAAGTCTTGCGGCGTGCCATTGGACGAGCCGCACGATCTCCTCGTACTCTGGCAGAGATGGCGTGGCTCACACAAACCTGACACGGCCTGACCCGGGCAGTCTGCCGCACGGTTCCTGCCCGGTGCCCGGCGGTGACGCAGCCACGCCGACCGCCCACGACGTATATGCCTTCTGCGGAGGAGTCTCCATGAGCATCGAGACCTCGATCGGTCTTGAGACCGGCCAGCCCTACCCCTACCAGCGCACGGAGCTGGTCGAGCCGGACTGGACCCGCTTCCCCGGCTGGAAGGACGTCACCACCGCGGAGTGGGAGTCCGTGCAGTGGCAGCGCGCCCACTGCGTCAAGAACGTCAAGCAGCTGCGCGAGCTGATGGGCGACCTGCTCGACGAGCGGTTCTACGCCGACCTCGAGCGCGACCAGGCCGAGCGCGCGACGATGTCGATGCTGGTGCCGCCGCAGATGATGAACACGATGGTGCCGCAGTTCGTGCCCGGCGGCCCCGGCTCGATGACCGAGCAGTTCTACGCCGACCCGATCCGGCACTACATGATCCCGGTGCTCAGCGACCGGCGCACCGACTGGTCCTCGCACCCGCACGCGACCCGCGACTCGCTGCACGAGCACGACATGTGGGTGGCCGAGGGGCTGACCCACCGCTACCCGACCAAGGTGCTCGCCGAGCTGCTGCCCACCTGCCCGCAGTACTGCGGGCACTGCACCCGCATGGACCTGGTCGGCAACTCCACGCCGACCATCGACAAGCTCAAGTTCGTCGGCAAGCCCAACGACCGGCTCGGGAACATGCTCGACTACCTGCGGCGTACGCCGTCGGTGCGCGACGTCGTGGTCTCCGGCGGCGACGTGGCGAACATGCCGTGGCCGCGACTCGAGGCGTTCCTCACCGACCTGCTCGAGATCGAGAACATCCGCGACATCCGGCTGGCCACCAAGGCGCTGATCGGCCTCCCCCAGCACTGGCTGCAGGACGACGTGGTCCGGGGGATGGAGCGGGTCGCGTCCGTGGCCCGCGCCCGCGGCGTCTCCGTGGCGATCCACACCCACACCAACCACGCCAACTCGGTCACCCCGCTCGTGGCGCGGGCGACCCGCGCGATGCTGGACACCGGCATCCGCGACGTCCGCAACCAGGGCGTGCTGCTCAACGGCGTCAACGCCGACCCGCACGCGCTGCTCGACCTGTGCTTCCGGCTGCTCGACGGCGCGCAGATCATGCCCTACTACTTCTACATGTGCGACATGATCCCGTTCTCGGAGCACTGGCGGGTCTCGGTCGCAGACGCGCAGCGGCTGCAGCACCACATCATGGGCTACCTCCCCGGCTTCGCGACGCCGCGGATCGTCTGCGACGTGCCGTTCGTCGGCAAGCGCTGGGTGCACCAGCTCGCCGACTACGACACCGAGCGCGGCATCTCTTACTGGACCAAGAACTACCGCACCTCCATCGAGGCCACCGACCCCGAGGCGCTGACCCGGACCTTCGAGTACTACGACCCGATCCACACCCTCCCCGAGGCCGGCCAGCAGTGGTGGGCCACCCACGCCGACCTCCCCACCTCCGACCTCAGGGCCGCGGAGGTCGCCGAGGCCTCGCGGCGTACCGCCGCGCTCCAGGCCTGGTGAGGGTCGGCCGGGCCGCTGCCGGAATCCCCGGCTGACCGGGGACTCCTACGGTTGATGGGCGTTGCAACACCCATCAACCGCAGGAGCGGCCTGACAACCCCCACCGGGGTTCTCCACAGATCTGTGGCCAGCCCCCCGAGCGACCGCTGACTGCGGCAGGGTCGCAGCCATGGATCCTCGACTGCAGGCGATCTCCGCCACCGAAGGCGTCTTCCTCCGACGCGAGGCCATCGCGATCGGCTTCGACGACCGGTCGATCGAGCGTCTCGTGCGCCGGGGCGAGTGGGTGCGCGTACGGCGCGGCGCGTACGTCGGCGCCGAGCTCTGGGAGGCGCTCGACGAGGTCGGTCGCCGACGCGTCGTGGCCCGCGCGGCCGTGCGCACCGCCCAGACCCACGTCGCGCTCTCCCACACCACGGCAGCCGATGCACTCGGCGCCCCGGTCTGGGACATGCCGGACGTCGTCCACCTCACCCGGACCGACCACAAGGCCGGTCGGTCCGAGGCCGGCGTGAGGCAGCACCGCGGCACGATCCGGGTCGGGGACGTGACCCGCCGCGACGGGCTGCTCGTCACCAGCGGGACCAGGACGGCCCTGGACATGCTCACGATCACCGACGTCGAGCACGCCCTGGTCACCATCGACGGCCTGCTCCATCGCGGCGAGACCACGAAGGAGCTGCTCGCGCAGGGCCTGGCCGCGCAGGCGTTCTGGCCCAAGACCCTGGCCAGCGACCTCGCCATCCGTCTCGCCTCGGGGCTCGCGGAGTCGGCTGGCGAGACCCGCATCCGCTTCCTGTGCTGGGCTCAGGGCCTGCCGGCGCCGGTGCTCCAGTACGAGGTCAGGAACCGCCACGGCCGACTCATCGCCCGCCTGGACCTCGCCTGGCCGGAGCTCGGGGTCTTCCTCGAGTTCGACGGCAAGGTGAAGTACGTGGTGCACCTGCGGCCCGGCGAGACGGTCACCGACGCCGTGCTGCGTGAGAAGCGACGCGAGGAGCTCGTCTGTGAGCTCACCGGCTTCCGGGGCATACGCACGATCTGGTCGGACCTCTACGTGCCCGAGCAGACCGCCTCCCGCATCCGGGCGCTGTTTCGCCCCAGCTTCCGCGCCGCCTGAGCCCGCCGGAGCCCGGGGAGCGCGCCTGAGCCCCATCGGAGCCGGTCGGCCCCCGTCCCATCCGTGCCCACCCGGGCCGACCCGGGCCGGGGGTTGTCAGGCTCTCCCCTCGGTTGTGGCCCGTTGCAACGGCCCCCAACCGAGGGAATCCCCGGCTGGCCGGGGACTCCTGCGCCGCCCTAGACCACCGGCCGGTTCTCGTACGGCGTCGACAGCACGATCGTGGTCCGGGTGGCGACGTTGGCGGCGGAGCGGATCCGGGCCAGGAGGTCCTCGAGGTCGGTGGGGGCGGCGACGCGGATCTTGAGGATGTAGGACTCGTCGCCGGCGACCGACCAGCACGACTCGATCTCGGGGATGTCGCGCAGCCGCTCCGGGGAGTCGTCGGGCTGGGAGGGGTCGATCGGGCGGATCGAGATGAACGCGGTCAGCGGCAGGCCGAGCTGGTCGTGGTCGACGGTCGCGCCGTACCCCTTGATCAGCCCGCGCGCCTCGAGCCGCTTGACCCGCTGGTGCACCGCGGAGGTCGAGAGCCCCGTGGACCTGCCGAGGTGGGTGAACGACATGCGCCCGTCGACCGCGAGCAGCTCCAAGATCCTGCGGTCGGTGGCTTCGACGTCGGTCGAGGGCGGCTGGCTCACGCCGCACACAGTAGCGGGATCGCGTGGCAGGATGCGGGCCGTGACGAAGGGTGAGCCAGAAGACCGCTCGGGCCGGCTGATGCTGCTCGACACCGCCTCGATGTACTTCCGCGCGTTCTTCGGGGTCCCGGAGATCACGGCGGAGGACGGCACGCCGGTCAACGCGGTCCGCGGGCTGCTCGACTTCATCGCCAGGCTGGTCCGGGACTACCGCCCCACCGACCTGGTCTGCTGCTGGGACAACGACTGGCGCCCGCAGTGGCGCGTGGACCTGGTGCCGTCCTACAAGGCTCACCGGGTCGTCGAGGAGGTGGAGACGGCTCCGGACGTGGAGGAGGTGCCCGACCCGCTCCAGCGGCAGGTCCCCCTCATCTTGGAGGTGCTCGAGGCGTTCGGCATCAGCGTGCTCGGCGCCGACGGCTACGAGGCCGACGACGTCATCGGCACCCTCGCCACCGGTGCCGGGCGCCCCGTCGACATCGTCACCGGGGACCGCGACCTGTTCCAGCTCGTCGACGACGACGCGCAGGTGCGCGTGCTCTACATCGCCCGCGGCGTCGGCAAGCACGAGCTCGTGACCAACGACTGGGTGCGCGGGAAGTACGGCGTAGACGCGCGCCAGTACGCCGACTTCGCGACCCTGCGGGGCGACACCTCCGACGGGCTGCCGGGTGTGGCCGGGGTCGGCGAGAAGACCGCGGCGACGCTGCTGGGCCGGTTCGGCGACATGGACGGCATCCTGGCCGCGGTCCAGGACCCGGAGGCCGACCTCGGCCCCGGCCCGCGCGCGAAGCTGCGGGCGGCCGGCGACTACCTCGAGGTCGCCCCCACCGTGGTGGCCGTGGCCCGCGACCTCGACCTCGACCGCACCGGCAGTGCCCTCCCGCGCACCCCCGCCGACCCCGAGCGGGTGCTCGCACTGGCGCGGCGCTACAACCTCGAGGGTCCCGCCCAGCGGCTGGTCGAGGCGCTCTCGCTGGCGGCCACCGACGCCTGAACCGGTGCCCAGCGGGCCCGTACGGTGGGCCCATGACTCGAGTAGCGATTGTCGGCGGCCACGGCAAGGTGGCCCTCCATCTCCACCCCGAGCTCCGCAGGCACGGCCACGAGCCGGTGGCGCTGGTGCGGCGCGAGGAGTACCGCGACCAGCTCGAGGCGCTCGGCGCCGAGGTCCGGCTGCTGGACATCGAGCAGCACGACGCCGCCGCCTTCGCGAAGGCGTTTCGCCGGCTGCGACGCCGTGGTGTTCGCCGCCGGCGGGGGCGCGGACGGCAACGTGGAGCGCAAGCGGACCGTCGACCTCGAGGGCAGCCTGAAGTCCGTCGAGGGTGCCCGGCAGGCCGGCATCTCCCGGTTCGTGCAGATCTCCGCGATCGGGGTCGACGACCCGCTGCCCGAGGACACCGAGGAGGTCTGGCGGGTCTACGTCGAGGCCAAGCGCGACGCCGACGCGGCGCTGCGCGACAGCGACCTCGCCTGGACCATCCTGCGCCCGGGACGTCTCACCGACGACCCCGGCACCGGCCGGATCACGCTGGGCGAGGACGTGGCCCGCGGCGACATCTCCCGGGCCGACGTCGCCGCCACGGTCGCGGCCGTGCTCGACGAGGACGCCGCCGTGCACCGGCAGTGGGCCGTGGTGGGCGGCGAGACCCCCGTCGCCGACGCGGTCCGCCACGCCAGCGCCTGACCCGCCCGGCCCGGCCCGACCGGCCCGCGCGTCAGTCGCTGAGCCCGGAGTAGGCCACCACGCCCCGGCGCAGCCGGGTCACGACCTCCCGGGCGGTACGGCGCAGCGGCAGGTCGCCGGCGGCGTCGGCGACCTGCCCGGCCAGGTCGAGCAGCTGCTTCATCCAGCGGACGAAGTCGCCGGCGGCCAGGTCGGTCTCGGTCAGCACGTCGTCGAGGTCGTCGCCCTCGGCCCAGCGGTAGGCCGCCCAGGCGAAGCCCATGTCCGGGGGGCGCAGGAAGTCCAGCCGGTGCTCACGCTCCAGCGCGTCAAGCTCGCCCCACAGCCGGACCATCTCGCCGATCACCTCGCGCACCGCGCCACCCGGCACCCGCGGCGAGGTGGCGTCGTCGGGCCGCCGGGCCTCGAAGACCAGCGCCGAGAGCGCCGCGGCGAGGCCCGAGGGCGACAGGTCGTCCCACAGGCCGTGCCGCAGGCACTCGGAGGCGAGCAGGTCCATGTCGGAGTAGATCTGGCGCAGGTGCCGGCCGCGGTCGGTGACCGTGTCGCCCTCGAGGTAGTCCAGCGCCGTGAGCACCTCGCACACCCGGTCGAACTGGCGGGCCACGGTGTTGGTGCGCTGCTCGACCCGGCGCCGCAGCGTGCGGGCGTCGCGGTCCAGCTTGAACCAGCGCTCCGCCCACCGGGCGTGGTCCTCCCGGTCGGGGCAGCCGTGGCAGGGGTGCGCCTTGAGCTCGTCGCGCAGCCGCTTGATCTCCCGCTCGGTCCCTGACTCCACCGGTGCCTTGCCGGCTCGCTCGCCCCGCCCCGGATAGACCGGTGCGAGGCCGTGGGTCCGGTCGCGCAGCGCCGAGGCCAGGTCGCGCCGCATCTGCGGGTTGCGGCCGTTGAAGTTCTTCGGCACCCGCAGCCGGGTCACCGCCTCGACCGGGGTCGGGAAGTCCATCAGGGCCAGCCGCCGGGCCTGCCGCTCGGCGGTGACGACGTACGGGCGGGGACCCTCGGCCGAGAGGCCGGGGTCGATCACCACGGCGTAGCCGGCGAACTTGCCGGCCGGGACCTCGATCACGTCACCGGGCCGGAGCCGGCCGAGCGAGGCGAGCACCTCGTCGCGGCGGTCGTGGCGCCGGGCCCGCGAGGCCGCCTTCTCGGCCTCGCTGATCCGCCGCCGGAGCCCGGCGTACTCCATGAAGTCGCCCAGGTGGCAGCTCGCCGACTCCCGGTAGCCCTCCAACGCCTCCTCGCTCTTGTGCAGCTGGCGGGCCAGCCCGACCACGGCCTTGTCGGCCTGGAACTGCGCGAAGGACTGCTCCAGCAGCTCCCGCGAGCGCTCCCGCCCGAACTGGTGCACGAGGTTGACCGCCATGTTGTACGACGGCCGGAACGACGACCGCAACGGGTAGGTCCGCGTCGACGCCAGGCCGGCCAGCTGGCGCGGGTCCGTGCCCGGCTGCCAGAGCACGACCCCGTGACCCTCGACGTCGAGCCCGCGGCGGCCGGCGCGGCCGGTGAGCTGGGTGTACTCCCCCGGGGTGATGTCGGCGTGGGTCTCGCCGTTCCACTTGGTCAGCTTCTCGATCACCACGGTGCGCGCGGGCATGTTGATCCCGAGCGCCAGGGTCTCGGTGGCGAAGACGACCTTGCACAGCCCGCGGACGAACAGCTCCTCGACGACCTGCTTGAACGTCGGCAGCATGCCCGCGTGGTGGGCCGCGACGCCGCGGGTGAGCCCGTCGAGGAAGTCGTGGTAGCCGAGGACGTGCAGGTCCTCGTCGGGCAGGTGCCGGCAGCTCGCCTCCACGTAGGCGTAGATCTCGTCGCGCTCCTCGGGCGTGGTCAGGCGCACGTTGGCGGCCAGGCACTGCGTGACCGCGGCGTCGCAGCCCACGCGGCTGAAGATGAACACGATCGCGGGCAGCAGGCCCTGCCGCTCCAGCCGGTCGATGACCTCCACCCGCGTCGGGATCCACACCCGGCGGCCGTTGCCGACCGCCCGGGGGTTCTTCGACGAGCCCGGCCGGCCCTTGCGGGGCGAGCGGCGGTCCCGCATCAGCCGGGAGCTGGCCCAGTCGTCGCGGGCGACCTTGAGCAGCTCGCCGTTGACGGGGGCACCCTCCTTGACGAACCCGGCCGCCGCGTCGACGTCGGAGGAGGCGAACAGGTCCAGCAGCCGCCGACCGACCATCACGTGCTGGTAGAGCGGCACCGGCCGCCGCTCCTCCACGATCGTGGTGGTGTCGCCGCGCACGGTCTCCAGCCACTCGCCGAACTCCTCGGCGTTGGAGACGGTCGCGGACAGCGAGATCAGCGCCACCGACTCCGGCAGGTGGATGATCACCTCCTCCCACACCGCGCCGCGGGCGCGGTCGGCGAGGTAGTGCACCTCGTCCATCACGACGAACCCGAGGCCGAGCAGGGTGCGCGACCCGGCGTACAGCATGTTGCGCAGCACCTCGGTGGTCATCACGACGATGGGCGCCTCGCCGTTGACGACGTTGTCGCCGGTCAGCAGGCCGACGTTCTCGGGGCCGTAGCGCGCGAGCAGGTCGTGGTACTTCTGGTTCGAGAGCGCCTTGATCGGGGTGGTGTAGAACGCCTTGCGGCCGGTCGCGAGCGCCAGGTGGACCGCGAACTCCCCCACGATCGTCTTGCCCGAGCCGGTGGGCGCCGCCACCAGCACCCCGCGCCCCTCCTCGATCTCCTTGCAGGCGCGCGCCTGGAAGTCGTCGAGCGGGAAGGAGTAGAGGCTCTCGAAGTCGCGGTGGACGGGGTGCTGGCGTCCCCGGCGGTAGTCGGCGTACCGCTCCGCCGGCGAGAGGTCGTCGGCCGTGCTCATGGGCCCAACCTACGCGAGGACGGTGAGGGCGCCGGGCGCGCACTCCACGGTCAGCGGCAACGGCGCGAACCGCTCGCCGTCGGCGTAGGTCACGATGCCGGGCGCGGCGATCGTGACCCGCCGGACCCGGTGGTGCTCGTACTGGCGGTGCGTGACGTGCGTGCCCCTGAAGAGCTTGGGGTAGGTGCGCAGCAGGTCGGGCTTGGTCACCGGCTTGAAGAGCACCACGTCGAGCAGGCCGTCGTCGAGCACCGCGCCCTCGGTGATCCGCAGGCCACCGCCGAAGGACGGGCCGTTGCCGACCGCGACCAGCATCGCGTCGAGGCGCCGGGTGCGGCCGTCGAGGTCGAGGGTGTAGGAGATCGGCCGGAACGTGCGCAGCTCTGCCAGCATGGCCAGGTTGTAGCGCATCTGGCCCCGCGGCCAGGTCATCTGGTTGGCCCGCTCGTTGACCACCGCGTCGAAGCCCGCCGCCAGCACGGTGACGTAGTACTTCGACCCGCTGCGCGCGAGGTCGATGGTGCGGGTGCGGCCGGCGAGCACCCGGTCCGCCGCGGCCGCGGGGTCCCGGCGCGGCAGGTCGAGGTAGCGCGCCACGTCGTCCCCCGTGCCCGCCGGGACGATGCCCAGCCGGGTGGTGCTGCACGCGACGGCCTGGGCGCCGAGGTGCACCATGCCGTCGCCGCCGCAGACCACGAGCGTGTCCAGGCCGTCGGCCACGCACTGGCGGGCCAGGTCCAGCGCCTCGTCGGCGTCGCGGCCCTCGAGGTTGCGCACCACCAGGCCCGCGTCGCGCAGCCGGCCCAGCACGACGCTCCGGGCCCGCGCCCCGCGGCCCTTGCCGGAGGTCGGGTTGGTCAGGAGCGCGATCTCGCGCCGGGAGCTGCCGGACACGGGCCGAACACTAGTGGGCGATCAGGGGGTACGCCGGGTCTCCGCGCCGATCCGCAGCCGCGCGGTGTAGCGCTCCGGGGACCCCCCGACCGCCTTCGCGAGCCGGCTCAGCGCGTCGAGCACCAGGTCGGCGGTGAACGAGGTGCCCGGCACCGCCAGGGTCAGCCGCTCGTCGTGCGCCAGCAGCAGGATCTGGCCGTGCCGCCAGGCCTGGTGGGCGCGCTTGCGCACCTCGTCGCTGGCCACCGGCACCGGATAGGCCTCGTCGATGGCCAGCAGGTCACAGGCGAGCGCCCCACCGCCGCCCTCCTGGGCCAGCGTGCCGGTCACGTGGTGCCCGGAGCGCACCCCGCTCGTGGGCGTCCAGGTGACCTCGAGGACGCCCAGCCAGTCGGGCAGGTCGAAGGGGTCCAGGTCGCCGAGCGCGTCGCGCATGGCTGCGGTCACAGCGGCGAGACCTCGTCGTCGTCCCACTGGGCGCTCTGCCGCTTGCGGCCGCGGGCCCGGTCCACCGAGCGGGCGATCGCCTCGGCCACCAGGAACAGCACCAGCATCGGCAGCGCGAGCATCAGCATCGAGAACGGGTCCGTCGAGGGCGTCGCGACCGCGGCGAAGACGAACGTGCCGAGGATGATCCACGGCCGGTAGCGCGCCAGCGCCTTGCCGGAGACCACGCCGGCCAGGTTCAGCATGATCACGAACAGCGGGATCTCGAAGGCCACGCCGAAGACCAGCAGCATCCGGGTCATGAAGCTGAAGTAGTCGTTGAACTCCACGAGGTTCTCGAGGCCGGCCGGGGTGAAGCCGATCAGCACGGCCAGCCCCTTGGGCAGCACGTAGTAGCCGGTCAGCACGCCCAGGATGAACAACGGGCCGGCGATCGCGGCGAAGATCCGCGACCACTTCTTCTCGTTCGGGTGCAGCCCCGGGACGATGAAGCCCCAGATCTGGGAGAGCCAGTAGGGGCTCGACGCCACGAGCGCCGCGATGCCGCACAGCTTCAGCGGCAGCATCAGCGGACCGGTGGCGCCGGCGACGTACGCCGTGGTCTGGGTGGACTGGCCCAACTGGTCCCGGGCGTCGTTGTAGGGCCCCATCACGAGGCCCAGCAGCCCGTCGTGGGGCCTCTGGTAGAAGAAGAGCGCCACGGCGAACGCCAGGATCAGGAACAGCACCGACCGGATCAGCCGCGCCCTCAGCTCACGCAGGTGGTCCGAGAGCGCCATCCGGCCGTCGGGCCCGATGGGCTGGCGCGGCCGACCGCGCAGGAGGTCGACGATGCCGGCGATGGACAAGCGCTGACCCGGATCAGGCGGTGTCGTTGCGGCGCAGGCGCTCGCGCTGCGCGTCGAGCTCGGCCTGCCGGGCGTCGAGCTCGGCCTGCTGCTGCCGGGCGTGCAGCTCACGCTCGGCCTCGGGGGTGGTGGCGTCGGGAGACTTGTCGTCGTCGATCAGGCCCTTGGTCTCGGCCTTGAAGATGCGCAAGGCACGACCGCTGCCGCGGGCGAGCTCGGGGAGCTTGGCGGCGCCGAACAGCAGGATGATCACCACCAGGATGATGATGAGCTCGGGGGTGCCGAGCCCGGCGATGGCGAGCGGGATCATGTGTGTCCTCACATCCGGTTGATTGACGGGTCCATGCTACGTCGGGCGCGGGTCGATCAGGTGTAGAGCCCGAGCGCGTCGCGCGCGGCGGCGAGGAACGAGTCGGCGTACCCGGGCGGGGAGACCACCCGGGCGTACGGCGCGAGCCGCAGCAGCAGGCGACGCAGCCAGCGCTCGTCGGCGACCAGCAGGTCGACCTCGAGCTCGGCCCCCTGCCCGGGGCGCACCGCCTCGACCGGGTAGTACTCGATCACCCAGCGCGCCTGCGGGGCCAGTCGCAGCGTGACCAGCGTGGTGTCCGAGGCCCGGCTGAACAGGCCGTCGGCGAGGTCCCGCGGCGCCTCGGGGGCGCTCTCGACCGGGGTGTCGAGCACCTCGGCGCGGTGGATCCGGTCCAGGCGGAACAGCCGGGGCGCCTCGGCGCTGTGGCACCACGCGTCGAGGTAGCGGAACCCCGAGGCCGAGACCACCCCGCGCGGGTCGACGGTGCGCTCGGACTCCTCGTCGCGCGAGGGCACGTAGTAGGTCAGCCGCACCTGGCGACCCGCTCGCACCGCCTGCTCGAGGCGCCGCTCGAGGTCGGAGAGGTCGGCGGAGGGCGCCTCGGTGCCGGGGTCGATCTGTGCGGCCGCCGAGCCCTCGGCGGCGGCCGCCTCGAGCTTGGCCAGCGCCCGGTCCACGATCTCGCGGGTCTCGTCGTTCGCGCCGTTGCGCAACGCCCGCAGCGCGACGATGATCGCGGTCGCCTCGGTCGGGGAGAGCCGCAGCGGCCGGGCCAGGTAGTCGGCGTTGGTCACCCGGATCACGCCGTCGGCCTCCGGGCCCTCGAGCGCGTCGAGGTCGACGTCGATCAGGTCGTCGGGGTAGCCGCCGGGCAGGCCGCACATCAGCAGCACCTTGAGGTCCTGAACCAGCTGCTCGGGCTCGACGCCCAGGCTGCGGGCCGCCTCCTCCAGGCGCACCTGGCCGTGCGTGTGCAGGAACGGCACCAGGGTCAGCAGCCTGGCCACCTGCTCCTTGGCGGCGGCCTGGACGGGCGGGCGCGTGGTCACCTCGGGCTCACCTGGCCTCCTCGACCGCGGCGCGCAACCGGGCCACGACCCGCTCGCGCAGCCCCGCGGGCTCCTCGACGCAGACGTCGGGGCCGTAGGACAGCAGGTCGTCGGCGAGCCCCGGGCCGCCGTGGGAGACCACGAGGCGGTCCCAGCCGGTCGCGTCGTCGGGGCCCGGGACGCCGGTGCTGATGCTCTCGGCGTCGCGGCGCAGCGCGTGGCCGGCCCCGGCCCGGACCAGCACCACCGCCCGCTCGGTCGTCGGCTCGGGGGCGAGACGCCGGGCGACGTCGCGCACGTCGGTGCCCGGCGGCACGTCGTACGAGCCGGGCCGGCCCTTGCGCCGCGCCTCGCCCTGCACCCGGGACAGCCGGAAGACCCGCTCCTCGCCCCGGTCGGTGTCGAAGCCGACGGCGTACCAGCGCCCGGAGTAGCGCACCACGCCCCAGGGCTGCAGGTGCCGGCGCTGCGCCGCGGTCTCCCCCGGTCGCCGGTAGTCGAACTCCACCGGGCAGCGCTCCTGGGTGGCCTCCCAGAACACGTCGAAGGACGGCTCGTCGGCCGAGAGCCGAGGCTCGGCGATGTCGAGGGCGGAGACGTCGAGGGGGACGCCGAGGGCCCGCAGCTTGCGGACCGCCTCCGTGGTCGCCTCGGCCAGGCGCGCGTGCTCCCAGACCCGGGTCGCCAGCCCGATCATCGCCGCCTCGTCCGCCTCGAGGGTGATGTCGGGCAGCGCGAACCGGTCGGGCCGGATCCGGTAGCCCGGCTCGTCCTCGAACATCGGGTCCAGGCTGCCGACCTCGATCGGTACGCCGAGGCTGCGCAGCTCCTCCTTGTCGCGCTCGAACATCTTCTCGAACCCGTCCCGGGAGGAGTCCGGGTACAGGATCTGGCGGATCCGCTCCTTGCTGACGTAGTGGCGCTGGACGAGCAGCATGATGAGCAGGTTCAGCAGGCGCTCGCTCTTGCGCGTCGCCGTCGGACTCATCGTGCCGCTCCCCCTACCGTTCTCGAGCCGTCTTCTGTGACCGTCTCAGTGGGCGCCGAGGATGTCGACCACGAAGTAGAGCGTGTCGTCACCCTTGATGCCGGCACTGGGCTGGCCCTGCTTGCCGTAGCCGTCCTTCGGCGGGATCGCCAGCAGCACCCGGCTGCCGACGTGCTGGCCGACCAGGGTCTCGTCCCAGCCGGGGATGACCTGGCCGGTGCCGATCCCGAACGAGGTCGGCTGGCCCTTGCTGTAGCTCTCGTCGAAGGGCTTCTTGCCGCCGTAGACCTGGCCGAGGTAGTTGACCGTGATGGTCTGACCCTTGGCGACCGTGGCGCCGGTGCCCTCGATCAGCACCGCGGAGTGCAGCTTGCCGTCCGGCTTCGGAGCCTTGCTGAAGTCCAGCCCGGTGACCGCGTCACCCTTGGTCTCGAGCTTCGGCGCCCAGGCCGGGGCCGGCTTCTGGGCGCCCTGCGGGCCGTCGAGGACCGTGCTGAGCAGGTCGACGATGATCAGCACCGCGTCCTTGTTGCCGATCTCGAGGTTGGGGTTGCCGGTGGGCCCGAAGGCCTTGTCGGCCGGCGCGGTCACGGCGACCCGGGAGCCGATCGTGTGGCCCTCGACGGCCTCCTTGAAGACCGGGCTCAGGCTGCTGGAGTCGACCTTGATCAGCTGCGGCTGGCCGGTGTCGTAGGTGCTGTAGGCCTTCTTCTTGGTGTAGCCGTCGCCGATCCAGAAGTTCGCGTAGATCGAGTCGCCGTCCTTGACCGCGGGGCCGTCGCCCTGGTGGAGCACCGTGCTCTGGATGCCGGTGGTCTCCATCTGCTGCTTCCAGCTGACCTCGGGCGCCTTGCCCGGGTCACCCGAGATCGACACCGCGGACAGCGGGCCGGAGGAGGCGTCGCTGCCGGTGTCGTTGCCGCAGGCCGCCAGGGTGCCGAGCAGGACCAGCGGGAGCAGGACGGACGGGACGCGACGCAGTCGTCGGAGCACGGGGTCTCACCTTCATCGTTGTGCAGGGTGCAAGCGCGGGTCACCCTATCCGGGACTGCTGAGAGATCCCGGCACCCGGGCGGGTGTTCACATGCCGTCGATGAGGCGCTGCACCCGCTCGTCGTACGCCCGGAACGGGTCCTTGCACAGCACGGTGCGCTGGGCCTGGTCGTTCAGCTTCAGGTGCACCCAGTCCACGGTGAAGTCGCGACGCCGCTCCTGGGCCTTGCGGATGAACTCCCCGCGCAGCCGCGCGCGGGTGTTCTGCGGGGGCACCGACTTGGCCTGGAAGATCTTCAGGTCCGTGGTCGCCCGGGCCACCGCCCCGCGCTTCTCCAGCAGGTAGTAGAGCCCGCGGCCGCGGTGGATGTCGTGGTAGGCCAGGTCCAGCTGCGCGATCCGCGGGTGGCCGAGCGGCAGACCGTGCTTGGCGCGGTAGCGCTCGATCAGCTTCCACTTGATGACCCAGTCGATCTCGCGGTCGACCAGCCCCAGGTCGTCGGACTCGATCGCCTTCAGGCCCCGCTCCCACAGGTCCAGGGCGGCCTCGATGACCGGGGTGCTGATCTCGCGGCGGTCGACGAAGTCGCGGGCCTTGGTGAGGTACTCCTGCTGGATGTCCAGCGCACTGGCCTCGCGGCCGTTGGCCAGCCGGACCTTGCGGCGGCCGGTCATGTCGTGGGAGATCTCGCGGATCGCGCGGATGGGGTTCTCCATCGTGAGGTCGCGCATCACCACGCCCTCCTCGATCATCCGCAGCACCAGGTCGCAGGAGGCGACCTTGAGCATCGTGGTGGTCTCGCTCATGTTGGAGTCACCCACGATGACGTGCAGCCGCCGGTACTTCTCGGCGTCCGCGTGCGGCTCGTCGCGGGTGTTGATGATCGGCCGGCTGCGCGTGGTGGCGCTGGAGACGCCCTCCCAGATGTGCTCGGCGCGCTGGCTCACGCTGTAGCTGGCGCCGCGCGGGGTCTGGGTGATCTTGCCGGCGCCCACGATGATCTGACGGGTCACCAGGAACGGGATCAGCACGTCGGCGAGCCGGGAGAACTCCCCCGCCCGGCCGACCAGGTAGTTCTCGTGGCAGCCGTAGGAGTTGCCGGCCGAGTCGGTGTTGTTCTTGAACAGGTAGATCTCCCCGGCGATCCCCTCGTCGTGGAGGCGCTGCTCGGCATCGAGCAGCAGCCCCTCCAGCACCCGCTCCCCCGCCTTGTCGTGGGTCACGAGCTCCACCACGTCGTCGCACTCCGGCGTGGCGTACTCCGGGTGGCTGCCGACGTCGAGGTAGAGCCGGGCGCCGTTGCGCAGGAACACGTTGCTGCTGCGGCCCCAGCTGACGACCTTGCGGAACAGGTAGCGCGCCACCTCGTCCGGACTCAGGCGGCGCTGACCCTTGAACGTGCACGTCACGCCGTACTCGTTCTCGATCCCGAAGATCCGTCGGTCCACGTCGGCCAGCCTAGGCCCTCCGTGGTGGAGTTCCGGGGCTCAACCACCGAACCGACCCGAGAATTGGGCAGGTGGGGTCGCGGCTGTTGCGGTTTGGTGACCAACCGCAACATTTCGGGCCGGCCCCATGCAGATTCTCACCAATCGCGGAGGGTCGTCTGGCGCCGCCACCGGTTCAGGACCCGCTCCCGACCCCGGACCGAGTACAGCGAGTTGTCCACGAGGCGGCGCCAGTGCTCGAGCCGGCTCGGGTCGTGGGGCCGGTCGAGCAACCGGTCGAGCTCATGCATCGCCACCAGCGGGTGGTTGATCAGGTCGTCCAGCGTGTAGCCACGCCGCACATAGGGGGTGCCGGCCAGGCCGCGGTCACGTCGCAGGTCGGTGCGCTGCTGCTTCTTGTCCCGATGGTGCGCCCCGTCGTACTCCTGCAACCAGGTGGTCCCGTTGATGAGCAGATCGGCGCGTCCCAGATGAACACCGTTCTCGTCGTAGAGGTCCACCTGAACGGTCACCTCGACCCCCATGGCTTCGTGGAAGATCCGCAGGACGGTCTCTCCCCCGGACTCCGCCAGCTTGTTGGACAGCTCCCATGCACCCCGAAGGACGCGTACGCCGGGCCGCTTCGTCGCGAGCAGCTCCTTCATCTTCGTCTCGTCGACGTGGCCCAGCCGGCGGGCGGAGTCGATCATGATCGTCAGGTCCAAGGTCCCGAGGTCGCGGGCCGCACGGAGCAGGATCTCCTCGGGCGCCTCGACAGGAAGGTCACCTCCCCGGAAGGGGCAGACCTCGCGCACCAGCCGCGAGCAGACGAGCCCCGCCCGGCTCGGACGCGTGGCCTTCTGGTCCACCGCCACGAACACCGGCGTCTGCTCGGGAACCTTCGGCAGCTGCCAGCCCAGCAATCTCGCCCCGGTCAGGTGGGTGAACACCGCCGATTCCGGCAGCACCAGCCGCCAGGCGCGGAGATCCCTGCGAAACTCGTCCTCGTCGGTGAGTCCCTCGCGCTTCTTCACGTAGAGGCCGTGGGCGACCCGACGGTAGTCGACCAGCCGGATCTCGCCGCGGATCGGTGCGTCGTCGTCTTCAGTCGTGTCCGGGTCGCCCTTGTCCGGGTCGCCCTTCTGGCCGGCGGTCTTGCCGTCATCGCGCTGCTCATCGCTCATGGCACGCAGACTGCGTCGAGCTGCCGACGTCAGCCGGCTCCGTCGCTCTGAGTTGTGGACGGTCGCGTCGCGACCCTCCCTGTGGACGAATTGCGGGCTCGCGGAATGGCCACCAACCGCAAGGATCCGGGGTGGCTCGCTGCGGAATGGCCACCAACCGCAACAGTCCGGGCCCAGTCGGTGCGGCTTGGCGACAAACCGCACGCGCGCGCGGATCAGCCGGGCGGCGCCACGGGCGGCTCGCCCTGGGTCGCGGGAGCGGCCTGCTCGTCGGGTTCGGGCTCGGCATGCCGGGCCGGACCGCGCTCGCCGAGCAGCGCATCGAGCCGGGCGGGGCGGATCCGGGCGAACTTGCGCGGCTGGCTACGCGTACGGTCGAGCACGGCCACCTCGAGGTCCTCGGTCGGGATCACCCGGTCCTCACCCTTGCCGTTGTCGCCGGCGGTGTGCCCGAGCGCGGAGACGGCCACCTTCAGCGCCTCCTCGAGCGAGGCCCCCTCGGTGAAGTGCTCCTTGAGGTACTGCGCGACCGTGTCGGCCTGGCCGCCCATCACGGCGTACCGGTGCTCGTCGGCGACCTGGCCGTCGTAGGTCAGACGGTAGATCTGGTCCTCGGCGGCCGTGTCGCCGATCTCCGCGACGAAGAGCTCCACCTCGTACGGCTTCTCGCCGCCGCTGGAGAAGATCGTGCCGAGGGTCTGGGCGTAGGCGTTGGCCAGCCCGCGACCGGTCACGTCGCGCCGGTCGTAGGCGTAACCACGCATGTCGGCCAGACGTACGCCGGCGATCCGCAGGTTCTCGAACTCGTTGTAGCGGCCGACCGCGGCAAACGCGATCCGGTCGTAGATCTCCGAGACCTTGTGCAGCGCCTGGGAGGGGTTCTCGGAGACGAACAGCACCCCGTCGGCGTACTGGACCGCCGCCACCGAGCGACCACGGCCGATGCCCTTGCGGGCGAAGTCGGCCCGGTCCTTCATCAGCTGCTCGGGCGAGACGTAGAACGGCATGCTCATGGGCGGGCCCTTTCGGAGTTCGGGTTCGTCGCGGGCATCGTGCCGCGCCTCAGGTCAGGGACGCGGCCGGGCCGTCGGGCCGGGTCATCCGGCCGGCGATCACCCGGTCGGCCACCTCGGCCACGTCGGCGTCGGTCAGCCGGCGCTCGCCCTCGGCGGTGATCACGTGCACGACCGGGAAGATCCGCCGGGCCAGGTCCGGGCCGCCGGTGGCGGAGTCGTCGTCGGCCGCGTCGTACAACGCCTGGACGACCGCGGTCACGCAGTCGTCGGGCGAGAGGTCCTCGCGGTAGAGCTTCTTCAGCGAGCCTCGGGCGAACAGGGAGCCGGATCCCACGGAGTGGAACGACGTCTCCTCGTACCGGCCGCCGGTGACGTCGTAGCTGAAGATCCGCCCCACCCCGGACGTCAGGTCGAACCCGGCGAACAGCGGCACCACCGCCAGCCCCTGCATCGCCATCCCGAGGTTGGAGCGGATCAGGGCCGCCAGCCGGTTGGCCTTGCCGTCCATCGACAGCGTCGTGCCCTCGATCTTCTCGTAGTGCTCGAGCTCGGTCTGGAACAGCCGGACCATCTCGACCGCGAGGCCCGCGGTGCCGGCGATGCCGACCACCGAGAACTCGTCGGCGGGGAAGACCTTCTCGATGTCGCGCTGGGCGATGATGTTGCCCATCGTGGCGCGGCGGTCCCCGGCCATCACCACCCCGCCGGGGAACGCGGCGGCCACGATCGTGGTGCCGTGCGGGGCCAGGTCCGCGGCGTTGCCCTGGGGTATCGTGCGGCGCGCGGGCAGCAGGTCCGGCGCCTGGGCGGCGAGGAAGTCGGCGAACGACGAGGTGCCCGGCTGCAGGAACGCGGCCGGGAGACGGGGATCGCTCACTGGCCGCCCTTCTGGATGAACGACTTCACGAAGTCCTCGGCGTTGGTCTCGAGCACGTCGTCGATCTCGTCGAGGATCGCGTCGACGTCCTCGTCGAGGGCCTCCTTGCGCTCGGCGACGTCGCTCTCCGGAGCGACCTCGGGCGTCTCCTCGGTCTCCGAGGACTTCCGTGGTTGCTTCTGCTCCTGTGCCATGGTCCGACCCTATCCACTCAACGGGTGAGAGCGGCGAACAACGCCTCCGCCGTCTCACAGCGGTCCAGCAACGCCCCGACGTGCGCACGGCTGCCGCGCAGCGGGTCGATCGTCGGCACCCGCTGCAGCGACTCGCGGCCGGGCAGGTCGAAGATCACCGAGTCCCAGGACGCGGCGGCCACCGAGTCGGCGTACTTCTCCAGGCACCGGCCCCGGAAGTAGGCCCGGGTGTCCTCCGGCGGGTCGTGCATGGCCGACTCCACCGCGGCGTCGTCCAGCAGCCGCTCGATCCGGCCCATCCCCACCAGGCGGTGGTAGAGCCCCTTCTCCGGGCGGATGTCGGAGTACTGGACGTCGATCAGCTGCAGCTTCGCGTCGTCCCAGTCCAGCCCGTCGCGCTGGCGGTACTGCTCGAGCAGCTTGAGCTTCGCCACCCAGTCCAGCTCGCCGGCGCAGAGCATCGGGTCCCGCTCGAGCCGGTCGAGCACCGACTCCCACCGGGCGAGCACGTCGAGGGTCTGGGGATCGGCGTCGGCGCCGAACCGGTCCTCGACGAACTTGCGGGCCAGGTCGAGGTACTCCAGCTGGAGCTGGATCGCGGTCATCTGGCGGCCGTCGTGCAGCGTGACCAGCTGCTTGAGCGAGGGGTCGTGGGAGACCGCCCGGAGCGCGGCGACCGGGCCCTCGACGGAGAGGTCGCGGGAGATGAACCGGTCCTCGATCATCGCCAGCACCAGCGCGGTGGTGCCCACCTTGAGGTACGTCGAGACCTCGGCGAGGTTGGCGTCCCCGATGATCACGTGCAGGCGCCGGTACTTCTCGGGGTCGGCGTGCGGCTCGTCGCGGGTGTTGATGATCGGCCGCTTCAGCGTGGTCTCCAGGCCGACCTCCACCTCGAAGTAGTCGGCGCGCTGGCTGACCTGGAAGCCGTGCTCGCGGCCGTCCTGGCCGATCCCGACCCGGCCGGCGCCGCAGAAGACCTGGCGGCTGACGAAGAACGGCGTCAGGTGCCGGACGATGTCGGCGAACGGCGTCGAGCGGCGCATCAGGTAGTTCTCGTGGGCGCCGTACGACGCCCCCTTGTTGTCGGTGTTGTTCTTGTACAGCACGATCGGCGTGCCGCCGGGCAGCTGCCCGGCCCGGCGGGCGGCGTCCAGCATCACCTGCTCCCCCGCCTTGTCCCAGCGCACCACGTCCAGCGGGCTGGTGACCTCGGGGGTGGAGTACTCCGGGTGCGCGTGGTCGACGTAGAGCCGGGCGCCGTTGGTGAGGATGACGTTGGCCAGCCCCAGGTCCTCGTCGGTGAGCTGGCTGGGGTCGGCGATCTGGCGGGACATGTCGAAGCCGCGGGCGTCGCGCAGCGGGGACTCCTCCTCGAAGTCCCAGCGGGCGCGGCGGGCCTTGACCGTCGCCGAGGCGTAGGCGTTGACGACCTGCGAGGAGGCCACCATCGGGTTGGCCAGGGGCTGTCCCTGCACCGAGATGCCGTACTCGATCTCCGTGCCCATCACCCGTCGCACGCTCATGGCGCGAGCCTACGCGGTGCCGGGTGGCGCGCAGGCGCGGCGCCCCGACGGCCTCGTGCGGTCGCCGGCCGGCCCTACGCTGGGGTCATGGGGATGTGGAGCGACCAGGTCGTGCCCCGGCTGACCGATCTGTCGTTGTCGGCGGACGGAATCAGCCGGCTGCGGGTGCAGGCCTGCGCCGGGCTGCGCGGTCGGGTGCTCGAGCTCGGTTTCGGCAGCGGCCTGAACCTGCCCTGGTTGCCGCCCGAGGTCACCGCGCTGGACGCGGTCGACCCCTCCGGAGTCGGTTGGTCCCGCTCCGCCCGGCGGCGCGCCGCCTGCCCGGTCCCGGTCGAGCGCCTGGGCCTGGACGGGCAGCGGCTGGCGGCGCCGGACGCGTCGTACGACGCGGTGCTGGCCACCTTCACCCTGTGCACGATCCCCGACCCGGCGGCCGCGCTGGCCGAGGTGCGCCGCGTGCTGCGACCGGGGGGCGACTTCCACTTCCTCGAGCACGGGCTGGCCCCGGAGGCCGGCGTGGTGCGCTGGCAGCAGCGCCTCGAGCCGGTGCAGCGCCGGCTGGCGGGCGGCTGCCACCTGACGCGGGACGTGCCCGCGCTGGTCCGCGAGGCGGGCCTGGAGATGGTCGCGCTGCGCGCCGAGTACCTGCCCGGTCCGCGGGTCAGCCACCCGTGGACCTACGCCTACGTCGGCCGGGCGCGCCGCCCCGCGGCCTGAGCGGCGTGCGGCTGCGGATTGGTGACCAACCGCAAGCCGACCGGCCCGGCGCCTGCGGATTGTCACCAATCCGCAGATGACCGGTTCGGCTCAGGCGCGCGGCCGGGCCTGCAGCGCATGGGCGAGGTTGACGCCCACGAGCCCGGCCCAGGACACCAGCAGCGCGGGCAGGTGGTCGGTGAGTCCCAGCGGGATCGAGATGGGCACCGCCGCGACCACCGAGACGATGCCGAGGGCGAGCTGGCGTCCGCCGGCGGCGTGCTGCAGCTGTCCGGGTCGCCCGGCCGACATGAACCGGTCCGTGGCCCGGCGCTGGACCTCGCGCTCGATGCGCTCGGCGAAGGAGTCCACCAGCGCCGCGTCGTACGACGCCCCGAGCTCGTGGCGGGTCTGCAGCACCGCCTCGAGCTCGGAGCGTTCGAGCTCGTCCTCCCCCATCGCCGCCGACCGTTACAGGTACTGACCGGTGCTGGCGACCGTGTCGATCGACCGGCCCGGCTCGGTGCCCTGCTTGCCGGTGATGAGCGTGCGGATGAACACGATCCGCTCGCCCTTCTTGCCGGAGATGCGGGCCCAGTCGTCCGGGTTGGTGGTGTTCGGCAGGTCCTCGTTCTCCTTGAACTCGTCGACGCACGCCTGGAGCAGGTGGGAGACCCGCAGGCCGCGCTGGTCGTGGTCCAGGAAGTCCTTGATGGCCATCTTCTTGGCCCGGTCCACGATGTTCTGGATCATCGCGCCGGAGTTGAAGTCCTTGAAGTACAGGACCTCCTTGTCGCCGTTGGCGTAGGTGACCTCGAGGAAGCGGTTCTCCTCGGTCTCGGTGTACATCCGCTCGACCGTCGCCCGGATCATCCCCCCCACACAGGCCTCGCGGTCCCCGCCGAACTCGGCGAGGTCGTCGGCGTGGAGGGGCAGCTCGGTGGTGAGGTACTTGCTGAAGATGTCGCGGGCGGACTCGGCGTCGGGGCGCTCGATCTTGATCTTCACGTCGAGGCGGCCGGGCCGCAGGATCGCGGGGTCGATCATGTCCTCCCGGTTGGAGGCTCCGATCACCAGCACGTTCTCCAGCAGCTCCACCCCGTCGATCTCGCTGAGCAGCTGCGGGACGATGGTGTTCTCGACGTCGGAGGAGACCCCCGAGCCGCGGGTGCGGAACAGCGAGTCCATCTCGTCGAAGAACACGATCACCGGGGTGCCGCCGCTGGCCTTCTCCCGGGCCCGCTGGAAGACCAGGCGGATGTGCCGCTCGGTCTCGCCGACGTACTTGTTGAGCAGCTCGGGGCCCTTGATGTTCAAGAAGTACGACTTGCCCTCCTGACCGGTCCGGGCGGCGACCTTCTTGGCCAGCGAGTTGGCGACCGCCTTCGCGATCAGCGTCTTGCCGCAGCCGGGCGGGCCGTAGAGCAGCACGCCCTTGGGCGGCTTGAGCTGGTGCTCCTTGAACAGGTCGGGGTGCAGGTACGGCAGCTCGACGGCGTCCCGGATCGCCTCGATCTGGGTGCCCAGGCCCCCGATCGACTCGTAGGCGATGTCGGGGACCTCCTCGAGGACCAGCTCCTCGACCTCGGACTTCGGCACCTTCTCGTAGGCGTAGCCGGCGCGGGTGTCGAGCAGCAGGGAGTCACCGGCTCGGATCGTCTCCGCGCGCAGCGGCTCGGCCAGGCGTACGACGCGCTCCTCGTCGGCGTTGGCGATCACCAGGGCCCGCTCGCCATCGGCGAGCAGCTCCTTGAACATCACCACCTCGCCGATCTTCTCGAAGTCGAGCGCCGCGACGGCGTTCAGCGCCTCGTTGAGCATGACCTCCTGGCCGTACTGCAGGTCGTCGAGGTCGACCGCGGGGCTGACGTTGACCCGCAGCTTGCGACCGCCGGTGAAGACGTCGATCGAGTCGTCGTCGTTGCGCCCGAGGAACGTGCCGAAGCCGGCCGGCGGCTGCGCCAGCCGGTCGACCTCCTCCTTGAGCTTCATGATCTGGTCGCGGGCCTCGCGGAGGGTCTCGACGAGCCGCTCGTTCTGCGAGGTGACCCCCGCCAGAGAGCGCTGCGCGTCGGCGAGCCGGAGCTCCAGCCCGCGGGAGTGCGCCGGCGCGTCGGTCAGCCGGTGGCGGAGATCGGCGACCTCGGCCTCCAGGAACCGGACCTGGTTCGCGAGCTCCTCGGGGCTACGCCCGCTCACCCCGGAAACACCTTCGGTGTTCGACATCAGCGTCACCTCCTGTGGAACTTGACCCTACCCGCGAGACCGCCGGAGGGAAGGGCACCAGGGAGGGTGTTGGTCACGAATTGGCGACGGACCGAAGACCTGGTGATTGGCAACCAACCGCCCTGCCGAGCGCCGCGCGGTTGCGGTTGGTCGCCAATCCGCATCGACCCCGGCCCCGGAACTGCGGTTGGTCACCAATCCGCATCGACCCCGGCCCCCGGACTGCGGTTGGTCGCCAATCCGCAGGCCCAGCAGCCTCAGTCGGTCGGCTCGACGGGGATGCCGGCCGGCCGGGGCCCGGTGTAGTCGGGACCGTAGGCCCCGGGCGCGGGCCGGCGCTTCTTCATCGGGGCGCGCTGGCCGGGGGCCATCCGGCGTGCGGTGACGAGGAAGGCGGTGTGGCCGATCATCTTGTGGCCGGGGCGCACCGCGAGCCCCTCGACGTGCCAGTCACGCACCAGCGACTCCCAGGCGGTCGGCTCGGTGAAGCCGCCGTGCACGCGCACGGTCTCGACGAAGCGGGACAGCTGGGTGGTGGTGGCGACGTAGGCGCACACGATGCCGCCGGGCAGCAGCGCGTCGGCCGCGGCGTCGAGGCACTCCCAGGGGGCGAGCATGTCGAGGATGATCCGGTCGACCCGCTCCCCCGACGCCGGCAGCGCCTCGGCGAGGTCGCCGAGGGTCAGGGACCAGGCCGGGTGGCTCGAGCCGGCGGGCGCGCCGAAGAACTGGCCGACGTTGCGGCGGGCGACCTCGGCGAACTCCTCGCGCCGCTCGTACGACGAGACCCGGCCCCACGGTCCGACCGCGCGCAGCAGCGAGCAGGTCAGCGCGCCCGAGCCGACCCCGGCCTCGACGACGTGCGCGCCGGGGAAGATGTCGGCCATCGCCACGATCTGGGCGGCGTCCTTGGGGTAGACCACGGCCGCACCCCGGGGCATCGAGACCACGAACTCCGAGAGCAGCGGCCGGAACACGAGGTACTCCCCGCCCGCGGAGGAGGTGACGGTGAACCCCTCCTCGCGCCCGATCAGCTCGTCGTGGTCGAAGTGCCCGCGGTTGGAGAAGAACCGCTTGCCCGGCTCCAGGCAGATGTTGTGCCGTCGGCCCTTCTGGTCGGTCAGCCGCACCCACTCGCCGGGCCGCAGCGGCCCGCGGTGCACGCCGGACCAGGCCTCCTCCGGGACGTCGCCGGCCCGCGGCAGGTCGGGGGCCGCAGGCGCGTCGGCGGTGGGGTGGGCGGTGCGCGTCGGGACCTCGTCGGACATGCGCGGAACCCTACGAGAAGCGCGGCTCCGGACAGGAATCCGGCGAGTGGTCGGAGGTCAGCCGGAGACGGTGCGGAACGCCCGGTCCACGTCGGAGGTGGCGAGCACGCCGTACACGCTGCCGTCGTCCTCGACGAGCAGGTACTCCGCCGCGGGGGTCCGGGAGATGGCGGTGACGAGGTCCTCGCCCCGGATCTCCACCGGCAGCCGCAGCCCGGTCTCCAGGGTGCGCGCCACGGTGCTCACCGCGACCCACGGGCGCCGGTCGACGGGGGTGGCCAGCAGCGCGGCCTCGTTGACCAGCCCGACCGGGGTGCCGTTGCCGGCCACGGTCACGATCCCGCCCGCCTGGGCCTCCTGGGCCCGGCGCACGGCCTCGGCCAGCGGCAGGTCGTCGGGGACGGCGAGGGTACGTCGGGCCAGGTCGCGGGCGACCAGCCCGGGCAGTCGGCGCCGGACCCGGCCGGACACGATCGCCGCCGTCGAGCCCTGCCACAGGAACATCGCGACGACGAACGCCAGCACGAAGTCGAGGAGGTCGGGCTCGCTGCCGCCCAGGACGCGCACCTGCGCCATCGGCCACAGCAGCACCAGGCCCGCGGCCACGCGGCCGCCCCAGCCGGCGACGATGGTGCCGCGGTGCACGCTCCCGGTCGCCGCCCACACCCCGGCCTTGAGCACCCGGCCGCCGTCCAGCGGCAGGCCGGGCACCAGGTTGAGCACGCCGACGAGCAGGTTCGCGCTGGCGAGGATGGCCAGCGCCATGCCGAGCAGCCCGGGCGGCGTGAGCCACCACAGCAGCGCGGCGGCGGCCCCCACCAGCAGCGAGGTGATCGGCCCGACGACCGCGATCCAGAACTCCTCGCGGGGACGCCGGGCCTCCCCCTCGATCGAGGTCATGCCGCCGAGGAAGTGCAGCGTGATCGAGCTGACGCCGAACCCGTAGCGGCGCGCGACGGCCGCGTGCGAGGCCTCGTGCAGCAGCACCGACAGGTAGAGGATGACCGCGAAGGCCAGGCCGGCGAGGTACTTGCCGAGGCCCAGTCCGGGCTGCACGCTCTCCACGGTCGGGGCCATCATGATCGCGATCAACCCCGCCACCAGGAACCAGGAGGAGGAGACCAGCACGTCGCTGCCGCCGATGCTGCCGACCCGGAAGGTGCCGGGCGGACGCTGGCGAGACCCGTGCTCGGGGCGCGCGGGGCCCCCGGAGGAGGGGTCGGGGGCGGGGTCGGACACGTCTCGAGGCTATCCGACCGCACCCCAGCCCGCGGGCGGCAGGACGTGGGCCTGTCGGCGCCCTCGCCTAGGGTGCCCCTCATGAGCGTGCAGCAGTCCCCCGCCGACCCGGTGTCGACCCCGGTCGACGGCGTCCGGGTGCTCGGCGCACTCTCCCCCAGCCGCGCCGCCGACTTCATGAGCTGCCCGCTGCTCTACCGGTTCCGGATGATCGACCGGCTGCCCGAGCCGTACTCCCCGGACGCCGTGCGCGGCACGGTGGTCCACAAGGTGCTCGAGGAGCTCTTCGACCTGCCGGCGCCGCAGCGCACCCCCGAGCAGGCCCGCGACATGTTGCTGCCGACCTGGGAGCGCCTGGTCGAGGCCGACCCCGAGCTGGACTCGATGTTCGACGGCGCCGGCGCCGACGTGGCCGCCTGGCTGACCACCTGCCGCACCGTCCTGGACCGCTACTTCACCCTCGAGGACCCGACCCGTCTCGAGCCCGCCGAGCGCGAGCTGTACGTCGAGTCGCTGCTCGACTCCCGGCTGCTGCTGCGCGGCTTCGTCGACCGCATCGACGTCGCCCCGGACGGCGCGATCCGGGTCGTCGACTACAAGACCGGCCGCGCGCCCGGCGCCCAGTTCGAGGCCAAGGCCCTGTTCCAGATGAAGTTCTACGCGCTGGTCATCTGGCGCACCCGCGGGGTGCTGCCGGCGATGCTGCAGCTGGTCTACCTCGGCAGCGGCGAGCTGCTGCGCTACGTCCCCGACGAGGCCGACCTGCGCGCGACCGAGCGCAAGGTCGAGGCGGTCTGGCAGGCGATCCGGACCGCGGAGGAGACCCGCGACTGGCGCCCCAGCCCGAGCCGGCTCTGCGACTGGTGCGCCCACCGGGCGCTGTGCCCCGCCTTCGGCGGCACCCCGCCCGACCTCCCCGAGCCGACCCTCCCCGAGCCGACGGCCGCGCCTCAGTCCGGCACGGCCACCGCCGCATCCCCGACCGGCGTCGCGTCCGGTTCCGGGTAGAGCACGCACGCCACCTCCACGCCGCCGGCGGGACGCAGCGCCGGGTCCACGCCCTCGCGGAACTCCACGCGTACGCCGTCGCCGTCGTCGTGGATGCCCTCCACCCCGCCCCAGAGCGGCTCGTCGGTGTCCTCGTCCCGCATCCGGTCCAGGACGGCGCGGACCCGGGCCGGGCCGCCCTTCCCGAGTCGGGCCACCCGCGAGGGCCGGTCGAGCCCGTCGAGGTCGCCGACCACGCCCTGCTCCTGCTCGAACGCCTCGGCCGAACGACGGGTCCAGTGCTGCTCGATGATCGCGCGGAGGTCGCGCGACTCCCAGCCGCACTCCGGGGTCGCCTCGGGGCACCGGGGGTGGAAGGAGCAGCCCAGCGGAGGCTCGGCGGCGTCCGGTATCTCGCCGCGGGGCAGCTCCCGGGGCAGCGACCGGGTCGGGTCCGGCTCGGGGATGGCCGCCAGCAGCGCCTTGGTGTAGGGGTGGCGGGGGTTGGCGAAGATCTCCTCGGTGGGCCCCACCTCCACGACCCGGCCGAGGTACATGATCGCGATCCGGTCGCAGAAGTACTTGGCGCTGGCCAGGTCGTGGGTGATGTAGACGTAGGTCAGCCCGAGGTCCCGCTTGAGGTCGAGCATCAGCTGGAGGATCTTGGCCCGCACGCTCATGTCGAGCATCGAGACCGGCTCGTCGGCGACGAGCACCTCGGGGTCGAGGATGATCGCGCGAGCGATCACCGCGCGCTGCTTCTGGCCGCCCGACAGGTCGGAGGGGTACTTGGAGAGGTAGCGCTCGGCCGGGCTCAGGCCGACGCGCTCCAGCGCGGCGGCCACCCGGCTCCGGAGCTCGGCGCCCTTGGCGATGCCGTGGATGACCAGCGGGTCGCCGACCGCGGCCTCGACGGTCATCGACGGGTTCAGGGCCGCGTGCGGGTCCTGGAAGACCATCTGCAGGTCGGTGCGCAGCTGGCGCAGCTCCTTCCCGCGCATCGCCGACACGCGGCGGGCGCCGCGCTCCCGGTCGTGGTAGGTGATCGAGCCCCGGGTGGCGGGCACCATCCCCAGCAGCGCCCGGCCCAGCGTCGTCTTGCCGCTGCCGGACTCCCCCACCAGGCCGAGCACCTCGCCGCGGTGCAGGGTGAGGTCCACCCCGTCGACCGCCTTGACCGTGCGCGCCCGCAGGCCGAGGAGCCGGGAGAGCGCGCCGCCCTGCAGGTTGAAGTGGATCGAGAGGTCGTTGATGTCGACCACCGCCGGCGCGGTGGCGCTGGGGGTGGTCACGCCCGGGTTGGTCGCGGGCTCAGGCTTCGTCGGCAACGGAGAGCTCCTCCCTGATCAGTGGCGCGGTCTCCCGCGCGTCGAGCTGGACCAACCGGTCCTCCAGGTCGGCCGCCCAGCAGGCCGACCGGGTGCCGCCGTCGCGCTCGCGGCGGACCGGGGCCCGCTCCGCGCAGACGGTCATGGCGTCGGGGCAGCGTGGGTTGAACCGGCAGCCCGGCGGCGGCGCGAGCAGGTCCGGCGGGGCGCCGTCGATGTAGTTGAGGCCGGTGGTGCGCAGCGAGATCGTCGAGCGCAGCAGCTCGCGGGTGTAGGGGTGCCGCGGTGTGGTGAAGACCTGGCGGGCGTCCCCGATCTCGACGATCTCCCCGGCGTACATCACCGCCACCCGGTCGCAGGCCTCGGCGATGATCCCGAGGTTGTGGGTGATCAGCAGCAGCGAGGTGTCGTACTCGCGGCGCAGGTCGTGCAGGATCCGGATGATCTGCGCCTCGACCAGCACGTCGAGGGCGGTCGTGGGCTCGTCGGCCACCACGAACGCCGGCCGCAGCACCAGCGTCAGCGCGATCATCAGCCGCTGCCGCATGCCGCCGGAGAACTCGTGCGGGTAGGCCTTGAACCGCGTGGGCGGGATGCCCATCCGGCGCAGCGCCTCGAGCGAGCGCCGCTCGATCTCCGCCTTGCTGATCCCCTTCTCGTGGGTGCGCAATGTCTCGGCGAAGTGGTCGGAGATGCGCATCAGCGGGTTCAGCCGGGTCAGCGGCTCCTGGAAGATCATGCCGAGGTCCCGGCCGCGCATGCCGTGCTGCTCGCGCGGGCTGAGCTGCAGCATGTCGCGCCCCTCGAACCGCAGCTCGCCGTCCCGGGCCGCCCCGTCGGGCAGCAGCCCGAGCAGGCCGCGCCCGAGGGTCGACTTGCCGCAGCCGGACTCGCCGACCAGGCCGAGGATCTCGCCCTTGCGCAGCGAGAAGCTGACGCCGTCGACCGCGCGCACGGGACCGCGCTCGGTGCCGTACCAGACCCGCAGGTCGCGCGCCTCCAGCACCGGGGGCTGGGGCTCGGTCGTGCCGGGCACCTCGTCGTGCAGCTCCAGGCGACTCATCGGGCCTCCTCCAGGGTCGGCGTGGCGGCGGGGAACGTGACCGGGCGGAGCCGGCGCCGCCGCAGCGCGGGGTTGACCGTCTCGTTGAGGCCCTCGCCGACCAGGGTCAGCGCGGTGATCAGCAGGATGATCGCCAGGCCGGGGAACAGGGCGGGCCACCAGGTGCCCGCCTGGGCGTCGTCGAGCGCGCGGCTCAGGTCGTAGCCCCACTCCGACGCCTCGTTGGGCTGGATCCCCAGGCCCAGGAAGCCCAGCGCCGCCAGCGTGCCGAGCGCGTCGGCCGCGTTCAACGTGCCGATCACCGGCACCGACTGCACGACGTTGCCGAAGAGGTACTTGCGCATGATCGTGAACGGCGGCGCACCGATCGCCCGGGCGGCCTCGATGTAGGTGGACTCTCGCGCGGAGACCGTCGTGTTGCGCACCACCCGGAAGTACTGCGGGATGTAGATCGCGGTCAGGGCCAGGGCGGCCGCCACGACACCGCCGCCGAGCGGGCCGCGCAGCAGGAAGGAGAACACGATGGCGAGCAGCAGCGAGGGCAGCGCATACATCGCGTCCATGACGAAGACCAGCAGCCGGTCGACGGCGCCGCCGACGAAGCCCGAGGCCAGGCCGAGGGGGACCCCCACCAGCGCGGAGAGCGCCACCGACATCACCACGACCTCGAGCGCGGTCCGGGAGCCCCAGACGACGCGGGAGAAGATGTCGTAGAACTGGTCGTTGGTGCCGAACCAGTGCGCCCCGGAGGGGGGCGCGAGCTTCGGCAGCTTGGTCCCGTCGACGGTGGTCTGGTTGAAGTCGTAGGGCGCGATCCACGGCGCGAAGACCGCGAACAGCACGAAGACGACGGTGATGACGACGCCGGCCAGCAGGATCCAGCGAGCCATCCCCTGCGTGTTCCACACGCGGGACCAGAAGCGGCGCATCAGTACCTCACTCTCGGGTCGACCAGGGCGTTGATGATGTCGACGACCACGCTGACCAGCACGACGACGACCGCGAAGAACGTCACCAGCCCCTGCACCGCGATGTAGTCGCGGGCGGTGATGTACTGCACCAGCTCGGTGCCCAGCCCCGGCCAGTTGAAGGTCCGCTCGGTCAGGATGGCGCCGGACAGGGTCAGCGCGATCTGCAGGCCGATGACCGTGATCACCGGCACCAGCGCGTTGCGGAAGGCGTGCCGGCGGACCACGTGCCGCTCGGCGATGCCGCGCGCCCGGGCGGCCTCGACGTAGTCGCCCTTCATGGCCTGGATGACGTTGATCCGCACCAGCCGGATGATCACGCCCGAGAGCAGCAGCCCCAGGGTCAGGCACGGCAGCACGTGGTGCTTGAGGATGTCGCCGAGCGCCGCGCCGTTGCCGTCGAGGATCGCGTCCAGCAGCAGGATGTGGGTCCTGGGTGGCACGGTGAACTTCGTGACCACGGAGGCGATGTCGTAGGTCGGCCACCCGGGGAAGACCTTGACGACCAGCACCACCAACATGATGCCCACCCAGAAGATGGGCGCGGCGTAGGAGACCACGCCGAAGATCCGGATCCCGGCGTCCGCCGCGGTGTCGCGGCGGCGCCCGGCGAGGCGGCCCAGCGGCAGCCCGACCAGCAGCGCGACCAGGAACGCGCCCAACGTCAGGGTCAGCGTCGCGCCGCCCTGGTCCTTGATGATGTCCAGCACCGGGCGGTTGTCGCTGATGGTGTGCCCGAAGTCGAACTGGGCGACGTTGCGCAGGTACTCCAGGTACTGCACCACGAGCGGCCGGTCCAGCCCCAGCGCGGCCCGGCGCAGGGCGAGCGCGTGCGCGTCCAGCTTGCCGCCGACGGCGGCCGAGACGGGGTCACCGGGCGCGACCCGCAGCAGGAAGAACACGATGGTGAGCAGCACCCACATCATCGGTATCACCAGCAGCAGCCGGACCAGGATGTAGCGGGGCAGGGACCCCGACGACGACGCCAACGGTTTTCTCCTCCCAGAGGGGGCCAGGGGCGGCACGGCACCACACGGGGGAGGGCGCCCACCCGTTCGGATGTGCGCCCTCCCCCGTGTCGGTTCAGCCGTTCTTGCTGATCATCCAGAAGCGGAAGATGTACGTCGGGTCCAGCGTGTCCCCGACGCCCTGCATGGACTTCGAGGCGACCGCGACGTTCTGGCCGTTCCACGACGGGATCAGCGGCACGTCCTCGGCGACGATGTCCTGCAGCTGGCCCAGCTCGTCCTCACGCGTGGCCTGGTCGGTCTCCGCGAGCTCCTTGTCGAGCAGGCTGTTGACCTGGTCGCTGTGGTAGCCGTTGGCGAAGAACCCGCCGTCGCGCAGGAACGGGGACAGGTAGTTGTCCGCGTCGAGGAAGTCCGGGTACCAGCCCATCATGAACAGGTCGTAGGCGCCCTGCTTCTCCAGGGTCTGGTACTGCTCCCACTCCGCGTCCGCGGTCTTGACGTCGAACAGGCCGCTGGCGTTGAGCTCCCCGGCCAGCTCGTTGGCCTCGTCGACGGCGTTGGGACCGTAGTGGGTCGGGGTGTAGCCCAGCGTCAGCTTGACGGGGGTCTTCACCCCCGCGGACTGCAGCAGCTTCTTGGCCGCGGCGACGTCGGGCGCGCCGTACTTGGCCTGGAAGGAGTCCTTCTGGCCGGCGAAGCCCGGGGGCACGATCGAGTACGCCGGGTTGACGGTGCCGTCGTAGGCGTTCTTGGCGATCGCGTCGCGGTCGATGATCTGCGCGACGGCCTGCCGGGTGGCCTTGTCCTTGACCGCGGCGTTCTCGAGCTGGAAGACCCAGTAGCGGAACTCCGAGCCCTGGCCCTTGATCACGTCGACCTTCCCGCCGGACTGCAGCGAGTTCAGGTCGGTGGGGCTCAGCGTGCGCCAGGCCACGTCGACCTGGCCGGACTCGACCGCGGACTTCAGCGGGGCCGGGTCGTTGAAGTACTGGACGAAGACCTGCTTGCTCTTGGCCGCGTGGTCGCCGGAGTAGTTGTCGTTGGCCTCGAGGACGGCCTGCTCGCCGGGCTTGTACTGGCTGAGCTTGAACGGACCGGAGCCGATGACCTGGTCGTCGGCGAGCAGCTTGTCGGCCGGGAACACGTCCTCGTCGACGATCGAGGCCGTCGCGGTGGTCAGCACCTTGAGGAAGGTCAGGTCCGGCTGGTTGAGGTGGAAGACCACCGTGGTGTCGTCCGGGGTCTCGATCGCCCCGTCGGCCAGCGAGGGGGACTTGTCGTCCCCGTTGCTGATCGAGCCCAGCAGCACCGAGGAGCCGTTCGGGTCGGCGATCTCGAGGTTGCGCTGGAAGGAGTACTTCACGTCCGAGGACGTCAGCGCGTCGCCGTTGGAGAACTTCAGGCCCGGGCGGAGCTTGCAGGTGATGGTCTTCGGGTCGTCGTACGTGCAGGACTGGGCGGCGTCGCCCTGGGGGTCGCTGCCGTTGGCCGGGATCGTCATCAGCTGCTGGAAGATGTTGTACTGCATGTTCCAGGAGCCCATGTCGTAGGAGCCCGCCGGGTCCATGGCGGTGATGCTCTCGGTCGTCCCGAGGATCCAGGGCGCGCCCGTGGCGCCACCCCCGCCGCCGCCACCGCTGCCGCCGTCGCCACCGCCACAGGCGGACAGCGAGGCGAGCAGGGCGCCGGCCCCCACCAGTGCCGCCAGCTTCCTCTTGCGCGTCACGTCGTCCCCTCACACAGGTCGGGACCCCACCGGTGCAGGGTCGTTCGTCCCGGGGAACATACACAGCCGTCTGTGACCCGCGCCACCGAGAACCACGGGAGGACTGGTCGCGATCTGGCAACGATTCGAGAAGATCTACAGCCCGTGACGCTCGGCCCACAGGGCCGCCTGGGTGCGGTCGGAGACGCCGATCCGCGAGAACGCGGAGGTCAGGTGCGCTTTGACGGTGCGCTCGCTGATGTCGAGCCGGCGGGCGATCTGCTTGTTGGCCAGGCCGTCCTTGACCAGCTTCAGGATCTCGGTCTCGCGGCTGGTGAGCTGGACCGGTGGGCCGCTGGCGCGGTGCCCCAGCAGGGTGCGGGCCGCCTTCGGGTGGATCGGGGACTCCCCCCGGCTCACCGCCCGGATGCCCTGCAGCACGTCGTCGGGGTCGGCGTCCTTGAGCAGGTAGCCGACCGCGCCGGCATCGATGGCCGCCACGATCCGCTCGCTGTCGGAGTACGAGGTCAGCACCAGCACATCGGCGCCCAGCCCCTCCTGCACGATCCGGCGGGTGGCGGCGACGCCGTCCATCCCCGGCATCTGCAGGTCCATGAGCACGACGTCGGGCTGCTCCCGGCGTACGACGACGAGCGCCGCCGCCCCGCCGTCGGCCTCGCCCACGACCTCGATGTCCTCGGTGCCCGCCAGCAGCTGCCCCAGCCCGGCCCGGATCACCGCGTGGTCGTCGACCAGCACCACCCGGATCGGGGCCCGGTGCGTCGCCGGGACGGGCGGCAGCTGTGGGCCCGTCGGTCCTGGCTGCCTGGACTGCCTCGGCTGCGTCGTCATCGTGCGTCCACCTCCATGCACACCCTGGTCCCCGACCCGGGAGAGGATCGCACCTCCAGGGTCCCACCGGCATCGTCGACCAGGCTGCGCAGCCCCCGCAGCCCGAAGCTGTCCGGGCCGCCGGCCCCCGCCGGGTCGAAGCCCACCCCGTCGTCGTTGACCTCGAGGTGCAGCACCCCGGACTCCTGGCACACCGTGACCGTGAGCGTCGTGGCGGCGGAGTGGCGCAACGCGTTGCGCACCGCTTCCTGGGCCACCCGCCAGACCAGGGCGACCCGCTCGTCCGAGGCGCCCTCGACCCCGTCCACCCGGACCGTGGCGCGGATCCCCGCGCCGGCGGCCGGAGCCGTCAGGTCGGTCAACGCCGCCGCCAGCCCCGCGGCGCGCAGGTCCGGCGGGTGGATCTCGGCGAGCAGCGAGCGCAGCGACTTCAACCCGGCGCGCAGGGACCGCGCGGCCACCTGCAGCGAGGTCCGGTTCTCCTCGGGCACCGCTGGGTCCCGGGCCAGCGCCGAGACCGAGAAGGCGGTGCCGGCCAGGTCCTGGACGACCCCGTCGTGCAGGTCCCGGGCGATGCGGCGCCGCTCGGCGTCCGAGGCGTCGATGGCGCTGCGCAGCAGCCGTTCCCGCTCCTCGCCGGCGCGGGTGAGCTGACGGGTCAGCAACCGCAGCATCACCGTCACCACGACCATCAGCAGCAGCAGCGGCCCGACCGAGATCCAGCGGAACGACGAGGAGATCGCCTGCTGCCGGTTGTCGACCTGGCCGAGCGAGAAGTACGCCTCGAAGAGCACCGGCTCGCTGTTCTGTGGGCGGATCCGGGTCCAGGTGAGCAGCTGCGGCCCGGTGGCGCGGTAGCCGGGCAGCCCGGAGGGCCCGGCCTGGCCCTCCTCGACCCGTCGGGCGCCCGTGCCGCCCTCGCGGAGCACCCGTCGGTGGGCGGCGTCCAGCTGCACCCGGGAGTTGATCCGGGAGATGTCGTCGGCATAGAGGACCCGGCCGGTGGAGTCGAGCAGGACGCAGTGGCTGATGTCACCGATCTTGAGCAGGTGGATGACGGTGCGGTCCATCCGGTCGATCGAGGACGGCGAGGTGTTGAGCAGCCCGGGCTGGAACTGGGGAGCCACGATCGTCCGGGCGACCAGCCGGGTGGTGTCCCGCGCCTCGGCGACCGCCTCCTGGCTGGCCGCGTCGCCGGCGAGGTAGCTGGTGCCGACCACGATCGCCGCGACGGTCACGAGGCCGACGGCCAGGAACTGCAGGATCGGGTTCCTGAGCACGCGCACGACGAGGCCTTCCTCGGGGAGCTCTCACGATAGCTCGTGCCGAAGCGGCAGGGGGTCAGCCGAGGGACTTCTCGGCGCGGCAGGTGAGGCCGGTGCTGTTGTTCTCGGCACGGAACGCGATGAACTCCGAGCCCGGCAGGTCGACCACGGTGCGCACGATCTTGAAGGAGCGACCCTCGCCGTCCCCGTCGGCGCGGACCTCGCCGTCGGCGGAGGTCTCGGAGTCGTGCCGCAGGCGCCAGGACCAGACATCCGCGTCCTGGCTGTAGACCACGCCGGTCACCTGGAACCGGCCGTCGCCGTACGGCTCGACGACCATCTTGATCGAGCCGGCGCCGCAGGGGTCACGGTCCTTCACGGCCCCGCCATCACCCGCCACCGCGCTGGGCGCGGTGACGAGGGCCGCTGCACCCAGCACAAGGCTGAGCACGATGGCGGGGCCGCGTCGGAACATCTGACCTGCTTCCTGATTCCTCAGGGAGCTGTGTCGGTCCCCCGAGGGCACTAGATTCACCCGGCGTCGGTACATGCCGCCATTGTCCGGTGGTACTACGACCTTGACCAGTCCGGCATGGCCCGTCCGGGACCAGGTCCGGTGGCGAACAGCGCATGCAGGTCGGCGCCGTCGAGGGAGTCGACGAAGACGCGACGGTCCCCCTCGAGCACCGGCACGTGGTTGGGGACGACCAGCACCGTGCAGCCGGCCGACTCCGCCGAGCGGGCGCCGGTGTTGGAGTCCTCCACCGCCAGGCAGTGGGCCGGGTCCACACCCAGCAGCGCCGCCGCCTTCAGGTAGGGCTCGGGGTGGGGCTTGCCGTTGGAGACCGCGTCACCGGTCACCACCGCGGCGAACGTCCCGGCCGGCAGCGCGGCGAGGATCGGGGCGACGAAGCGCCGGTAGGACATCGTCACCAGCGCGCACGGCACCCCCTGCCGCCCCAGCTGGGCCAGCAGCTCCACCGCGCCGGGTCGCCAGGGCACCCGCTGCTCCACGCGGGCGGTCACCCCGTCGAGCAGCTCCTCGACGATCTGGGCCGGCTCCACGTCGATCCCGGCGTGCTCGCGGATGTAGCGCCCGGACTCGAAGAGGTCGTTGCCGACCAGGTTCAGCGCGTGCTCACGGCTCCACGTCCCGCCGTACCTCGCGGCGATCTCGTGCTCGACCTCGATCCAGTACGGCTCGGTGTCGACGAGAGTCCCGTCCATGTCCCACAGGACCGCGGCCGGCCGCCGCTCTCCCCCGTCCGGGCGCTGCCCTGCAGCTTCTCGAGAAGACACGTTACTCAGGATGCCCTGCCAGCGTCGGCGCTCAGCGGAAGGCTCCGTGGCCCGTGAGCGCCTGGCCGATGACGAGCTGGTGGACCTCGGAGGTGCCTTCATAGGTGAGGACCGACTCGAGGTTGGCGGCGTGCCTCAGCACGGGGTACTCGGTGGTGATTCCGGCGGCCCCGAGGATGGTGCGGCACTCCCGTGCGATCGCGATCGCCTCACGCACGTTGTTGAGCTTGCCCAGGCTGACCTGCTCGGGGCGCAGCGCGCCGGCGTCCTTCAGCGCACCGAGGTGCAGAGCCAGCAGGACACCCTTGCCGAGCTCGACCGTCATGTCGGCCAGCTTGGCCTGGGTCAGCTGGAAGGCAGCCAGCGGCTTGGCGAAGATCTCGCGGGTGCCGGCGTAGGCGGTGGCGGTCTCGAGGCAGTCGCGTGCCGCGCCCATCGCACCGAACACGATGCCGAACCGGGCTTCGTTCAGGCACGACAACGGACCCGAGAGGCCCTCGACGTTCGGCAGCCGGGCGGAGTCGGGCAGCCGCACGTCGTCGAGCACGAGCTCGGAGGTGACCGAGGCCCGCAACGACAGCTTGCGCTTGATCTGCGTTGCGGAGAACCCGGGGGTGTCGGTCGGGACCACGAACCCGCGGATGCGGCCGTCCTCGCCAGCCGCCCAGACCACGGCCACGTCGGCGACCGAACCGTTGGTGATCCACATCTTGGTGCCGTTCAGGACCCAGTCGTCACCGTCGCGCCGGGCCCGGGTGCGCATGCTGGCCGGGTCGGAGCCCGCGTCCGGCTCGGTCAGGCCGAAACAGCCGATCGCCTCGCCGCTCGCCATCCGCGGCAGCCACTCGTTCTTCTGCTCCTCCGACCCGTGCTTCCAGATCGCGAACATGGCCAAGGAGCCCTGCACGGAGACCAGTGACCGCAGGCCCGAGTCGCCGGCTTCCAGCTCGAGACAGGCCAGCCCGTACGCCGTGGCCGTGCTTCCCGTGCACCCGTAGCCCTCCAGGTGCATTCCGAGCACGCCCAGCGCGCCGAGCTCCTTGGCCAGGTCGCGCGCCGGGATCTGCCCGTCCTCGTACCACTGCGCGAGCTCGGGACGGATCCGGTCGTCCACGAATCGGCGGACCGTGTCGCGGATCGCCCGGTCCTCCTCGCTGAGGAGCGTGTCGACGGCGAACAGCTCGAAGGGGGTCTGGGGCTTGCGCGGGGCCTGGGCAGTCATCTGATTCTCCTTAACCTAACAGTGTTTGGTACACTACGGTCTGGGTCCGTCCGGACGCAAACCGCGGCCCCCACCATTCCGTCGTCGATGGGAGCCTTCATGGTCCGGCCCACGGTGCCCCTGCTCAGCAAGGATCGGATCCGTGACACCGCCCTGGAGCTGATCGACGCGGAAGGCCTGTCCGCACTATCGATGCGCCGATTGGCCGGGGAGCTCGGCGTCCAGGCGGCGTCCCTCTACTCCCACGTGCCCAACAAGGACGCCGTCCTCGATGCGGTGGCCGACCTGCTGATGCGCCGGGTGGACACCACGGGCTTCGCGGTCAGCTGGCAGCACGGCCTGCGCACGTGGGGGCGTTCCTATCGCGACGCACTCCGTGCGCACCCGAACGCGGCTCCGGTCGTGGCGGCGGGTACCGGTGAGCGGGCAGACTTCCTGTCGATGGCCGATGGAGTGCACGGCGGCCTGCTGCGCCACGGCTGGCCCCCCCGGTACGCCACGATGATCGCCGCGTCCGTCAAGTACCTCGTGATCGGCGCGTCGACGACCCCCTTCGGAAGCGGGTTCGCCGATGACACCCGGGTGTACCTCGATCGCTACCCCAGCCTGATCCAGGCGCACCTGATCCGCGAGCACGCCGAGGAGATCGACGTGGAGAGCTTCGAGCTCGCCCTGTCCTGTCTCATCGCGGGCCTTGAACCGGTTCACCTCTCGGTACGGCGCGACCAGTCCATCGAGAGCTAGTCGGCGCTGGGGCGCTTCATCCGGCCCTGCGCCGTCCGGCGCCCCCAGGCGTCGCGGACGGACGTCGCCAGCTCCTCGCCCTCGTCGGCGACCCCCGCGATCAGGCCCTGGTCGTCGAACAGTGGGGCGACGAGCCGGTACTCCAAGGCGACTCCCGGTCGCGTCCTGACACCGCGTGCCCGTGCCGCCTCCGCCATCGCCATGGCCTGGAGGGGGCCGTGCACCACCAGCCCCGGGTACCCCTCCTGGTCGCGGGCGTACTCCCGGTCGTAGTGGATGCGGTGCCCGTTGTAGGTCAGCGCCGAGAAGCGGAACAACAGCGTCGGGCTGACCGGGACGGACCACTCCCCCGGACCGGGCTCCACGACGGCACCCGGGGCGGCGTCCCGGGAGCCCCCCGTCGATCCCGTCTCCCCGTCGCGAGAGGGGCCGCGAGAGAGGTCGCGGTAGAGGATGTCCTGACGCTCTTCGATCACGGTCTCGCCGCGCTGGAGGATCGAGTGGCCGACCGTGACGAACGTGAGGCGACCGGTGCGGCCCTGCTTCTCCGTGGTGGTCAGCACCCTGCTGCGCCTCGTGGTCTGCTCCCCCACGCGCAGCGGCGCCAGGCTGCGCACCGCCCCGCCTGCCCACATCCGTCGGAGACCCGGACCCGGGGGTTCGGGTACGGCGTTGCGGACCGGATGGCCGTCCGGTCCGAGATCGCGCTGCAGCGGGCGCTCGAGCAGGTAGACCCAGTGCCAGGTGAGCGGCAGTCCGTCGCCGGCGCCGAGATCGGGCAGCGGGACGTCCAGCAGGCCCGCCAACGCGATCGCCGGCTCGGGGGCGAGGAGCTCGGTGCGTTCGACCATGTCGCTCACCGCACCTCGCTCCCGGACCGCGCCTCTGCCGTCCCCGCCGACGTCGCCGGACCGAACTCGCGACGGAGTGCCGCCGAATGCTGTCCGAGACGCGGGACATCGCCCATCGCCGCCTCCTGGCCCTCGACCGTGACCGGCGGGAGCAGAGCGCGGATCCGTCCGCCGGGAGACCCGACCTCGCGCCAACGGTCGCGGGCGGCGAGCTGGGGATGGTCGAAGAACTCGTGTGGCGTCCGCATCCGCGCACACGCCAGGCCGCAGAGCTCGAGGGCGCGCACCACCTCGTCGACCGGCTGATCGGCGAGGGCCTTCTCGATGACCTCGGTGATCATCTCGTTGTGTGCGACGCGCTCGGTGTTGCGTGCACACCGCGGATCGTCGACCAGTTCGGGGCGGCGGAGGATCTCACGGCAGAGGAGAGCCCACTCCCGGTCGCTCTGCACGCCGAGGAACACCGTGCCGTCGGCACAGCGGTAGGGCCCGTAGGGAGCGATCGAGGCGTGCCGGGCGCCGGTCCGCCGGAACGGCTTCTCGCCGTACACGCTCAAGTAGGTGGGCTGCATCATCCACTCGCCGACCGCGTCGAGCATGGCCACGCTCATCGTTGCGCCCGTCCCGGTGCGTTCACGCTCGTACAGTGCGGCCAGGATGCCCGAGAACGCGTACATGCCCGTGGCGATGTCCACGACGGAGACACCGACCTTGGCCGGCTCCTCCGGGGTCCCGGTGGTGCTGAGCAGCCCCGACTCGCACTGCACGAGCAGGTCGTAGGCCTTCTTGTCCGAGTAGGGACCGTCAGGACCGTAGCCGGAGATCGAGCAGTGGATCAGCTCCGGCCGCCTGGCCCGCAGGGTGGGGGCATCCAGTCCGAGCCGCTCGACCGCGCCCGGCAACAGGTTCTGCACCAGCACGTCCGCGTCGTCCAGCATCGTGAGGAGCAGCTCCCGATCGACGTCGGACTTCAGATCGAGCTCGATGCTCTCCTTGCCGCGGTTCAGCCAGACGAAGTAGCTGGCCTCGCCGTGAACGCTTCGGTCGTACTCGCGGGCGAAGTCACCTACCCCCGGGCGTTCGACCTTGATGACGCGCGCTCCGAGGTCGGCGAGGTGCCGGGTGGCGAACGGAGCCGCGACCGCGTGCTCCAGCGCGATCACGGTGATGCCCTCGAGAGGTAGCACGTGCGTCTCCTTGTCGTGGAGTGGCTGTGAGGTCGTGGCCGTCATCCGGCAGACCCGGATCGGGCTCTGGCGACGATGGACTGCGCCCGCAGGATCACGGGCCGGTCGACCATGTGGCCGTCGACGCTGACGGCACCCTGGCCAGTGGCGCCCGCGGCGTCGCCGCTCGTCGCCTGCAGCACGCGGGTGGCCCACGCGATCTGCGCCGGAGTCGGCTGGAATCCCTCCGCCACCGGCCGGACCTGGCGCGGGTGGATGCAGAGCTTGCCGCCGAAGCCGAGCCCCTGTGCGCGAGCCGCAGCCCGGTGCGACTCGGAGTCCACCGTCGTCGAAACCGTGACACCGTCCACGGGGGGAGGCAGCGAACCGACCCGGGAGGCGACCACCAGGGCGCTGCGGGCGAACAGCAGCGCCTCGTCGCTCTCCTCGGCCCCGATGTCCAAGGCGAAGTCGATCGCGCCGAAGGCGAGCCGGTCCACCGCGCCGCTGCATGCCAGCTCGGTGGCCAGGTGGATGCCGAGCGCGGTCTCGACCAGCGCCAGCACAGGGACGCCTTCAGGAAGCGCCTCGCGGACGGCTCGCAGCGACACCGGGTCCTCCGCCTTCGGGACCACCACGCCACGCAGACCGTCGCGGCCGCCTATCGCGGCCAGGTCACTCTCGTGCCAAGGGGTGCCCGCACCGTTGATCCGGACCCAGCCGGACCCGGGGCCGCCGAGCCATGACGCCACACGATCGCGGGCCGCCGACTTGGCCTCGGCGGCAACCGCGTCCTCGAGGTCGACGATGACCTCGTCGGCGCCGGACCCGGCCGCCCGCGCGAAACGGTCGGGCCGGCTGCCCGGCACGAACAGCCACGTGACCGCCGTCCGCACGCTCACGAGCGGACGGGGTGGCGCTTGACCAGCTGGCGGGCGATCACGTTCCGCTGGATCTCGTTGGTGCCCTCCCCGACGATCATCAGCGGCGCGTCGCGGAAGTAGCGCTCGACGTCGAACTCCGTGCTGTAGCCGTACCCGCCGTGGATCCGGACCGCGTCCAGCGCGATCTTCATGGCCGTCTCCGAGGCGAAGAGCTTGGCCATGCCGGCTTCGAGGTCGGCGCGCTGACCCGACTCGTAGCGCCGAGCGGCGTACATCACCAGCTGTCGGGCGGCGGTGAGGGAGGTGGCCATGTCGGCGAGGTAGTTGCCGACCGACTGGTGCTGCCAGATCGGCTTGCCGAAGCTCTCGCGCTCCTGGGCGTAGGCCAGTGAATCCTCGAGGGCCGCCCTGCCGACGCCGAGCGCGCGGCACGCGACCTGGATCCGACCGATCTCGAGCCCGCGCATCATCTGGGCGAAGCCCTGACCCTCCCGCTCGCCGAGCAGGTTCCCGACGGGGGTCCGGAAGTCTTCGAAGGACAGCTCGCAGCTCTCCACGCCCTTGTACCCCAGCTTGGGAAGGTCGCGTGAGATCTCGAAGCCCGGCCCCTTCTCGACGAGGAGGATGCTGATGCCCCGGTGAGCCGGCTGCGCTTCGGGGTCGGTGCGGCACAGGAGCGCCACGAGCTGGGAGCGGCGGGCATTGGTGATCCAGGTCTTCGAGCCGTTGACGACATAGTCGTCTCCGTCCCGTCGAGCCGTGGTCCGCATGGCCTGGAGGTCGGAGCCACCGCCCGGTTCGGTCAGCGCCATGGTGGCGCGGATCTCGCCGGTCGCCATCCTGGGCAGGTAACGGTCCTTCTGCTCCGCGCTGCCGTAGGCCACGAGCAGCTTCGCCACGACCGTGTGGCCACCCATCGCGCCGGCCAGGCTCATCCAGCCGCGAGCGAGCTCTTCGGTGACGGCCGCGTAGCAGGGAGCGGACACGCTGACCTCGCCCCAAGGTTCCGGGACCGCCAGGCCGAAGATGCCCAGCTCCTTCATCTGGTCGATCAGCTTCTCGGGGTAGACGTTGCCGTGGTCGAGCTCCTGGACCACGGGACGGACCTCGCGATCCACGAAGTCCCGGACCAGCTCGACGATCGCGGTCTCCTCGGCGTCGAGCTCGAGTTCCTTCGCATCCAGCACGATCAGCCTCTCCTCGGCGGGCGGCGACACTTGGTGCGTCGGCTCCGAACAGTCATCTTCAACGCTGATACGGACCCATGTAAAATAGCGATTCCTGATGCCCGCATCACCCGTTCGCATGCCACGGAGGCACATGGACCTCAAGCAGCTGACCGCGTTGGTCACGGTCGCGGAGGTCGGCAGCATCACCAAGGCCGCCCGTCTCCTGCACCTGGTTCAGCCCTCCGTCACCCGGCAGATCCGCTCACTGGAGGACGAGCTCGGGGTCTCGCTGTTCCGCCGGGTCGCCTCAGGCATGACACCGACACCTGAAGGCGCGCTCTTCGTCGAGCGTGCCCGCCGAGTCCTTCTGGAGCTCGACCGGGCCCGGGCCGAGATCCGGCCCGACCCGGGCGGGGTGCGGGGCGTGGTCACGCTGGGCTGCTCGAGAGCGTGGTCGAGATCCTGGCCGAGCCGCTGGTGCGAGCGCTGGACCAGCATCACCCCGGCATCGAGCTCCGGCTGGTGACCGCCTACTCGGGCCATCTGCAGGAATGGCTCGACCTCGGGGACGCCGACCTCTCCTTGCTCTACAACCTCGATTCCTCCCCGTCCTTGGCAGTCACCCCGCTGGTCGAGGAGGAGCTCTGGGCCGTCGCTCCACCCGGCAGCGGCCTCACTCCCGAGGTCCCGGTGAAGTGTCGGACGGTGCTCGAGCATCCCTTCGTGCTGCCCGTCTCGGGGCACGGCCTGCGTTCCTTGATCGACCAGGCCAGGGCGACGATCGACGTCCAGCCGCGGATCGTCGCCGAGGTCAACTCGTTGCAGCTCCAGAAGACGCTCGTACAGGCGGGCCACGGCTGGTCCATGCTGCCCGCGGCCGGGGTCCGCCATGACGTCGAGAGCGGGATCCTGACGGGGGCGCCCCTGCGCGATCCCCACATCACGCGCCAGGTCGTCCTGGGCCTGCAGCGAAGCGGTCGCACCCCGACGCCGGTCGAGGCCGTGGCGTCTGAGATGGTGCGCGTGGTCCGACGACTGGTCCTGGACGGTGTCTGGAGCGGGGCCCGCCTCAGCAGCTCGCTGCCCGGTGACCGCAGAGCGAACCAGGACAGTGACTCCTAGGTCGGACGCCACGTGCGCCTCCCGGAAGGTGGAAGATGAGCCGGCTCGAACCGATCCCCCCGACCGACCTCGACGAGGAGCAGCGCGCGCTCTACAAGAGCATCGCCGAGGGCCCCCGCGCCCAGGGGCCGCAGCACTTCGCGCTCACCCGCCCCGACGGCGCGCTGCTCGGGCCCTTCAACGCGCTGCTGCTCTCCCCCGGCCTCGGTCAGGCGTTGCAGGAGGTCGGTGCCGCGGTCCGCTACCGCACCGCACTGTCGGCGCGGACCCGGGAGATCGCGATCCTCACCGTGGCCGCGCACTGGGACTCCGCCTTCGAACGCGCGGCGCACGAGAGCGTCGGCGCCGCCGTCGGCCTCACCGATCAGGAGATGGCCCGGATCCGGGCCGGCGAGGTCCCCGAGCTGGCGGACGCCGAGGAGCGGGCGTGCGCGCACCTGGCCCGGGCGATGGTCGAGGGGGACGTCGACGACGACAGCTGGGCGACCTGGGCCGAGACCGTCGGCCCCCAGACCGTCTTCGAGCTCACCACGCTGGTCGGCTACTACGCCACCCTGGCCTTGCAGCTGCGGGTCTTCCGGGTGACCTGAGCTCAGGTCGCGGCGTTGGCCTCGAGCACCGGGCGGAGCGCCACGATCGCGTGCTGCCGGTGCACGTCGAGCATCATCAACGTCTCCTCCACGTCGCCGGCCTTGACCGCCGCGACCATCCGACGGTGCTCGTCGAGGACCCGGGCCCGGTTCGGTTCCTCGGCGTAGTACACCGCGCGGTACACCTCGGTGGCGTCCCAGAGCTGCCGGATGATCCGCACCATCCGCGGCAGCGCGCACGCCTCGATCAGGGTGGCATGGAACCGCCGGTTCGCCTTGGCCATCGTGGTCAGGTCCTCGTCCGCGGAGGCCTGCTCGACGTCGAGGGCGGCCTCCTCGAACCGGTCGATGTCCTCGGCGGTCATCAGCGGGATCGCGATCGAGACCGCCTCGGCCTCGAGGATCTCCCGCATCCGATAGACCTCGAGCAGGTCCGCGAGCGACAGCAGGGCCACGAAGTAGCCGCGGTGCGCCACATAGGTCACCTGACCCTCCCCCTCGAGGATCTTCAGCGCCTCCCGCAACGGGACCCGGCTCACCCCGAGCTCCAGCGCCAGCGCCTCCTGGACGATCTGCTCGCCGGGCCGCATCCGCCCGGTGGCGATCAGGCTGCGCACCTCGGTGAGCACCGCCTCCTGCGCGGTCGGCGGTCGCTTGAAGCTCGCGGTCATGGCGCGGTCTCCTGGTCCAGCCAGGCCAAGACCTCCTGATCCGACCCGAGCGCGGGGGGCGCGTGCCGGTAGGTGGCCGGGGTGGCCGAGAGCCGCACCGGGTGCGCCACCTGGGCGGACCCGTCCACGTCGACGATCGGGGCCAGGCCCAGCGAGGCACCCAGCTCCATCCCCTGGGCGACGTCGTTGATCGGGCCGCACGGGACACCGGCGTCGGTCAGCAACGTGAACCACTCGTCCGCAGTACGCGTGCGAAGCACCTCGCCGAGCAGGAGGCCGAGCTCGTCACGGTGCGCGACCCGGTCCCCGTTGGTGCGGAACCGGGGGTCGGTCACGAGCTCGTCGAGTCCCAGCCGCTCGCACAGCAGGGCGAACAGCCGGTCGTTGGCTGCCGCGACCACCAGCAGCCGGTCCTTGGTCTCGAACGGCTCGTAGGGGCAGATGCCGGGGTGCCGGATGCCCATCCCGTGCGCCACGTCGCCGGTCAGCGCGTAGGCGCCGCCGAAGTTCACCAGGCCCGAGAGCATCGACGACATCAGGTTCACCTCGACCAGCTGCCCCTCCCCGGTGTCGCGGCGCGCGTTCAGCGCCGCCAGGATGCCGAGGGCGGCATGCAGTCCGGTGAGCACGTCAGCGGTGGCGATCCCGGTCTTGGTCGGGGTCGCCGGGTCCGGTCCGGTCAGGCTCATCAGGCCGGACACGGCCTGGACGACCAGGTCGTAGCCGGGCAGGGCGGCGCCGGCCGCCGATCCGAACCCGGTGATCGAGCAGTAGATCAGGCCCGGGTTGTCGGTGCGTACGGCGTCGTAGTCGAGGCCGAGTCGTTGCAGGCTGGCCAGGCGCAGGTTCTGCACGACCACGTCGGCCCGGCCGACCAGGCGCAGCGCCCGGCGGTGGTCCTCGGGGCGGGACAGGTCGAGCACGACGCTGCGCTTGTTGCGGTTCACCGACAAGAAGTAGGTGCTGTCGCCGTCGGCGGTCCACGGCGGTCCCCAGTGCCGGGTGTCGTCACCGTGCGGGGCCTCGACCTTGATCACCGTCGCGCCCAGGTCGCCGAGCAGCATCGTGGCGTACGGCCCGGCCAGCACCCTGCTGAAGTCGGCGACCACCAACCCGGCCAACGGCCCGGCAGGGCCTCCGGACGCACCGGTTCCGGTGAGCGAGTCCACCTGTCCTCCTGTGCACACATTTAGTCCCGAATATCGCCCTGGCGCCCGTATGCGATGTATACACTAGGTCCTGGAGGTGCCGCCGTGGCCGACCTGACATCCGGGACGTTGTTGAAGGGCACGCCAGAGTACCGACGGGCCAGTCTGGTCATCTTCGTGGCCGGCTTCTTGACGTTCGCGATGCTCTACATCGTCCAGGGCCTGCTGCCGGCGATCAGCAACGACTTCTCGGTCTCCCCCGCCTCCGCCAGCCTGACCCTGTCCTTGACGACGCTACCGCTGGCGTTCGCGGTGATCGTGGCCGCCGCCTGGTCCGAGGGCCGCGGTCGGCGCCCGTTGCTGATCGGCTCGCTGGTCGCGGCGTCCTGCCTGACCCTGGTGGCCGCCGCCAGCCCGAACTTCGGCTCGCTGCTCGGCCTGCGAGTGCTCACCGGCCTGGTCCTGGCCGGCTTCCCGGCGGTGGCGATGGCCTACGTCGCCGAGGAGTTCCACCCGTCGGGGCTCGGCACCGCGATGGGGCTCTACATCAGCGGCACCGGTCTGGGCGGGATGACCGGCCGCCTCGCGGGCGGGCTGATCACCGGCGTCGCGTCGTGGCGGGTGGCGATGGTCTGCGCCGCGGTCGTCTGCCTGGTCGGCACGGTCTGGGTCGCGCTGCAGCTGCCGGCCTCCCGCAACTTCGAGGTCACCCCCGGCCGGCTCGGCGAGCGACTGGCCGCGATGCGGGCGCCGCTGCGCGACCCGGTGATCCTCAAGCTCGCCGCGACCGGCTTCGTCCTGATGGGCAGCCTGGTCTCCTACTACAACTACCTGCAGTACCGGCTGGGCGACTCCCCGTTCAACCTGCCCGACACGGTGATCCCGTTCGTGTTCTTGATCTACCTGTCCGGCACGCTCAGCGCGAACTGGATGGGCCGGCTCACCGACCGGCGGAGCCGGCGCGGGGTGATGATGCTCGGCCTGGCGATCATGGCGGTCGGCGCCCTGATGTCCCTGTCGAACCTCCTGCCCGTCGTGCTGGTCGGCACCGCGGCGATGGTGTTCGGCTTCTTCGGGGCGCACGCGGTCGCCAGCGGCTTCGTCGGCGTCTGGGCCCGGCAACAACGCGCGCAGGCCTCGGCCATGTACCTCTTCGGCTACCACGTGGGTTCGGCGCTGGCGGGTTTCGTCGGCGGCGTGTTCTTCGGTGCCTTCGGATGGCTCGGGGAGGTCGGGACCGTGATGGTGCTGCTGGCCGTCGGGGCCCTGACCATCTGCCTACTGCCGGCACGCTCTGACCGCACGGAGGTGGCGAATGCGTCCTGACGAGATCGCGAGTGCCCTGCGCCGCGCCGTACGCGAGCGGGCGATCCCGCCCGGCCACGCGATGAACCAGGACGAGCTGGCCCGCCAGTACGGCGTCAGCCGGATCCCGCTGCGAGAGGCCCTGCGCACCCTGGCCGGGGAGGGGCTCGTGATCATGAAGCCCGGCCTCGGAGCCGTCGTGACCGAGCTCCGCCCCGAGGAGGTCGAGGAGCTCTACGGGCTGCGGCTGCGGCTGGAGCCACCGCTGGCCGGCGACATCATCGACCACGTCGGGCGTCGCGACATCGACGACATCGACGCCCTGGTGCAGACGATGATCGCGCTGGCACCTTCGCAGCTGGAGGAGTGGTCCAGCGCGAACTACCGGTTCCATCGGCGGATCTACGAGCTGTCCGAGCAGCGGCACGCTGTCCGGCTCGTGGTGCAAGTGCTCAACCTGGTCGAGCCCTACGTCCGGATGCACGCCCACGTGCTGGGCTCGCGCCGAGGCATCGAGCAGCGGCGGGTCGCCACCGTCGACGCACTGCGGGCCGGTGACGCGGCCCTGCTGCACAACGCGATCGAGGCGAGCATCCTCGCCGGGCGCGCGGAGCTGGTCGCCTCGATGACCGGCGCCGCGGCCGACAGCACGCTCTGACCCGGCGCGACCGCAAAAAAAATTCGCGGTCGTATCCAATATCCAAAGGCTTGCCATGTGGGCCGGATCACTGTAGACAGTGTATACAATTTTTTCGCCCGGCCCCCGAGAGGTGACGTCATGAGGTCCAAAACGAGTGTGGCACTGGCAGCAGTTGCCGTCTGCGCCCTAGCCACCACCACGGCCTGCGGGTCCAAGGGAAGCTCCGGTGGCGGTGGCACCGATGCCGACACGCTGACCCTGGGCGCGTCGCTGTCGCTGACCGGAGCGCTGGCCCGCGAGGGTCAGCTCACCAAGGAGGGCTACCAGCTCTGCCAGCAGAAGGTGAACGAGGCCGGCGGCGTCACCGTGGGTGACAAGAAGCTCAAGCTCGCCATCAAGTACCAGGACGACACCTCGACCCCCGACGTGGCCGCCCAGCTCGCCGACCAGTTCAACGACCAGGGCATCAAGCTGATCCTGAGCTCCTACGGCTCGGCGAACGTCGAGGCGCAGGCCGCGGTGATCGAGCGCAACGGCCAGGTGATGGCTGACTCCGCCGGCGCCAACAACGAGATCTTCTCCAAGGGCTACACCCGCACCTTCGCGGTGCTCTCCCCCGCCACCGAGTACGCCGCCTCCATCGTCAAGGCGATCGACGAGCTGGCCTCTCCGAAGCCGAAGACCATCGCGTTCCTCTCCGCCGACGACGGCTTCTCGAAGACCGGCGCCGAGGGTGGCGCCGCCACCGCCAAGAAGCTCGGCTACACGGTGCTGCCCACCGAGTACTTCCCGGCCGGGAGCACCGACGTCAGCTCCGCGCTGACCCAGATCAAGGGCAAGAAGCCCGACGTGATCATCGGCGCCGTCCACGTCGAGGAGGGCGTCGCGATCGTCAAGCAGTCCAAGGAGCTCGGCATCACCCCCGCCGGCTTCGGTGAGACGGTCGCCCCGCCCACCCCGGACTTCGCCAAGGCGCTCGGCGCCTCCGCCAACGGCGTGCTCGGCTCCAGCCAGTGGACCGACACCACCGCGGGTCAGGACAAGTACTTCGGCACCGCCAAGGACTACGCCGCCGACATCGAGAAGGAGTTCGGCCACGCGCCGGACTACCACGACGCCGAGGCCAGCGCGGCCTGCCTGGCGCTGGTGCTGGCCGTAGAGGACGCCGGCAGCACCGACGCCGACGCGGTCCGTGACTCGATGGCCGGGCTGGACACCGAGTCGTTCTTCGGCAAGATCAAGTTCGACGAGACCGGCCAGAACATCTACAAGCCGATGTCGGTCATCCAGATCCAGGACGGCAAGGTCGTCACCGTGTGGCCCAAGGAGAACGCCGAAGCCGACATGATCTGGCCCGGTACCAAGTGACCCCGTTCCTGCAGGCGGCGCTCTACGGCCTCCTCCAGGGTGGACTTCTGGCACTGATCGCTGTCGGATTCTCCTTGGTGTGGGGCGTGATGAACGTCGTCAACCTCGCGCACGGCTCGTTCGTGATCCTCGGCGCCTACGTGGGCTGGGAGATGAACACCAAGCTGGGCTGGGACCCGTTCCTGGCCATGTTCGTGTCCGCCGCGGTGCTGTTCGCGCTGGGCTACCTCATCCAGCGGTTCGTGATCAACCTGGTCATCAACGGCCCGATCTTCATCACGCTGCTGCTGACCTTCGGGCTCGACCTGCTGATCGTGCAGGGGATGAACATCGTCTTCTCCGGCAACTACCGCAGCATCCACACCGGCTACGCCAGCACCGGCCTGGACCTGGGCAGTGTCCGGGTCCCGGTCGGCCGGTTGCTGGCCTTCGGGGTCGCCGTGCTCCTGACCGTCGCGCTGGTCTACCTGGTCAGCCGCACCCGGGTGGGTACGTCGATCATGGCGACCGGGATGGACCGCGGGGCGGCCCGGTTGATGGGCATCCGCTCCCGGCACGTCTACGCGCTGACCTTCGGGATCGCGGCCGCCCTGGCCGCGGTCGCCGGGGTGATGGTCGGCACCGTCGGGACGTTCAGCCCCGCGGCCGCCGCCGGCTACACACTGCTGTCGTTCGTGATCGCGGTGCTCGGCGGGCTCGGCAACATGTACGGCGCCCTGCTCGGCGGCCTGGTGATCGGCCTCGTCGACTCGCTGGCCGGGCTGTACCTGCCCGGCACCTGGGTCAACGCCCTGGCCTTCCTGGTCCTGGTCGTGGTGCTGATCTTCCGGCCCTCCGGCCTGGTGGGCCGTGCCTACTACTCTGCGCGGGTGGAGGTCTGATGGCCACGACAGTCACGTCCCCGGAAGCCGAGGCGGCACCCGCCGCGTCGGCGGCCCAGAGCCCGGTGCGGCGGTGGGGCCCCTGGGGCCTCGGCATCCTGGCGCTCGTGGCCATGCTCGTGCTCCAGAGCCAGCTCTACGTCGGCCAGGAGCGGACCGTCGCGGCGATCTTCATGTTCGTCGCCCTGGCCCAGGGCTGGAACCTGATCGGCGGGTTCACCGGCTACGCCTGTTTCGGTCAGGTGGTGTTCTTCGGGATCGGCGGCTACTTCACCGCGGTCGCGATGGTGCACTGGCAGGTCAACTTCTGGACGGCCCTGGTGGCCAGCGGGATCGTCGCCGCGCTGTTCGGCGCGGTGATCGGCCTGCCGCTGCTCCGCCTCAAGGGGCACTACTTCGCGATCGCCACCCTCGGGGTCGCCGAAGGCATGCGGGAGGTCGTCACGAACCTGCCCGACCTGACCGGTGGCGGCGCGGGGATCACGATCCCGACCGTCGGGGACCAGGCCCCCACGGCCTACCTCGGCAACGACGGCTTCTACCTGCTGTTCCTCGCGCTGGCGGCGCTCTCCGTGCTGGTCGGCGGCCTGGTGTCGCGCAACAAGTTCGGGTTCGCCCTGCGCGCGATCAACCAGGACGAGGACGCGGCGGCGTCGATGGGGATCAACACCACCTGGGCGAAGGTCGCCGCGTTCAGCCTGTCGGGGTTCATCACCGGCCTGGTCGGCGCGACCTACGCGTTCCAGCAGGCGGTGATCTTCCCCGAGCGGCTGTTCAGCGTCGACATCACCGTGCTGATGGTGGTGATGGTCGTGATCGGCGGCAGCGGGACGGTCCTCGGGCCGCTGCTCGGTGCGGTCGTGCTGCAGTTCCTCTCGGAGTACCTGCGCCAGAACTTCACCAGCGCCCACACGTTCATCCTCGGGGTGATCATCATCATCGCGGTCATCCTGATCCCCCAGGGCGCGGTGAACTACTTCAGGGAGGCCCGGCGAACGGGTGAGTACTCCTTGCTGGCCAACGTTCGGAGGTACCGACTGTGACCGCGCTGCTCGAGACTCAGGGGCTCGGCCGACGTTTCGGCGGCCTCCAGGCCGTCTCGGACGTGTCCTTCGGCGTTCCCGCCGGCCAGGTCCTCGGCGTGATCGGACCGAACGGGGCCGGCAAGAGCACCTTCATCAACCTGGTCACCGGTCACATCAAGCCCAGCTCGGGCAAGGTGCTGATCGGCGGCAAGGACATGACCGGCGCCAAGCCGTGGGCGATCGCGCACGCCGGGGTCGCGCGCACCTTCCAGATCGTCAAGCCCTTCCGCGGGATGACGGTGCGGGAGAACGTCGCGGTCGGTGTGCTCTACGGACCCTCCCACAGCGGGCGGATGGCCAGCGCGCTCGAACGCGCCGACCAGGTGCTCGAAGAGGTGGGGATCGTGCACCTCGGCGGCCGGGCCCCCGGTGAGCTGTCGGTGGCCGACGCCCGGCGTCTGGAGTTCGCCAAGGCCCTGGCGCTCGATCCGAAGCTGCTCCTGCTCGACGAGGTGATGGCGGGGCTGCGGCCCAGCGAGATCGAGCCGAGCCTGGAGCTGATCCTCGGCCTGAAGGAGCGGGGGCTGACCGTCATCGTCGTCGAGCACGTGATGAAGGCGATCCTCGCCGTCAGCGACCAGGTGATGGTGCTGCACCAGGGTCAGATCCTGACCTCCGGCGATCCCCGCACGGTGCTCTCGGACCCCCGGGTCATCGAGGCCTACCTCGGTAAACGCTACGCCGACCGTCGGGAAGGGCGGGCCAATGCTTGAGGTCAGTGGAGTCAGCGCCGGGTACGGCCGGGCCGAGGTCCTGTGGGACATCGACCTGACCGTCAAGGAGAAGGAGATCGTCGCCCTGGTCGGCCCGAACGGCGCCGGGAAGACCACGTTGCTCCGGGCGCTGTCCGGGATGGTGGCGACGACCGCCGGCTCGATCTCGTTCCGCGGCACCACGGTGCAGGGGCGCTCGATCGAGCAGATCGTGGACCTCGGCATCTCCCACGTCCCCGAGGGCCGTCGGTTGTTCCCGGGCCTGACGGTCCGCGACAACCTGCGGCTGGGTGGCTGGCGGGTCAAGAACACCGACATCGACCGGGTGGTCGAGATGTTCCCCCGGCTGGGTGAGCGCCTCGGGCAGGTGGCCGGCAGCATGTCGGGCGGCGAGCAGCAGATGTGCGCGATCGGGCGTGGGCTGATGAGTCGGCCCGAGCTGATGATGATCGACGAGCTGTCGCTGGGGCTGGCGCCGGTCGTGGTCGAGGAGATCGCGGAGCGGCTGCCCGACATCGCCGCCGACGGTACGTCGATCCTGCTGGTCGAGCAGGACGTGGACACGGCGCTGACCGTCGCGGAGCGTGCCTACGTCCTGGAGACCGGCCGGATCGTGCTGTCCGGCAAGGCCGGCGAGCTGCTCGCGGACCCCCGGGTCCAGGAGAGCTACCTCGGCATCGGCTGACCCGTCCGGGGGCCCGGTCACCGGGCCCCCGGATGGGTCAGTCCTCCGGGTCGTAGCCGAGGTTCGAGGAGAGCCAGCGCTCGGCCTCCGCGAGCGTCCACCCCTTGCGTACGGCGTAGTCCGCGACCTGGTCGCGCCCGAGCCGGCCGACCACGAAGTACTGCGCCTGCGGGTGGCTGAAGTACCAGCCGGACACCGCGGCCCCGGGCCACATCGCCATGCCGTCGGTGAGCTCGATGCCGGTGGCGGCCGAGACATCGAGGAGCTGCCAGAGGGTCTGCTTCTCGGTGTGCTCGGGGCAGGCCGGGTAGCCGGGCGCGGGTCGGATGCCGTGGTACTTCTCGGCGATCAGGTCCTCGTTGTCGAGCTGCTCGTCGGGCTCGTGGCCCCAGAACTCCGTGCGGACCCGCTGGTGCAGCCGCTCCGCGAACGCCTCGGCGAGCCGGTCGGCCAGCGCCTCCAGCAGGATCGCGGAGTAGTCGTCGGTCTCGGCCTTGAACGCGCGGATGCGGTCCTCGGCCCCGAGCCCCGCCGTGACGGCGAAGGCGCCCACGTGGTCGGGCAGACCGGTCTCGCGGGGCGCGACGAAGTCGCCGAGGGAGCGGTTCGGGACCCCGTCGCGGTGCTCCCCCTGCTGGCGCAGGTTGTGCAGGGTGGTCAGCACCTCGGTGCGGGTCTCGTCGGTGTAGAGCTCGACGTCGTCGCCCACGGCGCTCGCGGGGAAGAACCCGAACACGCCGTTCGCGGTCAGCCACTTCTCCGCGACGATCCGGTCCAGCATCGCCTGCGCGTCGTCGTAGAGGGCGCGCGCCGTCTCGCCGGTGGTCGGGTTGTGGAGGATGTCGGGGAACCGGCCCTTCATCTCCCAGGCGTTGAAGAACGGCTGCCAGTCGATGTAGTCGCGCAGCTCGGCGAGGTCGTAGTCCGCGAGAACGTGGACGCCCGGGCTCCTGGGCGCGGGCGGCTGGTAGCCGTCCCACGAGATCGGGGTCCGGTTGGCGCGGGCCTGCTCCAGGGAGACCATCGGCCGGTCGTTCTTGGCCGCGTGCCGGGCCCGCAGGGCGTCGTAGTCGTCCTTGAGGTCGGCGAGCAGCTTCGGCCGCTGCGTGTCGCTGAGCAGGGCCGCCAGCGTGGGCACCGACCGGGAGGCGTCCTTCACCCAGACCACGGCCCCGTCGTACTTCCCGTCGACCTTGACCGCGGTGTGCGCCCGGGAGGTGGTGGCGCCTCCGATCATCAGCGGGATCTCGAGGCCGCGGCGCTGCATCTCGGAGGCGACGTTGACCATCTCGTCCAGCGAGGGCGTGATCAGGCCGGACAGGCCCACGGCGTCCGCCCCGATCTCGACGGCCGTGTCGAGGATCTTCTGGGCGGGCACCATCACCCCGAGGTCGATGACCTCGTAGTTGTTGCACTGCAGGACCACGCCGACGATGTTCTTGCCGATGTCGTGCACGTCGCCCTTGACCGTGGCCATCACGATGGTGCCGTTGGTGTCCTTGGCGGTCGCGTACTCGGGGTTGTCGAGCTTCTCCTGCTCGATGAAGGGGATCAGGTAGGCGACCGCCTTCTTCATCACCCGGGCGGACTTCACCACCTGGGGCAGGAACATCTTGCCGGCGCCGAACAGGTCGCCGACGACGTTCATGCCGTCCATCAGCGGGCCCTCGATGACCTCGATGGGACGGCCGCCGCGCTCGGCGATCTCGGCGCGCAGCTGCTCGGTGTCGCTCTCGACGTGGGCGTCGATGCCCTTGACCAGCGCGTGGGTGATCCGCTCCCCCAGGGGCAGCGCGCGCCACTCCTCCTCGGTCGCCTCGACGTCGGCGTCGGCGCGGTTGTGCGCCTCGGCGATCTCGAGCAGCCGCTCGGCGGCGTCGGGGCGGCGGTTGAGCACGACGTCCTCGATCCGCTCGCGCAGCTCGGGCTCGACCTCGTCGTAGACCGCGAGCGCGCCCGCGTTGACGATACCCATGTCCAGGCCCGCCCTGATGGCGTGGAACAGGAACACCGCGTGGATCGCCTCGCGGACCGGGTTGTTGCCGCGGAAGGAGAAGCTGACGTTGGAGATGCCGCCGCTGACCAGCGCGCCGGGCAGGTTCTCCTTGATCCAGCGGGTGGCCTCGATGAAGTCCCGGCCGTACGACGCGTGCTCCTCGATGCCGGTCGCGACCGCGAAGACGTTGGGGTCGAAGATGATGTCCTCGGGCGGGAAGCCCACCCGGTCCACCAGGATCCGGTAGGCCCGCTCGCAGATCGCCTTGCGGCGCTGGAGGTTGTCGGCCTGGCCGTCCTCGTCGAAGGCCATCACGACGGCCGCGGCACCGTACTTGCGGCACAGCGTCGCCTGCTCGATGAACTTCTCCTCGCCCTCCTTCATGGAGATCGAGTTGACGATGGGCTTGCCCTGCACGCAGCGCAGCCCGGCCTCGATGACCTCCCACTTGGAGGAGTCGACCATCACCGGCACCCGGCTGATGTCGGGCTCGCTGGCGACCAGCTTCAAGAACCGGTCCATGGCCGCGACGCCGTCGATCATGCCCTCGTCCATGTTGACGTCGATGACCTGGGCGCCGCTCTCCACCTGCTGGGCGGCGACGGTCAGCGCGGTGTCGTAGTCCCCGGCCTTGATCAGGTTGCGGAACCGCGCGGACCCGGTGATGTTGGTGCGCTCGCCGACGTTGACGAAGAGGCTCTCGTCGGTGATCGTCACCGGCTCCAGCCCGGCCAGGTGCATGCCCGGTCGCGGCGCCGCCGGCTCCCGCGGGGTCGCGGCCCGCGCGGCGGCGGCGATCGCCTCGATGTGCGCCGGCGTGGTGCCGCAGCAGCCGCCGAGGATGTTCACCAGGCCCGAAGTGGCGAACTCGCCCAGCGTGGCGGCCATCTGCTCCGGCGACTCGTCGTACTCCCCGAACGCGTTCGGCAGGCCGGCGTTCGGGTGGGCGGAGACGAAGGTGTCGGCGAGCCGGCCGAGCTCGGCGACGTAGGGGCGCAGGTCCGCGGCACCGAGGGCGCAGTTCAGCCCGATCGCCAGCGGCCGCACGTGGCGCACCGAGTTCCAGAACGCCTCGGTCACCTGGCCGGACAGCGTGCGGCCGGAGGCGTCGGTGATCGTGCCCGAGATCACCACCGGCCAGCGCCGGTCGTGCTCCTCGAAGAGCGTCTCCAGGGCGAAGATCGCGGCCTTGGCGTTGAGCGTGTCGAAGATCGTCTCGACCAGCAGCAGGTCGGCGCCGCCCTCCACCAGGCCCCGGGCCTGCTCCAGGTAGGCCTCGACGAGGTCGGTGAAGGACACGTTGCGCGCGGCCGGGTCGTTGACGTCCGGGGAGATCGACGCGGTCCGGTTGGTCGGGCCCAGAGAGCCGGCGACGAACCGCGGCCGGTCCGGCGTGGAGAGCTCGTCACAGGCCTCGCGCGCCAGCCGGGCGCCCGCCACGTTGAGCTCGTGAGCGAGCCCCTCCATGCCGTAGTCGGCCTGGGCGATCGAGGTCGCGGTGAAGGTGTTCGTCTCGACGATGTCCGCACCGGACTCGAGGTAACGGCGGTGAATGGTGCGGATCATCTCGGGCTGGGTGAGGTTCAGCAGGTCGCTGTTGCCCTTCACGTCCCGAGTCCAGTCCGCGAAGCGGTCCCCGCGGAACTCCGCCTCGCCGGGCTGGTAGCCCTGGATCAGGGTGCCCATGGCGCCGTCGAGCACGAGGATGCGCTCACGCAGCAGCGACCGCAGCTCCTCGGTGCGGTCCGGCTGCAGGGACGACGACGCTGTGGTCACGGGCTCTCCTCTCGCGGGCACCAGCTCCGCCCGGGCCGGGCAGCAGCGGGGCCACCTCTCCAGCGTAGGAGCGTGTCCACGCAGTGGATGGCTTGTTCACATGGTGACCGTCAAGAATCGTGACACCGCGTGCGGTGCCGGACGAAATCCCCGAAGCGCGGTAGGGGGCCGCGCCGGCGCGGCATCCGCACCCTCGGTGACTAGGCTGGAGGGGTGATCGAGATCGACGACGCACCCGAGCTGGTGGACCCGCTGGTGATCGCCGCCTTCGAGGGCTGGAACGACGCCGGCGAGGCCGCCTCGGCCCTGGTTGACCACCTGATCAAGGTCTGGGGCGCCCGGGTCGTCGGCGCGGTGGACCCCGAGGAGTTCTACGACTTCCAGGTCAACCGACCCGTCGTCGGCAGCGACGAGTTCGGGCACCGGCGGCTCACCTGGCCCAGCACCCAGATCGCGATCGCCTCTCCCCCGGACCTCGACCGGGACGTGATCCTCATCCGCGGGATCGAGCCGAACATGCGCTGGCGCCAGTTCTGCGCCGAGCTGCTCGCCGCCTGCGACGAGCTGGGGGCCCAGCTGGTGGTCTCGCTGGGCGCGCTGCTCGCCGACACCCCGCACACCCGCCCCATCCCGGTGACCGGGACCGCGACCGAGCCGGACCTGGTCGACCGGCTGAAGCTGGAGCAGTCCTCCTACGAGGGGCCCACGGGCATCGTCGGGGTGTTCCAGGACGCCTGCGTGCGGCTGGACGTGCCGGCGGTGTCCTACTGGGCCGCGGTGCCCCACTACGTCGCGCAGCCCCCGTGCCCCAAGGCCACGCTGGCCCTGCTGGGCCAGCTGGAGGACCTCCTCGAGGTCAGCATCCCGCTGGGCGACCTGCCCGAGGACGCACGCGCCTGGGAGCGTGGCGTGGACGAGCTGGCCGAGGAGGACGAGGACGTCGCCGACTACGTCCGCTCCTTGGAGGAGACGCGGGACACCACGGACCTGCCGGAGGCCTCCGGCGAGGCGATCGCCCGCGAGTTCGAGCGCTACCTCAAGCGGCGCCAGGACGAGCCCTAGCAGAGCCCGTCAGAGCGCCAGGCCGAGTGCCGCGTCCAGCGCACGGTGCACCGCGACCGCGGCGTCCGGGTCGCTGGTGTCGGCGAGCCCGTCGGTGCCGAGCGTCGCCGCCGCCCAGGCGTCCACCGCGGCCACCGCCCGCGGCGCGTCGAGGTCGTCGGCCACGGCGGCGAGCACCTCGGTGACCACCGGCGCGGCCGGGGCCCCGGCCCCCAGGGACAGGGCCCGGCGCCACCGGGCGAGCGTGTCCACCGCCGCCCACAGCTGGTCGTCGGTCCACTCCCAGTCCGAGCGGTAGTGGTGCCGTAGCAGCGCGAGACGGATCGCCATCGGGTCGACCTCGCTGCGGCGGAGCGCGGACACGAAGACGAGGTTGCCCCGCGACTTCGACATCTTCTCGCCGTCGTAGGCGACCATGCCGGCATGGGCGTAGGCCCGCGCGAACCGGTGGTCGGGGTCGACGACCTGGGCGTGGCCGGCGCCCATCTCGTGGTGCGGGAAGACCAGGTCGCTGCCGCCGCCCTGGACGTCGAACGTCGCGCCGAGGTGCTCCAGCGCGATGGCGGTGCACTCGATGTGCCAGCCGGGCCGTCCGGGCCCGAAGGGGCTGTCCCACGCGGGCTCGCCGGGCCGCTCCCCGCGCCAGACGACGCAGTCCAGCGGGTCCTTCTTGCCGTCGCGGTCGGGGTCGCCGCCGCGCTCGGGGAAGACCCGCAGCATCTGCTCGCGGTCCCAGCCGGAGACGGCCCCGAAGTCCGGGTCCGCGGTCACCGAGTAGTAGAGGTCGTCCTCGACCCGGTAGACCGCGCCGAGCCGCTCGAGTCGCTCGATCAGCGGGACGATGAGCGGGATCGCCTCGACCGCGCCGATGTAGTGCGCGGGCGGCAGCACCCGCAGCGCGGCCATGTCCTGGCGGAACAGCTCGGTCTCACGCTCGGCGAGCTCCACCCAGTCGGTGCCTACCTTGTTCGCGCGCTCCAGCAGCGGGTCGTCGACGTCGGTGACGTTCTGGACGTAGACCACGTCGTGGCCCGCGCTGCGCCACGCCCGGTTGAGCAGGTCGAACCCGACGTACGTCGCCGCGTGGCCGAGGTGGGTGGCGTCGTACGGCGTGATCCCGCAGACGTAGAGCCGGGCCGGGCCCTCGGGCTGCGTCGTCACCTTCTCGCCGGTGGCGGTGTCGTGGACGACGACAGGGGGGCCCTGGACGGGCAGGGTCGGGAGGTCCGGGGACGGCCACGCTCGCATGCCCGGAAGCCTAGCCACCGGGGCGCCGATCCCCCGCACGGGCATGGTCGGTCAGAACGGCGGCCAGGGGATCGCCGGCCACTCGCCCCGGGGTGCGGGCAGCGTGCCGCGCGCGAGCAGCCGCTCGCAGCGGCGTGCGGTCGCCTCGATCTCCGGCCCGGTGAGGTGGAAGCCGAGGGCCTCGCCCAGGTCTCCGGCGAGCGCGGCGCGCAGCGTCGCCACCACCGACACCTCCTCGTCGGTCAGCGGCTCCCCCAGCCAGCCCCACAGCACGGTGCGCAGCTTGTGGTCGGTGTGGAAGGTGACGCCGTGGTCCACGCCGTACCGGTGGCCCGACGCCATCTCCAGCACGTGTCCGCCCTTGCGGTCGGCGTTGTTGACGACGATGTCGAAGACCGCCATCCGCCGCAGCGCCGGGGAGTCCTCGTGCACCAGTGTCACGGGGCGGTCGCGTCCGTCCAGGCCGTCGAAGACCGCGCGGTAGCCGTCGGGGACCTCGCCCTCGGCGACCAGCGTCACCGCCTCCTGGCCGGGGTCGGGCTCCTGCCACCGCTGCACCATGCCGAGGCCGTGCGGGCCCTCGCGCAGCCAGGTCTCGGGCACCACGTCCCACCCGGTCGCGACGGCGACCAGGTAGGCCGCGACCTCGCGGTGCGCCAGCGTGCCGTCGGGGAAGTCCCACAGCGGCCGCTCCCCCGCGACCGGCTTGTAGACGACCCTGACCTCGCCGATGGTGCCGACGAACGTGGCGTTCGACGCCGGCATGATGCGGCCCTCGAGGACGAGGTCGTCCTCGACGAGGTCGACCACGGGGTCGATCACGGGTCGCGGCGACGGAACCCGTTGGCCCGCACGCACAGGTGCCCGTCGGGGTCGATCGGGTTGCCGCAGAACGGGCAGCTGGGGCGGCCGGCCTCCAGGACCTGCGCGGACCGCTGGACGAAGGCCCGGGCCGCGCCGGCGGGGAGGCGGACCAGGAAGACCTCGTCGGGCTCCGGCTCCTCCACCTCCTCGTCGACCTGGTCGGGCGAGAGGACCGCCGCCTCGGTGAACGGGAAGACCTCGACCACGACGCGCTCGTCGGCGGGGTCCCACGACAGCGTCATCGTGCCCGCCCGGAACTCCTCCTCGATCGGCTGCTCGAGCGGCTCGTTGTCCTCGAGCCCGAGGGGGGCCACGGCGGGGATCATCGCCTCGCTCACCTCGCTGGCCATCACCTCGTCGAGCAGCTCGTCCATCCGCTCGGCGAGCGCGGCCACCTGCTGCTTCTCCAGGGCGATGCTCACGACCCGCGCGCCCGAGCGGGCCTGCAGGAAGAACGTGCGCGCGCCGGGTGGGCCGACCGTGCCCGCGACGAAGCGCTCCGGCGGGTCGAATCCGTGGACGACTGGTGCCATGGCTACACCCTAGGGGCGGCCGGAAAGCGGGGCGGCGGGGCCGTCCGGTCCGGCTCCGCCGCCGACGGCGGCGTCGTCCGTGCGCCGGCCGCGGCGCCCCTTCCTCGGCGCCAGCCAGCCCAGCTCGCCGGCATGGGTGTTGGTCGCGAGCACGTAGGGCCGCGTCGGCGTGTAGCGGATGATCGAGAGCGACGCCGGGTCGACGTTGATCCGCTGGAAGAGGTCCAGGTGCATGCCCAGCGCGTCGGCGAGGACGGACTTGATGATGTCCCCGTGGCTGACCGCCACCCAGACCGCGGACGCCCCGTGCATGGCCTCCACCGCGGCGTCGTGGCGGCGTACCGCCTCCACGGACCGCGCCTGCATCGCACCCAGCGACTCCCCGCCGGGGAACGCCGCCGCCGAGGGCTGGTTCTGCACCGTGGCCCACAGCTTCTCCCGGGCCAGCTCCTTGAGGGTGCGCCCCTGCCACTCGCCGTAGTCGCACTCGGTGATGCCCCGCTCGGTGGCCACCTCCAGCGGCCCCGGCTGCGCCCCCATGATCGTGCGCGCGGTCTGCCGGCACCGCTCCAGCGGGCTGCTGACCACGGCCGCGAGCCGCACCTCGGAGATCCGCTCGGCGGCGCGGGCGGCCTGCGCGTGTCCGGTCTCGTCGAGCTTGACGCCGCCCATCCGCCCGGCGAGGACGCCCGCGGCGTTGGCGGAGCTGCGGCCGTGCCGCACCAGGATCACGGTTGCCATGGAGCCGAGGGTAGTGGGACTAGGGTCACCCCGTGATCGTCGACAGCGCCCTCTACCGCGACGGCGTCCGCGTGGACGCCGAGTGCGACGTCTCGGACCTGCGCACGCTGCGCTCCCGGGCCACCGGGGAGCGGGACTTCGTCTGGCTCGGCCTGCACGAGCCGGGTGAGGAACAGCTCAGCGAGGTCGCCGAGGCCTTCGGCCTGCATCCGCTGGCGGTCGAGGACGCCGTGAAGGCCCACCAGCGCCCCAAGCTCGAGCGCTACGACGACTCGCTGTTCATGGTCTTGAAGACGCTCTGGTACGTCGACGAGGACGACGCCGTCGAGACCGGGGAGGTCAACCTGTTCGTCGGTCCGCACTTCATCGTCTCGGTCCGCCACGGCACCGGCACCGACCTGCACCCCGCCCGCCGGCACCTCGAGGAGCAGCAGACCGTGCTCGACCACGGCCCGTCCGCGGTCGTCTACGCGGTGTGCGACGCGGTTGTCGACAGCTACTCCGAGGTCGTCGCCTCGCTCGAGGAGGACGTCGACGAGGTCGAGGAGTCGGTGTTCTCCCCCGGACGCACCAACGACTCGCAGCGGATCTACACGCTCAAGCGCGAGATCTCCGAGGTGCGTCGCGCGGTCATGCCGTTGCGCGACCCGATGCAGCGCTTCGCGAACGCCTCGGTGCCCGGGATCGCCGCCGAGTCCGCGCCGTTCTTCCGCGACGTCGCCGACCACCTCGCCCGCGCCGCCGAGGCGGTCGACACGCTGGACAACCTGCTCTCGACCGCCTTCGACGCCCACCTGGCCCGGATCTCGATCCAGCAGAACGAGGACATGCGCAAGATCTCCGCCGGGGTGGGCCTGGTCGCGGCCCCCACCCTCATCGCGGGGGTCTACGGGATGAACTTCCAGCACATGCCCGAGCTGCGCTGGGACCTCGGCTACTGGTTCGCCCTGGCGCTGATGGTGCTGACCTCGCTCGGCCTGTGGGTGTTCTTCAAGAAGTCCGGCTGGCTGTAGCCGCCGCCGGCGGTGGTCAGGTCGCCGACATCGCCCCGGTGCCGAGCAGCACCAGCAGCAGCAGGCCGAGCACGACGCGGTAGGGGACGAACCAGGCGATCGAGTGGTGCGCGACGAACCGCAGCAGCCACGCGATCGAGGCGTAGGCGACGATGAACGAGACCACGGTCCCGACCAGGGTCTCCCCCAGGCCGATGTCACCGCCCAGCGCGTCCTTGAGCTCGAACAGGCCGGCCGCCAGCAGCGCCGGGATCGAGAGGAAGAAGCTCAGCCGGGTGGCGGTGACGCGGTCCAGCCCCCGCAGCAGGCCCGCCGAGATGGTCGCGCCGGAGCGCGAGACGCCGGGGACCAGCGCGAAGACCTGCACGACGCCGACCACGATCGCGTCGACCATGCCCAGCTCCTTCTCGCCCCGCGCCTGGCGCGCCGACCGCTCGGCGAACCACATGACCGCGCTCCACCCGATCAGGCCGGCGGCCACCACCCACAGCGACCGCAGGTCCCCGGTGATCACGTCCTTGAGCAGCAGGCCCGCGATGCCGACAGGGATGGTGCCGACGATGACGTACCAGCCCAGCCGGTGGTCGACCTGGCCGCGGTACTCCGGCTTGACCAGGCCCAGGCTCCACGCCTTGATGATCCGCCAGATGTCCCCGGCGAAGTAGAGGATCACCGCCGCGATCGCGCCCATCTGGATCACCGCGGTGAAGCCGGTGACCGCCGGGTCCGCCAGGTCCAGGCCCAGGATCTTCTCGGCGATGGTCAGGTGGCCGGTGCTGGAGACGGGAAGGAACTCGGTGAGCCCCTCCACGATGCCGAGGATCACGGCGTCGAAGTAGTTCATGCCTGGGCTTTCCGGGGGGTCGGGTGACGGGTGAGCAACGAGCGGGCGTGAGGCCGCGCACAAGAGTACGCAGGGTCCCGACCGGCGAGCCGCAGGCGCTCCGTCCGGGCGCGACGGCTACCTTGTGCGCATGCAGCAGCGGTCCGTGGGCGCCACCGGCCTGAAGGTCTCCCGACTCGGCCTGGGCACGATGACGTGGGGTCGGGACACCGACGAGCACGAGGCGCGCGACCAGCTGATCGCGTTCGTGGAGGCCGGCGGCACCCTGCTCGACACCGCGGCGGGGTACGGCGGCGGCGCGTCCGAGCAGCTGATCGGCAGCCTGGTCGGCGACGTCGTGGCCCGCGACGAGGTCGTGCTCGCCACGAAGGCCGGGGTCACCGCCGGACGGGCCGGTCGCCGCTACGACACCTCCCGCGGGCACCTGCTGACCACCCTGGACGCCTCGCTGCGCCGGCTCGGCACCGACCACGTCGACCTGTGGCAGGTGCACGTCTGGTCCGAGGACGCCCCGCTGGAGGAGACGCTGTCGGCGCTCGACCTCGCGGTCTCCTCCGGTCGCGCGTCGTACGTCGGGGTCTCCAACTACACCGGCTGGCAGACCGCCCAGGCCGCCACCTGGCAGCGTGCGGTCCCCGGCCGGGCGGTGCTCGCCTCCACCCAGGTGGAGTACTCCCTGCTCAACCGCTCCGCGGAGGCCGAGGTGCTGCCCGCGGCGGCCGCCCTGGGGCTCGGCGTGCTGCCGTGGTCGCCGCTGGGCCGCGGGGTGCTCACCGGGAAGTACCGCACCGGCACCCCCTCGGACTCCCGGGCCGCCTCCTCCCACTTCGCGAGCTTCGTCAACCCCTACCTCGCCGAGCGCCCCGCCCAGGTCGTCGAAGCGGTCGCCCGCGCCGCCGACGGGCTCGGCTGGGCCCCGATCGAGGTGGCGTTGGCCTGGGTCCGCGACCGCCCGGGCGTCACCGCACCGGTCGTGGGCGCCCGGACCGCCACCCAGCTCAAGGGCGCGTTGACCGTCGAGGAGCTGACCCTGCCGGCCGAGATCGTCGCCGCGCTCGACGACGTCTCCGGAGAGTGAGCATGACCGCACGCCACGGCCACCGACGCCCGCTCTCCCACGGCGTGGAGTGGGAGTTCGACAAGGTGACGTTCTCCCGGGAGTTCCCCCGCAACGTCGTGACCAAGCTCCTCGTGGAGCGCGCCGAGCACGGCGGCTGGGAGCTCGCCCGGGTGCGCATCACCCCCGACGGCACCCGACGGGTCGTGCTCCGGCGACGGATCATCCGGGCGGTCCGCACCGCCTGACCCGGGGTGGCGGCCGGACCCGGCCCCGGTTCAGGCGCCGCGATTCAGACCTCGTCCAGGAACCGGTCGAAGACCCGGGCGCCGAACTCCAGCGCGTCGACCGGCACCCGCTCGTCCACACCGTGGAACAGCGCGGTGAAGTCGAGGTCGGCGGGCAGCCGCAGCGGGGCGAAGCCGTAGGCCCGCAGCCCGAGCCGGTTGAAGTGCTTGGCGTCGGTGCCGCCGCTCATGAGGTACGGCGCGACGACCGCCTCGGGGTCCTCCGCCAGCAGCGAGCGGCCCATCGCATCCACCAGGTCGCCGTCGTACGGCGTCTCCCAGGGCTGCTGGTTCGAGACGTAGTCGATCGCGATGTGCTCGCCGCACAGCTCGGCGAGGGTGTCGAAGAACTCGTCCTCGAAGCCGGGCAGGAACCGGCCGTCGACGTGCGCGGTGGCCTCGGTGGGGATCACGTTCACCTTGTAGCCCGCGGCGAGCATCGTGGGGTTGGTGGTGTTGCGCAGCACCGCGCCCAGCATCCGGGCGGCACCGCCGAACTCCTCGACCAGGCTCTCGGCGTTCTCCGGCGTCGCCTCGGTCCCGGCCAGCTCGCCCACCGCGGCGAGCAGCGTCCGCATGGTCGGGGTGAGCCGCACCGGCCACTCGTGGGCGCCGATCCGTGCGACCGCGGCCGCCAGCTCCGTGACGGCGTTGTCGCGGTTGATCATCGAGCCGTGACCGGCGCGGCCCCGGGCCGTCAGCCGCATCCACGCCATGCCCTTCTCGGCCGCCTCGATGAGGTACATCCGCCTGCCCCGGACGGTGGCGCTGAATCCGCCGACCTCGCCGACCGCCTCGGTGCAGTGCTCCAGCTCGCCGCGGTGCTCGTCGACGAGGTGCTGGGCGCCCTTGTGGCCCCCGGCCTCCTCGTCGGCGGTGAAGCAGAGCACGACCGGACGCGACGGCACCCGGCCGGCGCGCGTGCGGGCCCGCACCACCGAGAGCAGCATCGCGTCGAAGTCCTTCATGTCGACCGCGCCCCGCCCCCACACGTAGCCGTCGCGCACCTCGCCCGAGAAGGGGTCGACCTGCCAGTCCTCGGCCGCCGCGGGGACCACGTCGAGGTGGCCGTGCAGCAGCAGCCCGCCCCGCTCGTCACCCCGCGAGCCACCGCTGCCGCCCCAGTGGGCGACCACGGACGTGCGCCCCGGCTCGGACTCGTACAGCTGCGCCTCGATCCCCACCTCGTCGAGCAGCGTGGCGACATACTCGGCCGCCTTCCGCTCCCCGGGCCCGTCCTCGTCGCCGTAGTTGGAGGTGTCCATCCGGATCAGCTCCCGGCACAGCTCCACCACCTCGCCGGCCGGGTCGTGCTCGGCACGCATGTCGTCCGGTCCAGGTCCCCGCGAGTCGTCAGCCATGCCCCCATCCTGGCACTGCGGGCGTCGTGGTCCCCGATGTGATTCCGCGGGCCCTCCTTTGCTACAGTTCGACCGCTCGTCCGGGTGGCGGAATAGGCAGACGCGCTAGCTTGAGGTGCTAGTGCCCGTATAGGGCGTGGGGGTTCAAGTCCCCCCTCGGACACCAGCAGCCAGAAGGTCCCGTCGGAGAGATCCGGCGGGACCTTCTGCTCTTCCCGGGACACGTCCGGCCGCAGATTCTTGATCCATTCAAGAAAACGGCCGATACTGCGACGGTGTCCCCCACCACCGACCTCGAGCGCATTCTCAGGAGTGCCTCGCTGCGCGTGACCCGGCCCCGGGTCGCCGTGCTGGCCGCGGTCCACGAGCACCCGCACGCGGACACCGACACGCTCATCGGTGCGGTCCGCGCCGATCTCGGCGAGGTCTCCCACCAGGCGGTGTACGACGTGCTCCGCGCGTTGACCTCGGCGGGCCTGGTCCGGCGCATCCAGCCCTCGGGCTCGGTCGCCCGCTACGAGGCCCGGGTCGGGGACAACCACCACCACGTCGTGTGCCGCTCCTGTGGGAGCGTCGCCGACGTCGACTGCGCGGTGGGCCACACGCCGTGCCTCACCGCAGCCGAGGACCACGGCTTCGTCATCGACGAGGCCGAGGTCACCTACTGGGGCCGGTGCCCCGACTGCTCCACCGCACGTACCCAGCACCGAACGCACCTTTCGGAAGGAAGCAGATGACCGACAACCAGGACCCCAACGCTCCTCACGCGAGCGCCCAGGGAGCCGACCGCATGGAGGCGGCCGGATGCCCGGTCGCCCACGACTCCGCGACGTCGCACGGCAGCGAGAGTGAGAACCCCGCGATCGACTCGCCGACCCCCAAGGGGACCGCCCGCCCGCGCTCGAACAGGGACTGGTGGCCCAACCAGCTCGACCTGTCGGTGCTGCACGCCCACTCCCCCAAGGGCAACCCGCTGGGTGCGGACTTCAACTACGCGCTCGAGTTCGAGAAGCTCGACGTCGAGGCGCTCAAGCGCGACCTCATCGAGACGCTCACGACCTCGCAGGACTGGTGGCCGGCCGACTTCGGGCACTACGGCGGCCTGATGGTCCGGCTGAGCTGGCACGCCGCCGGCACCTACCGGATCTCCGACGGCCGCGGCGGCGCCGGCGACGGCTCCCAGCGGTTCGCCCCGCTCAACAGCTGGCCCGACAACGCCAACCTCGACAAGGCCCGCCGGCTGCTGTGGCCGGTCAAGCAGAAGTACGGCCAGAAGATCTCCTGGGCCGACCTGCTGGTGCTCGCCGGCAACGTGGCGATGGAGTCGATGGGGTTCGAGACCTTCGGCTTCGGCTTCGGTCGCGAGGACGTCTGGGAGCCCGACGAGGTCGTCTGGGGCCCGGAGGACGCCTGGCTGGACGAGGGACGCTACGTCAGCGACAGCGAGATGGTGCCCGAGGTCGGCGCGACCGAGATGGGGCTGATCTACGTCAACCCCGAGGGCCCGCGCGGCAGCGGCGACCCGCTCGCCGCGGCCCACTTCATCCGGGAGACCTTCGCCCGGATGGCGATGAACGACGAGGAGACCGTGGCGCTGATCGCGGGCGGCCACACCTTCGGCAAGACCCACGGCGCCGGCATCGCCGACGACCACGTCGGTCCGGAGCCGGAGGCGGCGCCGCTCGAGGCGCAGGGCCTCGGCTGGCTGAGCAGCTACGGCAGCGGCAAGGCCGGCGACACGATCACCAGCGGCCTCGAGGTCACCTGGAGCGACCGGCCCACCGAGTGGAGCAACCGCTTCTTCGAGATCCTCTTCGGCTACGAGTGGGAGCTCACCACGAGCCCCGGTGGCGCGAAGCAGTGGGTCGCCAAGGACGCCGAGCCGATCGTCCCCGACGCCCACGACCCGTCGAAGAAGCACCGGCCCACGATGCTGACGACCGACCTGTCGCTGCGCTTCGACCCGACGTACGGCAAGATCTCGCGGCACTTCCTGGAGAACCCCGACGAGTTCGCCGCGGCCTATGCCAAGGCCTGGTACAAGCTGCTGCACCGCGACATGGGGCCGGTCAGCCGGTTCCTCGGTCCCTGGGTGCCCGAGCCGCAGCTGTGGCAGGACCCGGTGCCGCCGGTCGACCACGAGCTCGTGGGCGATGCGGACGTCGCCGCGCTGAAGGTCAAGGTCCTCGAGTCCGGCCTCTCGGTCGCTCAGCTGGCCAGCACCGCCTGGGCCTCGGCGGCGAGCTACCGCTCGACCGACAAGCGGGGCGGCGCCAACGGCGCCCGGGTCCGCCTGGAGCCGCAGCGCAGCTGGGAGGTCAACCAGCCCGAGCAGCTCGCGACCGTGCTCGAGACGCTCGAGGGCGTCCGGCGCGAGTTCAACGAGGGCGGTGGCGCGAAGATCTCGCTGGCCGACCTCATCGTGCTCGCCGGTGCCGCAGCGGTCGAGAAGGCCGCCCGGGACGCCGGCGTCGAGGTGACGGTCCCGTTCCGCCCGGGCCGCACGGACGCCACCCAGGAGCAGACCGACGTGGACTCCTTCGAGGTCCTCGAGCCGCGGGCCGACGGGTTCCGCAACTACCTGCGGGCCGGCGAGAAGCTCCAGCCGGAGAAGCTGCTCGTGGAGCGGGCCTACATGCTCAGCCTCAGCGCTCCGGAGATGACCGCGCTCGTCGGCGGCATGCGGGCGCTCGGCACCAACGTCGGGGGCACCGCCCACGGTGTGCTGACCGACCGCCCGGGGGTGCTGACCAACGACTTCTTCGCCAACCTGCTCGCGCCGGACACGCAGTGGAAGGCCTCGGAGTCGACGGAGAACGTCTACGAGATCCGTGACCTGGCCAGCGGCGAGGTCATCTGGTCGGCCACCGCGGTCGACCTGGTCTTCGGCTCCAACTCGCAGCTGCGGGCGATCGCCGAGGTCTACGCCAGCGGTGACGCGCGCGAGAAGTTCGTGCACGACTTCGTCGGCGCCTGGGCCAAGGTGATGGAGCTCGACCGGTTCGACCTGGTCTGATCCACACGCCGAAGGGGCCCCGGTCGCGATGCGACCGGGGCCGCTTCGGTGTCTGCGCCGACCAGCGGAGGCCGGTGGTGCCGGTGGTGCTCCTCAGCGCCGGCTCGTGGCCGGGGCCTCGAGCCCGAGCACGTGGCTGGTGCGCTCCATGACGTCGGCCGCCAGATCGGCGTCCGCGCCCAGCTCGACGCCGTAGCTCGGCATCATCTTCTCCAACGCCGGGCGCCACTCCTCGAGCCGGTCGCCGAAGCAGCGCTCGAGCACCTCCAGCATCACCGGGACCGCGGTCGAGGCGCCCGGGGAGGCGCCGAGCAGGCCGGCGATGGAGCCGTCCGCGGAGGCGATCACCTCGGTGCCGAACTGCAGCGAGCCGCCCGCGAGCCCGGCGCGGCCCCGGGCCGGCTTGATGACCTGGACCCGCTGGCCCGCGACGACCTTCTCCCAGTCCGCCGCGTCGGCCTGCGGGTAGAACGCGCGGAGCTCGGCCAGCTGCGCCTTCCTGCTCGCGAGCACCTGGGTGACCAGGTAGCGCACCAGGCCCAGGTTGCCGAGGGCGACGGTGAGCATCGGCAGCAGGTTGTGCAGCCGCACCGAGCGCAGCAGGTCGAACAGCGAGCCGTTCTTCAGGAAGCGGGGGCTGAAGCCGGCGTACGGGCCGAACATCACGCTGGCCTCGCCGTCGACGATGCGGGTGTCGAGGTGCGGCACCGACATCGGCGGCGCTCCGACCGCCGGCTTGCCGTACACCTTGGCGTGGTGGCGGCCGACCACCTCGGGGTTGGTCGTGCGCCAGAAGACGCCGCTGACCGGGAAGCCGCCGTACCCCCGGATCTCCTCGATGCCCGCGCGCTGCAGGAGCGTGAGGGCGCCGCCGCCGGCGCCGACGAAGACGAATCGGGCGCTCGCCGCGAACGAGCCACCGCCGGTACGGCGGCCGCGCACGGCCCAGCCCTCGCCCTGGCGCCGGAGCCGGCGCACCTCGGTGCCGAGCTCCAAGGTGATCGCGTCTCCGTCGACGAGGCTGCCGACCAGCTGGCGGGTCAGGGACCCGAAGTTCACGTCGGTGCCCGCGAGCGCGCGGGTCGCCGCCACCGGCTCACCGGGCTCGCGGCCCTCGACCAGCAGCGGGGCCCAGGTCGCGAGCACCTCCGGGTCGTCGCTGAACTCCATGCCGGCGAAGAGCGGGTGTGCGGACAGGGCCTCGAAGCGACGACGCAGGTAGTCGACGTTCTCGGCACCCCACACGAAGCTGACGTGCGGGCTGGGCCGCACGAACGACGAGGGCTCCGGGATCCGACCGTCCTCGACCAGGAAGGACCACAGCTGCCGGCTGAGCTGGAACTGCTCGTTGACCCCCACCGCCTTGGTGACCTCGACGGTCCCGTCGGGGAGCTCGGGGGTGTAGTTCAGCTCGCACAGCGCGGAGTGGCCGGTGCCGGCGTTGTTCCACGGGCCGGAGGACTCCTCGGCCAAGGCGTCGAGGCGCTCGACGATGCCGATCCGCCAGGTCGGTTCCACCTGGTGCAGCAGGGTCGCCAGGGTGGCGGACATGATCCCGCCGCCGACGAGGAGCGCGTCGTAGTCGAACCGCGTCCCTTCCCCTGGTGCAGCCTGCCGTGGTACGACGGTGCGGTCGGGCTGGCTGGCGGCGCGGTTCACGAAGCGTGTCTCCTTCGGGTGAGGGTCTGTGCTTGGCCGGGATTCCCGGTCCGGTCGGCTGCGCAGGACCCGTGTGTCGCGCAGTCGGCTCGCCAACCAGCCACTTAACACGGTGCCGGGAGACCGTTCCGCGGCGACCCGTGACGACCACCCCGATTCTGAGATGTGCGTCACCACTGGGGCTGGTGGGGCCACCGTCACCGGCATGCTTCTCCCATGGTCGACGTCGTCGTGTGCGGGCCCGCCTCCTGGAACCACGTCGTGGACGTGGACGAGCTGCCGGCGCCGACCCCGCACATGCAGCTCGCGCGCGGCGACCGGCAGACGCTGGGCGGCACCTCGGCCGGCAAGGCGCTGCACCTGCACGAGCTCGGACGAGCGGCGCGGCTCTACACCGTGGTCGGCACCGACGAGACCGCGACCGCGATCCTGGGCCGGCTCCGCCGCGCGGGCGTGGTCGTCGCCGCGGAGGCCAGCGAGGGGCCGAGCGAGCGGCACCTCAACCTGATGGACCCGCACGGCGGCCGGGTGTCGATCTACCTCGACGTGCCGCGTCCCCCGACCGGGCCCGGCCCGGACCGGTCACTGCCCGCGGGGATGGAGCACGACCTGGCCGCGGCCCGCGCCGTCGTCCTCGACCTCTCCGAGCGGTCCCGGGGCCTGGCGGGGAGCCTGGCGGCGACCGGGCTGCCGATCTGGACCGACGTCCACGACTACGACGGGGAGGCGGCGTTCCACCGGCCGTTCCTCGCGGCCGCCTCCCACGTCTTCATGAACGCCGACCGCCTTCCCGACGCGCTGGAGTTCCTGCGCGCGGTCGTCCGCGGAGGGGCTGACCTCGCCGTGTGCACGCTCGGCGCGGCGGGTGCGGTGGCCGTGGACCGCGACATGGTGGTCCACCGGGTCCCCGCCGTCCCGGTGGACCGCGTCGTCGACACCAACGGCGCCGGCGACGGGTTCCTCGCCGGGGTGCTGCACGCCTCCCTGGACGGGGCGCCGGTGACGGCCGCGCTCCGGGCGGGAGCGGCGCAGGCCGCGCGGGCGCTGGGAAGCCGGCACCTCAGCCCGCTGCTGGACGACTGACCGGGTGCCGGCCTCGACGCGTCAGAGCGCCTTGAGCATCTCCTCGGCCAGCGGCGCCGACGAGGCCGGGTTCTGCCCGGTGTAGAGGTTGCGGTCCACCTCGATGTGCGGGGCCCAGGGCTGACCCTCGCGGAAGTCCGCCCCCAACGAGACCAGCCGGTCCTGCAGCAGCCAGGGGGCCTTCTCGGCGAGGCCGGCCTGGGTCTCCTCGGCGTTGGTGAAGCCGGTGAGCCGGTAGCCCGCGAACGGCGAGCCACCCGCGGTGTCCTCGGTCGCCAGCAGGGCGGCCGGGGCGTGGCAGACGATGCCCAGCGGCTTGCCGGACGCCAGCGTGCCGGTCAGCACCTGCGCCGACGCGCGGTCGGTGGCGAGGTCCTCCATCGGTCCGTGGCCGCCGGGGTAGAAGACCGCGGCGTACTCCTCGGCGTCGACGTCCGCCAGGTCGAGCGGGGCGCGCAGCTGCTCGATCTCCTCCAGCTCGGCCTTGACCGAGTCGGCCTGCTCCTGGCCGCCGTTGGCGTCGGCGGCGAGGCTGGCCTGGTCGACGACGGGGACCACCCCGCCGGGGGTGGCCACGGTGACCTCGTGCCCGGCGGCGGTGAAGGCGCGGTACGGCGCGACGAGCTCCTCGGCCCAGAACCCCGTCGGGTGCTCGCTCCCGTCAGCGAGGGTCCAGTGCTGTGCTCCGGTCACGACGAACAGGATCTTGCTCACGAGTCCTCCAGGGGTGTGTCGGGAAAAGTTCGGCTCTCGGAGAGCGACGTGCCCGGGCCGTTCATTCCCGACACCCCTCCGGCCCCGTGGGTGTCCTCACACCGGTCGCTGAGGGTCGGGGTCCGGCCCGCCGGCCCCGGCGTCAGCGGGCTGCGCCGCGTCGGGGGTCCAGAGCCGCCGGACGGCGGGCTCGCACGTGCTGCTCCAGGTAGTGCTCCACCTCGAGCCGGTGCACGCGTCCGCGGGCCAGCGCGGACGCCGCGGTCCGCGCGTTCTCGCGGGCGACGTCTTGTCCGACGAAGCGTTCCACGGCCGCACTTGCGATGCGGACGAGTCGGGGCCCCATGACTCCTCCAGGATGGTGACGGGGGACGTGCCGGGTCCGGCACACCCCGCACACTCAACCCGCGGTGGTCAGGAGCGCACAGGGACCTTGGTCCCGAGCCGGGTGTGGTCTGGGTCGCGAGACCTCAGGTCTGCGGCGAGAGCTCGTCGGCGTCGAGCGAGAGGTCCGCGGTCGTCAGGTCGAGGCGGGCCGGATGCATCGGGGTGATCTCCACCGGGCAGCGCGCCTCGCGGATCAGGGCCCGCGCGATCGACCCCATCGGCAGACCCACCGCGGCGCCGTGCCCGCGGCGCCCGAGCACCAGCAGCTCGGCGCCCTCGGTCGCACCGAGCAGGGCCGCGGCCGGGTCCTGGTGGCGGACGTCGACGTCCACCTCGACCTCGGGGTAGGCCGCACTCAGGTCACGCAGCGCGGTCCGCAGCCGATCGGCCAGCGACGTGGTCCAGCGCTCGGCCTCCCGGGCGCCGACCACGAGGTCGTCGTACGGGCGCTGCAGCTTCCAGGTGTGCAGCACCCGCAGCGGCGACCGCCGGCTGGCCGCGGCGACGAACGCGTGGGAGAGCACCTCGTAGGCGTGGTCGGGGTCCTCGACCCCCACCACCACCTGCCGCCGGTCGACCGACGGCGACCAGACCATGGGGATGCACACGACCGGGCAGTGGGCGCGGGTGGCGACGCCGGTGCTGGTCGACGCGGTGAAGACCCGTCCCAGCAGCGAGCGGTCCCGGTGGCCGAGCACCACCATCCGGGCGCCGTCGCTCTCCTGGACCAGCACGTGCACCCGGGGCCCGGTGCGCACGACCTTCTCCAGCGGCACCGGTCCGGCCGACCGGGCGACCTGCTCGGCCTCACGCATGATCTTGCGGGCCACCTCGTCGAAGACCTCGAAGCCGGCCAGCGGCACGATCGGCGCGGTCGCGGCCAGCTCCGGCAGCACGTGCACCAGGCGTACGCCGCAGCCCGCACGCCGGGCCTCCGCCACGCCGTACTGGACCGCGCCGACCCCCTGCTGCGTCCCGTCGACCCCCACGACCACTGGAGTCGTCAGCTGCACGTCCATGGGCACCTCTCCTCGTGTCGGCGCGGCAACGAGCGAGCCGCGGTCCAAGCCTCGACAAGCGCCGCAGGCGCTGACAGGGCCGCCGGTCATGCACGAGCGGGCCTTCTGGGACGGGCCGAGGCCGTGACCGCGTCGAAGAGCTGCACCCACTGCACCAGATGGCGGTCGCCGAGGAAGTAGTCACGCACCCGTTCGTGGGCGGCCGCCCCGAGCGAGGCCCCCCGCCCGGGGTCGCCCAGCAGCTGACCCAGGAGCCGCACCATCGCCCCGAGGTCGTTCGGGTCGTGGAGGAGCACTCCGCTCACGCCGTCCTCGATCTGGTCCGGGATCCCGCCCACCGCCGAGGCCAGCACCGGCTTGGACTTCCACATCGGCTCGGTGACGGTGAGCCCGAAGCCCTCCGCGAGGCTCTTCTGCAGCACCACGGTGGCGTGCCGCTGCAGGGCGTTGACCAGGTGCGCGTTCTCGTCGGGGTCGTCCATCGGCAGCAGCGCGAGGTGCAGCCGCGCCCGCGCCGGCGCGGGCAGCTCGGCGCGCAGGTTCGCGCACGTCTCGAACACCGCGGCCCCCTCGGGGTCGTCGACGACGCCGCGCACGTCGGGCCCGGCCAGCAGCAGGTGCACGTCGGACGGCAGCTCGCCGAGGCGCGCCGCCACCCCGGTCAGGACCCCGGACATGTCCTTGAGCCGGTCCCACCGGCACACCTGCAGCACCATCCGGGCCGCCGCGGGGATCGGCCGGTCCCCCAGCAGCAGGCCGGTGTGCTCCCGGACGCTGCCGGTCGTGCCGTCCCGGCGCCCGAACGCGAGGCTGCCGCCGTCCTCGGGCAGGTCGACCAGGCCGGCCCGGCGGAGCGTGGCCCCCACCTCGGCCGGCTCCAGCGTCACGTTCTTGGTGCTGAACGGGTCGATCGACGGGGCGATGATCCGGACCCGCTCCGGCGGCAGCCACTCCGGCACGTAGGACGGGCGGGAGAACACGAACGCGTGCGCCGGCTCGATCAGCGGACGCAGGAACCCCCAGCCGCGCTCGGTCTCTCGGGTCACCATGCCGCTGCCGATGTGGCAGCGCCAGGCCACGTGCGCGCCGAGCTCGACCAGGGGTGCGACCAGCCCGGCGGTCTGGGGATCGTGGAGCAGCACGACGTCGCCGGGCCGGATCATCGCGGTCGCCACGACGGCGTTGGCCTCGCTCACCTCGAGGAAGTGCCGGATCTCCGCGGAGCCGAGCTCACCCCCGTCACCGGGGGCGCCGTGCAGCAGGTTGTGCACCCGCTTGGTGATCGCGAAGAACGCCGGGTCGCCCTCGATCACCAGCCACCGGGTGTCCACGCCGGCACCCCGGCCGTAGGACAGCAGGACCTGCAGCATCTCCGCGACGCCGCCACCGTGGGCGGTGGAGTTGAGGTTCCACACGGTGCGGCCGGCCAGCAGCGCACGAGCGTGCACGGCGGTCTGCTCCAGCATCTCTACCCGTGCGGGGGGCAGGAGGAGCTCCAGACGCTGGAGCGGGACGGCGTCGATCCGGACCTCCTGCACAGTCCGAGGCTGCCGGGCCGGTCGGCAGGCGGCCACCCGCCAAGGTCCCCGGGCCCCGGGACCTCCGGCTGGCCACGTTGCCCCCTCATCCGCGCTCATCCGCCCGGGGCGATGCCGTCCGGCGCCGGTGTGCGGACCGTGGGAGCGTGTCCCCGTTGCCGACCCCGCAGGAGCGCGCCGACCTGGGCCGGGCGGCCCGCGAGCGGCTGCCGCACGACCGGCTGGGCCGGCTCGACCTGCCCGCCGACCGCACCGACCTCGTCGCGCACCTGGAGGAGCAGGCCCCGACAAGGCTGCCGGAGCTCGTGCCCCTGCGGCACGCCAGGATGAGTGCCTCGGCCCTGGCCTGCTACCGAGGCGCGGCGGCGACCATGGCCGGCGATCTCGCGGCCGGACCGACGACCGGGCTGGGCGTCCAGCTCTGCGGCGACGCCCACCTGTCCAACTTCGGCCTGTTCGCCTCGCCCGAGCGGCGGCTGCTCTTCGACCTCAACGACTTCGACGAGACCTACCCCGGCCCGTTCGAGTGGGACCTCAAGCGGCTCACGGCCAGCCTGGTCCTCGCCGGCCGGGCGAACGGCCTCGGCCGCAACCGGTGCCGCAAGGCCGCCCGCGCCGCGGTCCGCAGCTACCGCGACGGCATGGCGGACTTCGCCACCCGCCGCACCCTCGAGGTCTGGTACGCCCGCGCGGAGGTCGACGCGGTGCGCAAGCTGCTGCAGGGGCGGATGACCGAGCGCCAGCGGCGCGGCGTGGCCGCGACCGTCGACAAGGCCCGGCGCAGCGACACCCTGCGGGCTTGGCGCAAGCTGGCGGAGACCGTCGACGGACGCGCCCGGCTGCGCAGCGACCCCCCGCTGGTCGTCCCCGTGCGCGACCTGCTCCCCGAGGTCGAGGCGTCCCAGGTGGCCGACTGGATGGCCGGCCTCCTCGACGGGTACGCCGCCACGCTGCGTGAGGACCACCGGGCCCTGCTCGGTCGGTTCGGCTTCGTCGACCTGGCGCGCAAGGTGGTCGGCGTGGGCAGCGTGGGCACCCGCTGCTGGATCGTCCTGCTGCAGGGCCGCGACGCGCACGACCCGCTGCTGCTCCAGGTGAAGGAGGCCCAGCCCTCCGTGCTCGCCCCCGTCGTGCCCGCCGACCTGGTCGCGGACGTGCCCCGCAACGAGGGCGAGCGGGTGGTCGCCGGCCAGCGCCTGATGCAGGCGGCCAGCGACGTCTTCCTCGGCTGGCAACGGGTCCGCGGCCTGGACGGCCAGCAGCGGGACTTCTACGTCCGCCAGCTGCGGGACATGAAGGGCTCGGCCGCGATCGAGCGGCTGGACGCCTCCGGCCTGCGCCTGTACGCCGAGCTGTGCGGCTGGACCCTGGCCCGGGCCCACGCCCGCTCCGGCGACCCGGTCGCGCTGGCCGCCTACCTCGGACGCGGCGACGCCGTGCCCGAGGCGCTCGCAGAGTTCGCCGGGGCGTACGCCGACCTGGCCGAGCGGGACCACGCGGCCCTCGTGGCGGCGATCCACGACGGCCGGGTGCGCGCCGAGGTCAGATGAACAGCAACTGGGCGCCGTCGGTCTTCTCGATGAAGTCCGAGGCGCTGATGATGTCCTCGACCTCCTCGTAGAGGTCGTCGAGTCCGAGGTGCTGCATGTCCGCCGACATCCGGCAGGCCCACAGGTGACCGCCGGCGTCCACGATCTGCTGCAGGAACTCCGGCACGTCGGGCACACCGAGCTCGGCGATCGCCTTGCGCATCTGGTGGGTCGCCAGCGTGGTCATGCCGGGCAGGCCGCCCAGCCCCTGGGGCAGGTGGGTCGCGGTGTTGCCCAGCATCGTGAGCTTCAGGTTGCCCATCGTCCGGCGGTTGATCATGTCGAAGCCCCAGAAGGTGAAGAACAGGTGGGTCTCCACGCCCTCGCCGAGGGCGGCGTTGGCCAGGATCAGGCCGGGGTAGGCCATGTCCAGGTCGCCCTTGGAGCAGATGATCGCGAGCTTGCGGCCGGCCGCGTCCTCGCCGAACGACGGCACGATCGGCTCGGCCCGGGTGCCTTGGGTGCTCTCGGTGCTCTCGGTGCTCTGGGTGCTGGCCATCGCGTCCTCCTCGGGGCGGGGGCGGTCACACGCAGCCGCGCGGCTTGGGCAGGCCGGCGACGTACGCGAGCTTCTTGGCGGGCTTCTGCGGGAACAGCGCGAAGAGCGACTTGGTGGGAAGGCCGCCGACCACGCTCGCGCGGCGCAGCGTCGGGCTCTCCCCCTGGTCGGCGAAGTCCTGCCTGGCGAACCGGATCGCCTTCCAGTGCTCGTCGGTGAGGGTGAGCCCGATCTGGGCGGCGAGCGCCTCCGCCAGCGGCTCGCTCCACTCCGCGGGATCGGTCATGAACCCCTCGGGGTCCACCTGGATCCGGTGGCCGTCGATCGTCGTGGTGGGCACCTCAGGCCTCCTGGGGTTCGTGCTGGTCCTCGTGCGGGGCGTGCTTGCCAGCCATCGACATCGACGCCGGCAGCGGGACGCGGCGACCCGGGAGCAGCACGTTCCAGTAGACGTGCCGGAAGGCCAGCTTGCCGAGGTGGTTGGCCCGGGTCTCCTTGAGCAGGCTCAGCGGTCCGAGGACCGGGAGCGGGTACTTCCCGGGCAACGGCTCGGTGTCGTAGTTGAAGTCGATCAGCAGCGCCTTGTCGTCCCCGGACTCCACGAAGCAGTTGGCGTGCCCGTCGAAGGAGCCGGTCATGGCCAGCCCGCGGACGTGCTGCACGAAGTTGTCGACGAACACCTCCACGGCGAAGTGGGCGACCGAGCCGGCCTTCGAGGCGGGGATGTCGCAGGCGTCGCCGATCGCGAACAGGTTGTCGTGGTCGACCGAGAGCAGCGTGTGGGGATCGACGCGCACGTAGTCCAGCTCGTCGCCCAGCCCCGACCGCCCGACGAACCCCGCGCCCGTCATCAGCGGCACGGTCACCAGCAGGTCGAAGGGCACCTCGCGCTCGTCGTAGGACACCAGCGCCTTGCGCTCGGGATCGACGCGCTCGACCGCGAAGTCCGCCTCGAGGGCGATCCCACGGTCCTCCAGCATCCCGCCCAGGTGCGCCGAGGCGACCGGTCGGGTGAACGCGCCGTCCAGCGGGGTCACGTAGACCAGGTCGACGAGGTCCCGGATGCCCCGCGTGCGCAGCCAGGCGTCGAGGAGGAAGGTCATCTCCAGCGGCGCGACGGGGCAGGTGATGGGCATCTCGGTCACGTGCACCACGAGTCGTCCGCCGTCGAAGCCTGCCAGCGCCTCGCCGAGGGCCACGGCGCCGTCGAGGGTGTAGAAGTCGAAGATGCTGCGCCGCCACTCCCGGCCGAGCAGCCCCGGGGTCTGGTCCGGCCGGGTCACCGCCCCGGTCGCGATCACCAGGTAGTCGTAGGCCAAGCGGCGGCCGTCCGCCAGCAGCACCTCGTCACCGTCGGCATCCACCCGGTCGATCTCGCCGAGCACCAGGTCGACGCCGTCGGCGAGGAAGTGGTGCCGGCTGCGGACCACGTCCTCGGCCCGGTAGGTGCCGAACGGCACGAACAGGTAGCCCGGGCGGTAGTGGTGGGCGTCGTCCCGGTCGACCACCGCGACCTGCCACTCGCGCCGGTCGAGGCGGCGTCGCAGCTTGTTGGCGACCATCGTGCCTGCGGTCCCGGCACCCAGGACGAGCAGCTTCGGCATGGGCCTTCCCCTTCCCCGGGGGACAGTCCACGGCAGCCGGCGGTGTCGCAGCACCTGCCATTGGTCCTGCGGCGGGCGCCATCCGGCCCCGCCGTCGCCCGTCAGCCGCCGACGGTCAACCCGAAGGCCGTCGCCATCGACGGCGCGTGCCGGGCCTTGCGCAGGTACGGCGTGCCGAGCACCTCGTCGTACAGGCGGGTCAGCGAGTAGTGCGTGAGCCGGTCCTTCACGACCACGTGCCGCACACCCGGGTGCAGCACCACCGTGAGCACCCGGTTGCCGCTGTGCCGGTCGTCCTCGTCGGCGGTCACCACGATCGCGAGGCGGCCCTGGGACCAGTCCGGGCCGCTCCTGAGGGTCCGCAGCGTGTGCTTCATCCAGCGGTCGGCGACCGCCAGGCCGCAGTCGTGGGCGTCGTGGCAGGTGTTCGGGACGACCATGCCGGCGTTGGGCAGGTCGCCCGCAGCGGCGTCGGCGGCCAGCGAGGACATCGGCCGGTCGTGGTGGCGGCAGCCTCGGCGCTCGTCGACGAAGTAGGTCCACGGGTTGTGGCGGACGGCGTAGCGATGCCCGCCGTCGACCGGCGAGCACCGGCCCGGCATGCCCTCGGCGTACACCGTGGCGGTCCGGCCGGCCGCCAGCGCCTGGCCGAAGACGCTCCGGCCGCTCACGGGGTGGTCGGCGGGCGGCTGGTCGTCGGTCACCCCGAACGTGCTCCCGCCGGCGATCGCGAGGTAGTTGGGCAGCGAGGGGTGCCGGATGGCGTGGTAGTCGGTGGCGTAGCCGAACCGTTTCGCCTGTCGGAAGGTCCACGGCATGCCGGAGCGCATCTGCGCCAGCGAGTGGTTCTCCACCATGACCACGACCAGCTTGGTGACCGGGGAGGTCGCCCGCGCGGACCGGGTCGCCGCGGTCAGCCGGGACGAGCCGGCGTCGTCAGCCGTCGCGCAGCCGGCGGTGGCCAGCGCCAGGGCGAGCACGCCCGCCGCCAGCGTGGTCCACCTGGCGCGTCGTCGTCCCCCGGAAGCCATGGCACCAGCGTAGGCCGCCTAGGCTGGTCGCGTGCCGCAGGACCGATCCGACTCGCCGTTCCGCGTGGGCTTCGTGACCGGCGCGACCCCCGACAAGTGGGCCCGGACCTGGCGCGAACGGCGCCGCGACGCGCTGGAGCTGGTGCCGGTGGAGGAGGACCAGCAGGAGCGGCTGGTGCGCGAGGGCGGCCTCGACATGTGCCTGGTCCGGCTGCCGGTCGACCGCGCCGGCCTGCACTGCATCCCGTTGTACGACGAGGTCCCGGTCGCCGTGGTCGGCAGGGAGCACGTGGCCAGCGTCGTCGAGGAGCTGACCCTCGACGACCTCGACGACGAGCAGCTGGTGCTCCCCCACCCCTCCGGATGGCGGCCGGCCGCCCCCCAGCTGGACTGGCCGCCGATGTCGGTGCGCGAGGCCATGGAGGTGGTCGCGTCGGGGACCGGCGTGGCGCTCGTCCCGATGTCGGTGGCGCGGCTGCACCACCGCAAGGACACGGCCTACCGCCCGGTGACCGACCTGCCTCCGACGACCGTGGGGCTGGCCTGGCTCGTCGACAACGACGACGAGCGTGTCCAGGCGTTCATCGGGATCGTCCGCGGCCGGACCGCGCGCAGCTCGCGCGGCTGACCGAGCAGCACCTCGCCCCGGTGCTCCACCCGCACCGGCCGCCCCCGCCCGGCCAACCGCAGGAGCATCGAACCGAGCGCGCGCCGCACGGCCGCGTCCTGCAGGAGGCCGGGGTCCTCCACCTCGAGCACGAGGTGACCGTCCACGCCGCGCAGGTGGGCGCGGACCGGCTCGCGTCCGGGCACCTCCAGCTGGAGGACCATCTCGGCCACGGCGTGCAAGTGGCTTGCGATGCTCACCATGCCGACCTTCCAAAGTTGAACAGCAATCTCCACAGGTTGTGGAGATATAGTGCCATCATGACCTCCGCACCAAACCCGGCGCCCGCGGGTGGCCCGCAACCCGTGCTCACCATCGGCGAGCTCTCCCGCCGCACCGGGGTCACCCCGGCCACCCTGCGGATGTGGGAGGCGCGGCACGGCTTCCCGGAGCCGCTCCGCCTCGCGAGCGGCCACCGGCGCTACGCCGAGGAGCAGGTCGCCGCGGTGGACCGGGTGGTCCGCCGGCGCGAGACCGGCGTCCGCCTCGACGTGGCCATCGCCGAGGTGCTGGCAGCGGCGGAGCCGACCACGCCGTCGGTCTTCGCCGAGCTGCGGCGACGGCACCCGCAGCTGATGCCGCAGCGGCTGCGCAAGGCGACCCTGCTGGCGCTGTCCTGGGCGATCGAGGACGAGTTCTGTTCCCGGGCGGAGCGGGCGCACCTGTTCGCCGGATTCCAGCACGAGCGCTTCCTCCGGGCCGCGGAACCCCGGTGGGTCGAGCTGGCACGGGTGTCGGCCTCGACCCTCGTCTTCGCGGCGCCCGCTCCCGAGTCCCGGCCGCAGTCGGCGCTGCGGCTGGTCGGGCTCGAACCGGAGGACCCGATGCGCCGGGAGTGGTTCGTGATCTGCGAGTCCCGGGAGCTCCCGGTGGTGCTCACCGCGTGGGAGCTGCCCGGCCAGGGCGACGTCGCCGACCGGGAGCGCCTGTTCGAGGCGATCTGGACCGTCGAGCCCGGAGCGGTTCGCGACGCCGCCCGGGTCTGCGCCCGGGTCGCGCAGTCGCACGGCTGCGCCGAGGCCGCCCCGCTGCTCTACGAGCTGGCCGACGAGCCGGGTCCGGCGTTCGCGGACGCGGCCGCGGTGACCACCCTGTTCAACCGGGTCGTGGCCTACGCGGACCGCTTCGGCGGCTGAGCAGCTCCAGGAGCCTGCGTCACCAGCTCGTCGCGAGCGGCCGGCCCTCGTGGAAGCCCGCGGCCGACTGCAGCCCGACCACCGCCCGCTCGTGGAACTCCTCCAGGGACCGGGCTCCGGCGTAGGTGCAGGCCGAGCGGACGCCGGAGCAGATCTGGTCGATCAGGTCCTCCACGCCGGGGCGCGCCGGGTCGAGGTACATCCGGGAGGAGGAGATGCCCTCCTCGTAGAGCCCCTTGCGGGCCCGGTCGAACGCGGACTCGGCCGCGGTCCGGGTCGCCACGGCGCGCGCCGAGGCCATGCCGAAGGACACCTTGTAGGCGCGTCCCTGGGAGTCGTGGAGCAGGTCGCCCGGGGACTCGTGGGTGCCGGCGAACCAGGACCCCACCATCACCGCTGAGGCGCCCGCGGCCAGCGCCAGCGCCACGTCGCGCGGGTGCCGCACCCCCCCGTCCGCCCAGACGTGCCGCCCGAGCTCGCGGGCGGTCCGCGCGCACTCGAGCACCGCGGAGAACTGCGGCCGACCGACACCGGTCATCATCCGGGTCGTGCACATCGCCCCGGGCCCGACACCGACCTTGACGATGTCGGCGCCGGCCTCGACCAGCGCGCGGGTGCCCTCGGCGGAGACGACGTTCCCGGCCACGACCGGCACCCCCGGGTCCAGGGCCCGCACCGCGGCGAGCGCCTCGAGCATCCGGTCCTGGTGGCCGTGGGCGGTGTCGACGACGAGGCAGTCGATCCCGGCCGCCAGCAGGTCCGAGGCCTTCTGGGCGACGTCGCCGTTCACCCCGACGGCGGCCGCGATCCGCAGCCCGCCCGCGGTGTCGAGCGCCGGCTGGTAGACGCTGGCGCGCAGCGCCCCGGTCGGGGTGAGGACGCCCAGCAGCAGGCCGGCGTCGTCCACGGCGACCGCCAGGGGCGCCTTCGCCGCGTGCATGGTGTCGAACGCGGTCCGCGGGTCGGTGGCGGCGGTGATCGTCACCAGGTGCGGGTTCATGACGTCCTGCACCTGGGCGAAGCGGTCGATGTCGGCGCAGTCCGCCTCGGAGACGACCCCCACAGGACGGCCCTCCTTGACCACCACCGCCGCCCGGTGCGCGCGCTTCGGGATCAGCGAGAGCGCCTCGGCCACGGTCTGGTGCGGTGTGAGCTCGATCGGGGTGTCGAAGACCCGGTGCCTCGCCTTGACGTAGCGCACCACCTCCGCGACCACCGGGATCGGGATGTCCTGCGGGATCACCGTCAGCCCACCGCGTCGGGCGACGGTCTCGGCCATCCGCTTGCCGGCGATCGCGGTCATGTTCGCGACCACGATCGGCAGGGTCGCGCCGGTCCCGTCGGAGGTGGTGAGGTCGACGTCGTACCTGCTGCCCACCGAGGAGTGGCGGGGCACCATGAAGACGTCGTCGTAGGTCAGGTCGTGCGGCGGGGCCGCGTCGTCGAGGAACTGCACGTCCCGGGAATCTACGCGAGTCCCCCCGCGTGCCCCGGCGACGGACGGCCGAGGGGCCGGTCCCCGGTCCCGTCGCAGCGCCTAGGCTCGGGGGCATGTCGTTCGTCGAGCCCGGCTCCCCGGGCGACCTCACCCGTGATGTGCAGTCCGGCTTCTCGACGGTGTTCGGGCGTGACCCCGCGGTGGTCGGCCGGGCGCCGGGCCGCGTGAACCTGATCGGCGAGCACACCGACTACAACGCCGGCCTCTGCCTGCCGCTGGCGCTGCCGCACGCGACGTACGCCGCCGTCGCGCCCCGTGAGGACGACCGGGTCCGGATCGCCAGTCGCCAGGTCGACCAGCCGTGGGAGGGCCGGCTGGGCGCGCTCGGCGGCGACTCGGTGTCGGGCTGGGCGGCCTACGTCGCCGGCGTGCTGTGGGCGCTGCGGGAGGCCGGGCACGAGGTCCCTGGCCTCGACGTGTACGTCGACGGCACGGTCCCGCTCGGCGCCGGGCTCTCGAGCTCGGCCGCCCTGGAGTGCTCCGTGGCGGTGGCAGTCGCCGAGCTGCTGGGCCTGCAGGACACCCCTGAACTGCGCCGGGACCTGGTCGAGGCCTGCATGCGGGCGGAGACCGAGGTGGCCGGGGCCCCGACCGGCGGCATGGACCAGACCGTGGCGATGCTCGCGGAGGCGGGCGCCGCGCTGCTGATCGACTTCGCCGACCACACGACCCGGGCGGTGCCGTTGGCGCTCGAGGAGGCCGGGCTCGGCCTGCTGGTCACCGACACCCGGGTCTCCCACGCGCTCGTCGACGGCGGGTACGCCGCCCGCCGCCGCGACTGCGAGCAGGCGGCGAGCGAGCTCGGGCTGTCGTCGTTGCGGCAAGCCGACCTCACGATGCTCGACCGGCTCGACGACGAGCGGATCCGTCGCCGGGCCAGGCACATCGTCACCGAGATCGACCGGGTCGCGGACACGGTGTCTGCCGTCGAGGCCGGCGACTGGCCCGAGGTCGCCCGCCACTTCCTCGCCTCGCACGTCTCGATGCGCGACGACTTCGAGATCTCCTGCCCCGAGCTCGACACGGTCGTGCAGACCGCCGTCGAGGCCGGGGCGCTGGGCTCCCGGATGACCGGCGGCGGCTTCGGCGGTTCCGCGATCTCCCTGGTGCCCCTCGAGCGCCTCGACGCCGTGGTCCGGGCCGTCGATGCGGCGTTCGTGGCCGCGAGCTTCCGGGCCCCGGCGCACCTGCGGGCCGACCCCTCCAGCGCGGCCGGGCTCGTGCAGCCCGCCCGTCCTACGTCGCGCTGACGCCGATCCGACCGCCCCGGAACGCCTCGACGAACAGCGCGTGGTCCTCGCGGACCTGCTGGGCATAGTCCATCCCGAAGTCGGTCACCCAGGCCGTGAACTCCCGCCGCCGGCGGTCCAGGCTGGCCGCGATCGCGTCCTCCACCTGGAAGTCGATCAGGTCCTGCTTGCTGTCCTCGTCGGAGGCACAGTGGATCTTCGCGGTCGCCCGGCCCAGCAGGCCCACCACCTGGGCGATCTCGTCCGGCTCGGTGAGGTTGGACCAGTCGAGGTCGACCTCGTAGGGCGAGACCTCGGCGACGACGTACCCCACCCCGCCGACCTCGGTGTAGCCGAGCAGCGGGTCCGTGTGGACCTGCAGGGCGCGCTGGCTGACCACGGTCCGGTGCCCCTCGTGGTCGAAGTACGCGTCCACCTCGCCGGTGTCGACGAACCTGCTCACAGCCGGCACGTTGGCCTGCTTCATCGACAGCAGCACGTCGTTGTCCAGCGCCTGGCTGTAGCCCTCGACGAGCAGGTTGTAGGCCGGCAGCCCGGCGCTGCCGATGCCGAAGCCCGACTTGCCGGCCACGTCGCGCAGCTCGTAGAACAGCTCGCGGTCGAACCGCTTGTCCTCGGGGATCGTCTCGAGATAGCCCTCGAACGCCTCGACCACCTGGGCACGCTCGCGCTTGCCCAGCCGCCGGACGCTGCCGTCCTCCCGCAGCGTCCGCTGCCCGTCTGCCAGGACGGTGGCCTGGTCGAGCAGGTCGGCCCGCCGCTGCTGGCGCGCCATCACCAGCGCCTCGTGGATCGGCCCGTCGGTGTTGTCGAGGTGCAGCGCGAAGTCGTCGTCCTCGCGGTCGCGGTACTCGTCGACCTGGGCGAGGTAGGCACGCAGGTACTTGCCGATCAGCGCGCGCACGTCGTCCTCGGGCAGCGCCTTCTGCCACCCGGTGAGCGCGAGGGAGGCGGCGAAGCGCTGCAGGTCCCACGTGAACCGGCCGAGGTAGGCCTCGTCGAAGTCGTTGATGTCGAAGACGAGGATGCCGCCGGAGTTGAGGTAGGTGCCGAAGTTCTCCACGTGCAGGTCGCCGTGGACCCAGATCCGCCCGCTGCGCTCGTCGCAGAACGGGTCGTCCTGGGCGGTCACGTCGGCGTAGAACAGGCAGGCGCTGCCGCGGTAGAAGGCGTGCGGGTCGGCCGCCATCTTGCGGTACTTACCACGGAAGGCGACCGGATCGGCCTCCATCAGCGGCGCGAAGGCGTCGTCGAGGACGGAGACGATCAGATCGGTGCGGTCGGAGCGGTCCGGGCGGGAGGGGCGGGAGGAGGCAGGCACGACGCGGAGCCTTCCCCGCAATGAGCACGAGTACTCAGCCCACGGGGCAGGAGGTCGAGTAGGTGCGCGGATCCCCGGCGCCGGTGCCGGCGGCCAGGCTGTGCCGCATGAGCACTCCCACCACCTCCAAGAACACCAACGCCTTCTACCTGCAGGCCGCGCTGTCGTTCGGCGTCGCGCTGCTCACGATGATCTTCGCGGTCATCTACCTGCCCGTGGACCCCTGGATCCGGGGCTTCCTGGGACTGGGCACCCTGTTCCTGACCACGTCCTCGTTCACCCTGGCCAAGTGCGTGCGCGACGCCCAGGACTCCCAGTACGTCGTGTCCCGGCTCGACCAGGCGCGCGTCGACAAGCTGCTCGCCGAGCACGATCCGTTCAAGGCGATCTCCTGACCTGTGGCCCCGGTTGCGCCCGGGCTGTCGGGGGTACGGTCGGATTCAGGACCGACCCCCGACGAAGGGAAGCCGCCTTGCCCCGCAAGACCCCCATCGGAAAGCTCACGCACGTCGCCCTCGGCACGATCAAGGACCCGGCCGGAGCCGTCGGCAAGGCGGCCGGCCGGGCCGTCGGCCAGGCCAGGGACTCCGTCGCCCTGGGGCGCACGGTCGCCGGCCACGTGTCGAAGGGCGCCACGGCAGCGGTGCTGTCACGGCTGCCCGGGCACCGGCACGAGCCGACGGCCGCCACGACCGCACCCCCGGCGCCCGCCGAGGCGCAGCCCGCCGCGCCGCCGCGTCACCGTCCGGCCGAGGAGTCACTGAAGGACCAGGGCGACGCGCTCGCCATGCCGGCCACTCCCCCAGCAGCCAAGAAGGCGGCCACGAAGAAGCCGGCCGCGAAGAAGTCGGCCGCGAAGAAGTCGGCGGCCAAGAAGACGGCGGCCAAGAAGGCGGCCCCCGAGGTCGAGGCCACGCCGGCCGACGTGGCCAAGAGGGTGGCGAAGAAGGCGCCCGCCACGAAGGCTCCGACCCAGAAGGCGCCGGCCCAGAAGGCCACCACCAGGAAGTCCGCCCCGGGCGGGAAGCTCCCCGCGAAGAAGTCGCCGGCCAGGAAGGCGGCTCCGAAGAAGGGTGCGGCCACGAAGGTGCCCCTGAGCGCGGCCGAGCTCGCGGCGGGCGCCGGACCCGAGACGATCACGCCGGTCGGGACCCGCGGCGCCGGTGTCGCCACGAATCCGGACACCACCGAGACCGACCTCCAGCAGCCCGGCACCGAGCCGATCATGGATCCCGCCACGACGAAGGCGGTGGCCAGCGAGGCGGCGACGATGCGCAAGGCCAGCGACACCGACAAGTCCTAGCAACGCCCCGACGTAGGACGGAGCCCCTGCACCGAGCTCGGTGCAGGGGCTCCGTCATGCCGGGGCCGGTGGGCGGCGGCTACTTGAGCTCGGCGCTGGTGAGGCCGAGCACGCGGCGGGCCACGATCAGCTGCTGGATCTGCTGGGTGCCCTCGAAGATGTCGAGGATCTTGGAGTCGCGCGCCCACTTCTCGAGCAGCTCGCCCTCGGCGTACCCGACCGACCCGGCGAGCTCGACGCAGCTCAGCGTGATGTCGGAGCCCACGCGGCCGGCCTTGGCCTTGGCCATCGAGGCCTCCAGCGAGTTCGGCTTGCGGTTGTCGGCCATCCACGCCGCCTGCAGCATCAACAGCCGCGCGGCCTCCCAGTCGGCCTCCATCTGCAGGAACTTCGCGGCGGCGGCCGACTGTGTGAGCGCCGGCCGGTCGTAGTCGATCTCGACCCCGGCCCGCTCCAGCAGCTCCCGGGTCAGGTCCAGCGCAGCCTTCGCGCACCCGACCGCCATCGACGCGACCAACGGCCGGGTGTTGTCGAAGGTGGCCATGGCGCCTGCGAAGCCCTGCTTGGGGTCGACGTCCGGAGAGCCGAGCAGGTTCTCCTTCGGCACCCGGCAGTCCTCGAAGATGATCGTGGCCGTGTCCGAGGCCCTGATGCCGAGCTTGTGCTCGAGCCGGTCCACCCGCATGCCAGGCGTCCCCTTGGGCACCACGAAGGACTTGATCGCCGCCCGGCCCAGCGAGCGGTCCAGGCTCGCCCACACCACGACGGCGTCGGAGCGGTCCCCGGAGGTCACGTAGATCTTCTCGCCGTTGAGGACGTACTCGTCGCCGTCCAGGGACGCCGTGGTCTTGATGTTCGCGGAGTCCGACCCGGTGCCGGGCTCGGTGATCGCCATCGAGGCCCACAGCCCGCCGAACCGCTCGAGCTGCTCGTCGTCGGCGACGGAGGCGATCGCGGAGTTGCCCAGGCCCTGACGCGGCATCGAGAGCAGCAGGCCGACGTCGCCCCAGCACATCTCGGCGATCGACATCACCGAGGCGAGGTTGGCGCCGTTCTTCGCGGCGCCCTCGTCCTTCGGCCGCTCGTCGCGGCGCACGCCCGCGGCACCGGCGCCCTCGGCGGCGCCGGACTCGCTGAGCCCGTCGATCATCGCCGCGAGCATGTCGAGCTCCTTGGGGTACTCGTGCTCGGCGCGGTCGTACTTGCGCGAGATCGGCCGCAGCATGTTCATCGCGACCTGGTGCGCCTGGCCGGCCAGCGGCCGGAACTTCTTCGGGTCATCGAGGTTGATGGCCATCAGACCAGCACCGTCCCTTCCATGATCGCGACGGCCCGCAGGTCGCGGTACCACCGCTCGACCGGGTGCTCCTTGACGAAGCCGTGGCCGCCGAGCAGCTGGACGCCGTCGAGGCCGATCCGCATGCCCTTGTCGGCGCACAGCTTGCGCGCGAGCGCGACCTCGCGGGCGAAGTCCTTGCCGGCGGCGGCGCGGGAGGCCGCCTTGTAGGTGAGCAGCCGCATCGACTGCAGCTCGATCGCGATGTCGGCGACCATGAACGCCACGGACTGGCGGTGGGCGATCGGCTCGCCGAACGCCTCGCGCTCCTTGACGTACGGCGTGACGTAGTCGAGCACGGCCTGCGCCGTCCCGACCGCCAGCGCGCACCAGGCCAGGCGGGAGAGCCGCACGCACTCGGTGTACGTCGTGCCGTCGGTGCTGCCGAGCACGGCGTTCGCGGGGACCGCCACGTCGGTCAGGGTGAGCCGCGCCAGGCCGGCCGCACGCACGCCCATCGCGGGGTCGCCCTCGACCGAGAGGCCGGGGGTGCCGCCCTCGACGAGGAAGAGCACCGGCTCGCCGTCGAGCTCGGCGCCCACGACGAACAGCTCGGCGTCGGCACCGCGGGCGACCGCCGACTTCACGCCGTTGAGGACGTAGCCCTCGCTCACGCGGGTCGCGGTCGTCGACGGGGCCAGCACGTCGAAGAGGACCGTCGGCTCGTTGAGCGCCAGCGCCGCCACCGGCACGTCGTCGCCGGTGAACGCCGGGAGGTAGGTCTGCTGCTGCTCGTCGGTGCCCCACAGCCCGAGCGCGGTGGCGACCGCGCCCGGTGCGAGGGCGGCCACGGCCAGGCCCATGTCGCCGCGGGCGAGCGCCTCGGTGACCAGCGTGCCGGCCATCGCCGAGCGCTCCTCGGAGATCCCGCCGAGCGCCTCGGGCACGCCGAGGATCGGCAGCCCGATCTCCCGGCCCGCCTCGAGCACCTCGTCGGGCGCGGCGCAGGCGGCATCGGCGTCGGCGGCCGCCGGGCGGACCACCTCGTCGGCGAGCTCGCTGACCACGTCGACCAGCATCTGCTGGTCCTCGGTGGGCGTGAGGTCGAAGACCCCCTTCGCCTCCGCGCTCGCGGGACGCACGCCGGGCGCGCCCTTCCTGCCGCTGCGCGCGAACGAGCGGCTCGCGGTGGTCATGGTCTTGAAGCCGCCGCGGGTGACGGTGAACACCGCCTGCTCGGCCTGTCGGCGCAGGCCGATGCGGTCGATCAGCTCGCTCTGGGCCACCTTGGTGAGCGCCGCCACCGCGTAGCCGATCGGGTCGCGCGACTCCCGGGAGGAGAGCCCGTGCTTGCCGCCGGGCCGGAAGCTCTTGGTCAAGGACATGCCTTCAATGTAACTCGGAGTTACACTCCCGGCTACAGCGTCTCCCGTGTCCCGGGTCACAGGGAGGCGGGCGGGGGCCGGGCGCCAGATTCGGCGGTCGAGCCGGTCGAGTCCTAGGCTCCCGCCCATGCCCGACGCCCCCGCGCACGCTCCTCACGGTCCGCTCCCCGAGGGTGGCACCGTCCGACCGATGACCCGCTGGGGCACCCCCGTGATGCACCGCCCGCAGCAGCCGGTGACGGCGTACGACGCCGACCTGCGCTCGCTGGTCGCCGACATGGTGGCCACGATGTACGCCGCCGACGGGGTGGGGCTGGCCGCCTGCCAGGTCGGCGTGGACCTCGCCGTCTTCGTCTTCGACTGCCCGGACGCCGACGGTGAGCGCACCGTCGGCGTCGTGTGCAACCCCGAGCTCACCCTGCCCGAGGGTCGCGACCGCCAGCTCGACGACGGCGACGAGGGCTGCCTGTCGTTCCCGGGGGCGTTCGTCGAGTGCGCCCGACCGGACATCGCGACGGTCCGGGGCTTCGGCCTGGAGGGTGAGCCGGTGGAGTTCTCCGGCACCGGGCTGCTCGCCCGCTGCCTGCAGCACGAGACCGACCACACCCGGGGGGTCGTCTTCGGGGACCGGATCTCCACCAAGGCGCGCAAGAAGCTCCAGAAGCAGCACGACAAGGCCGTCGAGGAGTACCCGGAGGACTGGCCCGCCTGACTGATGCGGTCAGTCAGGACCTTGGCTGCGGCTGACCCTTCGCTGCGAAGCTCGGTCCGGTCTGTCGTCGATCGCCTGTGATCGGCGCACGATCTCATCGACGACGTCAGCGAGCGGTGCGGTGGCGTCGATCGGGATGCCGTTCTCCGGGGTGTCTTCCTTGGTCCGGTGCAGCCGAACGATGAGGTCGCGTTCCGATCGCTCTGCGCCGAACTCGTCGCCCGGTCGCTGGTCGAGTCGCCTGTGCAAGGTTTCCAGGTCGACCTCCAGCACGAAGACGCCGTCGAACAGGTCCTGGAACCTCGAGAAGTTCCGCGAGCCCCCGCAGAAGAAGGTGACCGGCTCATCGTGGTCGGCGACCAGGGCTCGGACTTTGTCCACGTCCCAGATGTGATGCCAGTGCGACGGCGATTCGTCCGTCGGCTCACCCGTTTGCGGATCCCCCTGGTAGGCCAGGTCGGTGTCGCCGTTGATGGCGTGGAAGCCACGGCGGCGCAGCTCCTTGCAGACCGATGTCTTGCCGGTGCCCGAGACCCCCTCGACCAGGAAGTTCCGCATGCCCATCGCTGGACGGTAGGCGATGGGACGAGAAACGCAAACGCTAGACCCCGATCCCGCCTCCTCCACACCCTCGGAATCGACCCTTGCTCACCCTGGTCGTGAGGATTATATTCAAAGACATGTTTGAACGGGGGTCGGCGGACGAGATCCGCCAGTGGCGTGGCTCGCTGGCGAGCCTTCCACGCCCCGCCGACACCGCGGCGACCATCGACCGCATCACGGAGCTGGAGAAGCTCAAGAGCGCCGCGTGCGCGGAGCAGGCTCGGCTCTCCGCCGAGCTGGAAGCCATGACCCGGCAGGAGCGCGCCGAAGCCGGGGTCCGCAAGGAGAAGCAGACCGCCGGGGTCGCGGCGCAGGTGGCCCTGGCCAGGCGCGAGTCGCCGCACAAGGGCGGCCGTCTCCTCGGCCTCGCCAAGGCACTGACCAACGAGATGCCCCACACTCTCGCCGCCCTCCAGGCCGGCGTGCTCAACGAGTGGCGCGCCACCCTCGTCGTCCGCGAGACCGCCTGCCTCACCCTGGAGGACCGGCAGACCGTCGACCGCGAGATCGGCGGGGATCTGAAGCGGCTCGCGACGATGGGCGACCACCGGCTCGTCGCGGCCGTCAAGCAGCTGGCCTACCGCCTCGACGCCGAGTCCGTCGCGCGCCGCAGCCGCAAGGCCGAGAGCGAGCGCGCCGTCACCATCCGGCCCGCGCCCGACACGATGACCTACGTGACCGCCCTGCTGCCGGTCGCCCAGGGTGTGGGCGTCTACGCCGCCCTGAAGCGGGCCGCCGACTCCGCCCGCAACGAGGGCGACCCGCGCAACCGCGGCCAGGTCATGGCCGACACGCTGGTCGAGTGCGTCACCGGCTCACCGGCCCGCCAGCCGGTGCCGGTGGACCTCTCCCTGGTGATGACCGACCGGTCCCTGCTCTCCGGCGACGACGAGCCCGCCCTGCTCCTCGGCTACGGCACCATCCCCGCCGACACCGCTCGCCAGCTCGTCGCGGCGGCCGCCGACGCCGGCCTCGCCTGGCTGCGCCGGCTCTACACCTCCCCCCGGGCCGGCGACCTGATCGCCATGGACAGCCGAGCCCGACGCTTCCCCGCCGGCCTCGGCCGGCTGATCACGGTCCGCGACGGCGGCCGCTGCCGCACCCCGTGGTGCGACGCCCCTATCCGCCACCTCGACCATCCTGTGCGGCACGCCGACGGCGGTGACACCAGCGCGCTCAACGGCCAGGGGCTGTGCGAGGCCTGCAACCAGGCCAAGGAGGCCCTCGGGTGGCGGGCGCGACCGCGGCCCGGTCCGCGGCACACGGTCGAGACCACCACCCCCACCGGCCATCGCTACCGCTCCCAGGCGCCACCTCTGCCCGGCGCCTCCAGGCCCGGGCTGACGAGGCTCGAGCTCTACCTCACCGATCTCGTCCTGGCGGTCTGAGTGGCCGCCTTCCCACAACGGACGCCGATCGTCCGGAATGCGTCCTAACCTGAGCGCATGTCCGGCACCGTCATCGCCTCCGACGAGCTCACGATCCGGCCGCTCACGGCCGACACCTGGCCCGCCTTCGCCGACCTGGTCGAGCGGCACGGCGGTGTCTTCGGCGGGTGCTGGTGCACCTGGTTCCACACCCTCTCCCGCGACAAGGACCGCACCTACGAGAGCAACCGCGACCTGAAGCGCTGCCTGGTCGAGGAGGGACGGGCGCACGCCGCGCTGGTCTTCCACGGCGAGGAGGCGGTCGGTTGGGCGGAGTACGGGCCGCCGGCGGAGCTGCCCAACATCCACCACCGCCAGGAGTACGAGGCGGGGATGGTCCGACCGCCGGACTACCGGGTCACCTGCATCTTCGTGGACAAGCGCTACCGGCGGCGCGGGGTGGCGGCCCTGGCCCTGCGCGGCGCCCTCGACCTGATCGCCGAGGCGGGCGGCGGGGTCGTAGAGGGTTACCCCCACGACATGGCGAAGCAGCCGGAGGGCAAGAAGATGTCGTCGTCCTTCCTCTACAACGGCACGCGCCGGATGTACGAGGAGGCCGGCTTCACCTTCGAGCGGGCCAAGGGGCAGAAGAACTGCGTGATGACCCGGACGGTCGCCCCCACCTGACCGTTCTGACCACTCACCCGTCGGCGAGGTAGGGATCCGCCCAGGCGCTGATGATGCGGGCCGCTCGCTTGGCCTGGTTGCGGCCGGTGAGCAGGTGGTCCGCGCCCTCCAGCGACACGAAGCTGCGCGGGTGGCGCGCGGTCCGGAAGATCTCGCTGGCGTTCTCGATGCCCACCATGTTGTCGGTCGGGGAGTGCATCACGAGCAGCGCCCGGTGCAGGGTGCGGATCTGCTCGCGCAGGTCCGCCGCGTGCACGTCCTCGATGAAGTCCCGCCGGAGCGTGAGCGCCTTGCCGCCCATGAGGAACGGCGCCTCGCCGTCGGCGAAGATCCTTTCCATCAGCGCGTCGTAGTGGTGCTCGACGTGGCTGGGTTCGTACGGCGCGCCGATGCTCACCACCGCGCGCACCGAGTCGAGCTCGTGCGCGGCCGCGATGACCGCGGCCCCACCGAAGGAGTGCCCCACCAGCAGCCGCACCTCGCGCCCCGACTCGTTCATGGACCTGACCGCCTGTGCGGTGTCGGCGACCTTGTGGGAGAACGACCCGTCGCCCCAGTCGCCGCCGGAGTCGCCGAGCCCGAGGTTGTCGAAGCGCAGCATGCCGATGCCCTCGCGGGCCAGCTGCTTGCAGATGCGGCTGGCCGCGGGGCTGTCCTTGCCCAGCGTGAACCCGTGGGAGAACACCCCCAGCCGCGGGTCGGCCCCTCGGGAAGGTCGATCAGGCCACCGAGCCTGGGTCCGCTGCTGCTGGGGAACCAGGTTCGCTCGGTCACACGGCCCATCCTCTCACTGGGGGTGCCCCCCTTGGGGTCGACAGCGAGTTGGTCGGCCTATGAGCCTCAGGCTCGAAGTCTTCGGGTCAGGGGACCGACGGAGGCCAGCGATGCCTGCGCCAACCCTCCCAAGTCGCGAATCCTGCCGGCGGGCGATCGAGAGGTTCACTGCCGTCGAGCTCGCCTTGCGTCGGAATGCTGATGAGGGCAGCCCACTCGGCGAGCTCCTCGTCGGACATGTGCCACGTCGTGTGCGGTTCTTCGGCTTGGCGCCGGTCAAGTCGCCTCCGCTGCTCGGCCGGCGGGAGCTCGAAGTAGCGCATCTCCACCGCGGCGCCGAGATCGGCGGCCGCCTGCCGTAGCGCCGAGCGCTCGTCTCGACCCCAGAGGCCGAAGTCGATGACGACGTTGACGCCGAGTTCGAGAGCGCGCAGCCCGATCTCGACGAGCCGTCCTTCGATCACGTCCGAGACCGACGGCGGGTTCGCGAGCCCGTACAGGGCCTTGACCCACTCGTCCTTCGTGAGACGAAGAGCCTCCTCCTCGACCTCGATGCGCCTTGCTTCGGTGGTCTTCCCGGTGCCCGGCAGTCCTACGGTCAGGAACAGAGTCGGTCGCGTGGTCATCGCTTTCCCATCTGAGCGGTCGCGTCATCATTGCTGCTGTGTCCGTGACCCCGCTCCCCCGCGTCCGCATCGTCCGGCTGGATGCCGCCACCCTCGCGGCGTTGGCCGACGGCGATCTCGCGCGCGCCGAGCTCACGTCGCCCGTGCCGCTGGACGGTCTCGAGGTCGTCCTGGAGCTCGACGTGTCTCAGGACCGGTGAGGGAACGCCTCTCCCCCGCCCTTCGCGAGCTCGGTGGCAACGATCGAGGGATGGCGAGGCGGCGCCGTCACCGTCGCGCGGTGACGTAACACGCGACGGCCGTGGCCGCGGCCACGTTCAGCGAGTCGATCCCGGCCTGCATCGGGATGATCGCGCGACGGTCGGCCGCCTGCTGCCAGCGCGCCGAGAGGCCGTGTCCCTCCGAGCCGAGCACCAGCGCGACCCGGTCCAGTCCCGCGACCGCCTCGTCGATCGGGCGCGCGTCGTCGGCCAGGGTCAGCGCCACCGTCGTGAAGCCCGCGGCCGAGAGCTGCGGCAGCGCGTCGTACCAGTCCTCGAGGCGCGCGTAGGGCAGCGAGAACACCGCGCCCATCGCGACCTTGATCGCGCGGCGGTAGAGCGGGTCGGCGCACCGTGGCGCCAGCAGCACCGCGTCGAAGCCGAGCGCGGCGCCGGAGCGGAAGATCGCCCCCACGTTCGTGTGGTCGACGATGTCCTCCAGCACCAGCACCGACCGCGCCCCGGTGAGCACCGAGTCCACCGAGGGCAGCGGACGCCGCTCGAGGGAGGCCAGCGCGCCGCGGTGGACGTGGAAGCCGGTCACCTGCTCGGCCAGCGCCTCGGACACCACGTAGCAGGGCGCGTCGCTGCGGTCGAGCACGTCGCCGAGGCCCTCGAGCCAGCGCGGCGCCATCAGGAACGACCGCGCGGCGTGGCCGCCCTCGACCGCCCGGCGCACGACCTTCTCCCCCTCGGCGAGGAAGAGCCCGTGCTCGGCCTCGAGGTGCTTGCGCAGCTCGACGTCGCGAAGGTCGCGGTAGTCGGCGAGACGGGGGTCGGCGGGGTCGGAGATCTCGATCAGCTGGCTCATCAGGAGAAGTGTCGCGGATGGGCCACCCGCACCACCTCGCCGACCACGATGATCGCCGGGGCGCGCACCTCCTGGGCGACCATGTCCTCCTTCAGCGACCCCAGCGACGAGACGACGGTGCGCTCGGTCGGCATGGTGCCGTCACAGACGATCGCCACCGGCGTGGAGTCCGGCCGCCCGCCGTCGATCAGCGCGGCGGCGATCGCCGGGGCGTTGTGCACCGCCATCATCAGCACGACGGTCCCGCTCATGCCGGCGACCGCCGACCAGTTGACCAGGGACTCGGGATGCCCCGGGGGGAGGTGCCCGGAGACCACCGTGAACTCGTGCGCGACGCCGCGGTGCGTGATCGGGATCCCCGCGACCGCGGGGACCGCCACCGGACTCGTGAGCCCGGGGATCACCGTGACCGGCACCCCCGCCTCGCGGCAGGCGAGCACCTCCTCGTAGCCGCGGCCGAAGACGAAGTTGTCGCCGCCCTTGAAGCGCACCACGCACTTGCCCTCCAGGGCGCGCGCCACGATGATCCGGTTGATCTCCTCCTGCTGGGCCGAGCGGCCTCGCGGCAGCTTGGCCACGTCGACGAGCTCCACGTCGCTCGGCAGCTCGCTGAGCAGCTCGCGGGGTGCCAGCCGGTCGGCGACGACGACGTCGGCCTCCATCAGTGCCTTGCGCCCGGCCACCGACATCAGGTCGGGGTCGCCGGGGCCGCCGCCGACCAGCACCACGCCCGAGGGGCGGTCGCGCTGGTGGCGCGCCACGATGGTGCCCTCGCGCAGCCCCTCGAGGATCTCGTCGCGCACCGCGGCGGACCGGCGCGGCTCGCGGTTGGCCAGCACCGCCACGGTCACCCCGGCGTGCCGGCCCACCGCCGGGGTCCAGGCCGACGCCTGCGTGGCGTCGTCGGAGCGCACGCAGAAGATGCGCCGCTCCTCGGCCGCGGCGCCGACCAGCTCGTTGGCGGCGTGGTCGTCGGTGGCCGCGATCACGTACCACGCGCCGTCGAGGTCGCCGCTCTCGAAGCGCCGACGCACCCACCGCACCTCGCCGCCGCCGACCAGGCCCTCCAGCGCCGGGGTCACCACCGGCGAGACGACCGTGACCAGCGCCCCCACCGCCAGCAGCGCGGGCACCCGCCGCTGGGCCACGTGGCCGCCGCCGACCACGACGACCTCGCGGCCGGCGAGGCGGAGTCCGGCGGGGTACGGCGGGAAGTCGTCCATCCCGCCATGATCGCCACGGGAGGCCGACGGCCCGGTCCGGGTTCACCCACCGGACTAGGTTGGCTGCGGACCGACCCGTCGGCTACACGACGCGAGTGCCGACGTGGACACGACCATTGCCCGACCATTGCCAGATCAGTTCAAGGAGCGACATGAGTCTCGACCGCCCGGTCTCCCCCAACCCCTACGACCTGCTTCCCCAGGTGCCCTCGTTCACCGTCACCAGCGACGACGTCACCGACGGTCGGCCGCTCAAGGACGACCAGGTCGCCGCCAAGGGCGACACCTCCCCCCAGCTCTCCTGGTCCGGGGCGCCCCAGGGCACCAAGAGCTACACGGTGACCTGCTTCGACCCCGACGCCCCGACCCCCAGCGGCTTCTGGCACTGGGTGCTGGTCGACCTTCCGGCCGAGTGCACCTCGCTGCCGGCGGGCATCGGCTCGGAGGCGGCCGACCTGCCCGGCAACGCGTTCATGTGCCGCAACGACGTCGGGACCAAGGCGTTCACGGGCGCCGCGCCCCCGGAGGGGGACCAGGTGCACCGCTACTTCTTCGTGGTGCACGCGGTCACCGAGGACAGCCTCGGTGTCGACTCCGACGCGTCCCCGGCCGTGGTCTCGTTCAACCTCGCGTTCAAGACCGCGGGCCGGGCGATCCTCCAGGGCACCTACCAGCACTGACCCGGAAGCGGGGCCGGCTCAGCCCTGGGAGGCCCTGCGCAGCAGCTCCTCGAACGGCGTCGGATCATCGAGCTCGTCCTCGACGGTCCGGCGCCGTTGCCCGCCGTCCTGGCTGCGGACCTTGCCGACCAGGGCCGCGAGCTCGCCGGCGGCCCGGCTGACCCTTGTGTCCAGGTCGGTGCCCGCGAAGTCGTCGGTCGCGGCGAACACCCCGGTCGGCACCACGACCGCGCGCAGGTAGGCGAACAGCGGTCGCAGGGCGTGCTCGAGCACCAGCGAGTGCCGCGGGGTGCCGGCGGTCGCGGCGACCAGCACCGGCTTGCCGTCGAGCAGCCCGGGGTCCAGCACGTCGAAGAACATCTTGAACAGCCCGGAGTACGACGCGGCGAAGACAGGCGTGACCGCGATCAGACCGTCGGCCCGGCGTACCGCCTCGACGGCCCCGGACAGTGCCGGCCCCGGGAAGCCGGTGAGCAGCCGGTCGGTCAGCTCGTGGGCGAGGTCGCGCAGCTCGACGTGGGTCACCTCGGCCTCCTCCAGCGCCTCGACGGTCGCGGCGGTCAGCCGCCCGGCGAGCAGACGGGTGGAGGACGGGGTCGAGAGGCCGGCGGAGACCACGACGAGCGACGTCATGCGGTCACCGCTTCCTGCTCGCGCGCGGCGGCCACGAGCGAGGCGTGCGTGGGGGCGTCCGGGACGTGCGCCGGTCGGCCCTCGGCGAACCCGGCACGCAGCTCCGGCAGGATCTCGCCGAGCAGGTCGAGCTGCTCCAGCACGGTCTTCAGCGGCAGGCCCGCGTGGTCGACCAGGAAGAGCTGGCGCTGGTAGTCGCCGGCGTAGTCGCGGAACGAGAGCGTGCGCTCGAGCACCTGCTGCGGGGATCCGACGGTCAGCGGGGTCTGCTCGGTGAAGTCCTCCAGGGACGGCCCGTGGCCGTAGACCGGCGCGTTGTCGAAGTACGGGCGGAACTCCTCCCGGGCCTCCTGGCTGTTGCGGCGCATGAAGAACTGACCGCCCAGGCCGACGATCGCGGTGTCGGCGGGCCCGTGGCCGTAGTGCTCGAAGCGGCGCCGGTAGAGGTCGACCATCGCCCTCGTGTGCGACGCCGGCCAGAAGATGTGGTTGTGGAAGAACCCGTCGCCGTAGTAGGCGGCCTGCTCGGCGATCTCGGGGCTGCGGATCGAGCCGTGCCACACGAACGGGGGGACGCCGTCCAGCGGCCGCGGGGTGGAGGTGAAGCCCTGCAGCGGGGTGCGGAAGCGACCCTCCCAGTTCACGACGTCCTCGCGCCACAGCCGGTGCAGCAGCGCGTAGTTCTCGACCGCGAGGTCGAGCCCGTGGCGGATGTCCTTGCCGAACCACGGGTAGACGGGGCCGGTGTTGCCGCGCCCCATCATCAGGTCGACCCGGCCGTCGGTCAGGTGCTGGAGCTTCGCGTAGTCCTCGGCGATCAGCACCGGGTCGGTCGTGGTGATCAGCGTGGTGGCGGTGGACAGGATGATCCGCTCGGTCTGCGCACCGACGTAGGCAAGCGTGGTGGTCGGCGCCGAGGCGATGAACGGCGGGTTGTGGTGCTCACCGGTGGCGAAGACGTCGAGGCCGATCTCCTCGGCCTTCCTGGCGATCGCGACGGTCGCCTTGATCCGCTCGTGCTCGGTCGGCGTCCGGCCCGTCGTGGGGTCGGTGGTGACGTCCCCGACCGTGAAGACGCCGATCTGCATGACCACTCACTTCTTCCGGCTGCTCCGCGGAAACTGGTTGAATCCGCAACTGCCTGCGCAACGTCCGGAGCGTCGTCTCCTATTCCGCCACCGGCGTGGCCACCACCACCACGTTGCTCAGGTAGCGCTCACCGTTCCAGTCCTCGCAGGTGACCAGCACCAGCCGGCCCCGGACCCGCTGGCTGAACAGCCGTCGGGCGTGCTTCGCCACCGCGCCCTTGCTGTAGACCGCGACGCGCTTGACGACGTAGTGGATGCGGCCACGATCGGTGCGCACCAGCACCCGGTCGCCGCGGCGCAGCGTCTCCAGGTCGTCGAGAGCGCCGCCACCGGTGTGCACCGTGTGCCCGGTGACGAGGGCAGTGCCCCGAGCCGCCCCGGGCCGCGCTCCCCCGGCCCACCAGCCGAGCTCCTGCGGGTCGCTGGGCGGCACCAGGATGCCGCCGGGCGCCTTGATCGGGAGCACCGGTGCGTCCACGTGCAGCGCCGGGATCACCACGCGTCGCGGCGCCCCGGGCACCCACGCCGCCGGCGCCGCCTCGGGGGCGGCGCCGGAGGTCGCCGCCCCGGTCGCCCCGGTCGACGCGCTCGACTCCGCCGAACCCGGTCGCTGGGCGGTCGTCCCGGACCCGGGCGCCTGGAGGAACCAGGCGACCAGTCCGCAGATCATGAGGACGGAGCCGGCCGCGGCCAACGCAGCGGTACGGCGGCCGCGGCCGGTCACCTCACTCCTCGATGTCGGCGCGAGCGCCGGAGCGGCGCCGGGTCAGGGCGGCACCCAGCGTCAGCAGGGCACCGACCGCCACGATCGCCAACGGCCAGGGCGAGCGCACGAACTGGCCGATCGCGGAGTGGCCGTGCTCACCGGCGTCGACCGCGGTCGGCACCTGGTCGGACCCGTTGGCCTGGGCCGGGGCGCTCGCCTGCTCGCCGAGCACCTGCACGTCGCCCTGCCCACCGGACTGCTCCCCGAGCACCTCGGTGTCGTTGTCGCTCGTGCTCCCGGAGCCGGTGTGGGTGCCGCCGGAGTGGCCGCCCGAGTGGCTGCTCGTGTCCCCGCCAGTCGACCCGCCGTTGTCGCCGCCGTTGTCCCCGCCGTTGTCCCCGCCGTTGTCCCCGCCGTTGTCCCCGCCGGTGTCGCCGCCGGCGGAGTCACAGGGGGCGACCCAGAAGACCTTGGTCTTGGTGTCGTTGCCGAGCGAGTGCGGGGTGGCCACGGTCAGCCGCACGTGGTACCCCTGCTTGGCCTGCGGGGTGCCGGTGAAAGAGAGCGTGTAGGTCTCGCGACCGTCGAGGCCGGTGGCGGTCCCGGCGCCGGTGGCCGGGTCGCCGCCCACGAAGACGTGGCTCGGGCCGTCGACGGTGATGCCGGCGTCCCGGGTCGGGGCCATGGCGGCGAAGGTGACCGTCGAGACGATGTCCTTGCCCTGGTCGAAGCCGTACCACTCCACCTCGAACGAGCAGCCCGGGTGGGGGGAGTTGTTCGGGATCGAGTCCATCTCGCCGAGCGGCGCGATCTTGACGGTGCCGTTGTTGCCGGGCGTCACGCCGTTGCCGTGGCTGCCGCTGTGGCCGTGCGTGCCACCGCTGTTGCCGTGGCTGCCGCCCTGGCCGTGCGTGCCACCGCTGTTGCCGTGCGTGCTGCCGCTCTGGCCGTGCGTGCCACCGCTGTTGCCGTGGTTGTTGGCATGCGTGGCGCCGCCCTGGCCCTTGTGCTGGCCCTTGTGCTTGCCCTGGTGCTTGCCCTGGTCGTTGTTCGAGCCCGAGCCCGGGTGACTGTGGTGACCCGCGCTGCCGTGGTCGCCACCGTGCCCGTTGCCCGGGTCGGCCAGCGCCGGGGCGGCGCCTGCGCCCCACAGCGTCAGCACGGAGGCGGCGGCCAGCGCGGTCGTCCGTCGGAGGTTCGGTGTTCCAGTCATCGTCTGCAGCTCCAGATGTCGGGCCGGGCGTGCCCGGCGTTCCAGTCGTCTAGCTGCACGGCCCGAGATCCCCCGTGCTGCGGGAGACGTGTCCGGAAGAGTTCGTGTTGAAACACGTTCTCCGACAAAATGTCTAGGCGCCCGCGTGGCGCGTGAGGCAGGACACCGTCCGTTCCCTATGGTCTAGACCGCAAATTCTCTCGGAAGGCAGTACTCGTGAGTCGACGACTGGGCTGCGCCCGCCGACGCCCCCTCCCCGTGCGCTGGTTCGCCGGCCCGGTCACCCTTCTTGTCACGACCCTGGTCACGACCCTGGTCACGACCCTGGTCATCCCGGCGGCCGCCACCTCCGCCGCCGTCGCGCCGGCCGGCGCCGCGTCCTCGGTGTCCCGCCCCGCCGCGACCGGGCAGCGGCAGGCGACGATCGACCTCCATCTGTACGAGTCCCGGGTGCTCGCCCTGGTCAACCGCCGCCGCACCGGGCACGGCCGTCGCCCCGTGCACCGGATCAGCCCGTGCGTGGACCGCCTCTCCGAGCGGTGGGCGGCCCACCTCGCGGAGACCGGCGGCTTCTACCACCGCGACCAGCACGTCGTGCTGCGCCGCTGCCACATGCACTGGGCCGGCGAGGCGCTGGCCCGCGGCACCGCCATGCGGGCCGGGCAGGCGGTCCGCGCGTGGATGGCCTCGCCGGAGCACCGCGCGGTCATCCTCAAGCGGCGGGCGAGACGCGCCGGCCTCGGCGTCCGGCTGGACTCCCAGGGCCGGGTGGTCCTGGTCCTGAACTTCGCCGACCCCCGGGCGTGACCGGCCCGGGGCTGCACGTCGCGATCGCGACCCGGGCGTTCCGCCGCTACTCGACGTACCGGGCCGCCACGCTCGCCGGGATCTTCACCAACTCCGTCTTCGGGGTGATCTACTCCTACGCCTACCTGGCGTTGTGGGACCAGCGGCCGCACGCCGGCGGCTACGACGCCGGCGACGCGGTCACCTACGTGTGGATCGGTCAGGCACTGCTCATGACCGTGGCGGTGTGGGGCGGCGGCACCACCGACGACCTCGCCGAGCGGATCCGCAACGGCGACGTCGCCGTGGACCTCTACCGGCCGGTCGGGCTGTTGGGGTGGTATCTCGCCGGGGACCTCGGGCGGGCCGCCTACCACCTGCTGACCCGCGGCCTGGCGCCCACGGTGATCGGCTGGCTGGTGTTCCACGACCTCTTCCGCTGGCCCGGCTCCCCCGTCGCGGCAGCCGGGGCGATGGCCAGCATCGCGCTCGCGGTGGTGGTCAGCTTCGCGATGCGGTTCCTCTTCGCCAGCACGTCGTTCTGGCTGCTCGACGCGCAGGGCGCGCGGCTGCTCGGCGGCGTGCTCGCGCTGTTCTTCAGCGGCATGATGCTGCCGCTGGTGATCTTCCCGGGCGCGCTCCGGACGGTCGCCCTCGCGCTGCCCTGGGCCTCCTACCTCCAGACGCCGGCGGACATCTGGCTCGGACAGCGCGCCGGCTGGGGGCTGGTCACCGGGCTGGGGCTCCAGCTGCTCTGGGCGCTGGTGCTGCTGGGCTGCTGTCAGCTGGTCCTCGCCGCCGCGACCCGCAAGGTGGTGGTCCAGGGTGGCTGAGCGTGCCCCGTGGCCGGGTGGGCCGCTGGCGGACTACCGCGCGATCGCCGGGATGTGGGTCCGAGCCTCGCTCGCCTACCGCGCCTCGTTCTGGGTGATGACGGTCGGTGGCGCCCTGGTCACCGGCCTCGACTTCGTCGGGCTGTGGCTGATGTTCCACACCATCGACACCCTCGGCGGCTTCACCCTCCCCGAGATCGGCCTGTTGTACGGCGCCACCGGACTCGGCATCGGGGTCGCCGACCTGCTCATCGGAAGCGTCGAGCGGATCGGCGTGCACGTGCGGATGGGCACCCTGGACACGATGATGGTGCGACCCGTGCCGCTGCTGGTGCAGGTCTGCGCCGACCGGTTCCAGCTGCGCCGGCTCTCCCGGATCGTCCAGGCACTGGTGGTGTTCGGGTGGGCCGCATGGTCCGTCGACTGGACGCCGTCGCGCGTGCTGGTGGCGCTGATGATGGTCGTGTGCTCCTCGACGATCTTCTTCTGCCTGTTCGTGGTCTTCTCGTGCGTGCAGTTCTGGACCAGTGATGCCAGCGAGTTCGCCAACGCGTTCACCTACGGGGGCAACACGATCACGCAGTACCCGCTCACCGTCTTCCCGCGCGAGCTGGTGAAGTCGCTGACGTTCGTGCTGCCGCTGGCGTTCGTCAACTGGTACCCCTGTCTCTACCTGCTCGGGCGGCCGGACCCGTTCGGGCTGCCCGACTGGCTGCAGCTCGCCGCCCCCGTGCCCGCGCTCGTCCTGGTCGCGGTCACCGCCCTGGTGTGGCGCACCGGGGTCCGCCACTACACCTCCACCGGGAGCTGACATGTCGCTCATCGAGGTCAAGGACCTGGAGCGCACCTTCACCGTGCGCGCCAAGGGCCCCGGCCGGCGTCGCACGACTCGCGAGGTGCGGGCCGTGCACGACCTGTCGTTCGCGGTGGAGGCGGGCGAGATGGTGGGCTACATCGGCCCGAACGGCGCCGGCAAGTCCACGACGATCAAGATGCTCACCGGGATCCTGGTGCCCACCTCCGGCCACCTGCGCGTCTCCGGGCTCGAGCCGAGCCGGCACCGGACCGAGCTCGCCCGGCGCATCGGGGTGGTCTTCGGGCAGCGCACCACCTTGTGGTGGGACCTGCCGCTGCGCGACTCCTTCGAGCTGCTGCGCAAGATCTACCGGGTCCCCGAGGACCGCCACCGGCGCAACCTCGGCGAGTACCTCGAGCTGCTGGACCTCGGCGACCTGCTCGACACCCCGGTCCGCCAGCTCAGCCTCGGCCAGCGGATGCGCGGAGACATCGTGGCGGCGCTGCTGCACGACCCCGAGATCCTCTACCTCGACGAGCCCACCATCGGGCTGGACGTCGTCAGCAAGGGCCGGCTGCGGGAGTTCCTGCGCACGCTCAACGTCGAGCGCGGCACCACCCTGCTGCTGACCACCCACGACCTGCAGGACATAGAGGCGCTGTGCCGGCGGGTGATCGTGATCGACCACGGCACCGCGGTCTTCGACGGGGACCTGGCCGGGCTGCACCGCGAGGGTGGCTCCACCCGCACCCTCGTGGTCGACCTGGTCGACGAGGCTCCCCCGATCTCGGTGCCGGGGGCGCAGGTGCGCCGGATCGAGGGCCCGCGGCAGTGGCTGTCGTTCGCCACCGACGCCAGCGCGGCGCCGATCGTGGCGGCCGTCGCGGCGTCGTACGACGTCGCCGACCTCTCGATCCAGGAGCCCGACATCGAGGACGTGATCCGCGACCTCTACTCGCGCTAGTCGATCCCCTCCTGGGGGGTTCCTTGATCGGCACCCGGGTACGAGACAGTCTCGAAGGACGTCTATCCGGAGGAGAGACATGCCAGACCTGCCCCAGCCGACCGACGGCACCGCAGCCGCCGCCGCCCCGTCAGAGGAGGCGCGCCTCGGGTCCACGATGGAGAACGGCGCCCCCGCGCCCAGCGACCGCAACTCGCTGACCCTCGGGCCGGACGGGCCGATCCTGCTGCACGACGTGCACTTCTTGAACCAGATGGCGCACTTCAACCGGGAGCGGATCCCGGAGCGCAACGTGCACGCCAAGGGCTCCGGCGCCTTCGGCGTCTTCGAGACCACCGAGGACGTGTCCGCCTACACCAAGGCCGCGCTCTTCCAGCCGGGCGTCACGACCGAGATGCTCGCCCGCTTCTCGACCGTGGCCGGCGAGCAGGGTGCCCCCGACACCTGGCGCGACCCGCGCGGCTTCGCGCTGAAGTTCTACACCTCCGAGGGCAACTACGACCTGGTCGGCAACAACACCCCGATCTTCTTCGTCCGCGACACGATGAAGTTCCCGCACTTCATCCGCAGCCAGAAGCGCCGCGGCGGCTCCGGGCTGCGCGACAACAACATGCAGTGGGACTTCTGGACGCTGAACCCGGAGTCGGCCCACCAGGTGACCTACCTGATGGGCGACCGCGGCATCCCCAGGACGCTCCGGCACATGAACGGCTACGGCTCTCACACCTACCTGTGGATGAACGCTGCCGGGGAGAAGCACTGGGTGAAGTACCACTTCCACAGCGACCAGGGCGTCGAGGGACTCGCCGACGCCGACGCGACCCGGATCGCCGGCGAGGACGCCGACTTCCACCGGCGCGACCTCTACACCGCCATCGCCCGTCAGGAGTTCCCGAGCTGGACCCTCTCGGTGCAGCTGATGCCGTACGACGACGCGAAGACCTACCGGATCAACCCGTTCGACCTGACCAAGGTGTGGCCGCACAGCGACTACCCGCTGGTCAAGGTCGGCACGATGACGCTGAACCGCAACCCGGAGAACTTCTTCGCCGAGATCGAGCAGGCCGCCTTCGAGCCGAGCGCGATCGTGCCGGGCATCGGCTTCAGCCCCGACAAGATGCTGCTCGGTCGCGCGTTCGCCTACGCCGACACCCACCGCTACCGGATCGGCCCGAACTACCACCAGCTCCCGGTGAACCGGCCTCGGGTGCCGGTGAACACCTACACCCAGGACGGGCCGATGGCCTTCGAGCACCGGGCCGACGACCCGGTCTACGCCCCCAACTCCTTCGGCCGCGGGTACGCCGACGAGGTGGGCGTCGCGACCGACGGCTGGGAGGCCGACGGCGCCATGGTCCGCCAGGCCTACACGCTGCGCCCCGACGACGACGACTGGTCACAGGCCGGCAGGCTGGTGCGCGAGGTCTGGAACGACGACCAGCGCGAGCAGTTCGTGCAGACCGCCGCCGGCCACCTGCTGGCCGGGGTGGAGGGCGACGTGCTCGAGCGAGCGTTCGCCTACTGGAGGAACGTCGACGCCGAGACCGGCAAGCGGATCGAGCAGCTCGTGCGGTCGAAGTCCGAGGGAGACATGCCCGGGGGCCAGCCCGACCGGGCGAAGGCCGACGCGGCCGAGCCGGTGGTCGAGTCGCACACCCAGGCCCGCAGCTGACGCCCCTCGTCAGCGCCCATGGGGCCGGTCTCGGCCAGGACCCCGACGGCGACCCGCTCACCGCGCTCGAGCGGGTCGCCGGGCTGGGCGCGGACTTCGTCGAGCTGGACGTACGCCGCTGCCGGGACGGCGCGCTCGTGGTCGCGCACGACCGTGAGCTGCTCGTCGACGGCGGCACCCGGCGGCTGGCGGGGCTGACCGGCGCGGAGGCCCTGGCCGCCGCGCCCGGCCTGCTGCGCTACGAGACCGCGCTCGACGTGCTTCGCGGTCGGGCCCGGGCCCACCTGGACCTGAAGCTCCGCTCCCAGGACTCGGTGCACGAGCTGGCGGCGGTCGAGCGGGCGGTCGAGGCGCTCGGTGCCGATCGCGTCCTGGTCACCACCGGCAACGTGCACACGGTCCAGGCCGTCCGCGCCTGGGCGCGCGGGCGGCATCCGGGCCTGCTGGCGGCGCTGAGCGTCGGCGGCTCGGTGGCCGGGCGGCCGCCGGCGGTCCAGCTGCGCGCCGTCCGCGACCAGCTCCTCCCGGGCCACCTCCTGGCCGAGTCCGGGGCCGACGCCGTGGCGGCCAACCACTGGCTGGCCCTGCTGACGGTGGCGCGGCTGGCGCGCCGGAGACGACTGCCCCTCGCGGTGTGGACCGTCGACCACGACCGGTGGCTCCGCCACTGGCTGCGCCCGGGGCGCGCCTGGCTGGTGGTGACCAACCGGCCGGCGCGGGCGCTGGAGCTCCGCGGCGGTGCCGGTGCCGGTGCCCCCGACGGTGCCCCCGGCGGTGCTAGGTGAGGATGAAGGCGCCGAGCGCCACCACGCCCACCACCACGATGAAGCCGCGCAGCACCGAGGCGGGCAGCCGGCGCCCGACGGTGGCGCCGATCTGGCCGCCGATGACCGAGCCGACCCCGATCAGCACGACGACCTGCCAGTCCACGTGGGCGACCAGGACGAACAACAGCCCCGCGACGCCGTTGACGATCGCGGCCAGCACGTTCTTCACCGCGTTCAGCCGCTGCATCGACTCCTCGACGCCGATGCCGAGCACCGCCATCAGCAGCACGCCCTGGGCGGCGCCGAAGTAGCCGCCGTACACGCCGGTCAGCGCCACCGCCGGCCACACCCACCACGCGCCGTGGTGCGGGAGGCCGCCGTGTGCCTCGTGGCGTCGGGCCACCCACGCGGAGATCCGCGGCTGGAAGACCACCAGCACCAGCCCGAGCAGGATCAGGGCCGGCACGATCGCACCGAACGCGCCGGGGAATCCCAGCAGCAGCAGGCCACCCGCCAGGCCGCCCAGCAGCGAGGCGACGACGAGGCGGAGCACCCGGCCCCGCTGACCGTCCAGCTCGCGGCGGTAGCCGATCGCGCCGGACACCGAGCCGGGCACCAGCCCCACGGTGTTGGAGACGTTCGCGGTCACGGGCGGGATGCCGAACGCCAGCAGGGTCGGGAACGTGATCAGCGTCCCCGACCCCACCAGCGTGTTGATGGCGCCGGCGGCCAGGCCTGCGAGCAGGACGGCCGCGTCCTGGTACGGCGTCACGGTGCGGCCGGTGCCTCCCCGTCATCCGTCGTGTCCCCGGGCGTCGGGAGGCCCGGGTCCTCGACGGCGGGCCGCCGGCTGCGTCCCTCCGCGGCGCTCTCGGCCTCCGCGATCGCCGCCCGGACCGCCTCGTCGGTGGCGCTCATCTCGCTGTCGCGCCCCGGCAGCTGAGGCTCGGTCGGCCCCATGTCCACCCGCTTGGCGGGCCCCGAGGTCTCCTGCGGGATGCCCTGCAGGCTGTTCATGGTCGAGCCAAGCCCCTCCAGCGCCTTGCCGATCTCGGAGGGGACGATCCAGACCTTGTTGGCGTCGCCCTCGGCGATCTTCGGCATCATCTGCAGGTACTGGTAGGCCAGCAGCGACTGGTCCGGGCGCCCGTCGTGGATCGCCTGGAACACCGTCTGGATCGCCTGGCCCTCACCCTGGGCCCGTAGGATCGAGGACTCCCGGTCGGCCTGCGCACGCAGGATCTGCGACTCGCGGGCACCCTCGGCGGTGAGGATCGAGGACTGCTTGGCACCCTCGGCGGTCAGGATCGCGGCCTGCCGCTGTCCCTCGGCGGTGAGGATGACCGCGCGCTTCTCGCGGTCCGCGCGCATCTGCTTCTCCATCGAGTCCTTGATCGACGGCGGCGGGTCGATGCCCTTGAGCTCCACCCGGTTGACCCGGATGCCCCACTTGCCGGTCGCCTCGTCCAGGACGCCGCGCAGGCCGGAGTTGATCTGGTCGCGGCTGGTCAGCGTCTCCTCGAGGTCCATGCCGCCGACGATGTTGCGCAGCGTGGTCATCGTCAGCTGCTCGATGGCCTGGATGTAGTTGGCGATCTCGTAGGTCGCGGCGATCGGGTCGGTCACCTGGAAGTAGATGACGGTGTCGATCGAGACCACCAGGTTGTCCTCGGTGATCACCGGCTGCGGCGGGAAGCTGACCACCTGCTCGCGCAGGTCGATCAGGTAGTGCACCTTGTCCACGAACGGCACCACGACGTTGAGTCCGGCGGGCAGGGTCTGCTTGTACTTGCCGAACCTCTCGACGATGCCGGCCCGGGCCTGCGGCACGATCCGCACGGTCTTGGCGAGCAGCACGATGACGAACAGCAGCAGCAGCGCCACGATGATCAGCAGGGCCGTCATGCCGTCCTCCTCTCATTGGGATGGATACAGGTCCGGGGTGGGGCGCCGTCGGCGCCGGTGTCAGGGCTCCAGGGTCGGAACCGGGTGGACGTACGCCGTGGCGCCACGGATCTCGAAGACCTCGACCGTCTCCCCCGGTTCGATGGTGAGGTGCTCGTCGTAGGGCGCCGCGGACCAGATCTCCCCGGCCAGCCGGACCCGGCCCGGCTCGATCGCGGTGATCCGCTCGGTCACCAGCGCGCGCTGGCCGAGCAGCTTGCGCTGCCCCAGCACCAGCTCGGGACCGGCGTGCAGCCGACGCACGACGCTGGGCCGCACCAGCGCCAGCATCGCCACCGAGGCGGCCGCCGCGACCAGCGCCTGGGCGATGAGCGGCGCGCCGAGCAGCGCGGCGACCAGACCGGCCGTCGAGCCGACCGCAAGCATGATCAGGACCAGGTCCAGGCTGAACATCTCGGCCACACCCAGCGCGATGGCCAGCGTCAGCCAGCCCGCCCACTGGTTGTCCCCGAGCCAGTCCATGCCATGACCCTACCGGTGCCGCACGCGTCGACGGGCCGCGAAACGGCCGTCCTCACGACTCAACACCAGCGGCATGCCGAATGTCGCCGAGAGGTTCTCCTCGGTGATGACGTGGTCGAGCAGACCGGCGGCCACGACCCCGCCCTGGCGCAGCAGCAGCGCGTGGGTGAAGCCCGGCGGGATCTCCTCCACGTGGTGGGAGACCAACACGGTCGCCGGCGAGTCCGGATCCATGGCCAGCACCGACAGGGTGGAGACCAGGTCCTCGCGGCCACCGAGGTCCAGGCCGGCGGCGGGCTCGTCCAGCAGCAGCAGCTCGGGGTCGGCCATCAGCGCCCGGGCGATCTGGACGCGCTTGCGCTCCCCCTCGCTGAGGGTGCCGAAGGTGCGGTCGGCCAGGTGGGCGGCCCCGACCTCGGTGAGCAGGTCGAGGGCCCGGTCGTGGTCGAGGCCGTCGTACTCCTCGCGCCAGCGGCCGACCACGGCGTAGGAGGCGGACACGACGACGTCGCGCACCCGCTCGCTGCGCGGGATCCGCTCGGCCAGGGCCGCGCTGGCCAACCCGATGCGGGGGCGGAGCTCGAACACGTCGACCGTGCCGAGCACCTCCTCGAGGATGCCGGCGACGCCGGTGGTCGGGTGCAGCTGCGCCGAGGCGACCTGCAGCAGCGTGGTCTTGCCGGCGCCGTTGGGGCCGAGGATCACCCAGCGCTCGTCCTCCTCGACGGTCCACGAGACGGCGTCGAGCAGCGTGGCCTGGCCGCGCCGGACGGTGACGTCTGCGAACTCCAGGACGGCGGTCATGGCGGTCACCCTATCCGGCGTACCGTCGGGCCTCGTGACAGCGCCCTCGGCCAGCCTGCCCGCGTCGTGCCGCCTCGCCTGGTGGGGCACGGCGTGGTTGCGCGGGCACGTCGTGACCGACTTCCTCGTCGACGCCGTGCTCGGCGAGGACGCCACCCACGCGGTGGCCGGCCTGCCCGGCAGCGACGTCACCGAGACGCTGGTGGGCGCGCTGGGGCGGCTGCGCAGCGCGGGCGCGACGGCGTTCGGCGCCGCACTGCCCGCCGAGGGGGACCCTGTGGGCCTCGGCGGCCCCCGCGACTTCAACACCGCCGCGCTGGAGGCCGGCGAGGCGGTCGTCGTGACGGGCACCGGCCTGGGCCTGGTGCCCCAGCGGGTCGGTGCCGCGGTGGCCTGGGTGGTGCTGCCCGCCCAGCGCCGCCAGCTGCCCGACGTGGGCGAGGCCGACCGGACGCTGCGGGCCACGCTTCTGGAGGCGGCGGACGGGCTGGCTCGCCTCGACGTGGCCCGCTGGCGGCCCGAGGTCGCCGACCGGCTGATGAACCTGCGGCGGCGGGCGGCCGTCGACGCGCCCGCGGGCGTGCCGGCCCGCTGCGTGGAGCTGGCGGCACGAGGCGTGCAGGCGATGGAGATCGCCGACCTGGCGCTGGAGGACGACGGCGGCGCGGTGTCGGCCTACGACATCGAGGCGCGCCGCGCCACGCTGCAGCCGCTGGCCCGCGCCGGGCGGCACGCCCTGGTGGCCGCCTGCTCGCCCGAGGTGTGGCCGCCGGGGTGAGACGGTCCGGCGGTGCCATGGGCGCGCGGGCGATAGCCTCGGCGGCGATGCCCCAGACGTCGCCCCGCACCCCCGAGACCCTGCTCATCACGCTGACCGGCAAGGACCGGCCGGGTGTGACGTCCACGCTGCTCGGCACCCTGGCCCACGTGGGCGTCGACGTCATCGACATCGAGCAGATCGTGCTGCGGGGGCGGCTGATCCTCGGGGTGCTGGTCACCACGCCGCGCGACTGGCGCCGGCTGCAGTCCGCGGTCGAGGACACCGCGCGCGACCTCGGCATGGCCGTGGACGTCGACCGTGGTGTCGGCGACACCAGGAACCGGGGCGGCGGCCGCGCCCACGTGACGGTCATCGGCATGCCGCTGCGGGCCGCCGCGATGGCCGCGGTGGCCGGCCGGATCGCCGACAGCGGCGCGAACATCGACCGGATGGAGCGGATGGCGCGCTACCCGGTCACCGCGATCGACCTGCACGTCTCGGGCACCGACCCCGACGCGCTGCGCGGCGTGCTCGCGGCCGAGGCGGCCCGGCAGGGCATCGACATCGCGGTGCAGCCCGCCAACCTGCTGCGCCGCGGCATGCGGCTGATCGTGATGGACGTCGACTCCACGCTCGTGCAGGGCGAGGTGATCGAGATGCTGGCCGCGCACGCCGGCTGCGAACGCGAGGTGGCCGCGGTGACCGAGTCGGCGATGCGCGGCGAGGTGGACTTCGAGGAGTCGCTGCGGCGCCGGGTCGCCCTGCTCGAGGGCGTCCCGGCGTCCGCGCTCGACGAGGTCTACGACGCGATCGAGCTCGCGCCCGGCGCCCGCACGATGGTGCGGACCCTGCGTCGCCTGGGCTACCGGTTCGCGATCGTCTCGGGCGGCTTCAGCCAGATCACCGACCGCCTGGCCGCCGACCTCGGCATCCACTTCTCCCGCGCCAACGAGCTCGAGATCGTCGACGGGCGGCTCACCGGCCGGATCGTGGGCGAGGTGGTGGACCGGGCCGGCAAGGCCGCGGCGCTGCGCCAGTTCGCCGCCGAGGTCGGGGTGCCGGAGGCGGCCGTGATCGCGATCGGCGACGGCGCCAACGACCTCGACATGCTGGCCGCCGCCGGGCTCGGCATCGCCTACAACGCCAAGCCGGTGGTGCAGGACGCGGCCGACACCTCGGTCAACGTGCCCTACCTCGACGCGATCGTCTACCTGCTGGGGATCTCCCGCGAGGAGATCGAGCAGGCCGACGCGGAGGCCGGCATCGTCACGCCGTCGCCGCCGGTGTGACGGAGGCGAGGAACGCGCGCACCCGTTCCCTCAGCAGCGCCGACGCCTCCGGGTCGTAGGCGTCGAGCGAGGAGTCGGCGAAGAGGTGCTGGTCGCCGGGGTAGACGAACAGCTCCGCGGCCGCCGCGGACCCGGCGAGCTCACGTGCGGCCGGCAGGTCCTCCTCGAAGAACTCGTCGCCCTCCTTGCCGTGGATCTGCACCGGCACCGCCTCCGGCCACGCCTCCCCGAACTCCGCGACCGGGAGGCAGGAGTGGAGGAGCAGTGCCCCGCGGGCGCCGGGCCGGGTCTGGGCGAGCCGTTGCGCGATCGTCACGCCGAAGGAGAATCCGGCGTAGACGAGCCCGGCACCGAGCTCCTCGGCCGCGGCGGCGCCCCGCTCCCGGATCGCGTCGAACCCCGTCTCCCGTGCGAATCCGAAACCCTCCTCGATGCTGCCGAACGTGCGGCCGCCGAACAGGTCGGGCGTGTGCACGGTGTGCCCGGCAGTCCGCAGGTCGTCGGCGAAGGCCCGCACTCCGTCGGTCAGGCCCTGGATGTGGTGGTAGAGCAGCACCTCGGCCATGTCAGCGATCTCCCTCACCCAATGAACGGCTTTTTTGGAACATTCCGCGATGCTAGTCTGTTCGGCCATGGCCGACAACCCACCCGACTACGAGCTGGCCGATCGGATGGCGCTGACCATGCCGGCCCAGGTGAAGGCGGTCGGCCACCCGCTGCGCACCACGATCCTGCAGCTCCTCCACGAACGCGCCGCCACCGTCACCGAGCTCGCGGCTGCGGTCGGGCGCCCCAAGAGCACGGTCGCGCACCACGTGGACGTGCTCACCCGCAACGGCCTGCTGCAGGTGGTGCGCACCCGGAAGGTGCGGGCGGTCGAGGAGCGCTACTACGGGCGCACCGCGCGCATGTTCCACGTGGCAGCGGAGCCATCAGCCGAGGGCGGCGAGCTGCCCGGCGACTTCAACGACTTCGAGGTGGCCGCCCGCGAGTCCGCGGCCGCGTTCGAGCAGGGGAGGCTCTGGGGATTCATCCGGCATGCGCGCATCTCCGAGGACCAGGCCTCCCGGTTCTGGGGCCGGCTGGCCGAGCTGGTCGAGGAGTTCGATCGGATGCCGAGGTCCGGCGACACCGTGTACGGGTTCGCGATCGGCATCTACCCGACCGACCACCCGACCCTGCCGACGACCCCGCCGACCCAGTGAGGCGGCCCGGTCGCGCGCGCCGGCTCACCCCCGGGCGACGTGGAACGCCAGGACCGTCGCGGTCGCCGGGGCGAGGTCGGCCCAGTCCCCGCCGAAGCCGAAGAGCGTGACCGCACCGGTCGGGTAGCCGCCGGCCATCGCGGTCGCCGCCTCGACGTCGCCCTCGCCGTCGTCGAGCAGGTGCGCGAGGTAGGCGACGGTCGGGTTGTGGCCGATCACCACCAGGGTGCGCGCCTCCCCCGGGGTGAGCCGGATCAGGTCCATGGCGGTCTCCGGCCCGGCGCCGTAGAACCCGCGGTCGAGGTCGGGCACGACGTCCCACCCCGCGGCGCGGGCCATCGCCTCCCAGGTCTGCCGGGTCCGGGTGGCGGCCGACACCAGTGCGTGGTCGGCGCCCACCCCCTGCCCGGCGAGCCACCGCCCGGCGGCCGCGGCGTCGGCGCGGCCGCGATCCTCGAGCTCTCGCTCGGCGTCGGTCGGCCCGTCCTGGCGGGCCTTGGCGTGGCGAACGAGCACGATCCGTCGTGACAGGGGCTGCACGGAAGAACTGTACGACCGTCGATGCCCTAGCCTCCCTTCCATGCCCAGCGGACCCCTCATGATCATCGGCGGTGCCGAGGACAAGCTCCGGCGGCGGACGATCCTCACGGACTTCGTCGCCGCCAGCGGCGGGGAGCAGGCCCGTATCGCGGTCATCCCCACCGCCTCCTCCCTCGGGCAGGAGGTCGTCGAGGTCTATGACGCGCTGTTCCGCAAGCTCGGGGCCGCCGACGTCGTCGCCGTCCGGCCCGAGAGCCGGGAGGACGCGCACGACCCGGCGCTGGTGGCCCGGCTCGAGGCCGCGACCGGGATCTTCATGACCGGCGGCAACCAGCTGAAGCTCTCCGCGCTGGTCTGCGGCACCCCGCTGGCCGACGCGATCCGAGCCGCCCACCAGCGTGGCGTGGTCGTGGCCGGCACGTCCGCCGGCGCCAGCATCCAGTCCTCCCACATGGTCGCCTTCGGCGGCCCGGGCGCCACCCCCAAGCAGCGGATGACCCAGGTGGCGGCCGGGCTGGGCCTGCTGGACTCCACGGTGATCGACCAGCACTTCGACCAGCGCAACCGGTACGGTCGGCTGCTGATGATCGTGGCCCAGTCGCCCCAGCTGCTGGGTATCGGTGTCGACGAGGACACCGCCGCCGTGGTCGAGCACGTCGACGGCCACGACGTGATGCAGGTCGTGGGCCGCGGCGCGGTCACGGTGCTGGACCCCTCACGGATCGTCACCAACGCCTACGACGCGAGCCGGTCGACCACCCTGCTCGCCAGCGGCGTCGTGCTGCACGTGCTCCCCGACGGGTCGCGGTTCGACCTGACCACCCGCACGCTGCTGCCCGAGCCCGGCCTTGTCGACCTCGCCGAGGCCGCCGACCTGGCCGAGGCGGGACAGGACCTGCGCAACCTCGCCCGCGACATCGCCGCCGCCGACAAGTCCCCCACCGCGCTGCGCCGGCGGCTCGCCCGTCGTCGTCCCCCCGCCGGGGCGAGCCCGGACACCACCCCCCAGCAGGACCCCCGGCAGGACCCCCAGCAGGATGGAGCCTTCTGATGTCCCAGCGCCCCACCGCCGACCTCGCGATCCTCGAGACCCGGGTCTACCGCGGTCCGAACATCTGGTCCTACGACCGCGCCATCCACCTCGTGGTCGACCTGGGCACCCTGGAGCAGTTCCCCAGCAACACCGTCCCGGGGTTCACCGACACGCTGCTGCAGCTGCTGCCAGGCCTGCGCGAGCACTCCTGCTCCCGCGGCCGGCGCGGCGGCTTCGTCGAGCGGTTGAACGAGGGGACCTGGTTGGGCCACGTCGCCGAGCACTGCGCGCTGGCGTTGCAGCAGGTCGTCGGCCACGACGTGCGCCGCGGCAAGACCCGCTCGGTGAAGGGCCAGCCGGGCCAGTACCACGTCGTCTACGCCTTCATCGACGAGCAGGTCGGCCTCGCGGCCGGGCGGCTCGCCGTACGCCTGGTCAACCACCTGGTCGAGGCCGACCCGGAGTTCGACTGGGAGCACGAGCTCGAGTCGTTCATCCTGCGCGCCGAGCGGACCGCGTTCGGTCCCTCCACCCAGGCCATCCTCGATGAGGCCGGCTCCCGCGACATCCCCTGGATCCGGCTCAACCAGCACTCCCTGGTCCAGCTCGGCCAGGGCGTGCACGCCAAGCGGATCCGCGCGACGATGACCTCGGCCACGAGCGCGATCGCGGTGGACATCGCCTCCGACAAGGACCTGACGACCCGGCTGCTCGGCGCCGCCGGTCTGCCGGTGCCGAAGCAGGAGTCGGTGCGCACCGGTGACCAGGCGGTGCGGGTCGCCGAGCGGATCGGCTACCCGGTGGTGCTCAAGCCGCTGGATGGCAACCACGGCCGCGGCGTGTGCCTGGACCTGCAGGACGCGGAGGAGGTCCGGGCCGCCTTCCCGGTCGCCCGCGACCAGTCCCGTCGTGGCGTCGTGGTGGTGGAGTCCTTCGTGACCGGCAAGGACTACCGCTGCCTGATCATCGACGGCAGGGTCGCCGCGATCGCCGAGCGGGTCCCCGCCTCGGTCACCGGCGACGGCACCAGCACGGTCGAGCAGCTGGTCGACACCGCCAACGCCGACCCCCGGCGCGGGGTCGGGCACGAGAAGGTGCTGACCCGGATCAGGGTCGACGACGCAGCGGTGGCGCTGGTCCGCGAGCAGGGCTTCGAGATGACCGACGTCCCCGCCGAGGGCACCATGGTCAAGCTCGCGCTGACCGGCAACATGTCGACCGGAGGCATCTCGATCGACCGGACCTTCGAGGCGCACCCGGAGAACGTGGAGATCGCCGAGGAGGCGGCCCGGATGATCGGGCTGGACATCGCCGGCATCGACTTCATCTGCCCCGACATCACCGAGCCGGTCCGCGAGACCGGCGGCGCGATCTGCGAGGTCAACGCCGCACCCGGCTTCCGGATGCACACCCACCCGACGATCGGCGAGCCGCAGTTCATCGCCAAGCCGGTGGTCGACATGCTCTTCCCGCCCGGCACCGCCTCGCGGATCCCGATCGTCGCCGTGACCGGCACCAACGGGAAGACGACCACCGCCCGGATGATCTCCCACATCTTCAAGGGCATGGGCCGCAAGGTCGGGATGACCTCCACCGACGGTGTGGTCATCGACGAGCGCCTGGTGATCCGTAGCGACGCGTCCGGCCCGCGCTCGGCCCGGATGGTGCTGCAGAACCCGCGGGTCGACTTCGCGGTCTTCGAGGTCGCGCGCGGCGGCATCCTGCGCGAGGGCCTGGGCTATGAGCGCAACGACGTGGCCGTGGTGCTCAACGTGCAGCCCGACCATCTCGGGCTGCGCGGCATCGACACCGTCGAGCAGCTCGCCGACGTCAAGGGCGTGCTGGTCGAGGCGGTGCCGCGCGACGGGCACGCCGTGCTCAACGCCGACGACCCGCTGGTGCGCGAGATGCGCCGCCGGTGCTCCGGCGAGGTCGTGTGGTTCTCGATGGAGGAGCCGGGCTCCGAGGCGCGGGAGATGATCGACGCGCACTGCCGGCGCGGCGGCAAGGCGCTGGTCCTCGAGCCCTCCGACCGCGGCGAGATGATCGTGGTCCGGCACGGCCGCCGGGAGATGCAGCTGGCCTGGACCCACCTGCTGCCGGCGACCTTCGCCGGGCGCGCCCGGATGAACGTGCAGAACACCCTCGCGGCCGCCGCCGCGGCGTTCGCGGCCGGGGCACCGCTGCACGACATCCGGCAGGGCCTGCGCAGCTTCTCGACGAACTACTACCTCTCCCCCGGCCGGCTCAACGAGGTCGACGTCAACGGCGTGAACGTCATCGTCGACTACTGCCACAACGCGCCGGGCATGAAGATGCTGGGCGACTTCGTCGACCGGGTCGGTGACTCGCTGGAGTCCAGCCACGACCTCGCCCGCCCCTCCCGCATCGGCATCATCGCCACCGCCGGCGACCGGCGCGACGAGGACATGCGCGAGCTCGGCCACGTGGCGGCCCAGCACTTCGACGTGGTCATCGTGCGCGAGGACGTCGCGCTGCGCGGCCGCCAGCGCGGCGAGACCGCCGGGCTCGTCATCGAGGGCGTCCGCGCCGCGATGGCCGACGGCTCCCGGTGCAAGCAGGTCGAGCAGGTCCTCGACGAGATCGACGCGGTCCGGCACGGGCTGACCCGGTCCAACGCCGGCGACCTGGTCGTGGTGTGCGTCGACAAGCACGCCGCGGTCATGGGCGAGCTCGAGACGTGGTCCAACCAGGCGCAGGCGGGGGCGACGGCGAACCCGGAGACGCCCGCGGCGGATCCCGACTACGCCGCGCGGACGCCCGTGGTCAGCTGACCCCGGCGGCGGCCCGCACCTTGTCCCGGAGGGTCTCCGGGCCGTCGGGCGTGCCGCCGTGCGCGGCGATCCAGTCGTAGACCGCGGCCCGCTCGGCGTGGCACATCAGCGCCACCACGTCGCCGGGCTGCGCCCGCTCCACCAGCGCCGCGAGGCCCGCCACCTCGGTCGGGTACGACGTCACGCCGCTGACCCCGACCCGCTCGGCACCGGTCCGCAGGAGCTCGTCGAGCTCCTCGACCGACCGGCCGCGCAGGTAGTGCGCCTTGTGGGCGATCACCATCAGGTCGCTGTCGCGCGCGCCGATCTCGGCCAGCTTCTCGATCAGGTCGTCCTGCCGGTCCCCGACCACCCCGAGCGCCAGCAGCAGCCGCGCGCCGGGGCGGCGTACGCCGCTCGCGACCTCCAGCAGCGCCTCGAGCCCGGCCTCGTTGTGCGCGAGGTCCACGACGACGGAGACCTCGCCGAGGGAGAACAGGTTCATCCGCCCGGGGTTGTGCTCGGAGTCGGGCAGGAACGTGCGCAGCCCCTCGACCACGACCTCGCGCGGGATGCCGAGCGCGAGCGCCGCGGAGGCGGCCGCCAGCGTGTTCTCGACGTTGAAGCGGGACAGCCCGGCCAGCGTCATCGGCACGTCCACGAGCGCGACCAGCGGGTCGGGGTCGGCCCCGGGCACGAACACGGCCACCTGGCCGTCGATGACGCTCGTGGCCCGGCCGCCCCCGGTGAGGGTCTCGCGGATGGCCGGGCTGTCGGGGTCGCGGGAGAACACCCACGGCCGCGCCTTGACCACGTGGCGCATCGCGAGCACTCGCGGGTCGTCGGCGTTGAGCACCGACCAGCCGTCCTTGCGGGTGATCTGCGCGACCACGGACTTGACCTCGGCGAGCTGGTCCACGGTGTCGATGCCGTGCAGGCCGAGGTGGTCCGCGGAGACGTTGGTGACCACCGAGACGTCGTTGCGGGTCAGGCCGATGCCCTTGAGCAGGATGCCGCCCCGGGCGGTCTCGGTCACGGCCAGCTCGACCGCCTCGTGGGCCAGCACGCGCCCCGCACCGCTGGGCCCGGAGTAGTCGCCGGCCTCGACCAGCTCACCGTTGACGTAGATCCCGTCGGTGCTCGACCAGCCCACGCCCAGGCCGTGGGTGCGCCCGATGTGGGCGATCATCCGCGAGGTGGTGGTCTTGCCGTTGGTGCCGGTGACGGCCACCACCGGGACCCGGGGCGTCAGCGTCTGCGGCGCGGGCCCCGCCTCGGCGGCGGCGACCGCCGCGGCGGCCCGCCCGACCGCCGCCTCGACGTCGGACGCCGGGAGCGCGTCGAGCACCTCCGCCACGGACCGGGCCAGCACCTCCGCCCGGGTCCGGTGCCGCCACGGGTAGGCGACCACCAGGCGGTGCGGGTCCACGGTCGGCCGGACACGTACGGCGAGCCGGGTGGTGCCGGACTCCGCCGCAACGGCCCGGACCAGGCGAGCCACCGCCCGGGCCGCGAACCGTTGCCGGAAGCCGGTCTCCGGGTCACCCGGCCGGGCCGAGGCCAGCCCGATCCGGCGGGCCAGCCGGGCCACGCCCTCGGTCTCCGCGGCGGCCAGCCCGGTGATGTCCAGCGTCAGCTTGACCGCCGCGCGTGGGAAGTACAGGTTGGGGCCCTCCAGGACCCGGACCTCGACCAGCGCGCCCGGAGAGTGCTGCGTCACCCGCGGCCTCAGGCACCCATCGCGTGGAAGCCGCCGTCGACGTGGACGATCTCACCGGTGGTCGCCGGGAAGAAGTCCGAGAGCAGCGCGCAGACCGCCTTCGCGGTCGGCGTCTGGTCCCTCTCGTCCCAGCCGAGCGGCGCGCGGGTGCTCCACATCGACTCCAGCTCCTCGAAGCCGGGGATCGCCTTGGCCGCGAGCGTCTTCAGCGGCCCCGCGGAGACCAGGTTGACCCGGATGCCGTCGGGGCCAAGGTCGCGGGCGAGGTAGCGCGAGCAGGACTCCAGGCCGGCCTTGGCCACGCCCATCCAGTCGTAGGCCGGCCAGGCCACCGTGGCGTCGAAGGTGAGCCCGACGACCGAGCCCCCCTCACCCATCAGCGGACGGCAGGCCTGCGTCAGCGACATCAGCGAGTACGCCGAGACCCGGACCGCCTGGGCGACGTCCTCCCAGGGACCCTGGAGGAACTTGCCGCCGAGCAGCGTCTCGGGGTTGCCGTAGGCGATGGAGTGGACCACGCCGTCGAGGCCGTCGACGTGCTCGCCGACCAGGCCGGGCAGCCGCTCGAGGTGCTCGGGGTCGGTGACGTCCAGCTCGAGCACGGGAGGCTCGACCGGCAGCCGCTTGGCGATCCGCCGGGTGATTCCCAGCGCCCGCCCGAAGTTGGAGATGAGCACGGTCGCGCCCTGCTCCTGCGCCACCTTCGCGGTCGCGAAGCCGATGGAGGAGTCCATCGTGACGCCCGCGACCAGGATCCGCTTGCCGTCCAGAATGCCCATGTTCAGTGCCCCATTCCCAGTCCACCGTCGACCGGGATGACGGCCCCGGTTACGTAAGCCGCGCCGTCGCCGGCGAGCCAGGTGACGGCCGAGGCGACCTCGTCGGGCGAGGCGTACCTCCCCAGCGGCACCTGGGCCTTGATCGTTGCCTTCTGCTCCTCGGTGAGCACCGCGGTCATGTCGGTCTCCACGAAGCCGGGAGCGACCACGTTGGTGGTGATCGAGCGGGAGCCGAGCTCCCGGGCCAGGGACCGGGCCATGCCGACCAGCCCGGCCTTCGAGGCGGCGTAGTTGACCTGCCCGGCCGAGCCGAGCAGCCCCACCACCGAGGAGATGAAGACGATCCGGCCCCGGCGCAGCCGCAGCATCCCCTTGGCCGCCCGCTTGGCCAGCCGGAAGGAGCCGGTCAGGTTGGTGTCGATCACCGAGGCCCAGTCGTCCTCCGACATCCGCAGCAGCAGCGTGTCCGCGGTGATCCCGGCGTTGGCCACCAGCACCTCGACCGGGCCGTGCGCGGCCTCGATCTCGGCGAAGGCGGCGTCAACGGCCGCGGGGTCGGTGATGTCGCACCGGACGTCGAGGGTGCCCTCGGGGGCGCCGCCGCTGCGGGTGGTGACCGCGACGCGGTCGCCCTGGGCGACGAACGCCTCGGCGATGGCGCGGCCGATGCCGCGGTTGCCGCCGGTGACCAGGACCGAGCGGCCGGCCGGTTCGGGATTGACTTCGCTCACGGCGACGACGCTAGCGATTACCGAGGCGTAGGACTAAACAGGCCCGGCGGCTCACTCGTCCTCGAGCCGGAAACCGACCTTCAGGCCGACCTGGAAGTGCTCGACGGTCCCGTCCTTGACCTGGCCCCGGACCTGGGTGACCTCGAACCAGTCGAGGTGGCGCAGCGTCCTGCTGGCGCGCTCGACGGCGTTGCGGATGGCCTGGTCGATCCCGTCGGGCGAGGTGCCGACGATCTCGCTGACGCGGTAGGTGCGGTTGGTCATGGTGCCTCCAGAGCGGTCGTGGGTTGGTCAGGCTAGCGACGTACGATGGAGCGTATGGCCAGAGACTCGATCCGACACCAGGACGAGCCGATCCGGATCACCACCGCAGCCACTAGCCTCGCCGAGGACATCGCGACCCGACAGAAGCGCTACCTGCTGTCGATGAGCATCCGGTCGGCGTGCTTCGTCGGCGCCGTCGTGGCGTTCATCGCCGGGGTGTCCTGGCTGTGGCCGATCCTGATCGCCGGCGCGCTGGTCCTCCCCTACGTCGCGGTGGTGCTGGCGAACAGCAGCGCGTCGAGATCCGACGCATTCGAGCTTCGCGACGAGGCGTACGGCCGCCCGCAGCTGCCACCGGGCCGGAATCGGTGAGGACTCGCCACGCCCGGAGATATTTGACATCGGCGTCCGCCATGACAGAATCGGGCGAACGAGCCGGGTCTCCCCCGTCCCGGCTCGCCAAGCGGTGCCGGACGGCTTCCCCCGTGGCTGTCCGGCACCGTCATGTTTCGGCAGGGACGTGCGCGCGATGACCCCCACCTGTTCGGCCAAGGGCTGTCATGCCCCCGCGGTATGGGCGCTGCTCTGGAACAACCCCAAGCTGCACACGCCCGACCGGCGCAAGACCTGGCTGGCCTGCGACCAGCATCGCAGCACGCTGGGAGACTTCCTCGGCGCGCGCGGGTTCCTGAAGGACGTGGTCCCGGCCTCACAGGTCGACTAGCCGGTCGACTGGGGCCGATCGACTGGGCGGGTCCCGCGCGTCCGCGCTACCCCCCGATGGCGGACATCGGACGGTCGGGCTGCAGGAACGTCGGGTCGTCGATGCCGTGGCCGGCACGCTTGCCCGCCATCGCGACGACCCACCTTTCCGCGAGCTCCTCGTCGGTGGCGCCGCCGCGCAACGCGGCCCGCAGGTCGGACTCCTCGCGCGCGAAGAGGCAGTTGCGGACCTGGCCGTCGGCGGTCAGCCGGACCCGGTCGCAGTCACCGCAGAACGGCCGCGTCACCGACGCGATCACCCCGACGGTGGCCGGGCCGCCGTCGACGCGGAACAGCTCGGCCGGTGCGCTCCCCCGCGGCTCGGCGGCCGGGGTGAGCACGAACTCGCGCTCGAGCCGCTCGAAGATCTCCTCGGCGGTGACCATGCCGTCACGGCTCCACCCGTGCTGGGCGTCCAGCGGCATCTGCTCGATGAACCGCAGCTCGTAGCCCTCCGCGATCGCCCAGCGCAGCAGCTCGGGCGCCTGGTCGTCGTTGACCCCGCGCAGCAGCACCGCGTTGATCTTGATCGGGCCCAGGCCCGCGTCCCGCGCCGCCTCCAGGCCGGCGATGACGTCCTGGAACCGGTCGCGCCGGGTGATCTGGTGGAACGTGTCGGAGCGCACGGTGTCCAGGCTGACGTTGATCCGGTCCAGGCCCGCCCCGGCCAGCGCCCGGGCGGCGCGGGAGAGGCCCAGCGCGTTGGTGGTCAGCGAGGTCTCCACGCCGAGCGCGTGGGTGCGGCCGACGATGTCGACCAGGCCGCGCCGCACCAGCGGCTCACCGCCCGTGAAGCGCACCTCCCGGATGCCGAGCAGCTCGACGCCGACCCGGACCAGCCGGACCACCTCGTCGTCGGTGAGCACCTGCTCGCTCGGCAGCCAGTCGAGGCCTTCCGCGGGCATGCAGTAGGAGCAGCGCAGGTTGCACCGGTCGGTCAGCGAGACGCGCAGGTCGGTGGCTACCCGACCGAAGCGGTCCGCGAGCTTGCGTGCTGTCACGTCCGCCACTCTACGTGCCCCACCCGACAGTGCCCGACAATCGGGCCCGGCGACCCTCCGGCTAGCCTCGAGGAGTGCGTTCGTGGCGGTTCCTCCTCTCCCGACGGTGGCTGGGTTTCCTGCTCGTCGTCGTCCTCCTCGCCTACGCGTGCTGGTGGCTCGGCACCTGGCAGTTCCACCGGTTGGCCGAGCGCAAGCAGTCCAATGCCGTGATCCGCACCAACGAGGCGCGCGACCCGGCGCCGGTCGGTGACGTGCTGGCTCCCGGCCGCGCGGTCGGGCCCGACCAGGAGTGGCGCCTGGTCAAGGCGACCGGCACCTACGACACCGCCGACACCGTGGTGGTCCGCTACCGGACCAGGGACGGCGACTCGGGCATCGACGTGGTGGTCCCCCTGGTCACCGGCGACGGGACCGCCCTGCTGGTGGACCGTGGCTGGATGGCCTCGCAGAACCAGGGCGCGGCCGCCAGCGACCTGCCGGCTCCCCCGACCGGCCGGGTGACGGTCACCGGCTGGGTCCGGGTGAACGCGACCGACGGCACCGACGTCACCGACCACTCCACGCGCGCGATCTCCAGCGCGGCGATCGCCCCGACGCTGGAGCATCCCGTCTACGGCGGTTTCATCGACCTGAAGGCCGAGGACCCGGCGCCGGCCACCGCGCTCCTGCCGGTCGAGCTGCCGGAGCTCGACAACGGCCCGCACTTCTTCTACGGCCTGCAGTGGTGGTTCTTCGGGGTGCTGGCGGTCTTCGGCTTCCTCTACCTCATGTACGACGAGTGGCGGGCCGCGCAGCGCGACGAGCCGACCGTGCGCGAGGAGGTGCTCGAGGAGCGCAAGCGCAAGCGCGCGGCGAAGTCCGCGCACAAGCAGGCGGTGCGGGCCGCCTACGAGCGCGAGCGGGCCAAGGAGCGCACCGGCCGCTGACCCGCCCCGTCAGGCGACGGTGGCGTCCTCGACGAACTGCGTGCGGTAGAGGTCGGCGTACAGCCCGCCCTGGGCGAGCAGCTGGGCGTGCGTGCCGGACTGCACGATCCGCCCACCGTCGAGCACCAGGATCGTGTCGGCGTTGCGCACCGTCGAGAGCCGGTGCGCGATGACCAGTGACGTCCGGCCCTCCAGCGCGGCGTCCAGCGCGCGCTGGACGGCGGCCTCGGACTCGCTGTCGAGGTGGGCGGTGGCCTCGTCGAGCACGACGACCGCGGGCGCCTTGAGCAGCAGCCTTGCGATCGCCAGGCGCTGGCGCTCGCCGCCGGAGAGCCGGTACCCCCGGTCCCCCACGACCGTGTCGAGGCCGTCGGGCAGGTCCCGGACCAGGGTCGCGACCTGGGCCGCCTCCAGCGACTCCCACACCTCGGCGTCGGTGGCCCCCGGCCGCGCGTAGAGCAGGTTCGCGCGGATGGTGTCGTGGAACATGTGGGCGTCCTGGGTGACGTAGCCGACGACGTCCTCCAGCGACTGCAGGGTCACCTCGCGTACGTCGTGGCCGCCGACCCGGACGGTCCCGGACTCGACGTCGTAGAGCCGGGCGACCAGGTGGGTGACCGTGGTCTTCCCGGCGCCCGAGGGCCCGACCAGAGCCACCATCTGGCCGGGCTCGGCGGTGAAGGTGATGTCGGAGAGCACCTGCCCGGTGTCGCGCGAGTCGGTGCGCGCGACCCCCTCGAGGGAGGCCAGCGAGATCCGGTCCGCCCGGGGGTAGCTGAACGCCACCTGGTCGAACTCCAGGCGCGCGGCGTCCGGCGCCAGGCTGATCGCCTCGGGCTTCTCCTCGATCAGCGAGGGCAGGTCCAGGACCTCGAAGACCCGGTCGAAGCTGACCAGCGCCGTCATCACGTCGATCCGCACGTTGGACAGCCCCTGCAACGGGCCGAGCAGCCGCACCAGCAGGGTCGCCAGCGCGGTCAGGGTGCCGATGGTGAGGGCGCCGGAGGCGGCCAGGTGGCCGCCCACGCCGTACACGAGGGCGGTGGCGAGCGCCGGGACCGCGAGCATCGCCGCGACGAAGACCCGCTGGATCAGCGAGATGCGCACCCCGAGGTCGCGCACCACCGCAGCCTTGCCCTGGAAGTGCGCGTCCTCCTCCTCGCGGCGGCCGAAGAGCTTGAGCAGCATCGCGCCGCCGACGTTGAACCGCTCGGTCATCGCGTTGCCGAGGTCTGCGTTGCCGTCCATCTGCTGCCGGGTCAGCCCGGCCAGCCGGCCACCGACCCACCGCGAGGTGAAGAAGAGGATCGGGAAGAGCAGCAGGCACAACAAGGTGACCTGCCACGACAGGGCCACCATCGCGACACCGACCACGATCACCGAGACCAGGTTGGACACGATGCCGCCCAGGCTGGAGGTGAAGGCGCGCTGGGCGCCGATCACGTCGTTGTTGAGCCGCGAGACCAGCGCGCCGGTCTGGGTGCGGGTGAAGAAGGCCAGCGACTGGCGCTGCACGTGGGCGAAGACCCGGGCCCGCAGGTCGAAGATCAGCCCCTCGCCGATCCGCGAGGACAGGTAGCCGGAGAGCACGGTGAACAGCGCGTCGACCAGGGCCGCTCCGGCCATCGCCAGGGCCAGCCAGGTGACCAGCGCGGTGCGGTGCTGGAGGATGCCGACGTCGATGATCGTCTTGGCCAGCAGCGGCGTGACCACCACCAGCCCCGCGTCGAGGACCGTGACCAGCAGGAACAGCGCGATCTGGGCCCGGAACGGCTTGGCGAACGCCAGCACCCGGCGCACCGTGTCCTTGCCGAGCTTCTGGTTGGCGACGCCCCGGTCGGTCCGCAGGTTGCGGAAGGCCGGTCCCATGCCGTGCATGCCTGCCAAGTGCTACTCCTTCTCGGGCCCCATCAGGGCGGCCAGCTCTCGGAACCTGCGGATCTGCGCCTCGCGCTCCAGGCGGCGCTGCTCGTCGAGGTCCCGCTGGGCCGCCCCGAGCAGCAGCGCCTTGGTCTCCCGGACCACGCCGGCCATCGGCTCGGTCAGGGCGCCCACGAGGTCGGCCACGGTGCCGTCGAGGTCGGCGGCCGGCACGGCGGCGAGCGCGAGCCCGATCTCCACCGCCTCGATCGCACCGACCATCCGCGCCGTGGCACAGATCTCGAGCGCCCTGGCGTAGCCAACGCACTCGACCAGCGGCTTTGTTCCCGTGAGGTCGGGGACGAGGCCCAGCGCGGACTCCTTCATGCACAGCTGGGCGTCCTCGGCCACCACCCGCAGGTCGCAGGAGAGGGCCAGCTGGAACCCGGCGCCGATGGCGTAGCCCTGGACCGCGGCGATGGAGACGAACCGCGGGTCGCGCAGGAACGTGAAGCCCCGCTGGTAGTCGTCGATGGCGGCCGAGACCTCGTCGTCGCTGCGCCCGAGCAGGTCGGCCACGGTCTCCGCACCGTCCGCGTTGCGGGTCGGGTCCAGCATCGCGCGGTCCAGCCCCGCCGAGAAGCTCTGGCCGCTCCCGCGGACGACCACGACCCGGGTCTCCTCCGGCAGCCTGGCCCCGATCGCCGCCAGCTCGCGCCACATCGCGGGGGTCTGGGCGTTGCGCACCTCGGGCCGGTCCAGGGTGATCGTCGCGACCGGGCCGGTCTGCTCGTAGCGCAGGCCGACGGCGGCCAGGGGGTCTGGGGTCATGCGCGGAGTCTAGGTCGTGGGCCCCCCAGGCCCGGCCGGAGCACTTCTCGCGAGGAGCGGCGAGGGCCGGTAGCCCCTGATCGCGAGGTAGAGCCCGAGCGCCGCCTCCCAGACGATCTCGACGGCCGTGAGGGCGAACAGCCCCGCGCTCGGGTCGTCGAGGGCGCCGAACAGGACCAGCACCCCGCCCAGGAACGCCAACGGCCCCCCGACCAGGCCGAGCAGGGCCATCCGGGGCGGCACCAGCCTCGACCGGTACATCAGGTAGCCGAGCAGCAGCCCGTTCCCGAACCCCGCGCAGAACTGCGGGCCGAGCAGGAACGTCCAGTCGTGGAGGTCGACCAGCGCCTGCCCGGTGAGGCGGAGCGCCGACGGGTCGGCGCCCGCGGAGTCGTCGCGCAGCGTCACCACGGTCATCAGGGACATCAGCCCGGTGACGATGATCGCCGACTCCATGATCCGCAGGGCGACGTAGCCGAGCGCCACGGCCTCGTCGACCCACTTCAGCACCGGGAAGAAGACGACGGCCGTCGCGATGTTGGAGATGACCAGGAAGACCTCCAGCAGGGCACCCAGCGCGACCCGTGTCTCCGAGCCCCGGCCGAGGATGAAGTCGGTGTGGTTCAGCACCGGGTCGTAGAGCAGGAGCGCCGGGATCGAGAACACGAACGTGGCGATGAACCACAGCCCCGCGATCCGGCCGGGCTTGCGCAGGGTCTCCACCGCTGCCCCCTACCGGTCGGACAGGCGCCGCACGGTGTGCACGACACCGCGGACGCTACGCCGGGCGGCGGGGTGGCGCCGTCACGGTCCGAGGAGTCCCCCTGATTGCGGTAGGACCGCCGGCCGGCCTACGCCAGCGACACCAGGTCGGCGTACTCGTCGTTCCAGAGGTCCTCGTCCCCGTCGGGCAGCAGCAGCACCCGGTCCGGCTCCAGGGCGTGCACCGCGCCCTCGTCGTGGGTGACCAGCACGATCGCGCCCTCGTAGCTGCGGATCGCGGCCAGCACCTCCTCGCGGGAGGCGGGGTCGAGGTTGTTGGTGGGCTCGTCGAGGAGCAGCACGTTGGCGCTGGAGACGACGAGGCTGGCCAGCGCGAGCCGGGTCTTCTCCCCGCCGGAGAGCACGGCCGCGGGCTTGTTGGCGTCGTCGCCCGAGAAGAGGAACGAGCCGAGCACGCTGCGGGCCTCGGTGTCGGTGAGCTGGGGCGCGGCGCTCTGCAGGTTCTCCAGCACGGTCCGCCCGGTGTCCAGGGTCTCGTGCTCCTGGGCGTAGTAGCCGATCTTCAGCCCGTGCCCGGGCACCACCCGGCCGGTGTCGGCCCGGTCCACGCCGGCGAGGATCCGCAGCATGGTGGTCTTGCCGGCACCGTTGAGCCCGAGGATGACGACCCGGGACCCCTTGTCGATCGCGAGGTCGACGTCGGTGAAGACCTCCAGCGAGCCGTAGGACTTCGACAGCTCCGCCGCCGTGAGCGGGGTCTTGCCGCACGGCGCCGGCTTCGGGAAGACGATGTGGGCGACCTTGTCGGCCCGCCGCTCCCCCTCGACGCCGGCCAGCAGCTTCTCGGCGCGCTTGAGCATCGACTGCGCGGCCTGCGCCTTGGTGGCCTTGGCGCGCATCTTGTTCGCCTGGTCGGTGAGCGTCTTCGCCTTGTTCTCGGCGTTCATCCGCTCCCGCTTGCGCCGCTTCTCGTCGGTCTCACGCTGGGTGAGGTAGGCCTTCCAGCCCATGTTGTAGACGTCCATCACCGCACGGTTCGCGTCGAGGTGCAGCACCTTGTTGACGGTGGCCTCGAGCAGCCCGTTGTCGTGGCTGATCACGATGAAGCCGCCCGAGTGCGCCTTGAGGAAGTCGCGCAGCCACACGATCGAGTCGGCGTCGAGGTGGTTGGTGGGCTCGTCGAGGATCAGGATCTCCGCGCCGGAGAAGAGGATCCGGGCCAGCTCGACGCGGCGGCGCTGGCCGCCCGAGAGGGTCTTCAGCGGCTGGGCGAGGATCCGGTCCTCGATGCCGAGGCTGTGCGCGATCGTGGCGGCCTCCGACTCGGCCGCGTACCCACCGCCGGCGTGCAGCTCGGCGTCGGCGCGCGTGTAGCGCCTCATGGCGCGCTCGCGGACCTCGGGATCGTCGCTGCCCATCTCGGTCTCGGCCGTCCGCATCCGGCGTACGACGTCGTCGAGGCCGCGCGCGGACAGGATCCGGTCGCGCGCGAGCACCTCGGGATCGCCGGACCGGGGGTCCTGGGGCAGGTAGCCGACCTCGCCGGTGCTCTGCACCGACCCCGAGGCGGGCAGCGCCTCCCCCGAGAGGATCTTGGTCAAGGTGGTCTTCCCGGCGCCGTTGCGCCCCACGAGACCGACCTTGTCACCGGCGGCGACCCGGAAGCTGACGTCCTCCATGAGGAGCCGCGCGCCGGCACGGACTTCGAGCTGGTGGGCGGTGATCATGAGGCTGGCTAGTCTAGGCGCCGCCCGCCGCGACAGCCGAAACCCGGGAGCCCCCCATGCGCTTCAACCCCAAGGCACGCCTGGACACCAGCCGCGTCCGGGATCGCGGACGAGGACGCGGGGGCGGCCCGCGGGGTGGCGGCCTCGGCTCGGGCGGCGGCCTCCCGATCCCGGGCGGCCTCGGCGTCGGCGGCGGCATCGGTGGCGTGATCATCGTGGTGCTCCTCCTGGTGCTCACCCAGTGCGTCGGCGGCGGTAGCGGCTCGCTGCCGGCCGGCGGTGGCGGCCTCGACGCCAGCCGGATGGGCAGCACCGACCGCTACGCCTCCTGCAGGACCGGCGCCGACGCCAACGACAGCGCCGACTGCGCACGGGTCGCGGTCGAGAACTCGCTCTACGACTACTGGAAGCACACGCTCGGCGACCGGTTCCACGCCGAGCACGAGGTCGACACGTTCACCGGCGCCACCAGCACCGGCTGCGGCCGGGCGAGCGCCGACATGGGCCCGTTCTACTGCCCCGTCGACCAGACGATCTATCTCGACACGACCTTCTTCGAGGACATCCTGCAGCGCCGGCTCGGGGGTCCGGACGGCGCCTTCGTCGAGCCCTACGTGATCGCCCACGAGTACGGCCACCACATCCAGAACCTGCTGGGCACCATGAGCAAGGTGAAGACCCAGCAGGGTGCCACCAGCGACTCGGTCCGCCTGGAGCTGCAGGCCGACTGCTACGCCGGCATGTGGACGAGGTCCGCGACCACCACCGACGACGCGACCGGCCAGGCGCTGTTCGCCGAGCTCACCGACGCCGACATCCGGCAGGCGATCCAGGCCGCGACGGCGGTAGGGGACGACCGGATCCAGCAGCGCAGCGGCGGCCAGGTGAACCCGGATCAGTGGACCCACGGCTCGGCCGAGGAGCGGGTCCGCTGGTTCCGCACCGGCTACGACCAGGGCGCGCTGTCCGCCTGCGACACCTTCTCGGCGAACCGGCTCTGACCCGCCCGGCGCCGCGGTCGCGGGTCAGGCGCCGAGCAGCTCCTCGATCTGCGGGAACTGCCGCTGCAGGGAGCGGAGGTACGGCGCCACCGCGGGGTGCCGGTACTTCGCGCCGAGCGCGCCCTCTCCGACCGCGACCCGCGCCAGCGCCCACTCCGCCCGGCTCAGCGCGGTGTAGACCGCGGTGACCCGGGCCCCCAGCGCCGCCTGCTCGCGCGAGGCCAGCCCCTCGGGCAGGCCCATCAGGTAGGCGTCCAGCAGCGGCTCGGCCCCCTCGCGCGCCGAGAGCTGGAAGTAGCCGAGGTCGGCGCCCACCGGCCCGTGGCCGAGCGTGGCCCAGTCCACCGCCACCACCTCGTCGAGCTCGCGCCCCGGCAGGTTGGCGGGTGTCGGGTCGCCGTGCTGCGCCACCCGGGGGAGCCGGTCGAGCTCGGCCAGCCACCGCTCCCGGTGGTGCCAGAGGTGGTGGGCGACGTCGGCGACCGTGGTCCGGGCCAGCGTCGGCCAGCCGCCGCGGCGTGCCACGCGCTCCATCCGGGTGCGGAGCTGGTCGCGGGCCAGCCACCGGGCGTCGCCGAGGTCGGCGCCGGCGAACCGCCCCAGCGCGTGGGCGCAGAACAGCCCGCTGCTGGCGGCGTCCTCGACCCAGTCCTGGACCAGGGTGATCCCGTCGGCGTCCTCCTCGACCTGGGTCCGCGGGGCGCGCAGCCCCGGCGTGGTGTCGACCACGCCGCTGAGCGCCACGTCCGCGGCGCGGCGCCAGTAGGCGAAGTGCCGGCGGTCGCCGAGCTCGGCCGGGTCCCCGACGCCGGGGGCCGCGAGGCGCTTGACCACCACGGGCTGGTCCCCGATCACGGCGCGCCACACGCCGAGCGTCGACGGCCCCATGCCGCCGGGCAACGGGTGCCACGCCTGGTCGGGCTGCCACATGTGGCCATCCTGACACCGCCGCGCCCTGAATCAGCGCAGGTCGCGGCGGCGGAAGGCCACCAGCCCGGTGGTCCAGACGAGCGTGGCCAGCACGCACAGCACCACGAACGGCCACCAGCGCATCTCCTGCGCCGGGACCAGCGCGAGGTGCTCGAAGGGCGAGAGGTCCTGCAGCCACTGCGGCAGCCGCAGCAGGTCGCCGAAGAACATCACGACCACGGCCAGCACCAGCGGCAGCCAGCCGAGCGCCGCGAGCCGCGGGGACACGCCGTACAGCAGGTGCGTGAGCGCCGCCAGCAGCAGCACCGCCGGCAGGTAGGACACCAGCGGCAGCCCGAGTCGCAGCACCGCGCCGGCGTCCCCGGTCACCAGCAGGTAGCCCCCGCCCAGCCCGAGGCCGGCGCCGGCCAGCACCGCGACCGCGCCCAGGGCGGTGACCAGCGCGTGACCACCGAACCAGTGGGTGCGCGGCAGCGCCGTGGCGACCAGCGCCTCGACCCGGCCGTCGTCCTCCTCGCTGCGGGGCCGGAGCGCCGAGGCGATCGCGAAGCCGCACGCCAGCAGCGCCAGCATCAGCGCCGCAGTGGCGTAGAAGGCGTCGACCAGGTCGCCGCCGCCCTGCGCGAACAGCTCGCGGGACGCCCTGGAGTCCCCCACCAGGGTGCCGACGTCGTTGCCGATCGCGCCGTAGGCGAGCGCGGTGAACGCGACGCCGAGGAGCCAGCCCACGACCGTGCCGCGCTGCAGCCGCCAGGCCAGGCCGAGGCCGCTGCGCAGGCCCGGTGGCGCCCGGTCCGGGCCGGGGCGGACCGCCAGCAGCCCGGCCCCGAGGTCGCGACGGCCGAAGAGCGCGTACGCCGTGGCCGTGGCCGCGACCGCGGCTGCCAGGGGCAGCAGCACCGGCCACCAGCGCAGCCCCGAGAACGCGTGCATCGCCTGGTACCAGCCGATCGGCGAGAGCCAGCTGAGCACGTGGTTGCCCACGTCACCGACGGCGCGCAGGGCGTAGGACAGCCCGAGGACCGACCCCGCCAGGCCGTACATGCCCCGCGTGCTCCCGGCCAGCTGCGCCGCGACCAGCGCGGTGCCGGTGAAGCACCAGCCGATCGCGGTCAGGCCGAGCCCCAGCGCCCAGGAGTCGGCGCCGGCGAGAGGGTAGGCCCACAGGCTGAGCGCGACCAGGACGCCGAGCAGCAGGTTGGCCAGCAGGGCGGTCCCCAGCGCCGCCGTCAGCGAGGCGTAGCGGCCGACCGCGGTGCCCCGCAGCAGCTCGTCGCGGCCGCTCTCCTCCTCCGCCCGGGTGTGCCGGCCGACGAGGAACATGCTCATCAGGCCGGCCACGACCGCGCCGAACGCCGTCGCCTGCCAGGTGACCTGGCCGCCGAGCGTGTTCAGCGCGCGGGGCGGGCCCGCCATCGCGACGAAGGCCGCGTTGCCGCCCATGCTCGACGCGGCCCGGTCGAACTCCACCTGGGTGGTGTAGAGCCCGTCCACGCTGTAGGCCTGGCTCCAGTACAGCAGCACCGCGCCGGCCGCCCAGGCCAGCACCGTCCACCGGTCGCGGCGCAGGAACATCCGCAGGAACAGCGACGCCCCCGTCACGGCGTCGCCTCGTCGCCGTAGTGGCGCAGGAAGAGCTCCTCCAGGGTCGGCGGCTGACTCGTGAGCGAGCGGACGCCGTAGCGCAGCAGCGCCGCGAGCGCATGGTCCAGCTCGGCGGTGTCCACCTCGAACCGGGCCCGGGTGCCGTCGACGGCCAGGTCGTGGATGCCGGGCAGCTCGGCCAGCCCGGAGGGCGGCATCGACAGCTCCGCCGCCACCGACGTGCGGGTCAGGTGGCGCAGGTCGGCCAGCGTCCCGGTCTCGACCGTGCTGCCGGCCCGGATGATGCTGACCCGGTCGCACAGCTCCTCCACCTCGGCGAGGATGTGGCTGGAGAGCAGCACGGTGTGCCCCGAGTCGCGGAACGCGTCGACATGTTCCTGGAACACCGACTCCATGATCGGGTCGAGGCCGGAGGTCGGCTCGTCGAGCACGAGCAGCTCCACGTCGGAGGCCAGCGCCGCGACCAGCGCGACCTTCTGCCGGTTGCCCTTGGAGTAGCTTCGCCCCTTCTTGGTCGGGTCCAGCTCGAACCGCTCGACGAGCTCGGTCCGTCGCCGCTCGTCGAGCCCGCCGCGCAGCCGTCCGAGGAGGTCGATGACCTCGCCGCCGGTCAGGTTGGGCCACAGCGTCACGTCCCCGGGGACGTACGCCAGCCGCCGGTGCAGCTCCGCGGCGTCGCGCCACGGGTCCCGCCCGAACAGGCGCACCTCGCCGGCGTCGCTGCGCAGCATGCCCAGCAGCACCCGGATCGTGGTCGACTTCCCGGAGCCGTTCGGCCCGAGGAAGCCGTGGATCTCTCCCTGCGCGACGCTCAGGTCGAGTCCGTCCAGGGCGCGGGTGTTGCCGAAGGACTTGACCAGTCCGGCGATCTCGATCGGGTGGGTCACGGACCCAAACTAGGCGCTCGGCGACTTCGTTCCAGGCATCTCGTTCCAGGCATCCGGTGGTGAGGGTTGGTGGCGGTCACAGCGGGTAGGAGCACCGGCAGGCCCCCGGCACCCGACCACCAGCGAGGCACCCATGGCGCAGTCCTCCCCCACGCCCGGCTCCCCCGCTCCCGGCTCGCCCGCTCCCGGCCTCCGCCGCGGCCTCAAGCAGCGGCACCTGACGATGATCGCGATCGGCGGCGTCATCGGCGCCGGCCTGTTCGTCGGCTCCGGCGTGGTCATCAACCAGACCGGACCGGCCGCCTTCCTCAGCTACCTGGTCACCGGGGTGCTGATCGTGCTCGTGATGCGGATGCTGGGCGAGATGGCCACCGCGAACCCTTCTACGGGCTCGTTCGCCGACTACGCCCGCACCGCCCTCGGCAGCTGGGCGGGCTTCTCGGTCGCGTGGCTCTACTGGTACTTCTGGGTGATCGTCGTTGGCTTCGAGGCGGTCGCCGGCGCCAAGATCCTCACGTTCTGGATCGACGCCCCGCTGTGGGTGCTCTCCCTGGCGCTGATGGTCCTGATGACCGCCACCAACCTGTTCTCGGTGGGGTCCTACGGCGAGTTCGAGTACTGGTTCGCCGGGATCAAGGTGTTCGCGATCGTGGTGTTCCTGGTGCTCGGCACGCTCTTCGTCGTGGGGCTGTGGCCCGGCCACTCCTTCGACGTCAGCAACCTGACGAGTCACGGGGGCTTCCTGCCGCACGGGTTCGGGGCGATCTTCTCGAGCATCGTGGTCGTGGTCTTCTCGATGGTCGGGGCCGAGATCGCCACCGTCGCGGCCGCCGAGTCCTCGGACCCCGAGCGGGCGATCGCCCGGGCGACCCAGTCGGTGATCCTGCGGGTGGCCACGTTCTTCGTCGGCTCGATGATCCTGCTGGTCTGCATCGTCCCGTGGAACGACAACGAGCTCGGCGCCTCGCCGTACGTCGCGGCCTTCCAGCGGATGGGCATCCCCTACGCCGACCAGCTGATGAACGCCGTGGTGCTGACCGCCGTGCTCTCGTGCCTCAACTCCGGTCTCTACACCGCCTCCCGGATGCTCTTCGTGCTCGCCGAGCGCAAGGAGGCACCCAAGGGCCTGGTCCGGGTGAACCGACGCGGTGTCCCGGCCTGGGCGATCCTCAGCTCCACGGTGATCGGCTTCCTGAGCGTGATCGCGGCCTACACCTCTCCCGACACGGTCTTCCTGTTCCTGCTGAACTCCTCGGGCGCGGTGATCCTCTTCGTCTACCTGCTGATCGCGGTCTCCCAGCTGGTGCTGCGCAGGCGCACGCCCGACGACCAGCTCGTCGTACGGATGTGGCTCTTCCCGTTCCTCACCATCGTCACGATCGCCGGCGTCCTGGCGGTGCTGGTCCAGCTGGGGGCCAGTGCGGACACCCGGTCGCAGCTGCTGCTGGGCCTGGCGTCCTGGGCCGTCGCCCTCGTCGCGTGGGCCGTCACCCGGGCGATGGGCGGCTCGGTCGCCCCGACCCGGGTCGCGACCGGGGAGCAGCAGCCCGCCACGGGCTCCTGACTCAGGCCCGGTCGCTGGCCTCGTCGCCGCCGGCGTCGGCGTTGGTCACGTCGACGCGCAGCGCGACGGCATGGCCGATCGCCTCGTCCAGCACCGCTCGCCGGGGGTCCGGCACCGGCAGCCACGGCTCGACCGGCCGGAGCCGGGCCAGCCGGGGGTCGTCGAGCACCTCGTGCACCGCGCCGCGGTCCCCGCCGGCCACCAGGGGGCCGCGCAGGTCGCCGAGGAGGCGCGCCGCGTGGTCGGCCGCGGCCTCGTAGGCCTGCCGCGCCTGGTTGTCGCGGCGCCGGGCGAAGCGCTGCTGGCTCTGGCCGCCCGCCTTGGTCCGCCCCTGCACGTGCCGCTGGCCGACCTTGGAGCCGGCCACCCGCTCGCCGGCCATCCGGGCCACCGCGAAGCCGCCCTTGCGGACCAGCAGCACGCCCCAGTCCGTCGGCAGCTCACCCGCCGCGGCCGCGAAGCCTGCGACGTCGGGGAGCCCGGCGTACCGCCCGGCCAGAGGCAGGTGGGCCACGAACGTCGAACCGTCGGCCGCTGCGCCGGTCAGCGCCCCGCCGTCCACCGCGAGCGCCGTGGTCCCGTGCCGGCCGTCGAAGTTGCGGACCCAGCGCTCGAGCCGGGACGCGGGCACGAGGACGGTGGGCACCCGGTCACGCTAGCCGAGTCGTCGCAGCAGAGCCGGGGCGGCGGCCGCCTCAGCTCCTGGTGCCGACCGCCAGGATCGCGGTCGTCGGCAGCACCAGCTCACCGGCGTGCGTCAAGGACCGGACGCAGCGGTCGTGCTCGAGCTTCATCCGCGCGCGCACCGCGGCGGTCTGCGCGCGCAGCGTCGTCCCGATGCCGCCGATGCCGGCGTCCGCGCCGCGCCACAGGGCGTCCGGCGTGGTCCGATGGGTCCACCGCAGCGTCCCCGAGGCGACCTGCCTCAGGCCCGCACCCTTCAGCAGCCCGCTGAGACCGTCGACGGTGCGGGGGAAGTCGAGGGCGGCGGGGAGCCGGGTGGCGGGCACGTCGCGAGCGCCGCTCGCCTCGAGCACCTCCGCCCACAAGCGGGACTGGGTGTTGTGGCCCGAGGGCCAGATCGTCACGACGACCCGGCCGCCGCGGCGCGTGACGCGAGCGAGCTCGCGCAGGCCGGCCCGGGGATCGGCCACGTGGTTGACGACGAAGTTGGCGACCGTCACGTCGAAGCTGGCGGCGGCGTACGGCAGGTGCGGTAGCGCCGCCCGGCCCAACTGCGCGTCGGGCGCGGTCTCGGCCGCCAGCGCCAGCATCGCCTCGTCGGGGTCCACGGCGCTCACCGCGGCCCCGGTGGACAGCAGCGCCGCCGTGAGCCTGCCGGTGCCGGCGCCCGCGTCGAGGACGCGCGCCCGGCGGGCGTCCTCGCCACGCAGGGCAGCGGCCCGCAGCACGGCCGGGATCGTCCCGGCGCACAGCGGCGCGAACGTGTCCCGATAGGCCTCGGCCACCGCGGTCCAGCCGGCGCCCCCGGTCCTCGCCGTCGCTGCCGTCGTCGCGTGGGTCACCCGGGCAACCTAGCCGAGGGCTGCCGCGGCGTCATGACCCGGTACAGACCGACCGCCGGTCCCGCGGCGTCCCTCAGACGTTGAAGCCGAGGGCGCGCAGCTGCTCGCGGCCGTCGTCGGTGATCTTGTCGGGGCCCCACGGGGGCATCCAGACCCAGTTGATCGCGACGTCGTTGACCATGCCCTCCAGCGCCGCGACGGTCTGGTCCTGGATCACGTCAGTGAGCGGGCAGGCCGCCGAGGTCAGCGTCATGTCGAGCACCACGTTGGAGCTCTCGTCGAGGTGCACGTCGTAGACCAGGCCCAGGTCGACGACGTTGATGCCGAGCTCGGGGTCGACGACGTCCTTCATCGCCTCGGTGACGTCGTCCACGCTCACGGTGGAGGTGCCGGCACCCCCGCCGGCAACGGCCTCGGGAACCTCGGGCAGGTCGGTGTGGTCAGGCATTGTTCTCCTCCATGACTCGAGCGGTGGCGTCCTTCCAGGCCATCCACGACAGCAGTGCGCACTTCACGCGGGCCGGGAACTTCGCGACGCCGGCGAACGCGATGCCGTCCTCCAGCACCTCCTCGTCCGGCTCGACGGTGCCGCGGCCCTGCATCAGCTCCAGGAACCTCTCGTGCACGGCGAGCGCCTCGTCGACCGACTTCCCGATCAGCAGGTCGGTCATCACCGAGGCCGACGCCTGCGAGATCGAGCAGCCCACCGAGTCGTAGGAGACGTCGCCGACCACGTCGCCGTCGAGGTGGACCCGCAGGGTCACCTCGTCGCCGCAGGTGGGGTTGACGTGGTGCACCTCGGACTCGTACGGCTCCCGCAGGCCCTTGTGGTGCGGGAACTTGTAATGGTCGAGGATGATCTCCTGGTACAGGGCATCCAGATCCTGGCTCATGCTTCCTCCGGGCTCCCCGCGAGAAGCGAGCGGAGCGAGTCTCTTCGTGGGGTGGTCATCCTCATCCCAACTTGAAGTACGAACGGGTGTATTCCAGCCCGGCGACCAGCGCGTCGATCTCCGCCGGCGTGGTGTAGAGGTACGACGACATCCGCGTCGAGCTCTGCACGCCGAAGCGGGCGTGGGCCGGCTTCGCGCAGTGGTGGCCGGCCCGCACGGCGATGCCGCGGGAGTCCAGCACCTGCGCCACGTCGTGGGGGTGCACGCCCTCCAGCTCGAACGAGATCGCCCCGCCCCGCTGGCGGGCGTCCAGCGGCCCGAGCACGGTCAGGCCGGGCACGGTGGCCAGGCCCTCGAGCGCGTAGCCGGTGATCGCCTGCTCGTGGGCGTGGATCGCCTCCATCCCGACGGCGCTGAGGTAGTCGACCGCGGCGCCGAGACCGACGGCCTCGACGATCGGCGGCGTGCCGGCCTCGAACTTGTGCGGCACCGGCGCGAAGGTGGAGCGCTCCATGCGGACGGTCTCGATCATCTCGCCGCCGCCGAGGAACGGCGGCAGCTGGTCGAGCACCGCGCGCCGGCCCCAGAGCACGCCGATGCCGGTCGGGCCGACGACCTTGTGGCCGGTGAAGGCGACGAAGTCGACGCCGTCGGCGGCCAGGCCAGCGACGTCGACCGGCAGCTGCGGCGCCGCCTGGGAGGCGTCGACCACCACGAGCGCGCCGACCTCGTGGGCCTTGCGCGCGATCTCGGCGACCGGGTTGATCGTGCCCAGCATGTTCGAGACCCAGGTGAGAGCGACGACCCTGGTCCGCTCGTTGATCAGCTCCTCGATGTTCGAGGTGTCCAGCCGGCCGTCCTCCGTGAGCCCGAACCAGCGCAGGGTGGCGCCCTTGCGCTCGGTGAGCAGCTGCCACGGGACGATGTTGGAGTGGTGCTCCATCTCGGTGATGACGACCTCGTCGCCCTCACCGATCGCGCCCACCCCGTCGCTCCAGTCGCCCCGGGCCCAGGCCAGCGTGTTCGCGACCAGGTTGAGCGCCTCGGAGGCGTTCTTGGTGAAGATCACCTCGTCGCGGCTGGGCGCCTTGATGAACGCCGCCACCTTGTCGCGGGCCCCCTCGAACGCCTCCGACGCCTCGGCGCCGAGCTGGTGCATGGCGCGGGCGACGTTGGCGTTGTGCCGCTCGAGGTGGTCGACCATCGTGTCGATGACCACCTGCGGCTTCTGGGAGGTGTTGGCGCTGTCGAGGTAGACCAGCGGGTGGCCGCCCGCGAGCGTGCGCCCGAGGATCGGGAAGTCCTTGCGGATGACTTCCAGCTCGGGAAGCAGGCCTTCCATCAGGTCTCCTTTCACAGACATGGGTACGACGGGCTCAGACCGCCGCGGCCTTGACGTACTTGTCGTAGCCCTCGGCTTCCAGCTGGTCGGCCAGCTCGGGGCCGCCCTGCTCGGCGATCCGGCCGTCGACGAACACGTGCACCTGGTCGGGCTGGATGTAGCGCAGGATGCGGGTGTAGTGGGTGATCAGCAGAACACCCTTGCCCTCCTGCTCGCGGAACCGGTTCACGCCCTCGGAGACGACCTTGAGCGCGTCGATGTCGAGGCCGGAGTCGGTCTCGTCGAGGATCGCGACCTTGGGGTCGAGCAGCTCGAGCTGGGCGATCTCGTGGCGCTTCTTCTCGCCGCCGGAGAAGCCCTCGTTGACCGAGCGCTGCGAGAAGGTCGCGTCGAGGTCGAGCCGCTCGAGGGCACCGTTGACGTCCTTGACCCAGGTGCGCAGCTTCGGGGCCTCGCCGTCGATGGCGGTCTTGGCGGTGCGCAGGAAGTTCGCGACCGAGACACCGGGCACCTCGACGGGGTACTGCATGGCGAGGAACAGGCCGGCGCGGGCCCGCTCGTCGACCGACATGGTCAGCACGTCCGCACCGTCGAGGGTGACCGTGCCGCCGGTGACGGTGTACTTGGGGTGGCCGGCCAGCGAGTAGGCCAGCGTGGACTTGCCCGACCCGTTCGGCCCCATGATCGCGTGCGTCTCGCCGTCACCGATGGTCAGCGTGACGCCCTTCAGGATCTCCTTGGCGCCGTCCTCGGTCTCGACCGTGACGTGCAGGTCCTTGATCTCCAGCGTGCTCATTGGTCTCGTCTCTTCCTTGTGTCTGAGTCTGGTTGGCGTCTGGTGGGTCAGGACGGCTCGACGCCGTTGAGGGTCTCGGCCACGTCGACGTAGACGCCGTCCGCGCGGACCTCGACCGGGAACGTCGAGACCGGCTCGGTGGCCGGCAGCCCGGTGGGCTTGCCACTGCGCAAGTCGAAGCGGGAGCCGTGCAGCCAGCACTCGATCTGGCACTCTCCCCCGGCGTCGACCGAGACCTCCCCCTCGCTCAACGCCACCGCGGCGTGGGAGCAGAGGTCCTGCACCGCGTAGAAGTCGTCACCGGCCCGGGCGACAGCCACCTCGAGGTCGCCCACGGTGGCCGCGAAGGCCTCGTCCGGGCGCACCTCGTCGACGCCGCACACGCGCTCGAAGGCCATCAGGCGTCCTCCCCCGCGGCGACCGGGAACGCCTTGAGGACGTTCTTGGCCAGCTCGGCCTCGACGGTCCGGGTGAGCTGCTCCTCGATCTGCGGGACCGCGATCCGGCGGATCAGGTCGTTGAAGAACCCGTGGACGACCAGGCGGCGCGCCTCGTCCTCCTCGATCCCGCGCGAGCGCAGGTAGAACAGCTGCTCGTCGTCGAAGCGGCCGGTGGCCGAGGCGTGGCCGGCGCCGGCGATCTCGCCGGTCTCGATCTCCAGGTTCGGCACCGAGTCCGCCTGGCAGCCGTCGGTGAGCACGAGGTTGCGGTTCTCCTCGTAGGTCTCGATGCCCTCGGCGACCTTGCGGATCAGCACGTTGCCGATCCACACCGTGTGCGCCCCCTCCCCCTGCAGCGCGCCCTTGTAGACGACGTTGCTGCGGGTGTTGGGCGCGGCGTGGTCGACGAACAGCCGGTGCTCGATGTGCTGGCCGCGGCCCTCCTCGCCGTCGGCGAAGTAGAGGCCGAGCATCTCCACCGAGCCGCCGGGGCCGGAGTACTCGGCGGTGGAGTCGTGGCGCAGCACGTCGCCGCCGAAGGAGACGTCGACGTGCTTGAACGTCGCGTCCCGGCCGACCCGGACGTGCCGGTGGCCCAGCCGCACCGCGTCGTCGGCCCAGTCGTCGATGCTGACCACGGTCAGCTGGGCTCCGTCGCCGACGACGACCTCGGTGAGGTCGGCCAGCGTGGCCGAACCGGTGAACCGGAAGACCACGGTCGCCTTCGAGAACGGCTCGGCGGTGACCACGACGTGGCTCGAGGCCGCCCCCTGCGTGCCGGTGCCGGTGACGTCGACGAAGACCGGCGCGTCGAGCTCGGTCTCCTTCGGCACGGTCACGGCGTACCGCTCGGTCGCCTGGTGCCAGACCCGGGCGCTGACCCGGTCGACCGGGACGAAGCCGGAGCTGCCCAGCCGCGGGTCGCCGACCTCGAGCTGCTCGATGGTGACGCCCTCGGGCGCCTGCACCTCGGTGACGATGGTGTCCGCGGACAGGTCGGCGTCGGCGTGCAGGTCTCGCAGCCGCTTGAGCGGCGTGAACCGCCAGATCTCCTCGCGCCCGGTGGGCACCGGGTGCTCGGCGACGTCGAAGGAGCCCTCGGGGTGGAGGTGGGACTCCACCTTCGACAGCTCCAGGGCGGACTCCACGCTCTCACGCGCAGCGTCGGTCACAGTCACAGGTCCTGCTCTCTCTTTCGGGGACGGTCGGGTCGGCAGCGTCACAGGCGCCTCCGGTGGGGGCAGGTCAGCCGACCGCGCCCTCCATCTGCAGCTCGATCAGGCGGTTGAGCTCGAGGGCGTACTCCATCGGCAGCTCCTTGGCGATCGGCTCGACGAAGCCGCGGACGATCATCGCCATCGCCTCGTCCTGCTCCATGCCGCGCGACATCAGGTAGAAGAGCTGGTCGTCGGAGACCTTCGAGACCGACGCCTCGTGGCCCATCGACACGTCGTCCTCGCGGATGTCGACGTAGGGGTAGGTGTCCGAGCGGCTGATCTGGTCGACCAGCAGCGCGTCGCAGAGCACGTTGGACTTCGAGCCGTAAGCGCCCTCGTTGACCTGGATCAGGCCGCGGTAGGACGTGCGGCCACCGCCGCGCGCCACCGACTTGGACAGGATCGAGGACGAGGTGTGCGGCGCGGCGTGCACCATCTTCGCGCCGGCGTCCTGGTGCTGGCCCTCGCCGGCGAACGCGATCGACAGCGTCTCCCCGCGGGCGTGCTCGCCCATCAGGTAGACGGCCGGGTACTTCATCGTGACCTTGGAGCCGATGTTGCCGTCCACCCACTCCATGGTGGCGCCGGCCTCGCAGGTGGCGCGCTTGGTCACCAGGTTGTAGACGTTGTTCGACCAGTTCTGGATGGTCGTGTAGCGGCACCGGCCGCCCTTCTTCACGATGATCTCGACGACCGCGGAGTGCAGCGAGTCCGACTTGTAGATCGGCGCGGTGCAGCCCTCGACGTAGTGCACGTAGGCACCCTCGTCGACGATGATCAGGGTCCGCTCGAACTGGCCCATGTTCTCGGTGTTGATCCGGAAGTAGGCCTGCAGCGGGATGTCGACGTGCACGCCCTTGGGGACGTAGATGAACGAGCCGCCGGACCACACCGAGGTGTTCAGGGCCGCGAACTTGTTGTCACCGACCGGGATGACGGTGCCGAAGTACTCCCGGAACAGGTCCTCGTGCTCCCTCAGCGCGGTGTCGGTGTCGAGGAAGATGACGCCCTGCTCCTCCAGGTCCTCGCGGATCTGGTGGTAGACGACCTCCGACTCGTACTGCGCGGCGACGCCCGCGACCAGGCGCTGCTTCTCCGCCTCCGGGATGCCGAGCCGGTCGTAGGTGTTCTTGATGTCCTCGGGGAGCTCCTCCCACGAGGTCGCCTGCTTCTCGGTGGAGCGGACGAAGTACTTGATGTTGTCGAAGTCGATCGTCGACAGGTCCGAGCCCCAGGTCGGCATCGGCTTGCGACCGAAGAGCTTGAGGCCCTTCAGGCGCAGGTCGAGCATCCACTGCGGCTCGTTCTTCTTGCCGGAGATGTCGCGCACGACCGCGTCGTTGAGACCGCGCTGCGCGGAGGAACCGGCGACGTCGGGGTCGCTCCAACCGAACTCGTAGCGGCCGATGCCCTCGAGCTCGGGGTTGCGCTCGTCGATGGTCGTCATGTGGTGACCTGCTCCTTCGTCTTGCCGGTGGATGGAGACGTGTGGGGGATGCATGTGGTGCAGACCCCGTCGCCGTGGGCGATCGTGGCCAGTCGCTGCACGTGGCGGCCGAGCACCCGGCTGAACGCCTCGGTCTCGGCCTCGCACAGCTGGGGGAACTCGTGGGCGACGTGGGCGACCGGGCAGTGCTGCTGGCACAGCTGCTCCCCCACCGCGATCTCCCGCACGCCCGCGGCGTACCCCTCGTCGGTGAGGACCCGGGCCAGCACCTCGGCCGGGGTCAGCGTCGGGTCCGCCTCGGCCACGACGTCGAAGCGCTCCTCGATGAACGCCACGCGACGGCGGGCGAACTCCCGGACGACGTCCTCGCCCCCGGTCTCGTCGAGGAACCGCAGCGCCTGCGCCGCCAGGTCGTCGTACTTCTGGTCGAAGCCGTCGCGACCGGCCTCGGTCAGGGCGAACACCTTGGCGGGGCGGCCGCGACCGCGGGCGGCCCGGGTGCGCGGCTCGCGCGCCTCGATCGTGCCCTCCTCGAGCAGCTGGTCGAGGTGCCGGCGGACGGCCGCGGGCGTCAGGTCGAGGCGCTCGGCGAGGGCGACGGCGGTGGAGGGACCGTCGACCAGGATCGACCGGGCCACACGCTGGCGCGTGGGCTGGTCGGGCGTCGCGTCGACGCGCTTCTGGTCGAATTCCACAACATCAGTGTGCCGTTAATGACCGGGGTCGTTCAAGTAAGGCCTCCCTTACCCCATTCGGACCCGGGTCGATGGCCCTTCGGCGCCCCTGCGTACCCCATTCAGGGCACGCAGTTGGGGGTGGCCCGAGGTTTTGCTTCACTCGATAGCGGGTAGGTGTCAAGAAGACACCGGTCCTCGTTCCCGGCGTCCTCCGGAAGGCCCCGATGCACCAGCTCCGCACCCTCCTCCACCGCGTGGTCCACTCCCGCATCACGCTCGTTCTCGGTGTGCTGATCAGCATCCTCGTCCCCGCGCTGACCCTGCCCTCGCTACCGGCGGTCAGCCCCTGGCCGGTGCTGATCGGGCTGCTGCCCTGGATCATCGGCAAGTACGTCCTCTGCCCGCTGCGCTGGCGCGCACTCACCGACGCCGACCTCGGCCGCCGCTGGCACCTGCGGGCGTACGCCGAGTCCGAGCTGCTCGGCCTGCTCACGCCGGGCCACGTGGGGGCCGACGTGTGGCGGATCCACCGGCTCACCCGGGCCGGGCTGGCTCGCGGCGACGCGCTGATGAGCGTCGGAGCCGACCGGCTGGTCGGGGCGATCGGGCTCGCGGCCTTCGTGGCGTTCGCCGGCACCGCGCTGCCGACCCGGCTGCTGCTGGGCGCGGCGGGGCTGGGCGCGGCCGTCCTGCTCACCCTGCTGGTGGTGCGCCGGGTCCGCCCGGACCTGCTCCCCCGGCGCCCGCTGCCCCCGCCGCGACAGCTCGCGCACGGGCTGCTGCTCTCGGCCGGCTACCAGCTCTCCATCGCCGCGCTGCTCCTCGGCACCCTCGACGCGACCGGGCACGTCCTCTCCCCGCTGGCCGTCCTCGGCGCGTTCGGGGCCAGCCAGATCGCCGGGGCGATCCCGGGGCCGAACGGCGCCAGCCCCCGCGACGGGGCACTGGTCGTCGCCCTGGTCGCCCTGGGCGTGCCGTGGACCGCGGCGGTCGCGGCCGTCGCGATCAAGGCCGCGGTGGCGTGGGCCCCCGCCCTGCTGCTCGGCGGGGTCAGCCTGGGGCTGGCCCGGTGGGCGGCCCGGCGAGGCGCGGCGGCGGTCCCCGCCCTGGCGTGACCGCCTGACGGTCACCTCCGGCCACCTTCGGCCACCTTCGGCCACCTTCGGCCACATGGTGTGCCGTCAGGGGACCTTCGCCTCCCGAACCCCGGCCCGCCGGCCGAGAGCATGGCCGCATGGACCTCTCGCGGGCGTCCCCGTGGGCCCGCAACCGCTTGCCATGGGTCCTCGAGCAGGCGGCGATCGTGCTGTTGGGCGCGTTCGTCTACTTCCGGGTGCGCGGCCTCACCGACTCCTCCACCCGGCTCGCCCTGGAGCACGCCCGCGACCTCTTCCACGTCGAGCGCCTGCTCGGGATCGACGTCGAGGCGAGCCTGCAGGCCCCGCTGGACGGCTCGGCGCTGCTGGAGACGCTGAGCAACTGGGTCTACATCTGGGGCCACTGGCCGGTCATCATCCTCACCATGACGTGGCTGGCGCTGCGCCACGGGGAGGTGTTCTTGAGGCTGCGCGATGCGATGCTGGTCTCCGGCGCGCTGGGGATGCTGGTCTTCGTGTCCTACCCGGTCGCGCCCCCGCGCCTGGCCCACCTGGGACTGGTCGACACGATCACCCAGAGCTCCGACTCCTACCGCTACCTGCAGCCCCCGGCGTTCGTGAACCAGTACGCCGCCCTCCCGAGCCTGCACGTGGGCTGGGACCTCCTGGTCGGGATGGCGATCTTCTCGGCCACCACCAACCTCGCGCTCCGGGTGATCGGCTGCCTGATGCCGCTCGCGATGGCCTACGCCGTGATCGCGACCGCCAACCACTTCGTCCTCGACGTGCTCGCCGGCATCGTCCTGGTGCTGATCGGGCACGCGACCGCGCTGTGGCTGCAGCGCCGGCGCGCCAGACGCAGGGAGCAGGAGGCCGCGTGACACCCCTGGCCATCGCCCACCGGGCCGGCAACTCGCTGGCCGGGCTGCACGCCGCCAACGACCTCGGGGTGGACGTCATCGAGTGCGACGTGCACCAGCACCGCGGTCGGCTGGAGGTGCGGCACCTCAAGACCGCCGGGCCGCTGCCGTTCCTGTGGGACCGGTGGGAGCTCGCCTCGGCCTCCGCGCCGCGCCTGGGGCTCCGCGAGCTGCTCGAGGCCGACGAGAAGGGCACGACCTTCATGCTCGACCTCAAGGGCCGCCGGATCGGTACGGCGCGAGCCGTCGCCCGGCTGCTGCACGAGCTCGGCCACCGGCAGCCGCTGCTCGTCTGCGCCCGCTACTGGCCGGCCGTCGAGGTGCTGGCGACCCGCGACTACGTGCGGCCGGTGCTCTCGGCGCGCAACCGGGCCGAGCTCGGCCGGCTGCGCCAGCGGGTCGCCGCCGGACCTCCCGTCCACGGCGTCTCCGTGCACGCCACGCTGCTCGACGAGCCGCTGGTCGCCTCGCTGCGCGAGCACGTCGAGGTGGTGATGACCTGGCCGGTCAACGACGAGGCGACGCTCGATGCGGTGCTCGCGGTCGGCGCCAACGGGATCATCAGCGACGAGCCCGCCGTGCTCGCGACGCTGCTGGCCCGTCGCGAGTGACCTGTACCACGCGGGGGTAGCCTGCGGGCGGGCCCGGCGGCGTCGACGGGCCACCCGCTCGATGACACCGCGAGGAGTGGCGCATGCCGGGTTCGCTGCTGGGCAACATCGTCCCCCGGGTCGAGGACCCTGACCTGGTCCGGGGCCGGACCACGTTCGTCGACAACCAACGGCTCGAGGGCACCGCGCATGCGGTGTTCGTGCGCAGCCCGTTCGCCCACGCCCGGGTCACCGCCATCGACACCTCCGAGGCTGAGCGCGCCCCGGGGGTCCTCGGCGTCTTCACCGCCGCCTCCTTCGGAGACGACCCGGTGCCGGCGTTCGCCGAGGTCAACCCGAAGGTGCACCGCACCGCGCTGGCCACCGACAAGGTCCGGTTCGTGGGCGACCCGGTGGCCCTGGTGGTCGCCGAGACCCGGGCGCTGGCGGTGGACGCGGCCGAGCTCGTCGACGTCGACTACGACGACCTCCCGGCGGTCGCCGACATGGAGGCGGCGTTGGCCCCGGACGCCCCGCTGCAGTTCGAGGAGCTCGGCAGCAACATCGCGGCCAGCCGGGTCGACCAGAGCGGTGCCGACCCGCTGGCCGGCGCGGCCCACGTCGTACGCCTGCGGATCGAGAACCAGCGGATCGCCACCGCGCCGATGGAGGGGCACGCGGTGCTCGCCCGGCCGACGGCCGGGCCGGACGGCGAGGGCCTCACCGTCTGGCTGGCGACCCAGCAGCCCCACCTGTCCCGCGACCTGATCGCGCGCTTCACCGGGCTCGCGAAGGAGCAGGTCCGGGTGATCGCCCCGCACGTCGGCGGCGCGTTCGGCGGCAAGGCCGGCATCATCCCCGATCACGCCGCGGTGATCGCGGCGGCCCGCGCGCTCGGCCGTCCGGTGGCCTGGACCGAGACCCGCAGCGAGGCGATGCTGTCGATGCACGGCCGCGGCCAGGTGCAGTACGCCGAGCTGGGGCTGGACGCCGAGGGCCGGTTCACCGGGCTGCGGGCCCGGGTCGTCGGCGACTGCGGCGCCTACGCCGGGTTCGGCGGCGCGCTGGCACTCGGGCCGACGTACCTGATGAGCCAGGGTCCGTACGTCATCCCGGCGATCTCCTACGACGGCATCGCCGCACTGACCAACACCGCGCCCGTCGGCGCCTTCCGCGGCGCCGGCCGGCCCGAGGCCGCGGCGCTGCTGGAGCGGCTCGTGGACCTCGCCGCCGACGAGCTCGGTCTCGCGCCGGAGGAGATCCGGCGCCGCAACCTGATCCCGCCGGACGCGTTCCCCTACCGCACCCTGACCGGCGCGACCTACGACGTCGCCGACTTCGACCTGCCGCTGCGCGAGGCGCTGCGGATCGCCGACGTCGAGGCGGCCCGCGCCGAGCAGCGGCGGCGCCGGGACGCCGGCGAGGTGCGCCAGCTCGGCATCGGGATCGCGGTCTACGTCGAGATCACCGGCTTCGGGGGCTCGGAGTTCGGCTCCCTGCACGTCCACCAGGACGGCACGGCCACGCTGATGGCCGGCACCTCCGGGCACGGCCAGGGCCACGCGACGTCGTTCTCGATGATCGTGGCCGACAAGCTCGGGATCCCCATGGAGGACCTCACCTACATCCAGTCCGACACCGGGCTGGTCCGGTCCGGCGGCGGCACCGGCGGGTCGCGCTCGCTCCAGCTGGGCGGCAGCGCGGTCGGCCAGGCCGCCGACGAGGTGCTGGTCAAGGCCCTCGACGTGGCGGCCCGGATGCTCGAGGCCGACCCCGCCGACATCGAGCTGGTCGACGGCACGTTCGGCGTCCGCGGCGTGGTCGGCACCGGCGTCGGCTGGCGCGAGCTCGCCGCCTGGGCGCACGAGCACGACGGCGGCCTGGGCTCCGACACCGACTTCACCCAGCAGGGCGCGACGTTCCCGTTCGGCGCCCACGTCTCGATCGTCGAGGTCGACACCGACACCGGCCTGGTGACGCCGCTGCGGCACATCGCGGTGGACGACTGCGGCCGGGTGCTCAACCCGCTCGTGGTCGCCGGCCAGCAGCACGGCGGCGCCGTCCAGGGCATCTCCCAGGCGTTGTGGGAGCAGTTCGTCTACGACGCCGAGGGCACCCCGCTGACCTCGACGTTCGCCGACTACGCCATGCCGACCGCGGCGGACACGATCTCGCTGGAGGCCTCCAGCACCGAGACGCCGACGGACCTGAATCCGCTGGGCGCCAAGGGCATCGGCGAGTCCGCCACGATCGGCTCCACCCCGGCGGTGCAGAACGCGGTCGTCGACGCGCTGAGCCACCTCGGCGTGCGCCACGTCGACATGCCCTGCACCCCCGAACGGGTCTGGCGGGCGATCGCCGACGCGGCCGACGGCGGTCAGCAGCTGTGGCGCGAGCCGCCGGAGGCGTTCGGCCGGCTGCCCCGCGGCGGGGACGGCGAGCCGCCTGCGGCCGCCGAGATCTGACCCCGCGAGCTGAGACCCGCGCCACACCGCCCGTCCGCGCCACCGCCGCGGGCGGGGGCCGCAGACCCGGCGTCCCTAGACTTGCGGCGTGTCCACCGATGTGCCCGCCGTCGAGGTCGACGGCCTGGTGATGAGGTACGGCGACAAGGTCGCCGTGGACGGCCTCTCCCTCACGGTGGGACGGCAGACCATCACCGCGGTCCTCGGCCCCAACGGCGCCGGCAAGACCACCACGCTGGAGACCTGCGAGGGCTACCGCTCGCCGCAGGGCGGCAGCGTCCGGGTGCTCGGGCTGGACCCCAGGCGCCAGCGTCGCGACCTGCTCCCCCGCATCGGGGTGATGCTGCAGGGCGGCGGCGCGTGGAGCGGCGTGCGCGCGATGGAGATGCTGCGCCACGTGTCCCGCCTGCACGCGGACCCGCTCGACATCGACATGCTCGCCGAGCGGCTCGGGCTGGGTGACTGCGGGCGGACGCCGTACCGCCGCCTCTCCGGCGGTCAGCAGCAGCGCCTCGGCCTGGCGATGGCCGTGGTGGGCCGCCCCGAGATCATCTTCGTCGACGAGCCCACCGCGGGCATGGACCCGCAGGCGCGGCGGGCGACCTGGGAGCTGCTGGAGGAGGTGCGCGCCGACGGGGTGACCGTCGTGCTCACCACCCACTACATGGACGAGGCCGAGCGGCTCGCCGACCACATCCACATCATCGACCACGGGCGGCTGATCGCCTCCGGCACGCCGCTGGAGCTCACCCGTGGCGCGCGGGCCGGCGAGGACGGGCGGGCCGCGACGATCCGGCTCGTGGTCACCAGGCCGTTCCCGCCCGGCGCGCCGCAGTCACTGCGGCACACGCTCGGCCAGCACACCGAGGTGACCCAGCTCGACGAGCTCAGCCTGGTCGTCACCGGCCCGGCCGACGCCTCGACACTGGCCCGGGTCTCCGGCTGGTGCGAGGAGAACGACGTGCTGCCGGAGTCCCTGGCCCTCGGCCAGCGCAACCTCGAGGACGTCTTCCTCGAGCTGACCGGACGGGAGCTGGCGCCGTGAACGCCGACCGGACCACCCGCCCCACGGGCACCTTCGCGCCGCGCCCCGGGGCCGCGTCGTTCCCGCGCATGGTGCGCGCACAGGCCGCGATGGAGTCGCGGCTGATGCTGCGCAACGGCGAGCAGCTGCTACTGGCCGTGGTGATCCCGGTGATCGTGCTGATCGGCGGGGTCGAGGGCGCGCACCGGATCGGCTTCCACTTCTCCCACTCCGCCGTGGACGTGTTCACGCCCGGCGTGCTGGCGCTGGCGGTGATGTCGACCGCGTTCACCTCGTTGGCGATCGCCACCGGCTTCGAGCGCCGCTACGGCGTGATCAAGCGGCTCGGCTCCTCACCGCTGCCCCGCTCCGGCCTGCTCGCAGGCAAGGTCGGCGGGCTGCTGCTCGTGGAGGTGCTGCAGATCGTGGTCATCTCGGTCGTCGCGCTCGGTCTCGGGTGGGACCCCGACCCGTGGCTGCCGGGCGCGCTGCTGGCGATCGTGCTGGGCACGGCGGCGTTCGCCGCGCTGGGCCTCTTCGTCGCCGGCGTGCTGCGCGCCGAGGCCACGCTGGCCGCGGCCAACCTCATCTACCTGCTGCTGATGGCCGGGGGCGCGGTCGTGCTGCCGGCCTCGGCGTACGGCGCCTTCGGCGCGGTGGTCAGCTGGCTGCCCTCCGGGGCGCTCGGCGACGCGATGCGCGTCGCCCTCATCGACGGCACCACCGACTGGCACGCCATGCTCGTGCTGCTGGGCTGGGCCGTCGCCGGAACCGTGCTGACCGCGAGGACGTTCACGTGGGAATGACCACCACCGAGTCCGACCGCGCCACCGCGCCGACCCGCACCGGGCGCTGGCTGCGCCCGCTGGGCTGGGCCAGCCTGGTCGCCAACATCGTGCTGGTGGTCACCGGCGGCGCGGTGCGCCTCACCGGCTCCGGCCTCGGCTGCCCGACCTGGCCGCACTGCAACGGCGGCTCGTTCACGCCGCACGGTGCGTACAACGTGCACGCGGCGATCGAGTTCGGAAACCGGATGTTGACGTTCGTGCTCACCGCGGTCGCGATCGCGACGTTCCTGGCCGCCTGGCGCAGCGGTCGCCGCGACCTGCGGCGCCTGGCCCTGGTCATGGGGTTGGGCATCCCGGCCCAGGCGGTGATCGGGGGCATCACCGTGCTCACCGACCTCAACCCCTGGATCGTCTCGTTCCACCTGCTGTGCTCGATGGCAATCATCGGGGTCGCCGTGCTGTTCCTCCAGCGCCTCGACCGGCCGGCGCCCCTGGGTGGCGCCACCGGTGGTCCGGTCACCGGGCTCGCGTGGGCGACCTTCGCCGCGGCCTGGCTGGTGCTCTACGTCGGCACCGTGGTCACCGGCTCCGGGCCGCACGCCGGCGACGCCAGCTCCCCGCGCAACGGGCTCGACCCGCTCGAGCTCAGCCAGCTGCACGCCGACGTGGTCTTCCTGTTCGTCGGCCTGACCCTGGGCCTGCTCTTCGCCCTGCTGGCCACCCGGGCCCCCGCCGTCGCCGTACGCGCCGTCGTCGTTCTGCTCGTGATCGAGGTGGCCCAGGGCGCGGTCGGCTTCGTGCAGTACTTCACCGGCCTGCCGATCGTCCTGGTCGGCTTCCACATGCTCGGCGCGGCGCTGATCTCCGCGGCGGTCACCTGGGTGCTGCTGCAGGTGCGCGAGCCGGCCTCCTCCTGAGGCGCCGGCCACTGCGGTCCGCCTTCGGGCCGCCCGCCCGTCGTAGGCAGCCCGGGCATGGCGACGGCGGCCGTCTGTACCCCCGTGGACAGAACCGGCCGCCGTCGAAGACTCAGACGCGGTCGGGGACCGGAAGGTTGCCTCGCGGGCGAGCTTTCTTCGCCCGCGGGCTCAGCGGCTGAGCAGCGGGTCGAGCGCGACCGCGACGAACAGCAGCGAGAGGTAGAGGTTGGAGGAGTGGAACAGCCGCATCGGCTGGATCCGGCTCAGGTCCTCGGTGCTGCGCGCCCGGCCCCACATCCGGTGCGCCTCGACGAGGAAGACCGCGCCGAGCACCACCGCGACGACCGGATAGACCAGCCCGGTGCCGGCCACCGGCCACAGCAGGAGCGATATGGCGACCATCACCCAGCTGTAGACGACGATCTGGCGCCCGACCTCGCGCGCCGGCTTCACGACCGGCAGCATCGGGACGTCGACGCCCGCGTAGTCCTCGCGGTAGCGCAGCGCGAGCGCCCAGGTGTGCGGGGGCGTCCAGAAGAACACGACGGCGAACAGCACGATCGGCACCCACGACAGCCGGCCGGTGACCGCGGTCCACCCGATCAGGGCGGGGAAGCAGCCGGCCAGCCCACCCCAGACGATGTTCTGGGTGGTGCGCCGCTTGAGCAGCATCGTGTAGCCGAAGACGTAGAAGGCGTTGGCGGCCACCGACAGCACCGCCGAGAGCGGGTTCACCCACACCGCCAGGATCACCGTGGACAGGATGCCCAGCACGAAGCCGAACACCAGGGCCGCGCCGGGCGACACGATGTGACGGGGCAGCGCGCGGCGGCGGGTGCGCCGCATCTGCTCGTCGATGTCGCGGTCGTAGACGCAGTTGAACACCGACGCCGAGCCGGCCGAGAAGGTGCCTCCGACGACGGTGGCGACCACCAGGCCCAGCGGCGGGATGCCGCGGGCGGCGAAGAACATCACCGGCACGGTGGTCAGCAGCAGCAGCTCGATGACGCGCGGCTTGGTCAGCCCGACGTACGCCGCGACCACGTCACGCGCCGTCGCCCGACCGGTGTCCTGCTCGGAGGCAGCAGCGGTCGACTGGCCGACGAAGGTCACGGAGTTCCTCAGGGGGGACGGGTCACCGTCAGGGGTGCTTGCTGGGTTCGATCGTATCGCGCCGGGTGAGTAGGCTCGGCTCTGCCTGAGCCCCCACGCCTGTGACGTTCGACCCTTCCCCGGATCGGCAGGCGCAGCCATCGAGAGGATCCCCGTGAGCAGAGCCCCTGAGCTGGACTGGACCGACCTGGACGAGAAGGCGGTGGACACCGTCCGCGCCCTGGCCATGGACGCGGTGCAGAAGGTCGGCAACGGCCACCCCGGGACCGCGATGAGCCTCGCGCCCGCGGCGTACCTGCTCTTCCAGAAGGTGATGCGTCACAACCCGGCGGACCCCAACTGGCCCGCCCGGGACCGGTTCGTCCTCTCCGCGGGGCACAGCTCGATCACGCTCTACCTGCAGCTGTTCCTCGGCGGCTGGGGCCTGGAGCTGGAGGACATCAAGTCGCTGCGGACCTGGGGCAGCAAGACCCCCGGCCACCCCGAGTACGGCCACACCGCGGGCGTCGAGACGACCACCGGCCCGCTGGGCCAGGGCGTCGGCAACGCCGTCGGCATGGCGATGGCCGCCCGTCGCGAGCGCGGCCTGCTCGACCCCCAGGCCGGTGACGGCGGGTCCGTCTTCGACCACCACGTCTACGCCATCTGCAGCGACGGCGACCTCGAGGAGGGCGTCAGCGCCGAGGCCTCCTCGATCGCCGGGACCCAGCAGCTGGGCAACCTGACCCTCATCTACGACGACAACCGGATCTCGATCGAGGGCGACACCGACGTGGCCTTCACCGAGGACGTCGCGAAGCGCTACGAGGCCTACGGCTGGCACGTCCAGACCGTCGACTGGACCAACGACGGGACCGAGTACACCGAGGACGTCCCCGAGCTGTACGCCGCGGTCCGCGCCGCCGAGGCGGTCACCGACCGGCCGAGCCTGATCGTGCTCAAGACCATCATCGCCTGGCCGGCCCCGGACGCCCAGGGCACCGGCAAGGCGCACGGCTCGGCGCTCGGCGAGGACGAGGTCGCGGCCACCAAGAAGGTGCTCGGCCTCGACCCCGCGAAGCAGTTCGACGTGCCGGCCGACGTCTTCGCCCACACCCGCTCGCTGGTCGAGCGCGGCAAGAAGTGGCAGGCCGAGTGGCAGGAGCGGTTCGAGGCCTGGAAGAAGGGCGCCTCCCCCGAGGTCCTCGCGACCTGGGAGCGGATGCAGACCCGCGCCCTGCCCGAGGGCCTGGAGCGGGCGCTGCCGACCTTCGACGCCGACCCGAAGGGCGTCGCCACCCGCAAGGCCTCCGGCGCGGTCATCAACGCGGTCGCGAAGCTGATGCCCGAGCTGTGGGGCGGCTCGGCCGACCTGGCGGAGTCCAACAACACCACCATCGAGGGCGCGAGCTCGTTCATCCCCCAGGGGCGCTCGACCGATCAGTGGTCGGGCGACCCGTACGCCGGCCGGGTGCTGCACTTCGGCATCCGCGAGCACGGCATGGGCGCGATCCTGAACGGCATCACGTTGCACGGGGGCACCCGCGTCTTCGGCGGGACCTTCCTCACCTTCTCCGACTACATGCGCGGCTCGGTCCGGCTGGCCGCCCTGATGGGCCTGCCGGTCACCTACGTGTGGACCCACGACTCGATCGGCCTCGGTGAGGACGGTCCGACCCACCAGCCGATCGAGCACCTCGCCGCGCTGCGGGCGATCCCGGGCCTCGACGTGGTCCGCCCCGCCGATGCCAACGAGACCGCCGCCGCCTGGCACGCCGTGCTCCGGCGCACCGACCACCCGGCCGGGATCGCCCTGACCCGCCAGAACGTGCCGGTCTTCCCGCGCGGCGAGGTCGACGGCGAGCACTGGTCCGACACCTCCAACGTGCACCGCGGCGGCTACGTGCTGGTCGACGCGGGCGGCGGGCTGCCGGACGTGGTCCTGGTCGCCACGGGCTCGGAGGTCCAGGTCGCGGTCGCGGCCCGCGAGCTCCTCGCGGCCGACGGCGTGCGGGCGCGGGTCGTCTCGATGCCCTGCCGCGAGTGGTTCGACGAGCAGGAGCCGTCCTACCGCGAGACCGTGATCCCGCCCACCGTGAAGGCGCGGGTCTCGGTCGAGGCGGGCGTGGCCCAGGGCTGGCGCGAGATCGTCGGCGACCACGGCCGGATCGTGTCGATCGACACCTACGGCGCGTCGGCCGACTACGCCCGGATCTTCCAGGAGTACGGCATCACCGCCGAGGCGGTGGCCGACGCCGCCCGCGACAGCCTGCGCATCAGCAGCTGAGCCCGTCCCGGTTGGGGCGGACACCACGGGGGTACGACTTGTACGTGAACAGAGCTCAGGGAGGAACTGATGAGTGACCGTCTGAAGGCCCTTGCGGACGCGGGGGTGTCGATCTGGCTCGACGACCTCTCGCGCGAACGGATCGAGACCGGCAACCTGGCCGACCTCGTCAAGGAGAAGTCCGTCGTGGGCGTCACCACGAACCCCACGATCTTCGCCGGCGCGATCGCCGACGGGGAGCGCTACGACGACCAGGTGCGCCGGCTCGTCGAGGAGGGCAAGGACGTCGACCGGGTCGTCTTCGAGCTCACCACCGAGGACGTGCGCAACGCCTGCGACATCATGGCGCCGGTGCACGCCGAGCACCCGGCCGACGGCCGCGTCTCCATCGAGGTCGAGCCCGACCTGGCCAACGACACCGAGGGCACCATGGCCTCGGCGCGGGCGCTGTGGAGCGCGGTGGACCGGCCCAACGTGCTGATCAAGATCCCCGCCACCAAGGAGGGGCTGCCGGCGATCACCGCGGCGGTCGCCGAGGGCATCAGCGTCAACGTCACGTTGATCTTCGGCATCGAGCGCTACCGCGAGGTGATGGACGCCTACCTCGCGGGCCTGGAGCAGGCGCGCGACGCCGGCCTCGACCTCGACCGGATCCACTCGGTCGCCTCGTTCTTCGTCTCCCGGGTCGACACCGAGGTGGACAAGCGCCTGGAGTCGATCGGCGGCGAGGAGGCCGAGGCGCTCAAGGGCATGGCGGCGGTGGCCAACGCCCGGCTCGCCTACGCGGCCTTCGAGGAGGTCATCGCCTCCGACCGCTGGAAGCTCCTCGCGGACGCGGGGGCCAACCCGCAGCGGCCGCTGTGGGCGTCGACCGGCGTGAAGAACCAGGCCTACTCCGACACCCTCTACGTCACCGAGCTGGTCGTGCCGGGCACGGTCAACACGATGCCCGAGAAGACCATGGAGGCCTTCGCCGACCACGGCGAGCTCCGCGGCGACGTCGTCACCGGCACCGGCGGCGAGGCCCAGCAGGTCTTCGACCGGCTCGCCGACATCGGCGTCGACTTCGAGGACGTCCTGCTCGTGCTCGAGCACGAGGGCGTGGACAAGTTCAAGAAGTCCTGGACCGAGCTGGTCGAGACCGTCTCCGGCCAGATGGAGAAGGCAGGACAGGGCGGCGAATGAGCGAGACGGCTTGGAGCACCGTGAAGGAGGAGGGGACCGGAGCGGCGTTCGAGCTGTTCTTCGGCTACCCCGACGAGAAGGCGTTCGCCTCGACGGTGGAGCGGCTGGTGGCCGACCGGGTCGCCGGCCGCATCGCCGCCCAGGACCCCACACTGTGGGGACCGGCCGCCGAGGAGGAGGCGGGCAAGCGACTGTCCTGGGTCGCGCTGCCCGAGGCCTCACGCCCGCTGGTCGACCGGATCGCGGGCCTGCAGGCCGACTGCCGTGACCGCGGCCTGGCCAAGGTCGTGCTCTGCGGGATGGGCGGCTCCTCGCTGGCGCCCGAGGTGATCTGCGAGGCCGCCGGCGTCGAGCTCGACGTGCTCGACTCCTCCGACCCCGACTTCGTGCGCAGGTCCCTGGAGGACCGGCTCGCCGAGACCGTCGTCGTGGTCTCCTCCAAGTCCGGCGGCACCGTCGAGACCGACAGTCAGCGGCGGGCCTTCGAGAAGGCGTTCCGCGACGCCGGCATCGACCCGGCGGAGCGGATCGTGGTCGTCACCGACCCCGGCTCCCCCCTCGAGGAGCTCGCCCGGGACGCCGGCTACCAGGTGTTCCTGGCCGATCCCGAGGTCGGCGGACGCTACTCGGCGCTGACCGCCTTCGGGCTGGTGCCGAGCGGCCTCGCCGGCGCCGACATCGCCGGGCTGCTCGACCAGGCCGCGACGATCCGGCCGGCCCTCGAGGCGGACTCGGTCGACAACCCGGGCCTGCGGCTCGGGGCGCTGCTCGGCGCGGCCGCCCTGGCCGGGGTCGACAAGGTCGCGCTCGCGAGCTCGGGGGCGTCGTACGCCGGGTTCGGCGACTGGGCCGAGCAATTGATCGCGGAGTCCACCGGCAAGGAGGGCAAGGGCATCCTGCCGGTGGGCGTGGAGGCCCTCGACGCGCCCGGCTTCTCCCCCAGCACCGCCGACGAGGTGCTGGCCACCTTCGGCTCCACCTTCGCGTTCGGCCCGGACCTGACGCCCGCGTCGGGGTGGGGCGTCCACGTCGACGCGCCGCTCGGGGCCCAGCTGCTGCTGTGGGAGTACGCCACCGCGGTGGCCGGCCGGGTGATCGGGATCAACCCGTTCGACCAGCCCGACGTGGAGAGCGCGAAGGCCGCCGCCCGCGAGATGCTCGACGGCGGCGGCTCGGAGCCGACCCCGGTGTTCGTCGACGGAGCGGTGACCGTCTACGCCTCCGAGGGCTGGTTGCCCGAGGGCACCAGCACGGTGGCCGACGCGGTGGCGGCGCTGCTCGAGCGGCTCGACCCCGACCACGGCTACCTCGCGGTTCAGGCCTACCTCGACCGGCACCGCGACGCCGACCTCGCGGGCACCCGCGCCACGCTGGCCCGGCGTACCGGCCGACCGGTCACGTTCGGGTGGGGGCCGCGCTTCCTGCACTCCACCGGCCAGTACCACAAGGGCGGCCCCGGCACCGGGGTCTACCTGCAGGTCACCGGCCAGCCCGAGGCGGACCTCGCGGTGCCCGACCGGCCGTTCACGTTCCAGGAGTTCCTGACCGCGCAGGCGGTCGGGGACGGCCAGGTGCTGGCCGGCAAGGGGCGACCCGTGCTCCGTCTCCACGTCAGCGGCCCCGGCGACCTCGCCGGGCTGCGGAAGGTGCTCTCGTGACCTGGACCAACCCGCTGCGCGACCCGGAGGACCGCCGGCTGCCCCGCATCGCCGGGCCCTGCGGCATGGTGCTCTTCGGCGTCACCGGCGACCTGTCGCGCAAGAAGGTGATGCCGGCGATCTACGACCTGGCCAACCGGGGGCTCCTGCCCCCCGGCTTCAGTCTGGTCGGGTTCGCCCGGCGCGACTGGGCCCACCAGGACTTCGCGCAGATCGTGCACGACTCGGTGAAGGCCCACGCGCGCACCGAGTTCCGTGAGGAGGTCTGGCAGCAGCTCGCCGAGGGGTTCCGGTTCGTGCCGGGCGACTTCGACGACGACCAGGCCTTCGACCGGCTCCGCCGTACGATCGAGGAGCTCGACGTGGACCGCGGCACCGGCGGCAACCACGCCTTCTACCTCGCGATCCCGCCTGGGTTCTTCGGTGCCGTCGTCGGCCAGCTCAAGGAGCACGGCCTCGCCGAGGAGCGCAACGGCTCGTGGCGGCGGGTGGTGGTCGAGAAGCCGTTCGGCCACGACCTGGAGTCCGCCCGCGAGCTCAACGACGTGCTCGGCCAGGTCTTCCCGTCGGGCTCGGTCTTCCGGATCGATCACTACCTCGGCAAGGAGACGGTCCAGAACATCTTGGCGATGCGGTTCGCCAACGAGCTCTTCGAGCCGATCTGGAACGCCAACTACGTCGACCACGTGCAGATCACGATGGCCGAGGACATCGGCATCGGCGGACGCGCCGGCTACTACGACGGCATCGGCGCCGCCCGCGACGTCATCCAGAACCACCTGCTGCAGCTGATGTCGCTGGTGGCGATGGAGGAGCCGACGTCGTTCGACGCCGAGAGCCTGCGCATCGAGAAGCAGAAGGTGCTCTCCAGCGTGGTGCTCCCCCGCCGGCTGGACCTGACCACCGCGCGCGGCCAGTACGCCCCCGGCTGGGCCGGCGGCGAGAAGGTGCCCGGCTTCCTCGAGGAGGAGGGCATCCGCAAGACCTCGACCACCGAGACGTACGCCGCGGTGACGCTCGGCGTGGACACCCGCCGGTGGGCCGGGGTGCCGTTCTACCTGCGCACCGGCAAGCGACTCGGCCGCCGGGTCACCGAGGTGGCGGTGGTCTTCAAGCGCGCGCCGCACCTGCCGTTCTCGTCGACCTCGACCGAGGAGCTGACCCAGAACGCCCTGGTGATCCGGGTGCAGCCCGACGAGGGCATGACGATCCGCTTCGGGTCGAAGGTGCCCGGCACCGCGATGGAGATCCGCGACGTCAACATGGACTTCGTCTACGGCGGCTCGTTCGTGGAGTCCAGCCCGGAGGCCTACGAGCGGCTGATCCTCGACGTGCTGCTCGGGGATCCGCCGCTGTTCCCCCGCCACGAGGAGGTCGAGCTGTCCTGGAAGATCCTGGACCCGATCCTCGAGCACTGGGCCAAGAAGGGGAAGCCGGAGCAGTATCCCTCCGGCACGTGGGGCCCGGAGTCCGCGGACAAGATGCTGGCCCGTGACGGACGGGTCTGGAGGCGACCTTGATAGAGCTCACCGACACCAACTCCTCGGCGATCGCGGCGGAGTTCGTCCGCGCCCGCACCCGCGCGGGCAGCCCCGCGATGGGCATGGTGATGACGCTGATCATCGTCGTCGAGGAGGACGAGTCCGACTCCGCGATGAAGGCCGCCCAGCGGGCCTCGCACGAGCACCCGGCGCGGGTGCTGGGCGTGATCCTCGGCGACGGCCGCGGCGCCCCGGAGGTCAACGCCCAGGTGGGCACCGGCAACGGCTGGAGCGGCGAGACCGCACTGATCCGGTTGCGCGGCGAGGTCGTCAAGCACCCGGAGTCCGTGGTGCTCCCGCTGCTGCTGCCGGACTCCCCCGTGGCGATCTGGTGGCCCTGCCATCCGCCGGAGGACCCGGCCACCGACCCGCTCGGTGCCCTGGCGAAGCGGCGGATCACCGATGCCGCGGCCGCCCGCCGCAACAAGGCGCGGGCCATCCACCAGCAGTGCGCGGCCTACGCCCCCGGCAACACCGACCTGGCCTGGACCCGGCTGACGCCCTGGCGCGCGCTGCTGGCGGCGGCGCTGGACCAGCACCCGCTCAAGGTCTCCGGAGCGTCGATCTCGGCGGAGCGGATCAGCCCGAGCGCCGACCTCCTCGAGGCCTGGCTGCGCGACCGGCTCCGCGTCGAGGTGACCCGGGTCGTCACCGACGGACCCGGCCTCACCGAGGTGGTGCTGGAGACCAAGGAGGGCCCGATCCGGATCGCCCGGCCCGACGGCCGGCTGGCCACCTTCACCTCGCCGGGCCGGCCGGACCGCCCGATCGCGCTCAAGCGCCGGGAGCTCCCCGAGCTGCTCGCCGAGGAGCTGCGCCGGCTGGACGAGGACGACGTCTACGCCGCCACGGCGAAGCGACTGGCGAAGATGCAGGTGCAGCTATGACCCCGCCCCCCACCGCCACCGTCCCGGGCGGCCGTCCCGAGCCCCGGCCCGAACCACGGGTCGAGGTCCACGAGGACGCCCGGGCGCTGGCCACGTCGGTGGCCGGCGAGCTGCTGAGCCGGCTCGCGGACGCCCAGTCGGCCGGCCGGGTCCCGCAGATCGCGCTGACCGGCGGCTCGATCGCCGACGCCGTGCACGCCGAGGTGGCCCGGCTCTCCCCCGCCAGCGGCGTGGACTGGGCCCGGGTCGTGGTCTGGTGGGGCGACGAACGGTTCGTCGCGCCGGACGACGAGGACCGCAACGCGCTGCAGGCCCGCCGGGCGTTCCTCGACGCGGTCGGCGTCGAGGCGGCCCACGTGCACGAGATGGCCTCCACGGCCGACGCGGACGACGTGCACGCGGCGGCCGCGGCGTACTCCGCCGACCTGCGCGAGCACGGCAGCGGTGAGTTCGACGTGATGATGCTCGGCGTCGGGCCGGACGGTCACGTGGCCTCGCTGTTCCCGCACCACGCCGAGCTCGACGTCGACGACCGGATCGTGCTCGGCGTGCTCGACTCCCCCAAGCCCCCGCCGCTGCGGGTCAGCCTGACCCTCCCCGCCCTGAACCGCGCTCGCTCGGTGTGGTTCCTGGTCAGTGGCGACGCCAAGGCCGACGCCGTCGCCCGCGCCCTCGGCACCAGCGACGTCCACGAGACCCCCGCCGCCGGCGTCCACGGCTCCGAGGAGACCCTCTGGTTCCTCGACCGCGCCGCCGCCTCCGCCCTCTGACGCGAGACGGCGATCGGGGGCACTCTCAACCCCGCGAGACGGCGATCGGGGGCACTCTCAACCCCGCGAGACGGCAGTCAGGTCAATCCTCGGTCGAGCGCCGGACGGACTCGGGGACCCACAGGCCGCAGCGAGTCCTCGCCATCTTCGCGCCCTCTCGAAGGCGCGGGGTCGGGTCGGCGTCCCGCGGGTAGACGTGCTCCTGTTCGAAGACCTCGACGACCCAGCGACCCTTCTCGTCCAGCCACGTACGACGCTCCGCGTCATGCAACCGATGCTCGTCGGTCGAGTGGAACTGCTTCCCGTCGTACTCCGCCGCGAACCGGCACTCGGGAAGGGCGATGTCGAGCCGGTAGAGCGCCACCCCGTGCTCGTCGTAGACCCAGAACTGGAGCTCGGGGCGGGGCAGCCCGGCGTCGTACCAGTGCAGGCGCAGCCACGACTCCCCCGGTGACTCGGCGCGCCCGTCCACCAGCGGAACCAGCCAGCGGAGCTGGACGACCCCCCGCTCTCCCCGGAACCTCTCGACCGACAGGCGGATGGAGTCGTGCGGCACGCCGATGCGGACGAACCCGTCGAGCGCAGCCAGCGCGGCGAAGCGTCGCAGCCCGCGGCCCAGGTCGAGGGCGGTGCGAAGCGCCGTGGTGACACGGACGCCCTGCACCTCGGTGATGTCGTCCTTCAGGAGCTGACGGGTGCCGCTGGCCACTTCCGGTCGCCGCAGACGCGAGCCGCCCGTGCTGAAGACGCGGACCGGAGGAGGCATGTGCACCGCGGACGGGGGCAACACGTCGACCCCGTGCAGCCAGGCCGCGGTCTCGTCGGTGACCACGGCGGTCGCCGGCACGAGCAGGCGCAGCGCGGCCGCGCGCACGTCGACGGTGTCGAGCACCTGGGCGGCCACGTAGGCGCCCCGGAGCACGGGGCGGACCAGGCCGCGGTCGACCAGAATGCGCAAGTACCACCGGGAGACACCGAGTTGAGCCGCCTGGTCGGCGGTGAACGGCACATCGAGCGGAAGCGGGCACCGGTCGTCCAGGAAGACGAGGTCATCCGGCAGCCAGGAAGGTGGTTTCCTCATGCCCGGCAGCATGCCTAGATCGCGGCCGACGTGCGCGCGCTCATCCACAGGCGCTCGTCCACCGGCGCTGGAGAGTTCCCCGGATCGCCCGCTCGGCACCCTGACAGTTGCCACAAGTGCCGTCTCAGCGCGCTGAGAGTTGACGCGAGTGCCCTCTCGCGCCTCAGAGGATCCGAGGATCAGAAGATGAGGTCGCCCGACTTGCGGCGGGAGCGGAGCAGCTGGAGCGCCTCCTCCAGGATGTCGGCGGCCTCCTTGTCCGAGCGACGCTCCTTCACATAGGCGAGGTGCGTCTTGTAGGGCTCGTTCTTCGGCGCCGGCGGTGCGTTCTCGGCGTCCCGACCGGCCGGCAGGCCGCACTTCGGGCAGTCCCAGGAGTCCGGGACCTGCGCCTCGACGGACAGCGGCACCACCGAGCGGTGCTCGTTGGAGCAGAAGTAGGTGACGGCCTGCCGCGGGGCAGCCTCGCCCCGCTCGGCCTCACCCATCGGGCCGGCCCCCACCCGGCTCCCGCGAATAGCGTTTCCTCCACCAGCCACGGAAGGTTCCCTTTCTCAGTTCTGGTAGGCCAGGAGCAGGCCCAGGGCAATCACACATGCGAACCAGATGACCCCGATCCCGATCGTGAGCCGATCGAGATTCCGCTCGGCCACCGAGGACCCGCCGAGCGAACTGGACACGCCACCGCCGAACATGTCGGAGAGCCCGCCGCCCCGGCCCTTGTGCAGCAGGACCAGCAGCACCACGAGCGCGCTCGAGATGATCAGCAGAATGGTGAAGAGGAGAGTCACGGTCGTAAAGCCTACGTCACACCGGAGCCGTCAGAGGACCGGCATGTCGTAGTAGCGGCAGATTCCGCCGAACTCGTCGGCCTGCAGGCTCGCGCCGCCGACCAGGCAGCCGTCGACGTCGCCCTGCGCCATGATCCCGGCGACGTTGGCGGCCTTCACCGAGCCGCCGTAGAGGATGCGTACGCCGTCGGCCGCGACGTCACCGTGGACCTCGCGGACCCGGCCACGGATCGCGGCGCAGACCTCCTGCGCGTCCTCGGGCGTCGCCACCTCGCCGGTGCCGATCGCCCACACCGGCTCGTAGGCCACCACGAGCCCGGCGACCTGCTCGGCCGAGAAGCCGGCGAGCGACCCGTCCAGCTGCCCGAGCGTGTGGGCCACGTGCTCGCCGGCCTGCCGCACGCTGAGGCCCTCGCCGACACACACGATCGGCGTCATCGCGGCCGCCAGCGCCCGGTGCGCCTTGGCGTTGACGACGTCGTCGCCCTCGCCGTGGTGCTCCCGACGCTCGGAGTGCCCGACCACGACGTAGGAGCAGCCCAGCTTGGCGAGCATGCCGGCCGAGATCTCCCCGGTGTAGGCGCCCGCCTCGTGCATGGAGACGTCCTGCGCGCCGTAGCGCACCGCGAGCCGGTCCCCGTCGACCAGGGACTGCACCGAACGCAGGTCCGTGAACGGCGGCACCACGACCACCTCGGCGCGGCTGTAGTCGTGCTTCTTGTCGGCGAGCGTGACCGCCAGCTTCTGCACCAGGACGATCGCCTCCTGGTGGTTGAGGTTCATCTTCCAGTTCCCCGCCATCAGCGGGGTTCGCTTGCTCGCCATGCTCAGTCCTCCAGGACCTGGATGCCGGGCAGCTCCTTGCCCTCGAGGTACTCGAGGCTGGCGCCGCCACCGGTGGAGATGTGCCCGAAGGCGGACTCGTCGAAGCCGAGCGTGCGTACGGCGGCGGCGGAGTCGCCCCCGCCGACGACCGAGAGCCCGTCGATCTTCGTGAGCGCCGCCGCGACCGCGCGGGTCCCCTCGGCGAACGCGCTCACCTCGAAGACCCCCATCGGGCCGTTCCAGAACACCGTGCGTGCGTCCGCCAGGGCCGAGGCGAACGTCGCCGCCGACTCGGGGCCGATGTCCAGGCCGAGGCTGTCGGCCGGGATCTGCGAGGCGGGGACGACCCGGGGTTCCGGCGAGCGGTCGCCGGACGGGAAGGCGGTGTCCACCACGATGTCGGTGGGCAGCAGGATCTCGACGCCGGACTCCTCGGCGCGGCGCAGGTGCGCGCGGCAGGTCTCGAGCTGGTCCTCCTCGAGGAGGCTCTTCCCGACCTCGTGGCCCTGGGCGGCCAGGAAGGTGAAGACCATCCCGCCGCCGATGAGCAGCTTGTCGGCCTTGCCGAGGAGGTTGTCGATGACCCCGAGCTTGTCGGACACCTTCGAGCCGCCGAGCACCACGGCGTAGGGCCGCTCGGGGTCCTCGGTGAGCCGGCGCAGCACGTCGATCTCGGTCGCGACCAGGGCCCCCATGGCGTGCGGCAGCCGCTGCGCCACGTCGTACACCGACGCCTGCTTGCGGTGCACGACCCCGAACCCGTCGGACACGAACCCGTCGGCCAGCTCGGCCAGGCGATCGGCGAACGCACCGCGCTCGGCGTCGTCCTTGCTGGTCTCCCCGGCGTTGAACCGGACGTTCTCCAGCAGGGCGACCTGCCCGTCCTGGAGCCGCTCGACCGTGTCCCGGGCGCTGTCCCCCACCGTGTCGGTGGCGAACGCGACCGGGCTCCCGAGCAGCTCGCCGAGCCGGTCGGCCACCGGCGCGAGGGAGTACGACGGGTCCGGGCGGCCCTGGGGCCGGCCGAGGTGAGCGGTGACGACCACCCGGGCCCCGGCCTCGGCCAGCGCCCGGAGGGTCGGGACGCTCGCCCGGATCCGTCCGTCGTCGGTGATGGTGCCGGCGCTGTCCAGCGGCACGTTCAGGTCCGACCGCACGAGGATGCGCCTGCCGCGCAGTCCCCCCAGCTGGCGGTCGAGCGAGTCGAGGCTGCTCATCCGGTCAGAGGGTCTTGCCGACGTAGTCGATCAGGTCGGCGAGGCGGTTGGAGTAGCCCCACTCGTTGTCGTACCAGCCGACGACCTTGACCTGGTTGCCGATCACCTTGGTCAGCGGCGCGTCGAAGATGCACGACGCGGGGTCGGTCACGATGTCGGTGGAGACCAGCGGGTCCGTGGAGTAGCGGAGGAACTTGCCGTCCGCGGCCTTCTCCACCGCGGCGTTGACCTCCTCGACCGAGGTCTCGCGACCGGCCTCGAAGGTCAGGTCGGTGGCCGAGCCGGTCGGGACCGGCACGCGCAGCGCGTAGCCGTCCAGCTTGCCCTTCAGCTCCGGCAGCACCAGGCCGATGGCCTTGGCGGCGCCGGTCGAGGTCGGCACCACGTTCAGCGCGGCGGCCCGGGCCCGGCGCAGGTCCTTGTGGATGTTGTCCTGCAGGTTCTGGTCGGCGGTGTAGGCGTGCACCGTCGTCATCAGGCCCTTGACGATCCCGAACTCGTCGTTGAGCGCCTTGGCCATCGGGGCCAGGCAGTTGGTGGTGCACGACGCGTTGGAGATCACCGTGTGCGCCGCCGGGTCGTAGGTCTCGTGGTTGACGCCCATGACGACGGTGACGTCCTCGTTCTTCGCGGGCGCCGAGATGATGACCTTCTTCGCGCCGCCCTTGTCGACGTGGGCGCGCGCCAGGGTGGCATCGGTGAAGAAGCCGGTGGACTCCACGACCACGTCGACACCCAGGTCGCCCCACTTGAGGTTGGCCGGGTCGCGCTCGGCGAAGGTCTTCACGACCTGGTCGCCCACGCGGATCTCGTCCGCGGTCGCGGTCACGTCCGCGTCGAGCTTGCCGAGGATCGAGTCGAACTTCAGCAGCGGGGCGAGCGACGTGTTGTCGGTCAGGTCGTTGACGGCGACGATCTCGATGTCGAGGCCGGAGGCCCGGACGGCACGGAAGAAGTTGCGGCCGATCCGGCCGAATCCGTTGATACCTACGCGTACGGTCACTGATGGCTCCTGCTTCTCGGTCGGACAGTTGCGTTGAGCTGATGAGCACGGCGACGCGGCGGGTGGTGCCCCGCGTCGTTCTCGACCCTATCGCTCGCGCGGCGGGCGCCCTCGGGTCGTCCCGGGGTACGTGCGGGTAACCGGGCTGGACCCGGCGGCGTGGGCCTCACGCCTCGTCGGCGAGCATCTCCGCGGTCAGCGAGGACTCGGTGTCGGGGATCCCGAGCTCCTCGGCCCGCTTGTCGGCCATCGCCAGCAGCCGGCGGATCCGGCCGGCGATCGCGTCCTTGGTCAGCACCGGCTCGTGCAGCTGGCCGAGTTCCTCCAGCGAGGCCTGCTTGTGCTCCAGGCGCAGCTCACCGGCGAGGCGCAGGTGGTCGGGGACGTCCTCACCCAGGATCTCCATGGCCCGCTCGACCCGGGCCCCGGCGGCCACCGCGGCCCGCGCGGAGCGGCGCAGGTTGGCGTCGTCGAAGTTCGCGAGCCGGTTCGCGGTCGCCCGGACCTCGCGCCGCATCCGGCGCTCCTCCCAGGCCATCAGCGACTCGTGCGCGCCGAGCCGGGTCAGCAGCTGACCGATCGCGTCCCCGTCGCGAAGCACCACCCGGTCGATCCCGCGGACCTCCCGGGCCTTGGCCTGGATCCCCAGCCGTCGGGCCACGCCCACCAGCGCCAGCGCGGCCTCGGGCCCGGGACAGGTGACCTCCAGGGCGGAGGAGCGGCCGGGCTCGGTCAGCGAGCCGTGCGCCAGGAACGCACCGCGCCAGGCGGCGACCGAGTCGCACGCGCCACCGGAGACGACCGCCGGCGGCAGCCCCCGGACGGGCCGGCCGCGCTGGTCCAGCAGGCCGGTCTGGCGGGCCAGCGCCTCGCCGTCGCGCACGATCCGGACCAGGTAGCGGCTGCCCTTGCGGATGCCGTTGCCCTGGACCATGACCACGTCGGACTGGTGCCCGTAGACCTCGGCGATGTCCCTGCGCAGCCGGCGCGCGGCGGCACCGGTGTCGAGCTCGGCCTCCACGACGATCCGGCCGCTGACGATGTGCAGTCCGCCGGCGAACCGGAGCATCGAGGCCACCTCGGCCTTGCGGCAGCAGGTCTTCGAGACCTGGGTGCTCGACAGCTCCGCCTTCACCTGTGCCGTCATCGCCATGGCGGAATCCTCACACACGCGTCAACCAACCCCCGACCTGCCTCCGGACGCATCGGCGGGGGCCTCAGTCGCGCGCGAGGATCCGCTCGTAGGCCGCCGCGAGCCGGGCCACGTCGTGCCGCGCGGAGCCGTCGTCCATCGCCACGGGAGCCGCCACCAGGTCCGCGCCGTACGACGCCGCCGCGGCGGCGAGCCGGTCCGGGTCGCCGACGATGCTGGGGTCGGCGAGCACGGTGTGGATCTTCAGCCCGGGCGCGTGCTCGGCCAGCACCGCGAGGTGGTCCTCCGGGGCGAGCCCGTGGGTCTCCCCCGCCTGCTCGCCGAGGTTGAGCACCACGAGGATCCGTGCGTCGGTCTGCACCAGCGCCTCGCGCAGCTCGGGCACCACCAGGTGCGGCAGCACCGAGGTGAACCACGAGCCCGGCCCCAGCACCACCCAGTCGGCCTCGCGGATCGCGGCGACCGCCTCGGGGCAGGCGACCGGCTCCGGCTCGAGCCGGATCGAGACGATGTCGCCCTCGGTGGTCGCCACCTCGACCTGGCCGCGGACGGTGGTCGTCGCCCGGGGGTCGGCGGGCACCAGGCCGCGCACCTCGGCGGCGATGTCGAGCGCGTTGAGCGCCATCGGCAGCACCCGGCCCGAGGCGCCGAGCAGCCGGCCCACCCAGTCGAGCGCCTGGACGTGGTCGCCCAGCAGCTCCCACAGGCTGACGATCAGCAGGTTGCCGACCACGTGCCCGCGCATCTCGCCGTCCCCGGCGAAGCGGTGCTGGAGCACCTTGGCCCAGGTGACGCCCCAGTCGTCGTCACCGCACAGCGCGGCCAGCGCCATCCGCAGGTCGCCGGGCGGCAGCACGCCGAACTCGCCCCGGAGCCGGCCGGACGAGCCGCCGTTGTCGGCGACGGTCACGACCGCGCTCAGCTCGTCGACCACGAGGTCGTCGACGAGGCCCCGCAGCGCGCGCAGCGAGGCGTGCAGCCCGTGGCCGCCGCCGAGCGCCACTACCGACTGGGCCCGCTCCGCCATCACTCGCGTCCGAGGTCGCGGTGGGTGGCGCGGACGACGAACCCGTCCTCCCGCATCCGCCTGGCGATCTCCTCGGCGACGGCGACGCTGCGGTGCTTGCCGCCGGTGCAGCCGATCGCGACGGTCATGAAGCGCTTGCCCTCGCGGAGGTAGCCCGCGGCGACGCCCGTGAGCACCGGCACGTAGCGCTCGAGGAACTCCGCGGCGCCGGGACGGCTCATGACGTAGTCGGAGACCTCGGCGTCCCGACCCGTGCCGGCGCGCAGCTCGGGCACCCAGAACGGGTTGGGCAGGAACCGCATGTCGGCGACGAAGTCGGCGTCCACCGGGATGCCGTACTTGAACCCGAAGCTGGTCACGGTGACGTTGAGCCGGGTCGAGTCGGGCGTGCCGAACGCCTCGGCGACCCGGTCGGTGAGCTCGTGGACGTTCAGCTTGGAGGTGTCGATGACCAGGTCGGCCTCGCTGCGCAGGTCGGCCAGCACCCGCCGCTCGCGCTGCAGGCCGTCCAGCAGGCGGCCGCTGCCCTGCAGCGGGTGCGGCCGCCGGGCCGCCTCCTGCCGGCGCACGAGCACGTCGTCGGTGGCCTCGAGGAACACCAGCGTGGTGTGCCGGCCGGTGGCGCCGAGGGCGAGGTTCGCCTGCAGGGACTGGAAGAACGAGCCGGAGCGTACGTCGACCACGACCGCGATCGGCTGCTCGGTGCCGCGGCTCTCGTCGACCAGCCGGACCACCTCGCGGAGCAGGCTGGGTGGCATGTTGTCGACCACGTAGTAGCCGAGGTCCTCCAGCTCCTTGGCGGCCGTGCTGCGGCCGGCGCCGGTCATGCCGGTGACCACCACGAGCTCGCCGCGGTGCGCCTCCCCTGTCGCCATCAGTCCTCCTCGATCTCGCCGGTCGCGGTGTTCACCCGGACCAGGCCCTGTCCGGCGTCGGTCCGCCCGCCGTCCGCGCTCGTCACGAGGGCGTCCTTGATCGCCGTCGCGGTGCGCGCGCCGATGCCGGGCACCGTGGCGATCTCCTCCACGCTGGCGGCCTTGAGCTTCTTCAGCGAGCCGAAGTGCTTGAGCAGGGTCTTGCGGCGCACCTCGCCGAGCCCGGGCACGTCGTCGAGCAGGCTCTCGACCATGGTCTTGGACCGCCGGGAGCGGTGGTGGGTGATCGCGAACCGGTGCGCCTCGTCGCGGACCCGCTGCAGGAGGTAGAGCCCCTCCGAGGAGCGCGCCAGGATCACCGGGTCCTCCTGGCGGGGCAGCCAGACCTCCTCGAGCCGCTTGGCCAACCCGCAGACGGGGATGTCGTCGATGCCGAGCTCGTCGAGCGCCCGCTGGGCCGCCGCGACCTGCGGCGGGCCGCCGTCGACGACCACCAGCCCCGGCGCGTAGGCGAACTTGCGCGGCCGTCCGGTCTCCGGGTCGACCAGCATCGGGCCGTCGTCGCCCTCGACGGCCTGGGAGCGGGCCTGCTCGTCGAGCAGCCGCCGGAAGCGGCGGGTGATCACCTCGTGCATGGAGGCGACGTCGTTCTGGCCGTCCACGCCCTTGATGACGAAGCGGCGGTACTCGCTCTTGCGGGCGAGCCCGTCCTCGAAGACGACCATCGAGGCGACCACCTCGGTGCCCTGCAGGTTGGAGATGTCGTAGCACTCGATGCGCAGCGGCACCTCGTCGAGCTCGAGCGCGTTCTGGATCTCCTCCAGCGCTCGGTTGCGGGTGGTCAGGTCGCTGGCCCGCTTGGTCTTGTGCAGCCCGAGCGCCTGGAGCGCGTTGCGGGCCACGGTCTCCTGCAGGGTCTTCTTGTCCCCGCGCTGCGGCACCCGGATCCGGACCCGGCTGCCGCGCAGGTCGCTGAGCAGCTGCTCGAAGGTGTCGACGTCCGGGGGCAGGGCCGGCACCAGGATCTCGCGGGGGATGCTGTCGGCGTCGGCGCCGGCGTAGAGCTGGAGGAGGAAGTTCTCGACCAGCTCCGCGGTCCCGCCCTCCTCCACCCGGTCGGCGACCCAGCCGCGCTGGCCGCGGATCCGGCCCCCGCGGACGTAGAAGATCTGCACCGCGACCTCGAGCGGGTCCTCGGCGAGCGCGACCACGTCGGCGTCCGCGCCGTCGCCGAGCACCACGGCCTGCTTCTCGAGCGCCCGCTGCATCGCCCCCAGGTCGTCGCGCAGCCGCGCGGCCCTCTCGAAGTCCAGCTCCTCGGAGGCGGCGAACATCTCCTGCTCGATGCGGCGCATGAACGGCCGGGTGTGCCCGCCCATGAACTCGCAGAAGTCCTCGACGATCCGGCGGTGCTCCTCGGCGCTGACCTTGCCGACGCAGGGCGCGGAGCACTTGTCGATGTAGCCCAGCAGGCAGGGCCGGCCGATCTGCGCGGAGCGCTTGAAGACGCCGTTGCTGCACGAGCGCATCGGGAAGACCCGCAGCAGCACGTCGACGGTCTCGCGGATGGCCCACGCGTGGCTGTACGGCCCGAAGTAGCGCGTGCCCTTGCGCTTCGCGCCCCGCCCCACCATCACCCGGGGGAACTCCTCCCCGACGGTCACCGCCAGCCAGGGGTAGGACTTGTCGTCGCGGTACTTGACGTTGAACCGCGGGTCGTACTCCTTGATCCAGGAGTACTCCAGCTGGAGCGCCTCGACCTCGGTGTTGACCACGGTCCACTCGACGCTGGCCGCGGTCGTCACCATGGTGGCGGTGCGCTGGTGCAGGTTCCCGATGTCCTGGAAGTACGACGAGAGCCGGGACCGGAGGTTCTTCGCCTTCCCGACGTAGATCACCCGGCGGTTCGCGTCGCGGAACCGGTAGACGCCCGGCTGGGTGGGGATCGACCCGGGCTCGGGGCGGTACGACAGGGGCCCGCGCAGGGAACGGGACGAACGGGCAGGCACGCCCCAACCCTACGGTCCGCCGCCGACGACCCCGGAGCCTGTCAGGCCACGCTCGCCTGGCCGCCCTTGACGTCGACCTTCACCTCGGGCAGCGGCCGGGGCGCGGGGCCGCCCTGCACCGATCCGTCGGCGACGGAGAACCTGCTCAGGTGGCAGGGGCAGATGATGCTGCCGTCCGCGACGCGGTTCACCACGCAACCGGCGTGGGTGCACACCGCCGAGAACGCCTTGTAGACGCCCTGGGTCGGCTGGGTGACCACGACCTCCTCGTCGGCGAAGACCTTCCCGCCGCCGACGGGGACGTCGGCCACCGACCCGAGCTTCGTGCCCGCCTGCGCCGGGGCGGCTCCTCCGGCCGAGCCCCCGCCCCCGCTGCCGTTGCTGTCACTGGCGCCGTTGCTGGCGCTGCACGAGGCCAGCAGCGGCAGCACACCGACCACGGCGATGCCGCCGACGGCACCGCTGACGGCGTGGCGGCGGGTGAGCCCGCCCGATCCGGATCCTTCGGTCATGCGCGGACTCCCTTGACTGACTTCTTGGCCGGTGCGGCCTTCTTCGCCCTCGCGGCCTTCTTCGGCGGCGCGGCCTTCTTCCCCGTGGCGGCGGGCGGTGCCGGCCGTCTGCCGGTCGGCTGCTTGGCCTCGCGGCCCTCGAGGAGAGGCGCGAGGAACTGGCCGGTGAAGCTCTCCGGGTGGGCCGCGACCGCCTCGGGCGTGCCCTCGGCGACCACCAGGCCGCCGCGGGAACCGCCCTCGGGGCCCATGTCGACCAGCCAGTCGGCGGTCTTGATCACGTCGAGGTTGTGCTCGATGACCAGCACGGTGTTGCCGGCGTCGACGAGCCGGCCGAGCACCAGCAGGAGCTTGCGGATGTCCTCGAAGTGCAGACCGGTCGTGGGTTCGTCGAGCACGTAGACCGTGCGGCCGGTGGACCGCTTCTGCAGCTCGGCCGACAGCTTGACCCGCTGCGCCTCGCCGCCCGACAGGGTGGTCGCCGGCTGCCCCAGGCGGACGTACCCGAGGCCCACCTCCACCAGCGTCTTCAGGTGCCGGGCGATCGCCGGGACCGCGGCGAAGAACTCCACGGCCTCCTCGATCGGCATGTCGAGGACCTCCGCGATGGTCTTGCCCTTGTAGTGCACCTCGAGCGTCTCGCGGTTGTAGCGCGCGCCGTGGCAGACCTCGCACGGCACGTAGACGTCGGGCAGGAAGTTCATCTCGATCTTGATCGTGCCGTCGCCCGCGCACGCCTCGCAGCGCCCGCCCTTGACGTTGAACGAGAAGCGGCCCTGCAGGTAGCCGCGCATCTTCGCCTCGGGAGTGGCGGCGAACAGCTTGCGGATGTGGTCGAAGACCCCGGTGTACGTCGCGGGGTTGGACCGCGGGGTGCGCCCGATCGGCGACTGGTCGACGTGGATCACCTTGTCCACGTGCTCCAGCCCGCTGATCTTCTGGTGCCGCCCCGGCACCGCGCGGGCGTTGTAGAGCTGCTTGGCCAGCGAGGTGTAGAGGATGTCGTTGACCAGGGTGGACTTGCCGGACCCGGAGACCCCGGTGACGGCCACGAACAGGCCGAGCGGGAAGGTCACGTCGACGTTGCACAGGTTGTGCTCACGCGCCCCGTGCACCACGAGCTCGCGACCCTTCGTGCGCGGGCGGCGCACCTCCGGCACCGGGATCTCGCGCCGGCCCGAGAGGTACTGCCCGGTCAGGGAGTCGGGGTGGGTCAGCAGGTCGGCGACCTGACCGCTGTGCACGACCTGGCCACCGTGCTCCCCGGCGCCCGGGCCGATGTCGACGATCCAGTCGGCGACCCGGATGGTGTCCTCGTCGTGCTCGACGACGATGAGCGTGTTGCCGAGCTCCTTGAGCCGGACCAGCGTCTCGATCAGGCGGTGGTTGTCCCGCTGGTGCAGGCCGATCGAGGGCTCGTCGAGGACGTAGAGGACGCCCACGAGCCCGGCGCCGATCTGGGTCGCCAGCCGGATCCGCTGCGCCTCGCCACCGCTCAGGGAGCCCGAGGGCCGGTCCAGCGAGAGGTAGTCCAGGCCCACGTCGAGCAGGAAGTTCAGGCGCTCCTGGATCTCCTTGAGCACCCGCTCGCCGATCTGCCGCTCGCGGGCGGAGAGGTCGAGGTGGCGCAGGTACTCCGCGGTCTCGTTGATCGGCAGCGCGCAGAGCTCGGCGATGTTCAGGCCGCCGGCCTCCCGCGACCCCAGCGTGACCGCGACCGAGACCGGCTTGAGACGGCCGCCGCCGCAGGCCGGGCACGGCACCTCGCGCATGAAGCCCTCGAACCGCTCCCGGCTGGTGTCGGACTCCGCCTCCCGGTGCCGGCGCTCGATGTAGCCCCGGACGCCCTCGAACTCCGCGTAGTAGGCGCGCTGCCGGCCGTAGCGGTTGCGGGTCACCACGTGCACCTTGGTGGCGTGGCCGTCGAGCAGCGACTTCTGCTGCTTGGTGGTCAGCTCCGCCCAGGGCGTGTTCAGGTCGAAGCCGAGCTCCTCGCCGAGGGCGCCCATCAGCCGCAGGAAGTAGTCGGCGACGTGCGCCTGGCTCCACGGCTGGATCGCCCCCTCGCCGAGGGTGGCCTGCGGGTCCGGCACGACCAGCTCGGGGTCGACCTCCATCCGGGTGCCGAGGCCGTGGCACTCGGGGCAGGCGCCGAACGGCGAGTTGAAGGAGAACGACCGGGGCTCGAGCTCATCGGTGTCGATCGGGTGGTCGTTGGGGCAGGACATCTTCTCGCTGAACCGCAGCTCGCGGCCGGGGTCCTTGGCCTCGAGGTCGACGAAGTCGAACACCACCAGGCCGCCGGCGAGGGTCAGGGCGGTCTCGACCGAGTCGGTCAGCCGCCGCTTCGAGGACTCCTTGACCGCGAGCCGGTCCACGACGACCTCGATCGTGTGCTTCCGCTGCTTCTCCAGCTTCGGCTCGCCGGCCGCCAGCGAGTCGAGCGGGTGCGTCTCGCCGTCCACCCGGGCCCGGGAGAAGCCCTGGGTCTGCAGCTGGCGGAACAGCTCGACGTACTCCCCCTTGCGACCGCGGATCACCGGGGCCAGCACCTGGAACCTGCGGCCCTCCTCGAGCGCGAGCACGCGGTCGACGATCTGCTGCGGGGTCTGACGCTCGATCGGGGCGCCGCAGGTCGGGCAGTGCGGCCGGCCGGCGCGCGCGTAGAGCAGGCGGAGGTAGTCGTAGACCTCGGTGATGGTGCCGACGGTCGAGCGCGGGTTCTTCGAGGTCGACTTCTGGTCGATCGAGACCGCCGGTGAGAGCCCCTCGATGAAGTCGACGTCGGGCTTGTCCATCTGGCCGAGGAACTGCCGGGCGTAGGCCGACAGCGACTCGACGTACCGTCGCTGGCCCTCGGCGAAGATCGTGTCGAACGCCAGCGAGGACTTGCCGGAGCCGGAGAGTCCGGTGAAGACGATGAGGGAGTCCCGGGGCAGGTCGAGGGAGACGTCCTTCAGGTTGTGCTCCCGGGCACCCCGGATGGTCAGCTGCTCCGCCACTGGCAGTCCTTCGGCAAGTCTCGGCGTGGAACGAACAGTCCCAACAATGGCACGCGCCACCGACGGTGCGACCATCGTGCACCCGAGCGGGTGAGCCCGGTGAGTGACAAGATGGGGTCATGGTGCCCTCCCACCCGGCGACCGAGCCGGCCCCCGATCTCCTCGCCGAGGCCTCGCAGCGGCTGATCCGCACCGTCGACGGTCTCGAGGACGAGGCCTGGGCTCGGCCGAGCGGGCTCCCCGGCTGGTCGCGGGCGCACGTGATCGCGCACCTGGTCCTGAACGCCGAGGGCCTCACGGGCGCGCTGCGCGGTCTCGTCGCCGGGGAGCCGACGCCGATGTACCGCTCCCAGGAGGCCCGGAACAGCGACATCGACGAGCTGGCCTCGGCCGACCCGGCGGAGCTGCGCGACCGGCTGCTGGGAGCGACCACGGAGCTCGCCGACGCGATCGGCGCCGTCCCCGAGGACCTCGGCGGGGCCGTCCTGGAACGGGTCCCGGGAGGCGCCCGGACGTTCCGGGCCGCCACCGCCCCCGGGATGCGGCTGTCCGAGGTGGAGATCCACCACGCCGACCTCGACGTCGGCTACACCGCGGCCGACTGGCCGCCGGTGTTCGCGGCCTCCGTCGTCGACTCGATGCGCAAGCGGGACTCCTGGAGCACCCCCTTCACCGGGCGGGCCACCGACCTGGACCGGTCGTGGACCTTCGGCGCGGGCGCCGAGGCGGGGCCGACGGTCTCGGGCACGGCCGCGGACCTGGCCTGGTGGCTCACCGGGCGCGGGAGTGGCGAGGGACTGACGAGCGACGGCGAGCTGCCGGGGATCGAGGGCTGGTGACCTACACGGGCGAGGTGACGCCGGGCGGTGAGCCGGACGTCCGGGAGCTGGACGCGCTGCGGATCACCAAGCTCGCGGTGGACCCGGAGATGTCCAACAACTGCTACCTGCTGGCCTGCCGCCGGACCGGCGAGCAGGTGCTCATCGACGCGGCCGCGGAGTCCGACCGGCTGCTCCCCCTCGTCGGCGACGCGGGGCTGGCGGCGGTCGTGACGACCCACCGGCACTGGGACCACCACCGGGCGCTCGCCGACGTCGTCGGCGCGACCGGCGCGGCGGTCGTGGTGGGTGCTCCCGACGCGGTGTCGGTCACCGAGCAGACCGGGGTGCCGGTCACCCGCGAGGTCCGCCAGGGCGACACCGTCGCGGTCGGCGACTGCACGCTCGAGGTGATCGCGCTCGCCGGGCACACCCCCGGCTCGATCGCGCTGCTGTACGACGACCCGAGCGGCCACCCGCACCTGTTCACCGGCGACTCGCTCTTCCCCGGTGGTCCGGGCCGGACGACGAACGAGGCCGACTTCACGAGGCTGATGGACGACCTCGAGGCGCGCATCTTCCAGCGGCTCCCCGACAGCACGTGGTTCTACCCCGGGCACGGCAACGACTCGATCCTCGGCCAGGAGCGGCCTCGACTCGGGGAGTGGCGCGCCCGCGGCTGGTGACGACCGTGCATGCAACCGAGCCGGCACCCCGGGCGTAACACCACCGAGTCCCCGACCCGGGGACTCGCCCGACAGGGCCACCAGCCGCTCCACGCACGAAGGACCAGATCGCCATGCGCAAGACCCTCCCGGCCGTCGCCCTGTCGACCGCCGCACTCACCATCGGCCTCGCCGGCCCGGCCAGCGCCGAGCTCTACGGGATCGACGACCCGCGCGACACCGGGCACGGCTCGGACATCCTGGCCGTCCAGGTCCGGTACGCGAAGCCGACCCTCCACGTCACGACCTACCACGAGAACCTGCGCCGCGACCCGGCCACGGGTTCCAGCGAGACGATCTTCATCGACACCGACAGGTCCAACCGCGGCCCCGAGTACGTGTTCTCGGCCGGGCTCTACGAGGGCACCGACTACGTGCTCCGTGAGACCGAGGGATTCGCCCGCGACACGTGGGGAGACCCGGTGGAGAACGGCGACTACATCCTGCGGATCCGCTACCGCGCCGACCAGGCGCGGGTGCGCATCTCCAGCGCCGCGCTCGGGACCCCCGACGCGGTCCGTCTCGCCGTACGCGCCTCGGGCACCCGGACCGATGGCACCAGCCACGGGCTGGTGGACTGGCTCGGCCAGAGGCGCAGCTTCACGCCGTGGATCGCCCGGGGCTGACCGCCGGTCGGCCCGGTTCGCCCGGTTCGGTTCGCTCGGTTGACCTCAGGCGACCGCGGCGGCCCGCTCGCTCTCCAGCGCCTCGGTGAGCAGCGCCACCAGCGCCTCGAGCTGGACGTCGGCCGACGACGACACCTCCTCGTCGGAGCCGTCGAGCGCGCGGGCGGCCAGGCCGGCCTTGCTGTCGATCAGCTCGGCGATCTTGGAGTCGATCGTCTGGGCGGCGATGATCCGCCACGCGGTGACCGGCATCTCCTGGCCGATCCGGTGGATCCGGTCGATCGCCTGGGTCTGCTCGGCGTCGGTCCACGACAGCTCGGCGAGCACCAGGTTCGACGCGACCTGGAGGTTCAGGCCGACGCCCGCCGCCATCAGCGAGCAGACCACGACCTGCACGTCCGGGTCCTCGGTGAACGCGTCGATGGCGGCTTGGCGGGCCTTCGGCGTCTGGTCGCCGCGGATCGAGGCGTACTTGATGCCGCGGCGGGCGAAGGTCTCCTCGGCGACGTCCATCACGTCGACGTGCTTGGCGAAGAAGACGACCTTCCCGACGCTGCGGGCCAGCTGGGCGGCGTAGTCGGCGGCGAGGCCGGCCTTGGCCTGGCCGATGTGCCGCATCATCGTGAAGACGTTCTCACCGGTCGGCGAGCTGTCGGTGTCCTCGCGCTCCCAGGTCGCGACCCGGCGTACCAGCTCGTGGTCGATGCCGTCGACGACGGCGCCGGACGTGCGGGTCTCCAGCGCCTGGTGGTAGCGGGCCACGAGACGCCTGGCGAGCTCGCGCTCCGCCTGGCGGATCGAGCGGCCCATCTCGTCGTCGAGCTCGACCGGCAGGTCCGCCACGCGGCGGGCCGGGATGTCGGCAGCCACGTCGACCTTGCGCCGACGGACGATGCCGCGGTCGATCACGCAGCGGCGTGCGTTCGGATAGAAGCCGGGGTCGGCGGGGGTCAGCCCGATCTCCTCCAGCGCGTCCATCAGCTCCCCGAGCGGCACCTTGTCGTCGGTCCAGCCGAGGAACTGCCAGATCGCGCGGAAGTCGTCGATGTCGTTGATCAGCGGGGTGCCGGTCAGGGCCATCAGCAGCGGCCGCACCATGCGCGCCCGGATCCGCTCGGAGAGCTGCAGGACGTTGCGGGAGCGCTGGGAGGTCTTGTTCTTGATGAAGTGTGCCTCGTCCACGACCATCCCGCGGAACCCGAACTCCCCGAGCCAGCCGACGTGCCGGTCGAGGACCTCGTAGTTGACGACGACGATGTCGGCGAAGCCGTCCACGTCCTGGCCGTCGCCGTGGATCACGGTCGCCGGGTGGGCGGGGGTCCACAGGCCGGCCTCGCGCGCCCAGTTGGTCTTGACCACGTTGGGGACCACCACGAGCAGCGGGTAGGCGTCCGCGGCCTGCGCGGCCAGCAGCGCCTGGGCGGTCTTGCCCAGGCCGGGCTCGTCGGCGAGGAGGAACGTCCGGTGGCCGGCCTCGGCGGCGGCGACCACCTCACCCTGGTGCCTCATCAGCTCCCGGCCGTGCGGCAGGAACAACGGCGTCGGCTCGGGCAGCGGCATGCTGGCCGTGCCACCACCGGTGGCGTACTCGAAGGAGCGCAGCAGCGGCCCGATCAGCTCCCAGCCGGCGAGGCGGCGCGCGCGGCCCGACCCGGGCTTGAGGCCGGTGAAGTCGGGGACCAGGAAGGGGTTGGCCAGCTGCCGCGAGACCACCGACTGCGGGACCACCTGGCGAGGCGTGGCGACGCCGTCGGCCGTCTCGGTGGCCGCGGCCGGCACCAGCTCCTCGGCCGGCTGCTCGACGCCGCCGGCCTCGAGCATCTCCCGCCGCAGCGACCTGGCGTCGTCGGAGAGGACGACGTCCTCGGCCAGCAGCGCGAGCAGCGACGGCTCGCGGGCCGCGGTCTTGGCGAGGATCGTGGCGACGCCGTCCAGGCGCTTGAGCTGCTCGGCGCGGTGCGCCTCGGTGTTCTCGGTGTCCGCCTTGACGTGGGCGCGCTCCTCGCGCACCAGCAGCGCCACCACCTGGAACTTCGTCCGCAGCGACGGGCCGACCCGTCCCCGCTGGACGCCGTTCTCGACGTCGCGGACGGCACGGGCGAGCACCGGGATGATGCCCTCGTTGTCGAGGTCACGACCGCGCTGCTGGCGCGGCGCGGTCCGGGTCGCGCCGGAACGGCGCTGGCCTCGTCGAGGCAATGGCTCCTCCTTCGGAGTGCCTGGCCCGAGGGCCACGGCAGTACGGCGGCACCGTTGCCGGTCCTCGACGGACCGGCGACGAGAGTGGAGGCCGCGAGACCTCCGGCCACACCCGGTGCGACCGGCTGCGACCCGGTGAGCACCGGGGACGGCCGCATGGTCAGCAGGGGTGGCTGCTGTCCTCCACTCTACCGCGCCGGGACGCGGGGACCGAGCCGACCCGCTGAGACTGCCGGCCAGGCTCTAGGGTCGGGGTCGTGATCGAGCTCCGCACCGCCGCCCAGATCGAGGAGATGCGCCCCGCCGGGCGCTTCGTCGCCGACGTCCTCACCCGGCTCGCCGGAGCCGCCGACGTGGGGGTGAACCTGCTCGACCTCGACGCGCTGGCGCACGAGATGATCCGCGAGCGGGGCGCGGAGTCCTGCTACATCGACTACCACCCGTCGTTCGGCGCCTCGCCGTTCGGCAAGGTGCTGTGCACGTCCGTCAACGACGCGGTGCTGCACGGGCTCCCCCACGACTACACGCTGCGGGACGGCGACCTGCTCAGCGTCGACTTCGCCGCCAGCGTCGACGGCTGGGTCTCGGACTCGGCGTACAGCCTGGTCGTCGGCACCCCGCGCGAGGAGGACCTGCGGCTGATCGAGGTCACCGACCGCGCCCTCGCGGCCGGCATCGAGGCGGCCCGGGTGGGCAACCGGGTCGGGGACATCGGCCACGCGATCGCCGGCGTGGCCCGGGCCGCCGGGCTGCGCATCAACACCCAGTTCGGCGGCCACGGGGTGGGGCGCACCATGCACGGTGACCCGCACGTGCCGAACGACGGCCGGCCGGGACGCGGGTTCCCCCTGCGCCCCGGCCTGGTCATCGCCATCGAGCCGTGGTTCCTGCACACGACCGACGAGATCGTCACCGACCCGGACGGCTGGACGCTGCGCAGCGCGGACGGCTCCCGGGGCGCGCACATGGAGCACACGGTCGCGATCACCGAGGGCGACCCGGTCGTGCTCACCGCGCGCGACGCCGGCTGACCCCGGTCAGGCCCAGGGTCAGCCAGCGTCAGCCCAGGGTCAGCCCAGGGTCAGCGCGGTGTCGTCGATGACGAACCCGGTGGCCAGCGAGCTGTCCTCCTTCCCGGTGAAGCCGATCGTCACGGTCTGGCCGGCCAGCGAGGAGACGTCGAACGAGCGCAACGTGTAGCCGGAGGCCGCGTTGAGGTTCGAGTAGGTCGCCAGCGTGGTCGAGCCTGCCTTGAGGGTGAGCTTGTCGTACGCCGTGGAGCCGGTGGACTCGGCGGTGTCGATGTGGAGGTAGAACGACAGCGTCGCCCGGCACCCGCTCGGGATCGACACCGACTGGCTCAGCGTGTCGGTGTGCGTGGTGCCGTAGCCGTCCAGCCAGGCCTTCCAGCTGCCGCTGTGCGCGGGCTGGTTGGTGGAGCTGTCGACGACGCCGCTGGAGGTGCTCCACGGGGCGGCCGAGCCGGTCTCGAAGCCGGGGTTGCCGAACAGCTGGCCGGAGCAGCTGGTGCCACCGCCCCCGCCGCCACCGCCGGTGGTGCAGGTCGGGTCGCCGCTCTGGGCCGGCACGTTGACCGCGTCCCACGCCGCCTTGACCGCGTTGAACTCGGTGCAGCCCGACGCGCCGTACAGGTTCTTGGCGGCCGTCAGCGTCCAGGTCCGGTACTTCAGGTAGGACGAGGACGAGGTCTTCATCAGCATCGCGTTGTACATGATCTTCATGGCCTTCGAGACGCCGATGCCGCTCACCGAGCTGCCGTTGCAGGTCGGGCTGGTGGGCTGGCCGTTGGTCGGGCTGCTGCCCTCGGCGAGCAGGTAGAACCAGTGGTTGCCGGGCCCGGCCGCGGCGTGCACCTCCTCGTTCGGGATCGAGGAGGAGTAGCAGTTGTCGTCACCGGCCAGCGACGGGTCGTACATGTAGCGGATCGGCCCGTTGCCGACGAGGTTCACCCGCTCACCGACGGTGAAGTCCGGCCTGTCGACGCCGTTGTTCGCATACCACTCGGTCGACGCACCGAAGGTGTCCGCGACGAACTCCTGGGTGTTGCCCCCGGAGATCCCGCCCGGGGTGTGGTCGTCCACGCCGTGGCCGAGCTCGTGGCCGACGACGTCCATGGCGCCGATCCACCTGCCGCCGGACTGGGTGTGCCCGACCTGCACCTGGGTGCCGTCGTAGTAGGCGTTGACGTCGTTGAGTCCGACCCGGATCGGCACCCAGCCGCCGGAGCCGTCCATGCCGTTGCGGCCGAGCCACGAGGACAGCATCTGCCGCTCCTCCTCGGCGCTGTAGAAGGCGTCGACGCAGCCGGTCTCGCGGCTCGTGGCGTCGCCGTTGCCCCAGCTGTCGTCGCTGCCGGTGAAGGTGGTGTCGGTGGCCGCGTCCTGGCAGACCAGGCTGGAGGCGTTGTTGTCCCTCATCGAGTACGACGAGCCGGACCCGCTGGTCGGGATCGAGACCGTCCCGGCGTACGCCGAGCCGCCGGTGCCCTCCAGGACGTGCTCGGTGGTCGTGAGGACCTTCCCGTCGCGGGCGTCGACGTAGACCGAGAGCCGCGACGGCTCCCCGTGCCGCGTGCCGGTGACCAGGGTCTCCCAGGCCAGCCGGGAGGAGCCCTGCTGGAGCACCACCAGGCGAGTGTCGCCGACCGCGGCGTGCCGCACCTGGCCGGCCGAGGTGCGCCGGGCGGCGGCCTCCGCGACCGCGGGCTCGATCGTGCGCAGGTGGACCGCGCGGGACTGGGCGACGGTGGTGCCCAGGACGTTGCCGGACCGGTCGGTCGCGACCACGAAGTCGCCGCCGACGACGGGCAGGCCGCGGTAGGTCCGCTCGTAGGGCACGTACTGCAGGCCGCCCGAGGAGACGACGACGGGCTGGGCGCGGAAGCCGTCGTACGGGCTGGCGTGCAGCAGGGCGGGCCGGGTCCGGACCAGCTGCTGCGCCGATCGGGCCGCCTCGGCCCGCGCCGAGCCGGGCTCGGTGCGGGTCGGCGGATGGTGCGCCGTGGCCGCCGTGCTGGCCGCCGTGCTGGCGGCGGGGACCGCGGCCAGGACGGACGCGGTGACGAGGGCGGTCGTGCTGGCCAGGACCAGCTTGCGCGACGCCCCTGCGACGAGTCTTCTCACTCGACACTCCTTGGGTCGGGGCCCGGATCGCGGGCCCACCGAGAGGGGGTTGTGGTGCCGGCTCCAGCCCCGCGAGTCACGCAAGGAGTTCCACCCGAGAACGGGAACCGCGGGAACTCTCGCGGCCGGGACGCCGGGCGGTCAACGGATCCGACGTGCGGAACTGTGCAGTGCACGAAGGTGCAGGTCTGGCGAGCGGTGCGGCCCGCCGGCTCGACCGGACCGATAGGGCGCTCCGGGGTGTACGCACGTACGTACACCCCGGAGCGAGCCCCGCTCCGGCGAGGGCCGAGGCCTGTGGATGGCCGGCCGCAGGGCGCGCGGGACCGTGCTGTGATCGGAACATGCCCAAGCTCATCGACTACGACAGCCACCGCGGAGCAGTCGTCGGCGCCCTCGTGGAGCTCGTCGCCGAGGGTGGGCTCGCAGCGGCGACCCTGCGTGGAGTGGCCCGCCGATCGAGGGTGAGCTCCGCGGCCCTCGTGGAGGGCTGGGGCGGTCGGGACCGGATGCTGGGCATCGCCGCCCATCACTTCGGCCGCAGGTGGCACGACGCGATGTGGGTGCGGTTCGACTCACGCGGGCTGGCGGGCCTGCTGCCCCGCGACGACGACGAGCGCGGCGAGACCCGGTTCTGGCTCGCGATGTGCGAGCTCGCCAGGAGCAACGAGTACGTCCGTTCCGCGATCGAGGACCGGCGAGCGGAGGAGCCGAGGATGCTCGACGTGATGACGGGCCAGACCTGGTCCCGGCCCGACCTGGAGCTGCTCCGGACGGTGCTCGACGGCCTCCGTCACTCACTGTGCACACCGGGCCCGGACATGTCGACCGAGCAGGCGGTCCACCTCATGGAGACCTTCCTCGGCGGCCCGAGGACCTTGGCCCCTGACCGCCCGGGGACGCCGGACGGAACGTGAGTGCGTGAAGAACACCGCGCTCCTCGCCGCCGCCACCCTGGCCCTCTCCTCGGTCCTGACCGCCGCCCCCGCGGCCCAGTCAGCCGCCCAACCAGCGGCCCAGTCAGCGGCCCAGCCGAACCCCAACCCCGTCCTCGTCGGCATCCGTGCCGCGCACCACGACCCGGCCGGGCGGCCCGCCTTCGACCGCGTGGTCTTCGACTTCACCGGCGGACTGCCGGGGAACGTCCGGGTCCACTACGCCCGCGAGCTGATCCAGGACGGCTCCGGCCGGCGGCTGTGGATCCCGGGCCGGGCGATCCTCGGGGTCAGGTTCTTCCGCGCCGACGCCCACGACACCAGCGGACCGACCGTCGCGGGGCGGACGGCGTTCGCGCTGCCCAACGTGATGACCGCGGTCCGGGCCGGCGACTTCGAGGCGGTGACCACCTTCGGGCTGGGTCTGGCCAAGCGCACGCCGTTCCACGTGACCCGGCGACACCACCCCGACCGGATCGTCGTGGACGTCCGCGCCGCGTTCCGGACCGTGCCCCGCCGGGTCTTCTTCTTCGACCACGACGCGTTCGTCGCCAACCAGGAGCCCTTCTTCCGGTCGGTCACGCGCCCGGTGATCCCGACCTCTCCGGCGCGCGGCGTGCTCGACCGGCTGTTCGCGGGCCCGTTGGGCAGCGAGCGCGCCGCCGGCCTCCGGCTGCTCCGGTCGCGGGCCACCGGGCTGACCGGGCCGTCCATCCGCGACCGCGTGGCACGCACCCGGATGACCGGCGGCTGCAACAGCGGCGGCTCCACGGTGACGCTCGCGGGTGAGGTGCTGCCGACGCTGCGGCAGTTCCCGACCGTGCGCTGGGTGAAGCTCCTCGACCCGCAGGGACACACCGAACGACCGCGCGGCCACAGCGACTCCATCCCCGCCTGCCTGGAGCCGTGAGGCGTTGACAGGACACGGAAGACTGACCCCATGAGCGAACCCCTGCGCGTCGTCCGGTCCACCGACCTGCAGCCGGCCGACCCGACCCCGGGCATGCACCGCACGCTCGCCTTCCTGGCGCCCGGCCTGTGGGCCGGCCGGCTCGAGACCGACCCGGGCACCACCTCCGGCTGGCACCACCACGACGTGAACGAGTCCAGCCTGTACGTCGTCTCCGGGCTGCTGCGCCTGGAGTTCGAGGGACGCGAGGGCTACGTCGAGGCCGGTCCCGGGGACTTCGTGCACGTCCCGGCGCACACCGTGCACCGTGAGTCCAACCCCGGCCAGGAGCCCTCGGTCGTGGTGATCGCCCGCGCCGGCGACGGCATCCCGACCGTCAACGTAGACGCCCCGCCGCCCCCGCACCACGGCTGAGCCGCCCGGCTCAGCCCTCCGTCGTGGTGTAGCGGCCCCGGTAGTACAACAGCGGCTCCGTGGCCTCGGCGCTGCCCAGGTCGAGCACCCGGCCGACCACGATGTGGTGGTCGCCGGCCTCGTGCACGGCGTGGATCGTGCAGTCGACGTAGCCCAGGACCCCGTCGAGCACCGGCGACCCGGTGGCCGGCGAGGGCGCCCACCCGACGGCGGCGAACTTGTCCACGCCACGGCTGGCCATCACGTTGGAGACCCGCGCCTGGTCGGCCCCGAGGAAGTTCACGCAGAAGTGGCCCGAGCGCTGGATCAGCGGCCAGGCGCGCGAGGTCTTCGCCGCGACGAAGAGCACCAGCGGCGGGTCGAGGGAGACGCTCGAGAACGACTGGCAGGTCAGCCCCACCGGCCGCCCGTCGCTGCTCCCGGTCACCACGGTGACCCCGGAGGCGAAACGTCCGAGCACGTCGCGGAAGCGGCGGGCGGCGGTGAGCCCGGCCTGGTCGCCGGCGTGCACCTCGGCCGTCTCGCCGGGCCACAGCTCGAAGTCGACGCCGGGGTCACCCATCCAGTCGGTGATCTGGTCCCAGGTGGGCCCGCTCCGACCGGTCTCCGACGCCATGCCCCTACCGTAGTCATCCCCCGGCTGGTGCTCAGAGCCAGTCGCGGCGCCGGAACATCCAGAAGAGGCCGCCCGAGATCAGCACGATCAGCAGCGTGGAGGTGACGAAGCCCGACTCCCGGGCGAAGCCGGGGTAGGGCAGGTTCTGGCCGTAGAACCCGGTGATCGCGGTCGGCACCGCGATGATCGCCGCCCAGCTCGTCACCTTCTTGGTGATCACGTTGAGCCGGTTGCCCTGGATGGTCAGGTTGGTCTCGACGATCGTCGCGACCAGGTCCCGCAGGCTCTCGGTCCACTCCGCGGCCCGCAGCACATGGTCGTAGACGTCCTGGAAGTACGGCGCCAGCTCCGGGGGCACCAGCCCGATGTCGCGGCGCATCGCGGTGTTGACGACCTCGCGCATCGGCAGCACCACGCGCCGGAGCCGCACCAGGCTCTTGCGCAGCTCGAAGCTGCGTCGCTGCACGTCCCGGTCGCGCGGCCGGTCGTCGAAGAGCAGGTCCTCCAGCGCCTCGATGTCGTCGTCGAGCACTCCGACCGCCTCGAAGTGTCCGTCGACGATGACGTCGAGCAGGCCGTGCAGCAGCGCCCCCACGCCCAGCCGCGTCAGTTCGGAGTTCTCGTCCCACCGCGCCAGCAGCGTCTCGAGCGGGAAACCGTCGTCGGTGCGCACGGTCACGAGCGCGGTCGGCGTCACGAAGGCGGAGACCTGGCGGGTCGTCAGGGTGCCGGTGCGGTTGTCGAGGCTGACGGCGTACGCCGTGAGGAAGTCGTGGCCCTCGAACCGGCTGAACTTCGGCCGCTGCCGCCCGCTCGTCGCGTCCTCGACCGCGAGCGAGTGCAGCCCGAGCTCCGAGGCCACCTGCACCAGCCCGGCGGCCGCCTCGGGGCCGCACAGGTCCACCCACACCAGGGATCCCGGCTCCCCCACGAGGTCGGACACCCGCGCCAGCGCGAAGTCCTCGTCGACGAGGACCCCGCCCCGGTAGCACCGCGTGCGCACCATGCGGTCGAGTATGCGCCGCCGGCCCCGACCCGGCGGCTCAGACCACGGGCTGCACCTCGGGCAGCGGCTCGGCGCGGAGGAACTCCAACGCGCCGCCGTGCTCGCTCTCCAGCGTGTACGCCGGGCCGCGGCGGGGCCGGACCTCGAGCCGGACCCGGGCGGTCTTGGAGTTCAGGCAGTAGCTGCGCGCCCGCGCGGGGTTGTCGTAGCCGAGGCAGACCGTCGCCGCCGGGTCGGCCCGCACCTCCAGGCGGGCCTCCCCCGCTCGGCCGCGCATCGTCAGCGACCACCGCGGGAAGTCGATCCGGGTCCGCTGCCGCCACAGGTCGAGCAGCCGGTCGAAGCGCAGCTCCTCCCCGTCGCGGCGCAGCACCAGCATCGAGACCAGCGGCGAGGCCCGGCGACCGAGCTCGATCCGTCCCGAGACCGCCTCCACGACCGCGTCGTCGTCCGGGAACACGCACTGGGCCCACGCGTACTCCGGGCTGTGCGCGGCGCCCCAGTTGTGTCCCTGCATCCCGGTCCAGCCGGTCAGGTCCCACTCGTCCTCGCCCCACGCCAGCCGGCCGGAGAACGTCGCCACGGGGAACGGGGTCAGCAGCGTGTTGCGCGGGAACGGCGCGTCGACGAGCCGCTCGTGGGGCAGCAGGCACATCGGCGCCCCGAGCGGGGCCGGAACGCGTCGGAAGGCGAGGTCCCACCGGACCGGTCCCGAGACCGAGGTGAGCTCGCCGCTGCTGCTGCCCCCGTCGCCGGCCAGTCCGAGCCGCAGGGGGCCCACGCGACTGGACCCGTCGGCGCCGTACGACGCGTCCGCCAGCGGGACCTGCTGCCGGAACGCCAGGGTGCGGGTGTCGTCGAACACGCTGCACCACGCCTCGGCCACGGCGTCGCCGTCCCGCCGGGTCAGCACGGTCGACCTCAGCCAGAGCGCCCGTGCCCGCTGCGGGTCGTTGGCGCGCACGAACCACGACTCGACGTGGTCGGTTCCTCTCCGGAAGCGCGGCGCGTTCGCGGGCCTCATGGGCTGATCGTGCCGCACTCCGCTCAGCCGCGGGCCAGTTCGGTCACGGTCCGCGCGGTGGGGTCCCAGTGCCGCAGGCAGGTGAGCGTGAGCACCACGTCCTCGTGGCCCAGCAGGTCGACCGCGCGCTGCACGTCCCCGCGCTCCAGCCGGCGCGCGAGCGTCACGTGCGGCAGCCAGCCCTGCCGCGGCAGGTCGGGCACCGCGGCCCGCACCCGCACGACCGCCTCGAGCAGCGGCTCCTCGACGTCGACGACGCGGGCGACGGTGACCCGCCGGGCGCCCAGGAGCACCAGCCCGGCGGCGCGCACCCGCAGCGGCAGCAGCGGCCCGAGCACCTCGACGGCGACCGCCTCGGCCCGGGCGTCGATCGCCGGCGCGGCCAGCACCGTCAGGTGCGGCGCGTTCGTCGGGCCCCGGTGGTCGAGCTGGGAGGGGAGGCCCGCGTCCCGCAGCGCCTGCCAGTCCCGTCGTACGACGGCCCGGCCCTCCTCGTCGGGCAGCAGCTCGAGGGAGTGCATCGGGCCGCTCACGTGCACCCCTTCCACCATGCGCTGAAACTACCCATACTCACCCCATGGCCCTGCTCGACAGCTGGAGCCGCGGCTCGCACACCGCCGGCGACGTGACCCATCCGACCTGGCGCCGGGGATCCGGACCGGGAGTGGTGCTCGTCCACGAGATCCCCGGCATCACCCCGAAGGTGGTCGCGTTCGCCGAGGAGGTGGTCGACGCCGGCTTCACGGTCGTGATGCCGCAGCTCTTCGGCGAGGCAGGTGCGGACATCACCGCCGCGGCCATGCTGCGGACGATCCCGCGGGTGTGCGTGAGCAGGGAGTTCACGACCATGGCGGCCGGGCGCACCTCGCCGATCGCCACCTGGCTGCGCAGCCTCGCCCGTGAGCTGCACGACGAGCTCGGCGGCCCCGGGGTCGGCGCCCTCGGCATGTGCTTCACCGGCGGCTTCGCGCTGGCGATGATGGTCGACCCCTCGGTGGTCGCGCCCGTCGTCGCGCAGCCCAGCCTGCCGTTCCCGATCGGGCGCGCCCGCCGGGCCGACCTCAACCTCTCCCCCGGCGACCTCGCGACGGTGAGACAGCGGGCGGCCGACGGCTGCGCCGTGCTCGGGCTGCGCTACCGCGAGGACGCCGCGACCGGCACCCGGTTCGACACGCTCTCCCACGAGCTCGGCGAGCAGTTCATCCGGGTGGAGTTCCCGGGCAAGGGTCACTCCACGCTGACCGAGCACCGCCAGCAGGAGGGCGTCGACCGGGTGCTGGCCTTCTTCACCGAGCGGCTGAGGGGCGGCGTCTGACAGGCTGCCGGCATGCGCCTGCCGGGCGCGGTCGAGAACGTGTTCTAGAGTCGGGGTCATGTCGTTCCTGCGCCGCCAGATCGTCACCGCAGCCCTGACCGCGAACGCGATCCGCCCGGTGCCCGGCTTCCGGGTGGCCATCCCGGCGTTCCTGGCCGGCTGGCTGACCGGCGAGCTGGCGCCGCAGCTGCTGGCGCTGACCGCGGCCGACACCGCCACCCACCTCGCGCTGGACCGGCGCCGCGGACGCCGCGGGCCCGCCGGTCTCGTCCTGGCGGCCGCGAACGTCGCGGGCATGGCGTTCCTCATCGACCAGAGCCGCCGGGTCCAGAAGAACGCCGAGGACGCGCTGGTCGAGGCCCTCGGCGCCGACTACGTCGACCACCTCGACACCCGCCCCACCCCGGCGGATCTGGCGACCCCGTGGCGGCAGCTGGTCAACCCGTTCCGCGTCCGCAACGACGCGGTGCTCGTCGAGCGTGACGTCGTCTACGACCCCCGTCATGGCAAGCGGGGCCTGCTCAACGTCTACCGTCCCGCCGGGCGACAGCTGGCCGACGCGCCGGTCCTGCTCCAGATCCACGGGGGCGGCTGGACGCTCGGGAGCAAGGACCAGCAGGGCATCCCGCTGATGCAGCACCTCGCGGCCAAGGGCTGGGTCTGCGTCGCGATCAACTACCGACTCGCCCCGCGGGACGCCTTCCCGGCCCAGATCGTCGACGTCAAGCGTGCGATCGCCTGGATCCGCCAGCACATCGCCGACTACGGCGGGGACCCGTCGTACCTCGCGATCACCGGCGGCTCCGCGGGCGGCCACCTCGCTGCGCTCGCCGCACTCACGCCCAACGACCCCACCTGGCAGCCGGGCTTCGAGAGCGCCGACACCAGCGTCTCGGTGGCGGTGCCGCACTACGGCGTCTACGACTTCGCCGGCTCCACCGGGGTGCGCACCATGGAGCTGATGCGCGACACCTACCTCGCACCCCGGATCGTGCAGCGCCGCTGGACCGAGGACGCGGAGATCTTCGAGGCCGCCTCGCCCATCCTGCGGATCACCCCCGACGCGCCCGACTTCTTCGTGCTGCACGGCACCCGCGACACCCTCGTCCCGCTGGCCCAGGCCCGGCTGTTCGTCGATCGGCTGCGCGCGGTGTCCAAGCGCTCGGTCGTGTACGCCGAGCTGCCGGGGGCCCAGCACGCCTTCGACGTCTTCCCGTCGATCCGCTCGGCCCACATCGTGCGCGCGGTCGACCGCTACCTGCACTGGCACTGGAACCTCTACCGCCACGAGCGCGACCGCGCCTGACCCTCCCTCGAGGCGCCGTCCGGCGAGCCGTGGTCCGGAACCCTCAATTCACATGACGCCCGGGCCACCCGCCGAGGCGACCATGGAGGCATGGCGAACTCCAACGCGGGCGCGGCCGGCGGCGGCGCGCTCTACGGCCTGGGCATCTTCGGCGCGTGGGTGTGGTTCTGGCAGCAGGCCGACGGCTTCTGGGCCCACGGCCTGGCGGTGCTCGAGGGCATCGTCTGGCCGGCGTTCATGGTCTACGACGCGTTCAAGGCGTTGCACTGACCGGCCCCCTGAGGGCTCACGCGCCGACGGTCAGCCGCACCGTCACCCGGTCGCCCACCTCGAGCCCCTCGGCGCGCCGCACGTCGCTGCGCACCGGCACGACGTAGCCGCCGTCCTTGGGCCACAGCGAGGTCGTCCAGCGGGTCGCGCCGATCCGGACTCCCACCGGGATCATCCCCCAGCCGTAGGTGACGAGGGCCGAGGTCGCCTGCAGCTCCTCGCAGTCCTCCTCGGGCACGCTGACGAAGTGCCAGGGCGCCGGCCCGCGCCAGAACCACAGCTCCCCGGTGAACTCCAGCTCCATCTGCTCAGCCCCCCGACGTCCCGGGCGGCATCACCAGGTCGAGGTCGAGCCACCGCGCGAGCTCCTCGATCTCGGCGCGCACCGCTGCGGTCGTCGCGGCGTCGAAGGGTTCGTCCTCGTGCACCGCGTGCACCACGAACGCCCCCTCGGGCCGGTCGGCACTCGCGTCCAGCTTCCCGACCAGCCGGTCGCCGTGGAGGATCGGCATCGCCCAGTAGCCCCAGCGTCGCTTCTCCACCGGCTTGTACATCTCCAGCTGGTAGTCGAACGCGAAGATCTCCGTCATCCGCTTGCGGTCGAAGACCAGCCGGTCCAGCGGGGACAGCAGCGCCGTGCGCCCCGCGAACGGGGCGGTGTCGAGGTAGGCCGGGTCCACCCGCCACTTCCCGGGCAGCCCCTCGACCACCGCGGGCTCCCCCGCCTCGCCCACGTCGTTGGGCTCTCCGGGCGTCACCGCCGCCCGTGCACGGGCGATCCCCAGGGACCGCAGCCGCCGCGCGGCCCGCTGCCGCGCGGCCTCCTCGAGCGGCACCACCGGGTCGTCGGGGTAGATCCGGTCGGCGAGGTCCCAGAGCCGGTCCCGCCCCTCCCGGCCGGCCGCCGCCACCTCGCCTCGCTGCACCATCATAGCGAGCAGTCGCTGGACGTTCTTGTGGTCGTTCCACCCGCTCGAGCGCCAGGGCCGCACGCAGGTGTCGGGCAGAGCCCTGGCGGGGAGCGGCCCGTCGGCCCGCAGCGCCTCGAGGATGTCGCGGCGGCACTCGTCGTTGTCGCGGACCCACTGCGCGACGTGGTGCTCCCACTCCTTGGGCTCCCCGACCCCGGGCCAGGCCGCCATCTCCGCACGGAACAGCGCGATGTCACCCGCCGGTCGGGCCCTCCCGTCCAGCTCGACCAGGCGCCCCTCGGCGAGCGCGTCCTCGAGGTCGGCCGGCCGGAACGCCGACCCGAGCCGGCTCCACGCGACCAGGTCGGCGCTCGGGGCGACCGCGTTGGTCTGGTCGAGCTGCAGGATGGTCAGGTGCTCGACCAGCTCGAGCAGGTCGGTGGGCCGGTCGGCGGTGAGCAGCTGCGCGCGCACGGCCACCCGCCGCGCCTCGGTGCGGGAGAGCTCGTGGGCGACGGCCATGCCGGCAGGCTAGGGCACCGCGCCGACGGTCGGCAGCCGTTCATCCCTGGCTAGGCTGCCGAGGTGCCGGAGACCAGCCCGATGCCCGCCGACCTCCTCGACCACGCCCGCCGCGCCAAGGGCTTCATGCCCGAGGACGAGGGTCTGCTGCTGCACCGGGCGGCCCGCGAGCGGCTGCCGCACGGGCCGGTGCTCGAGGTCGGCAGCTACTGCGGGAAGTCGGCGATCTACCTCGGCGCCGCGGCCCGCGAGGTCGGCGGCACGGTGTTCACCGTCGACCACCACCGGGGCTCGGAGGAGAACCAGGCGGGCTGGGAGCACCACGACCCGACGCTGGTGGTGGCGGAGCTCGGCCTGATGGACACGCTGCCGACCTTCCGCACCACGCTCGCGCACGCGGGACTGGAGGACCAGGTGGTGGCCGTCGTCGGCCGGTCCACGACCGTGGCTCGCTGGTGGCGGACCCCGCTGTCGATGCTGTTCATCGACGGCGGGCACGCCGAGGTCCACGCCCACAACGACTACACCGGCTGGGCCCGCTGGATCATGGCCGGTGGGCTGCTGGTGATCCACGACGTCTTTCCCGACCCGGCCGACGGCGGGCGGCCGCCGTACGACGTGTTCGTGCGCGCGCTGGACAGCGGCGACTTCGCCGAGGTCGAGGCGCTGGGGTCGGTGCGGGTGCTGCGGCGGGTGCGGGGAGAGGCCGGGGACCCCGTCACCTGAGCGAGGGGTCGGCCGACGGGCAGCCACACTCCAGCGCGATCTCGGCGAAGTGGGGCGCCAGGGAGGTGCCCCGCATGATCCCGGACCCCTCGGTGGCGTGCCCGTGGGTCTCCCCCAGCGCGTCGACAGCGAGGACGACGGCCGCGGCGGTGTAGGTCGTCCACTCCGGCGGCCAGTGCACCTCGTCGGGGTAGACGTAACCGGTCCAGTAGCGGCCGGCGGCGTCGGGGTCGCGCAGGTGCTGCATCTCCGCGAGCAGGCGGACGCCGGCCGCGGGGTCGCCGAGCGCGTCGAGAGCCATCGCGAGCTCGCAGGTCTCGGCGCCCGTCACCCACGGGTTGCTGTCGACGCAGCGGATGCCGAGCCCGTCGACCACGAACTCCTCCCAGCGGCTGCGAACCAGCGCCCGGCCGGCGTCGCCGCGCACGGCGCCGCCCAGGACGGGGTAGTACCAGTCCATCGAGTAGGTCGACTTGTCCAGGAACAGGTCGCGGTGCTCGCGCACCGCGTGGCCGAGGCGGCCGCCGGCGATCTCCCACTCCGGCTGCGGCTCGCCCATCAGGTCGGCGATCGCGACCCCGGCGCGCAACGACTGGTAGATGCTCGACGACCCGGCGAGCAGCGCCTCCTCGAGGCGACCCCCCGGCCGGCCGTCCACCCGGTCCTGCAGCCAGGAGATCCCGCCGAACGGCAGCTGCATCGAGACCACCCAGTCCAGGGCGGCGCGCACCGCGGGCCAGGAGCGGCGCACGAAGTCGAGGTCGCGGCGCACCAGCCAGTGGTGCCAGACGCCGACCGCGAGGTAGGCGGACATGTTGGTCTCACCGCACGCGTTCTCCACCCGGCCGTCGACGATCTTCATCGGGAACGAGCCGTCGGCACGCTGCAGCGTGAGCACCCATGCGTAGGCCCGCTCGGCGGCCTCGACCTGGCCACCGACGAGCATCGCCATCGCCGCCTCGACGTGGTTCCAGACGTCGGTGTGCTCACCGGTCGTCCACGGCACCGCACCGCAGGGCTCCTGCATGGCCGCGATGGACGCAGCGGTCTCGGCGACCTGCTCCGGGCCGAGGACGCCTGCCACGTGCGGGATCCGTGCCAGCGCGTCAGACATCGGCGGTCGTCACTTCTCCGGGCTTGTCTTCGGGCTTGTCTTCGGGCCCGTCTTCGGGCTTGCGCAGGTAGAGCACGAGGCTCTTGCCGATCAACGGGTCGAGCACCTTGCCGGCGAGCCGCAGCACCCGCGGCTGCTTCATGATCTCCCACACCAGCAGCCGGTGGTAGGCCTTCGCGAGCGGGTGCTCGTCGTTCTGCACGCCGACGGCGCACTTGATCCACCAGTAGGGCGAATGCAGCCCGTGGGCGTAGTCCTTCCCGGCGTACTCGAGGCCGGCGTTGACCAGCTTGCCGATCAGCTCCTTGTCGGAGTAGATCCGGATGTGCCCGCCGGGCACGTTGTGGTAGTCCTCGGAGAGCTTCCAGTTGACGATCTCGGGGAGCCAGCGGGGCACGGACACCGCCATCGTGCCTCCGGGGCGGAGCACCCGCACGAGCTCCTCGATGGCCTGGATGTCGGCGGGGATGTGCTCGAGCACCTCGGCCGCCACGATCCGGTCGAACTCGCCGGCCGCGAACGGCAGCGCCAGCGCGTCGCCCTCCTTGACGTCGGCCTCTGCGCCGTCGGGCACCTCGCCGGCCTCCTTCATCGCGGCGAACAGCTCGCGCACGCCGGCCAGCTCGTCGGCGTCCTGGTCGAAGGCGATCACGTCGGCGCCGCGGCGGTAGGCCTCGAAGGCGTGCCGGCCGGCCCCGCAACCCATGTCGAGGACCCGGTCGCCCGGCTCCAGGCCGAGGCGGTCGAAGTCAACGGTCAGCATCGGTCTCCTCGTCGGTCGCGCCCCTCGAGGCGTGGTACTCCTCGATCGTCTCCTCGTACGCCGCGGCGGTGGCTGCCGCAACCGCGCGCCAGCTGAACATCTCCTCCACCCGCCTCCGGCCGGCCCGGCCCATCCGCCGGCGCCGCTCGGGGTCGTCCAGCAGGGCCGCCAGCGCCGCCTCCAGCTCGCCGACGTCCCCCGGGGTCACCAGGTCGGCGCACTCGCCGTCCTCGCCCACCACCTCGGGGATCGCGCCGGCCCGGGAGGCCACGAGCGGGGTGGCGCAGGCCATCAGCTCGGCGGTCGGCAGCGAGAAGCCCTCGTAGAGCGACGGCACGCAGGCGACCTCGGCCGAGCCCATCAGCTCGACGAGCTCGGCGTCGCTGACCCCGTGCACGAACCGGACGGCGTCGCCGATCGAGAGCCGGTCGATGAGCTGCTCGGTGCGGCCGCCCGGCTGGGGCTTGGTGACCAGCAACAGCTCGACGTCCCGCTCGGTGCGCAGCTTGGCGAAGGCCTCCAGCAGGGTGGCGATGCCCTTCATCGGCATGTCGGCGCTGGCCATGGCCAGGATCCGGCCGGGGACCCGCGGGCTCGTGGGCGGGACGAAGCCGTCGTCGACACCCAGCAGGATCACCTGCAGGCGGGCCGGGTCGACGCCGAAGTCGGCGACGATGTCGCGCTTGGACGCCTGCGAGGGCGTCAGGATGCGGCGCGCCCGGCGGGCCACCTTGCCCTGCATCCGCAGGAAGCCGTACCACCGCCGCAGCGACAGCTTGCGCCGCCACGGGGCCGCGGCGAGGTCGATGCGGCGGTCGAAGGTGATCGGGTGGTGCAGGGTGGTGACCAGGGGCAGCCCCATCTCCTCGATCTCGAGCATGCCGTAGCCGAGGACCTGGTTGTCGTGCACGACGTCGAAGTCGTCGACGCGCTCCCGCAGGATCCTGGCGACCCGGGTGCTGAACGTCTTGGGCTCCGGGAACCCCCCGGTGCACATGGTGAGGAACTCCTCCACGTCCACGCGGTCGCGGAACTCCCCCAGCCGCGGGACCCGGAACGGGTCCGGCTCGCGGTAGAGGTCGAGGCTGGGCACCTTGGTCAGCTCGACGCCGGGGTCGAGCTCGGGATACGGCTGGCCGGAGAAGACCTCGACCCGGTGGCCGAGGTTCGTCAGCTCGCGGCTGAGATGCCGGACGTAGACGCCCTGTCCCCCGCAGTGCGGCTTGCTGCGGTAGGACAGCAGTGCGATCCGCATCCGCCACGACCTCTCTGGGTGGGAACGTCCGTGCCGGACGAAGTGGAACCTGTTCTTATCATGGTCCCCAGGTTGCTAGCCTAGGTCGTCCGTCCAGGCCGTGGACGGACACCTCAGGAGGGAACAGATGGGCGGTGGCCCCGGCAGTCGCGCCAGCTCGCTGACCGCTGAGGAGCTGGGCTCCCCGGCACAGCGCGACCGGCGCCGCCGGATCCTCGACGCCACGATCGCGCTCGCGTCCGGGGGCGGCTTCGACGCCGTCCAGATGCGCACGGTCGCCGAACGGGCCGACGTCGCGCTCGGCACGCTCTACCGCTACTTCCCCTCCAAGATCCACCTGCTGGTCTCCGCGCTCGCCCGGGAGTTCGAGCGGGCGGAGGCCGTCACCCTGGAGAAGCCGGTGCCGGGTGCCACCGCACAAGAGCGGGTGATGTGCCTGCTCGGCCGGACGAACGCGAATCTCCAGCGCGACCCGCACCTGACCGAGGCGCTCACCCGGGCCTTCATGTTCGCCGACGCCACGGTGCAGGACGAGATCCGCACCGTCGGCGCCCTGCTGACCTCGATGCTGACCCGCGCGATGCGTCCCGACGCCGCCGGGCCGACCGCGGAGGACGCGGCGATCGCGCGCGTGATCATCGACGTCTGGCTCTCCGCGCTGGTCGGCTGGGTGACCGGCCGGTCCTCCGCCGACGAGGTGACCGAGCACATGGACGTCGCCGTCCGGCTGCTGCTGCGCGACTGACGCGAGACATCTGCGCGCGCGCCGGCGCCCTCATGGCGCGTCAGTTGGGCTGGTGCTCGAGGGTGCCGAGGGGGGTGGTGAGGTAGTGGCGGTGGTGGGGGCCGGTCCAGTGGTAGTTGCCGGTGGTGGGGTCGCGTCGGTAGCGCCATCGGCCGCTGGTTTTGGCGCGGTGGTGTCGCCTGCAGAGGGGGGCGAGGTTGTCGGGGTTGGTCTGGCCGGGTGGCCCGCCCTCGTCCATCGGGCGGTAGGGGGTGATGTGGTCCAGGTCGCAGGCCCGGGCGTCGGTGGCGCAGTAGGGGTGCACGCAGTGCTTGTCGCGTTGGACGACCTGCTCGCGCATCGCAGCCGGGATGTCGTGGCCGTCCACGGCCCAGCACCGGTTGAGGTCCAACACCGGGGTGATGACCGCCTCGGAGCCGGCCAACCAGGCCCGGATGGCCTCCTCCAGCACCGGGCCGAGCTTCTCGACCTGTCCGCACACCAGTTCGTCATCGACCGCGAGGCCGAGTGCCTCGAGCAGTGTGAAGTGCATGAACAGGTGGGTCTTCGGCTTCCGCGAGCGCGGCGGCTTCGACTGGGCCGGTGGAGCCTGATCCGGCTGGTCGTCGTTGAGGCCTTGGCGGGCCAGCACCCCGAGGGCTTTGGCCTTCCGGGCCCCGAGGGGGTCGGTGTCCCCGGCGTCGGCGAGGTCGGCGGCGATCTGGCCGACCCGGTCGTAGAACGCGGTCAGGTCCAAGGTGTCCCCGGTCGCCTCGAGCCAGGACGTGCCCGCGAAATCGGCCGGGCCGGGGTGGCCCAGGGTGACGTCCCAGGCGTCCTTGCCCCTCGCCTCCCGCTCGGCGACCAGCTCGGGATGGTGCGCGGCGATCGCGGCCGCGACGGCACGCTCGATCGCCGCGAACGAGCACGAGTGCAGCACCGGGGCCAGGGCGGCGTCGACCTGGGCTGCGGCCGCCTGCGACAGCGGGTGGGTCAGCTGGGCGACCCGGCGGGCCTTGAACGCCTCCACCTCCAGCGCCTCGACCCGCCGCCGGCAGCGGGGCAGCCGGTGGCCCAGGTCCAGGGCGTCGGCGATCAGCTGGCGCACCGCGTGCTTGGAGATCCCCAGGGTGGCGGCCAGGGGTTCGGGGGTGAACGCCGCGACCGGCGGACACCCATCGCCACCCAGGGACTCCTCCTGGCCCAGCACGCCGGGCAGGCCCGAGGGGTCCCAGGTGGCGACCCCGTCCTCGGCGGTGGCGGGGTGCAGTACGCACCAGTGGGCCACGACCCGTAGCTTGTCCCGCTCGACCGCCCGCGCTTGGACCTTCAGGCTCGTGAGCACCGACAGGGTGGCGTCACCGTCGAGCTCGTCGAGCTCCACGGGTTCGCCGGCCGGGTCGGTGATCAACATGCATCCATGCAAGCACCCGGCACCGACACCCCGGGGCCCAGAACCGCACTTGTTGCACAGGACCAGCCAAATCGAAAGTAAAGAAATCTCCGGCCACCTGCGTCATGAGCAGCACCAGGTCACTCGGGCCGGGTGGCGTCTACGGGATCTGCCTCGTTGTGCGCGCCTGGGAGGACCCTCGCTCCTGCCGCGGAGTTCGGCAAGAGGTCGCGAGTTCGGCAAACCACTTGGATGGCTGTGTTTTGTTCGGCGCCTCTGCCGGGCCCAGGGTGGCTGGTGAGCTCCAGCGTGGCAGTTGAGGTCACCCGAGGCGGCGATCTCGACGTGCGGCCTGTCGGCGCCGAAGGCATTGCCAGAACCGGCACCAGTGGGCACGGTAGGTCCCGTGAACGAGTTGACGTCTCCGACCCGCACCGCGCGCTTCGTCTTGGGCGCGGTGGCGTCCCTGGCTCTGCTGGTGGGAGCGTTCGTGCTTGCTCTGGTGGCGTTCTTCGCGCTGTACGTCGGCGTACCCGCTTGGCTCGTGGCTGCCGCAGGCGCAGCCGTCATCATCGGGGTCGTTGCGGCGTTCCAGCACGTGCGCCGCGCAGCTGCTCGCCAGTCGGAGCTCCGTTCGGCCTAGCGCTTGAACCGGTTGGGTCGCACGAGTCATCGGTGTTGCCGGCCGGGCGGGCGCAGGTAGCCGAGGATGGGGTCGATGTCGGTGTGCCGACCGCGGCGGGACATCGTGCGACGTACTTCGGCTTCCGCCCTCGCGCCACGACCGCCCCTTCCACACTCCCAACCTCTACAAGGCCGGTAGCTCGCAGATCGCGAAACCAGGCGAGATAACCCACACAAGATCCAAGTGGTTCCGAACGCGAGAGGTCGTGCCCTTCCCGTTCCTACGCCGGCTACTGACGAGCGAGCGACGTCACGGTAGGAGCGCCTCGATCCCGCCCACTGAACTGAGCCACCGACCCCGCGCCCAAAGCAACGAACGCAGCCAAGCCCGCGAGCACCGACCACTCGTGCTGCTTGTCCTCGCAGGCACGCGTGTATCCGTGGCCGTAATCTGAGCTGATGCCGACCCCGCCCTCGCTAGTGGCGATGATCCCCGGGCACGTGGCTGTCTTCCCGTTGTAGTGCACGGTTGGCCCTGACGCGAGCAGGATCGCGGCGCAGAGACCGGCGGCGACTGCACCAACCAGGCACAGGATGCGAGTCATGACAAGACGATAGTGCGAAGCGCCGCCTGACGCGCACCCATCAAGGGACACGAACGGCGTCCGCTGCGACCGCCTGACTTGTCCCGAACAGGCGGGTGGATCGTCGCCGTAGCAGCCGACGATGACCAGCCGGCCACCCGGCGCGATCACCGCCACGGCCCTCGCCGCAGCCGCCTCAGGTCCCCTCGCTGGAGTGGCCGGGGAAGACGTGGGCGTGCGGGTCGATCGCCACGGCGGCGTTGTTGACAGCGGTGGCGGCCTCGCCGAAGCCGACGGCGATCAGGCGCACCTTCCCGGCGTACTCGGTGACGTCACCGGCCGCGAAGACCCGCGGCAGGCTGGTGCGCATCGCGGAGTCCACGCAGACGTGCCGCTTGGAGACCTCGATCCCCCACTGCTGCAGGGGCCCGAGGTCGGCGATGAATCCGAGCGCGGCGACGACGGCCTGCGCCGGCAGGGTGATGCTCTCCCCCGCGGCCGACAGCTCGACCGCCTCGACGACGCCGTTGCCCCGCAGCTCGGTCACCTCGGCGCTGGTGATGATCCGGACCGGGGTCGCGCGGACCTGCTCGACGGTGCGGGCGTGCGCGCGGAACGCCTCACGGCGGTGCACGAGCGTCACCGACCGGGCGATGGGCTCGAGGTGGAGCGCCCAGTCGAAGGCGCTGTCGCCGCCGCCGACGATGACGACGTCCTTCCCGGCGTACGGCGCGAAGGACGGCACGAAGAACTCCAGCCCCCGCCCCAGCCAGCCCTCGCCGGCGGGCAGCGGCCGCGGGCTGAACTTGCCGATACCGGCCGTGATCAGCACCGCTCCGGCGCGGACCTCGGCGCCGTCGTCCAACCGGACCGTCACCCCCTGGTCGTCGTGGGTGAGCGCGACCGCGGTCCGGTCGAGGAAGTACTCCGGGTGCGCGGAGGCCGCCTGGGCCACCAGCCCCTCCACGAGGTCGCGTCCCTTGACGGAGGGGAAGCCGGCCACGTCGAGGATCTGCTTCTCGGGGTACATCGCCGTGATCTGGCCGCCGAGCTCGGGCAGCGAGTCGACGACCGCCACCCGCAGGCCGCGGAAGCCGGCGTAGTAGGTCGCGAAGAGCCCCGTCGGGCCCGCGCCGATCACGAGGAGGTCGGTCTGGTGCGCCACAGGCGTGATCCTTCCCGGTGCCGGGCTCCGGCTCAAGCGTCCCAGCCGTCCGGTCGGTGCTTGCGGGGCAGCTTCTCGACCACCAGGCGGTAGGACTCGTCGACCGCCTCGAGCAGCTCGTCGTCCGGGATCTCGCCCCCGAACGACAGGTCGTTCCAGCCGGAGCGGCCGATGTAGGCCATCACGCTCGCGGCGCCGGGATAGCGGTGCAGCCACTCGTCGGCGACCTCACGGGTGGCGCCGGCCTTCACCCCGACCCCGTCGGTGCCGAGGAACGCGAAGATCTTCGCGGCGCCCTCCGGCCCGACCTTGATCACCGGATGCTCGTGGTCCCAGGGGTTGTCCGCCCAGGCTCCGGGCTTGGCCAGGCAGTGTTCCTGCATCAGCGCGACATCCACGCGAACCCCGCTCACTCGTCCTCGGCGCGGTGCGCCATGACCCTAGGATGCCCGACGTGGAAGCAGATGTCTGGTCGTCGTTCAGGCACGATCCTCGTCAGCCCGGCAACGCCGGGCTGCGTGCGTCCGACGCCGATCGCGCCGTGGTGCAGGAGGTGTTGACCGAGGCGTACGCCGACGGCCGGCTGGACCGCGAGGAGCTGGACACCCGGTCGGCATCGGCCGATGCCGCCCGCACCCTCGGGGAGCTGCCGGCGCTGGTGCGAGACCTCGTCCCCGAACCGGGCCCGGCCTCGGCCGGCCTCGTGCCGATGCCGCGCGACGAGCTCGAGCGACGCGCGGCCGAGAAGTACCGCTCCGACCGGCGTGAGGCGTTCCTGGAGTTCGTCGGGCCGAGCCTGGTGTGCGTGGTGATCTGGGCCCTGACCGGCGCCGGCTTCTTCTGGCCGGGCTTCGTCCTCGTCTTCACGTTCCTCAACGTGCTGCGCGTCCTGGTCAACCGCCGTGACATGGTCGAGAACAACAAGCGCAAGCTCCTCAAGCAGCAGGAGAAGGAGATCCGCGAGCTCGAGCAGCGCGAGTCCCGGGACCAGCCGGAGGACTGAGTGGTCGAGAGTGTCCGACAGCGGGTACGGGTCGCGGCGCGGCATCCCTCCGCCCTGCTGCTCGTCGCCCAGCTGGTCGCCCTGCTGGCCTACCCGTTCCTCGAGGGCTCCCCCGTCGGGCGGGCCTTCATCGGTGTGGTGGGGACGCTTGTGGTGCTGCTCGCCCTCTGGGCGGTACGTCGGACGCCGGCGTTGTCGTGGGTCGCACTGCTGCTCGGACTCCCGGCCACGGTCACCACCGTGCTCGAGGCGACCCATCCCCAGGACGGCCCGCTGGTGCTGGTGAACGCGCTGCTGCACGCGCCGTTCTACTTCTACGTGTCCTACGGGATGATCCGCTACCTCTTCCACGACCAGCGAGTCACGCGCGACGAGCTGTTCGCCACCGGCGCCGCGTTCACCGTGGTCGCCTGGGGCTTCGCCTACGTGTACGCCGCGGTCCAGGTGGTCTGGCCGGGGTCCTTCGCGGGCGTCGACGGCTCCGGGAACAGGTCGTGGTTCGAGCTGCTGTTCCTCTCCTTCACGACGCTGACGAGCGTGGGCCTCTCCGACGTCACGCCGGTGCTGGCGCACGCCCGCTCGTTCGTGATGGTCGAACAGGTCGCGGGGGTGTTCTACGTGGCCCTGGTCGTCGCCCGCCTGGTGGGGCTGACGGTGACCCGCGCCTCCCGGTGACGGGCAGCGTGCCCCGGACCGGGGCGACGCGCGCTCAGGGCTCCCGCAGCTGGTAGCCGTCTCCCCCGACGGTGCGCACCCAGTCCCGCCCGGGCGCGGCGCGGCGCAGCTTGCGGCGCAGCCCGCCCACGTGCACGTCGACCCCGAAGTCGCTGTCGATCGACTCCCCGGCCCAGACCTCGGCCGCCAGGTCGGCCCGCGCGACGGTGCTGCCCTGCCGGGACGCGAGCACCGCGAGTACGTCGTACTCCGTGGGGCTCAGCGGCACCACGACCCCGTCGTAGCTGACGCTCCGCCCGGCCCGGTCGAGCCGCAGGCCACCGCCGAGGTCATGCGGCGCGGGCGCCGGGGCGGGCTCACCGACGATGCCGCGCCGGGGTCGACGCAGCAGCGCCACGACCCGCGCGCGCAGCTCCAGCGGGTCGAAGGGCTTGACGAGGTACTCGTCCGCGCCGACGTCGAGGCCGGCCAGCCGGTCGACCTGCTCGTCGCGGCCGGTGATCATCACGATGTAGGCGTCGCTGTCCTGGCGGATCGCCCGGCACACCTCCACGCCGTCGGCGTCGGGCAGGGTCAGATCGAGCGTGACCAGGTCCGGGTCGCGCTCGCGGACCGCGGCGAGGGCCTGCGCCCCCGTGGCCGCGGGCGCGACCTCGCGGTCCTCGCCCTCCAGGACGTGGACGATCAGTTCGCGGATGTCGGGGTCGTCCTCGACCACGAGGATGCGATGGACCCGAGCCTCATCGTGCTTGTGCATGGCGTTCCCGTTCTATCAGGTCCCACCTTCGCTAGGTTTGTCCCCACTCCCCCTCAGGCAACAGGAGTCTCGGGAGGGCCGAGGAGGAAGGCTCACATGACGCAGGCAGCCACGGGCGACCTCGGCCGCGGATCGGCGGACGAGGAGCGTCGGCAGCGCACGGTCACGGCGCTGGGGCTGATCGAGGACGGCCCGCAGGAGCGGTTCGACCGGATCGCCCGTCTCGCCACGACGATCTTCGGGGTGCCGATGGCCGCCATCACCGTCTTCGACGGTGACCGGGCCTGGTTCCCCGGCCAGCACGGCTTCGCCAGCGGCCCGGTCCCCCGGGACCGCACCCTGTGCGAGCGCACGGTGGTCGAGGGCCGGCTCATCGTGTGCGACGACACCAGGCTCGACCCCCGGTTCCGGGACAAGGAGGGCGTGCGCGAGGGACGCGTCGTCTTCTACGCCGGCCACCCGCTGCGCGATCGCTCGGGCACGATCATCGGCACGCTGTGCATCTACGACGACCGACCCCGCCACCTCACCGACGACCAGGTCACCGCGCTGGGCGACCTGGCGAGCTGGGCCGAGCGCGAGCTCCGCTCGGAGGCCGAGATGTCGGCGGCCGGCGCCGTCCAGTCCGCGATGCTGCCGCCCGGCGACCTCGAGGTGGACGGCTGGCACGTGGCCGGCATCTGCCGTCCCGCCCTGGCGGTCGGGGGCGACTTCTACGACTACGGCGTCGCGCACGGCACGTTGCACGTCGGCATGGGCGACGTGATGGGCAAGGGCACCGGCGCGGCCCTGGTCGGCGCCGGTGCTCGCGCGGCGCTCCGCGGCACCCACGCCGCCGTCACCGCCGGCGCCGATCTGGGCGTGACCATCACCCACGTGGCCCGGTCGCTGCTGCCCGACCTCGAGCGCGCGGAGTCGTTCGTGACCCTCTTCGAGGCGGCCGTGGACCTCGAGGACGGCCTGATCCGGTACGTCGACGCCGGCATGGGACTGGCCCTGCTGCGGCACGCCGACGGCACCCTCGAACGGCTGGTGGGCCGGGACCGGCCGCTCGGCGTGCTCCCGGACGACCACTGGACCGAGCACGAGGCCGAGCTGGGTCCGGGCGACCGGATGATCGTCTTCAGCGACGGGCTGCTCGACCTGCTCGACGACCCCGACACCTGGCTGGACGCGGTGGCCGAGCTGCTGGCCGGGCACGACACCGCCACCGCGCTGCTCGCGGTGGTCGCCTCGCTCACCGAGGACCGGGTGGCCCTGGACGACGTGACCGTCGTCGCGGTCTACCGGGCCGCCCGATGAGCGGACGCCGGGCAGCCCGGACGACCAGTGCGGCCCGGCTCGTGGTGATCCGGCTCGTGGTGCTGCTCACGGCGGTGCTCGGCACCGACTACGTGGCGTGGCGCTGGCTGGACTCGGTCAACTGGCACGCGTGGTGGATCGCCGTCCCGTTGGTCGTCGCCGAGACCTACAGCCTCGTGGACTCGCTGCTCTTCGGACTGGCCATGTGGCGCCTGAAGGAGCGGGGCGAGCCACCGCCGGCGCCCGAGGGCCTCACCGTCGACGTCCTCGTCACCACCTACAACGAGCCGCTCGACCTGGTCCTGAGCACCGCGCGAGCCGCCCGAGAGATCAGGTACCCGCACCGCACCTGGATCCTGGACGACGGCGGTCGCCCCGACCTGCGCGCGGCGGCCGAGGCCGAGGGCATCGGCGTGATCACCCGGTCCGAGGACTGGGAGGGCATGCCCCGGCACGCCAAGGCGGGCAACCTGAACAACGCCCTGATGACGCTCGAGGGCGAGTTCCTGCTGATCCTCGACGCCGACCAGGTCCCCGCGGCGGGCATCTTGGACCGGACCCTCGGCTACTTCACCGACGAGCGGCTGGCGCTGGTGCAGACCCCGCAGTACTTCGTGAACGTGCCGGCCACCGACCCGCTGGGCAGCCAGGCGCCGCTGTTCTACGGGCCGATCCAGCAGGGCAAGGACGGCTGGAACGCGGCGTTCTTCTGCGGCTCCAACGCGGTGCTGCGCCGCGAGGCGCTGATGCAGCTCGGGGTGTCCCGCTACGTCACCGAGGTCGAGCTCGGCGTCCACCGCGCCCTGCGCACCGCGCGGTCGGTGCTGCGCTCCGCACGCCGACGGCTCGGCACCGGGGACGCGCAGCTGCGGGCCGCCCTCGACGGGGTGGGCGAGGCCCTGGACGCGGCCCGGCGCCAGCTGCGCGGCGGCGCGGCGCTCTTCGACGTGACCTTCGCCTTCCAGCAGCGCGTCGACGCGATCCGTGCGGGGCTGGTCTCGGCCGACGTCGAGTCGATGCGCGCCGACCTCGAGGCCATCCACGAGCTCGAGCGGGCCAGCGGCGGCGACGGCGGGCTGGCCGTGGTGGACGACACCCTGCTCGACCAGCTCGGCCACCGGCAGTGGTCGCCGCTGGGGGCGATCGAGAGCGTCGAGGCGCTGGTCCGCGCCGTGGACGTCGACCGGGCGGGCGAGGCCCAGCCGCTGATGCCTCTGGCCACCATCTCGGTGACCGAGGACATGGCGACCTGCATGCGGCTGCACGCCCTGGGCTGGCGCACGGTCTACCACGACGAGATCCTGGCCCGGGGGCTCGCGCCGGAGGACGTCGCGACCATGCTCACCCAGCGGCTCCGCTGGGCCCAGGGCACCGTGCAGGTGATGCTGCGGGAGAACCCGCTGGTCCAGCGCGGCCTCTCGCTCCCCCAGCGGCTGATGTACTTCGCGACGATGTGGAGCTACCTCTCGGGCTTCGCGGCGATCGTCTACTTCGCCGCCCCGGTCATCTACCTGGTCTCGGGGGTGCTCCCGGTGCAGTCGTTCAGCCTGCAGTTCTTCGTCCGCCTGGTGCCGTTCCTGGTCGTCAACCAGCTGCTGTTCCTCCTGGTGGCGAACGGCCGGCCCACCTGGCGCGGGCAGCAGTACTCCCTGGCCCTGTTCCCCACCTGGATCCGGTCGGTGACCTCCGCGGTGGGCAACGTGTGGTTCGGCCGCAGCCTCGACTTCGCGGTCACCCCCAAGACGCGCAGCGGGGCCGGCACCCGACCCTGGCACCTGGTCCGGCCCCAGCTGTGGACCATGGGGCTGCTCCTCGTGGCCGCGGTCGTCGGGGTCGTGCGCGTCGCCGTGGGCGCCGCCCACCCGCTGGGCACGCTGGTCAACCTCTGCTGGGTCGTGTTCGACCTGGCCGTCCTGGGCGTCATCATCCCGGCCGTCCGGTACGACGGCTTCGAGCCGCCTCACCGCACCCCCACCCACGAAGGAGCACGATGATCGAGTTCGACGTCGACACCCACAGCCGCGACGTCGCGGTGGTGTCCCCCCGGGGCCGGCTCAACATGGTCTCGGCCAAGCGGCTGCGGGACATCATCGCCGACCTGGTGTCGGACGGCAGCACCCGCATCGTCGTCGACATGGGCGAGACGACGTTCCTGGACTCCTCCGGCCTCGGCGCGCTCATCGCCGGGCTCAAGTCGGCCCGGCAGGCGGGCGGTGACCTGCGCATCGCCCGGCCGACGGCGCCGGTGACGACCGTGCTGGAGCTGACCAACCTCGACCGGGTGCTGCGCCCCCGCGAGTCGGTGGAGGCCGCGTTCGATGACTGAGCCGTCCCTGCCGGAGCTGCCGGGCCGGATCGAGCTGTCCGCTCCGGCCGATCCGGCGATCATCGACCTGCTGCACGGACTGCTGGAGCAGGTGTGGCTGCGACATCCCGACGTCGAGGACGCGGACCGGATCCGCTTCGAGATGGCGGTCGTGGAGGTGCTCGCCAACATCGTCGAGCACGCGTACCGCCTCGACCAGCCGGCCGGCGACGGGCAGCGCCGGTTCACGGTGTGCCTGGCCGTGACCCCGGAGGCGCTGCAGGCGGCGTTCGCCGACAACGGGCTGCCGATGGAGCTCGACCTGAGCAGGGTCGCGATGCCCGACGAGCACGCCGAGTCCGGGCGAGGCCTCGCGCTGGCCGCCGCCGCCCTCGACGACCTCGCCTACTCCCGAAACGACGGGCGCAACCACTGGCGGCTGCTGTGCCTGCGGGGCCGGCCCCGCTGAGCATCGCCGGGTCGGCTACGACACCAGCCTGGCCGCGTAGAGCTCGTCGCGGTCGACCACCCGGCGCGCCTGGCGCCGGTAGCGCAGGATCTGGGTCAGGCCCAGCGCCCAGAGGACGTACTGCGAGCTCATCGCCCAGCGGAACGCCGAGGGCGTGTACGCCGTGCTGGTGCCGGGCGTCCGCCAGTCCAGGATCACGCCGATCGCCACGACCAGCACCAGGCTGGCGAGGAACCCGCCCTGGTTGATGATGCCGCTGGCGCTGGCCATCCGGGCCCCGGGGTTGGACGTGCGGCCCACGTCGAAGCCGATCATCGAGGTGGGTCCACCGACGCCGACGACCAGCGCGAGCACCACCAGCAACCACATCGGCGCCGTGCCCGGCCAGGCCAGCACCACGGTCCACACGGCCGCGATCGTGGCGACGATGGCCACCGCCATCGAGGAGCGGTGCCACGGGTAGCTGCCGACAAGCCAGCCCAGCGTCGGGCCGGCGAGCATCACGGCCACGATCAGCACGGTGAGCAGGGTGCCGGCCGCGGTCGGGCTCAGCCCCTCCCCGCGGACGAAGAACGGGTAGCCCCACAGCAGGCTGAGCGCCGTGAGGCTGAACTGCGAGGAGAAGTGGATCCAGAAGCCCAGCCGGGTGCCGGGATGGGCCCAGGAGGCGGCCAGGCTCACCCGGACCGCCGCCAGCGAGAGCCGGGGCCCGCGCAGGTGACGGGACTCGGGGCTGTCGTGCAGGACCAGCAGCAGCGCGACGGCCAGCACGATGCCGAGCGAGGCGGCGAGCAGGTAGGCCTCGGTCCAGCCGAGGTGGCCGAGCGCCCAGGTCATGGGGATCGCCGCCATCACCGCGCCCAGCTGGCCGAGCATGCCCGTCAGCTGGGTGACGAGGGGGATCCGGCGCACCGGGAACCAGGTGGTGACCAGCCGCAGCACGCAGATGAAGGTCATCGCGTCGCCCATCCCGACGAAGACCCGCGCCACCAGCGCCAGCCCGTAGGAGTCGGCGACGGCGAAGCCGGACTGGGCGGCGGTCAGCAGCAGGGTGCCCGCCAGCAGGACGCTGCGGGACCCGAACCGGTCGACCAGCAGCCCGACCGGGATCTGCATCCCGGCGTAGACCAGCAGCTGCAGCATCGTGAACGTCGCCAGCTGGGAGGCGGAGATGTCGAAGCGGTCGGTCGCGGCCAGCCCGGCGACCGCGAGTGAGGAGCGGTGGAAGACGGCCAGGAAGTAGACCAGCAGTCCGGTGACCCAGACCGCCCAGGCCCGAGAGGTGGTGGTCGCCGGGGTCACCTGGTGGCTTCCATCATCTGACGGAGCTCCTTCTTCAGATCGGAGATCTCGTCACGCAGCCGCGCCGCGACCTCGAACTGCAGCTCGGCCGCCGCACCCTTCATCTGGTCGGTGAGCTCCTGGATCAGCTGCGCCAGCTCGGAGCTGGGCATGCCGGCCAGGCCCTCGGCGTGCTTGCCCGCGGCCTCCTTGGACAACCCGGGCACGGGCTGCTTGGCCTTGACCCCGCCGGCGCGGCCCTTGGCCTCGGTGCCGGCCCACGTCTGCAACAGGGCCTGGGTGTTCTCGTCCTCGCGCGCCAGCATCTCGGTGATGTCGGCGATCTTCTTGCGCAGCGGCTGCGGGTCGACGCCGTGGGCCTTGTTGTAGGCGACCTGCTTGGCGCGCCGCCGGTTGGTCTCGTCGATCGCCGACTCCATCGAGGGCGTGATCCGGTCGGCGTACATGTGCACCTGTCCGGACACGTTGCGGGCGGCGCGACCGATCGTCTGGATCAGCGACTTGTCGGAGCGCAGGAAGCCCTCCTTGTCGGCGTCGAGGATCGCCACCAGCGACACCTCGGGGAGGTCCAGGCCCTCCCGCAGCAGGTTGATGCCCACGAGCACGTCGTACTCCCCGAGCCGGAGGTCGCGCAGCAGCTCGATCCGCTTGAGCGTGTCGACCTCGGAGTGGAGGTAGCGGGTGCGGATGCCGGCGTCGAGAAGGTAGTCGGTGAGGTCCTCGGACATCTTCTTGGTCAGCGTGGTGACCAGGACCCGCTCGCTCTTCTCGGTGCGCTCGCGGATCTCGTGGATGAGGTCGTCGATCTGGCCCTTGGTCGGCTTCACGACCACCTCAGGGTCGATCAGGCCGGTCGGGCGGATGATCTGCTCGACGGCGTCCCCGCCCACCTTGTCCAGCTCGTAGTTGCCGGGGGTCGCGGAGAGGTAGATCGTCTGCCCGATCCGGTCGAGGAACTCCTCCCAGCGCAACGGGCGGTTGTCCATGGCGCTCGGCAGCCGGAAGCCGTGCTCGACGAGGTTGCGCTTGCGGGACATGTCGCCCTCGTACATGCCGCCGATCTGCGGCACCGCGACGTGCGACTCGTCGACGACGAGGACGAAGTCCTCCGGGAAGTAGTCCAGCAGACAGTTGGGCGCCGAGCCGCGGCCGCGGCCGTCGATGTGCATCGAGTAGTTCTCGATGCCCGAGCAGGACCCGACCTGGCGCATCATCTCGACGTCGTACGTCGTGCGCATCCGCAGCCGCTGGGCCTCCAGCAGCTTGCCCTCGCGCTCGAACTTCGCCAGCTGGTCGTCCAGCTCGAGCTCGATGCCGCGGATCGCCCGCTCCATCCGCTCCGGACCGGCGACGTAGTGGGTCGCCGGGAAGACGTAGAGCTCCTCGTCCTCGGTCAGCACCTCGCCGGTGACCGCGTGCAGCGTCATCAGCCGCTCGATCTCGTCGCCGAAGAACTCGATGCGCACCGCGTGCTCCTCGTAGACCGGGAAGATCTCGAGGGTGTCCCCACGCACCCGGAAGGTGCCACGGGTGAAGCTCATGTCGTTGCGGGTGTACTGGATCTCGACCAGCCGGCGCAGGATCGAGTCACGGTCGTGCTCCTCGCCGACGCGCAGCCGCAGCATCCGGTCGACGTACTCCTGCGGCGTGCCCAGGCCGTAGATGCACGAGACCGTGCTGACCACGATCACGTCGCGGCGGGTCAGCAGCGAGTTGGTCGCGGAGTGCCGCAGCCGCTCGACCTCCTCGTTGATCGAGGAGTCCTTCTCGATGTAGGTGTCGGTCTGCGGGACGTAGGCCTCGGGCTGGTAGTAGTCGTAGTACGAGACGAAGTACTCGATCGCGTTGTCCGGGAACAGCTGGCGCAGCTCGTTGGCGAACTGGGCCGCGAGCGTCTTGTTGGGCTGCAGCACCAGCATCGGGCGCTGGAGCTGCTCGGCCACCCAGGCGACCGTCGCGGTCTTGCCGGTACCGGTGGCGCCGAGCAGCACGACGTCCTCGACGCCGCCCTTGATCCGCTTGGAGATCTCGGCGATGGCGGCTGGCTGGTCACCGGAGGGCTGGTAGTCGGAGACGACCTGGAACGGCGCCACGCGGCGCTCGAGATCGGTGACGGGACGCATGACTCGAGCCTAAACGCCGCCACCGACAGGGCTTATTCCCGAGCCAACCGCCGGGCGTGCCGCGGACCGCGGGCCGGCCGCTCCCGGTCCTCGAGGTAGTCCTTGAGCGCGTGCCAGACCCGCTGCTCCTGGCGCCGGCCCAGCCAGGCGAAGAGCGGTCCGAGGAACCCCGTGCCGCGGGGCGGGTGCACGTCCCACTCCCAGCTCATCCGGGTGCCGCCCGGGCAGGGGTCGAAGTCGATGGTGCCGTCCACGAAGGTGCCCTCGGCCGCGGTCAGCATCCCCAGGTGCCGGGGCCGCACGTAGTCGACGAGCTCCACCGAGATCGGCACCTCGTGGGTCCCCGAGCGCGCCGCGGCCCGGAACCGGGTGCCGGGGCCGATCGGCCCGGGGGTGGCCTTCTCGGAGCGGATCATCTGCGGGTTGTAGGTCGGCTCCTGGGTCTGGTCGGCGACCACGTCGAACACGGTCTCGACAGGGCGGGCGATCTCGATCGTGCCTCGGATGTGGGCCATCGGCGTCTCCTCGTCGGGGTCGGGGGTGGACGTCGTCCACGAGCCTCCGGCGTCGGCGCGGTGCTGCGACAGGTGCGAAGGTCCCGGCCACCCGCGCCCCCGGGTGGGTGATCCGTGATCCGTTCTGGGGACGCCGGACTCCGGTACGGTTCCCGGGTCCGGCCCGCGGTGGTCGCGAGCGGCACCAAATGAGGAGTTGTGATGGGTTTTCGGGGGTCTGTGGAGAGCGCGCTGCGCCAGTACGCCACGTTCCGGGGCCGCGCGCCCCGGGCGGAGTACTGGTGGTTCTACCTGTTCTCGGTCCTGGTGGGGATCGCGGCCAACATCCTCGACGGGGTCCTCGGCACCAACCTGCTCAACCCGCTGGCCAGCCTCGCGCTGCTGCTGCCCTCGCTCGCGGTCGGCGTCCGCCGGCTCCACGACAGCAACCTGTCGGGCTGGTGGCTCCTCGCGCCGATCGTGTGCGGGATCGTCGCGCTGGTCCTGATCTTCGCCGGCGTCGGTGCGGTGATCGTCGACGCCGCCGGCGGCGGGAACAACCGGCTCACCGGCGCCGCGGTCGCCCTCCTCCTGGTGGGCCTGCTGATGGGCCTCGTCTCGTTGGTCGTCGGCCTCGTGCTGATGCTGCGTTCCAGCACGCCCGGCCCGAACCGCTTCGGCCCCGACCCCTACGGCCCCAACCCTTACGGCCAGGGCGGGAACCCGCCGTACGGCGGTCCGGGCGCGCCCTACGGGGACCAGTACGGCCAGTACGGCCAGAACAGCGGCCAGTACGGCCAGAACAGCGGGCAGCCTGCTCCCTACCAGGGGTACGGCAACCCCTACGGCGGGGGCTCCCCGGACTACGGGGACCGGTCCGGTCCGCGGTGAGGACCGATCCCCTCGCCGGACTGACTAGATTGTCGGCGTGACCTCACGTGCCACACCCGTCGCGCAACGACTCGTGCGCTGGGGCCGGCTGACCTTCCTCGGCGTGCTGGGCGTCCAGCTCGCGCTCGCGATCGGGATGTCCCTGGTGGACTCCTACCGGCGCCGCGGCAAGAAACCGGGCCGGTTCCCGGTGACCGCCCCCCGCACGGTGTCCATCGGCGACGGGACGGTCACGACCTACACCTTCGGCCGCGACCTCTACGCCGACATGCTCGCCGCGATCGAGGGCGCGCAGATGCGGATCCTGTTCGAGACCTACATCTGGAAGGCCGACGAGATCGGGGAGCGCTTCAAGCGGGCGCTCGCCGACGCGGCGGCGCGCGGCGTCGAGGTCCACTGCATCTACGACGGCTTCGCCAACCTGGTGGTCTCGCCCCGGTTCCTGCGCTTCCCGCCGACCATGAAGGTGCTGCGCTACCCCGTGTACGCCGCCGGCTGGCGCCCCTTCGACCTGCGGCGCTACGGCCGCGACCACCGCAAGATCCTGGTGGTGGACGACGAGGTGGGCTTCGTCGGCGGCTACAACATCGGGTCGGCCTACGAGACCGAGTGGCGCGACACGCACCTGCGCATCACCGGACCGGCGGTGTGGGACCTCACCCGCGCCTTCGTGGACTTCTGGAACCTCAACCGGCGGCGGTTCGTCGGGGCCGACCGGCGCCCGCTGCTGCTGGAGACCTCCTCCACCTGGGAGCCGCGGGTCCGGTTCCACCGCAACGTGCCGCGCTTGTGGATGTTCCCGATCCGGTCGATGTACCTCGAGGCGATCAACCGGGCGAGCCACAAGCTCTGGATGACCCACGCCTACTTCATCCCCGACCAGGACTTCGTCGACGCGATGAAGGCCGCGGCGCGGCGCGGGGTCGACGTCCGCCTGCTGGTGCCGCTGAAGTCCAACCACATCGTGGCCGACTGGATCTCGCGCGGCTACTTCAGCCAGCTCCTCGACGCCGGGGTGCGGATCTTCCGCTACAAGGACGCGATGGTGCACGCCAAGACCTCGACCATCGACGGCACCTGGGTGACGGTCGGCACCGCCAACATCGACCGGCTCAGCCTCACCGGCAACTACGAGATCAACGTCGAGCTCATCGCCCCGGACGTGGCCGCGGCCCTGGAGGAGATCTTCGCCACCGACCAGGCCAACAGCCTGGAGCTCACCAGCGGCGAGTGGGAGGCGCGCGACCTGCACCGCAAGTTCACCGAGTTCGTGCTCGGCCCGCTGCGCCCGCTGCTGTGAGCGCACTTCGCCGCGGCCGCGGCCGCAAGCCCGACCCGTCCGTCATCGACCACACCGAGCTGGAGAACCCATGAGCATCCCCGACGTCGTCCGGCTCCACCCGACCCCGGAGCAGTACGCCTACGCGTTCGGAGGCCGCGAGCCGCTGCTGACCGTACGGCCCGGCAACCTCGTCGAGCTCACGACCGAGGACTGCTTCGGCGGCCTCGTGCGCGGCGTCGACGACCTGCCCAGCGCGGTGTGCACGTTCCCGTTCCTCAACCCGGTCACCGGTCCGATCGCCGTCGAGGGCGCCGAGCCCGGCGACACGCTGGCGGTGCACTTCGTGGACATCCGGCCGGCCCGCGACTGGGCGGTCTCCGCGACCTTCCCGCTGTTCGGGGCGCTGACCGCCACCCACACCACGGCCATGCTGCACCCGGCCCTCGAGGAGCGGGTGTGGATGTACGACGTCGACGTCGCGGCCGGCGTGTGCCGGTTCAGCGCCCGCAGGTCGGACCTCACCGTGGAGCTCCCGCTGGACCCGATGCACGGCACGGTCGGTGTCGCCCCGGCCGCAGGCGAGGTGATGATGAGCATCACCCCCGCCGCTCACGGTGGGAACATGGACACCCCGGAGATGCGGGCCGGCACCACGGCGTACTTCCCGGTCAACGTGCCGGGGGCGATGCTCTCGATCGGCGACGGGCACGCCCGCCAGGGCGAGGGCGAGGTGTGCGGCACGGCCGTCGAGGCGGCGATGGAGACCGTGGTCGTCATCGACCTGGTCAAGGGTCTCGCTCCCGCCTCGCCGCGGCTGGAGAGCGACACCCACCTGATGACCACCGGGTCGGCCCGCCCGCTGGAGGACGCGTTCCGGATGAGCCAGCACGACCTCGTGACGTGGACCGCGGACCTGTTCGACCTCGAGGCGCTCGACGCCTACCAGCTGGTCAGCCAGGCCGGGCTGGCGCCGGCGGGCAACGTCGTGGACACCAACTACACGATGCTGGGCAAGCTGCCGAAGTCGCTGCTGGACGGCCGGACGGCGTACGACGGGCTGCACGACCGCCTGCGCGGCGTCGCGGAGGAGTACCTGCGCAGCCGTTGAGCCTCAGCGGGCCGGCTTCGGGATGTCGATCACCGAGCTGAGCGCCAGCGCCTTCGCCTTGTCGCCACGCACCTTGAGCTGGCCCTTGAGCACCCCGGTGACCGGGTTCAGGTGGCCGGTGGCCAGCCGGAGGTAGTCGTGGCCCTCGCAGGTGACGGTCGCGTCCCGCTCCTCCCCCGCGTCGCCGGCCGAGACGGTGGCGACGCCGCCGCGGACCCGCACGACGTAGCGCTCGACCTCGCCGGTGGGGTTGCCCAGCAGCCGGAACCCGATGGTGAGGTCGGCCTTCGCGGCCCTGCGCTCGTCCACGAAGTCCGGCAACCGCCGGAAGATCTCGCCGAGCACGATCGGACGGAAACCGGAGGCCATCACCTTCTTCAGGTGCTCGCCGCGCACCTCGCCGAGCACGGTCGCGACCTCGACCGGGTCCAGCGTGGTCGGGTCGACGGCGATCTCGCCGGTGCCGGGCACCCGGAAGATGCCGCCGACCGCGAGCGCCAGCAGGGCGTCGCCGTCGATGTCGAGCTTGCCCCGGAGGTACTCCAGGCCGGCGTTGAGCTGGCCGCTGACGATCCGCACGAACCGCAGCACGCTGGTGCGCAACACCACGTCGGTCGGCTCGGTGGCCGACAGGCCGCGGCGCAGCACCATGGTGCCCGCCTCGAAGACCAGACCGTGCCTCTCGAGCAGGGTGCCGCGTCGTTCCAGGTCGAACCGGACGACGCCGCGCAGGTCGGCCAGCCGCTCGGCCACGGCGTACTCGTGGAGGCGGGCCAGGATGCCCTCGACCGCGGCGGGGCGGACCTCCTCGCGCGCGATCAGTGCCAGCAGCTCCTCGTCCCCGGTCCGGCGGACCTCGGCGACCAGCGCCTCGGGGTCGATGTCGGCGAAGAACGCGGTCGCCTCGGTGTGGCTCGCGGTGCGCAGGTGCTCGAGCCCGGTCGTCATAGCGACACCGTACCGGCGGTACGCCCGCTCAGCGAGGGACCCGACGGGTGACGGACGCCGGCAGGTGGGTGCGCGGGGCCATCCGGGCGCCGTGCCGGGGGCGGTGCAGCCCCGCGATCGCCACGAGGGCCTGGACCCGGCCCCGGTGCGGCCGCCAGGGCTCGAGGAACTCCTCGAGCTCCTGGTCGTCGAACGGCGTGCCGGTCAGCGCCCAGCCGATGTCCTTGGCCACGTGGTAGTCGCCGAACGACACGGCGTCGGGGTCCCCGTGGGCGCGCTGGCGCGCCTCGGCGCTGGTCCACACGCCGATGCCGGGGAGGCTGCGCAACCGGCGGTCGGCCTCCTCGTGGGGCAGCCCGACGGTGCGCTCGAGGGCGTCGGCGACCCGAGCGGCCTGCACGAGGGTCCTGGACCGGGCCGGGTCGACGTGCATGCGCAGCCACTCCCAGGAGGGGATCACGCGGAGCTGCTCCGGGGTCGGCTGCACCCACAGCCGCTGCTCTCGGCCCGGCCCCGGCGCCCGCTCGCCGAACCGGTGCACCAGCATCCGGAAGCCGGCGAAGGCCTCCTGCCCGGTCACCTTCTGCTCCAGGATGGCCGGCACCAGCGACTCCATCACCAGCCCGCTGCGGCCGACCCGGACCTCGCCGTACCTCCGCAGCGCCTCGGCGAGCACCGGGTGCCGCGGCTCGAACCCGCTCGGGTCGTCCGCGGCCCCGAGCAGGTCGGGCACCGACGCCAGCGCCCACTCCGCACCCGGGCCCCACGCCTGCGCGTGCACCTCCGCGTCCGTCGGCCGCGCCCGCAGCACCAGCGTCGCCGGGCCGTCGGGCGTCCGGACGCCGCGCCAGTGCCGACCCGCGGCGTCGAGACGGTACGTCGGATCGCCGGCTCCGCGCCGTCGGTGGAGCAGCATCCGGCTCACCGGGCAGTCGAACCCGGGGCGCCAGATCCGCTCCCGGGGCTCCTGCGACGTCACGGCGGCACGTTAACCGACGCCACCCCCGCCCGCTGCGGCCCCGTCGGGGCGTCGGTGGCACCCGGCACAATGACGACGTGCTGCTCGCCGACGTCGTCGCCACCTCCAACGCCGTCGCGGCGACCCGGTCTCGCAAGGCCAAGGTCGCCGCGATCGCCGAGCTGCTCGCCCGGGCCGCGCCCGAGGAGATCGAGACGGTCACGGCGTACCTCGGGGGGACCCTGCGGCAGCGCCGCACCGGCCTCGGCTGGCGCAGCCTGGCCGAGCTGCCGTCGGCCGCCGAGGCGCCGGCGCTGGAGGTGCTGGAGGTGCACGCGGCCTTCGAGACCATCGCGGCGCTGGCCGGGCCCGGCTCGCAGGCGGCCCGGACCGCCGCCGTGGCCGAGCTGTTCGGCCGGGCCACCGTCGAGGAGCAGGCCTGGCTGCGGGGCGTGGTCACCGGGGAGGTGCGGCAGGGCGCGCTCGACGCGCTGGTGCAGGAGGCGGTGGCGCTGGCCTCGGGCGTGCCGCTGGCCGCGGTACGCCGGGCCGCGATGCTGGTCGGCTCCACGGTCGCGGTCACGGTGGCGGCGATGACCGGCGGCGAGGCCGAGCTGGCCGGCCTCGGCCTGCAGGTCGGCCGCCCGGTGCTGCCGATGCTGGCCTCCAGCGCCCCCGACCTCGACGCGGCGCTGGTCAAGGCGGCCGGCGTGGACGGCGGCGAGGTCGCGGTCGACGTGAAGCTCGACGGCATCCGCATCCAGGTGCACCGGGACGGCGACGAGGTGCTGGTGGCCACCCGGAGCCTGGAGGACATCACCGCCCGGCTGCCCGAGGTCGTGGCGGTGGCGCTGTCGCTGCCCGCCACCCGGTTCGTGCTCGACGGCGAGGCGATCGCGCTCGACGACCGAGGTCGGCCGCGGCCGTTCCAGGAGACCGCAGCCCGCACCGCCCAGCGGGTCACGCAGGAGGGCGGGGTCGCGGTCACGCCGTACTTCTTCGACGTGCTCCACCACGACGGGGAGGACCTGCTCGACGCCCCCGGCGCCCACCGGCTCGCGGTCCTCGGCCGGCTGGTGCCCGAGCAGCACCGGGTCCCCCGCCTCGTCACCTCCGACCCCGAGGCGGCCCGGTCCTTCCTGGCGGGCGCCCTCGCGTCGGGCCACGAGGGCGTCGTGGTGAAGAACCTCGCCGCGGCGTACGACGCCGGCCGGCGCGGCGCCGCGTGGGTGAAGGTCAAGCCGGTGCACACCCTCGACCTCGTCGTGCTCGCCGTCGAGTGGGGCAGCGGCCGGCGCCAGGGCTGGCTGTCGAACATTCACCTCGGCGCCCGCGACCCGGCGACCGGTGGGCTGGTGATGCTGGGCAAGACGTTCAAGGGCCTCACCGACGAGACCTTGCGCTGGCAGACCGAACGCTTCCTGGAGCTGGAGACGCACCGGGAGGGGCACGTCGTCCACGTCCAGCCCGAGCAGGTCGTCGAGATCGCGTTCGACGGCGTGCAGCGCTCCTCGCGCTACCCCGGCGGGATGGCCCTGCGTTTCGCCCGGGTGCTCCGCTACCGCGACGACAAGGGCCCTGAGGAGGTGGACACGGTCGAGACGGTTCGGTCGTATTCGCGAGTGCCGGACGCCGGCGCCGGTCCTACGCGGTGATGCCGAACAGGTTGGCCTCCGGTCTGCCAGCACGCCAAGTCGGTGCTGCACGGCGCCAGGATCCCGTCGAGATCGGGGCCGACCGCTAGCACGCCCGGGGCAGCCGGTGTTTGCGGCGGATCCCACCCACCAGGCAGATCAGATCCGCCGCAAAGGAATCGCGATCGCAGTCCACAGACCGCAGACCGCAGGCCGGTGTCAGGTCGGGCGGCTGGCCAGCGCGAGCGCCGAGGCGACCAGGTAGTCCTTGACCTGGTCGGGCGAGATCGAGCCGACCGTGGGGATGCCGGGGGCAGCCTCCTTGACCAGGATCCCGACCCGGGCCAGCTGCAGCGCGCCCAGCCCGCTGGCGTAGAGGGTGTTCGCGAGCAGCGTCGGGTCGTCCACGGTGAAGTCGCCGCTGGCCACGCCCTCCTCCAGCACGCCGCCGAGCGTCGCCAGGCACGAGGAGATCCCCCGGCCGAGCCGGAAGAGCGCGCCCTCGGAGATCTCCTCGAGCAGCTCGGGACCGCTGCGCCGCATCAGCGCCTGCGCGCAGTCGGTGAAGGCCGGGTGGGCCACGCCGTAGTCGACGAACGCCCCGACGAGCGACGCCAGCCGCTCGCCGGCATCGCGGTGACCGGCCGCGGCCTCCTCGAGCTCGCCGCGCAGCTCGTCGAGATAGGTCACCAGGGTCAGGGCGAAGAGCTCCTCCTTGCCCGTGAAGTGCCGGTACACGATCGCCCGGTTGATGCCCACCGCTCGGGCGATGTCCTCGATCTGAGCGTCCCGCACCCCGCGCTCGTCGAAGAGCGCCCGGGTCGCGGCCAGGATCTCCCGCTCGCGCGCCCGCCGTCGTGCCGCGGCGGCGGAGCGGCGGCCGTCGGTCGGCGGGCTCTCGTGGGTGGGCATGACGCCATCGTAGGAAGTGCAACGCGGAGTTGCACGGCCGTGGCACGAATGTCACACGATGGCCCGGACTCAGTGCGGCCGGTGGCCCCGCCCGTGTCCGTGTCCGTGTCCGTGCCCGTGCCCTCGCCCGTGCCCGTGCCCGCGGTGCGCCTTGGGTGGCTTGCGGTGATGCCGCTGCGCGCGGTGGTGCACCCGGGGGTGGGGCGTCCGGGTGACGCGCGGCACGGCCGGGGACGGAGCGGCGGTCGAGGAGGTCACCGCGGCCGGGGCCGGCTTCTGGGCGACGGCCAGCGTGACCGTGGCGCCGAGCGGCAGCCGACCGGTGGGGCGGACGCCGACGACGCGGCCGGCCCTCGAGCCCTGCGTGCGGGAGGTGCGCTCGGGCACCAGCCCGAGCGCGACCAGGTCCCGGGCCGCCCGGCGCCACGACTCCCCCAGCACGTCGCTCGCCTTCAGGTCCGTGCGCCCGGAGGCCACCGACAGTGTCACCACGGCGCCCTGATGGACGGTCGAGCCGGGCGGCACGTCCTGCCGCAGCACGGTGCCTCGGTGCGCCGCCGGGTCGTCCACGACCTGCCGGCGCGCCTCGAGGTCACGACCGTCGAGTGTCGCGCTCGCCGCCGTCCACCACTCACCGCGCAGGTCCGGAACCCTCGACGTGGCCGGCCGGGCCGCCACCAGCGCCGACCCTGCGACCGCCGCGACCAGCACCCCGGCCGCGACGTAGGCGCGTCGGGACCGGAGCGCCGGACCACGCACCGCGGCGACCAGGCGCCGGGCCGCGGGAGGCGGCAGCACCACGGTCGTGGGGACGGCGAGGCCGGCGGCGCGGACGGCGACCTCCGCCGCGTCCTTGGGACGCTCCTCGGGATCCTTGGCGATCAGCTGACCGACCAGCGCCCGCACCGATGCCGGGACCTCCGCGCCGAGCTCGGGCGCGTCCTCCAGCAGGTGCGCGAGGGCCGTCGCGACCTCGGTCTCGCGGCGGAACGGCTTGCGCCCGGTCAGGCACTCGTAGGCCACCATGCCGAGGGAGTAGAGGTCCGACCGCGGCGTCGCGGACCGGCCCTCGGCCTGCTCCGGGCTGAGGTAGTCCACGGTGCCGACGATGGTCCCGGTGCGCGTCAGCGGGTCCGCACCGCGGGTGCGGGCGATCCCGAAGTCCACGATCACCACCCCACCGTCCTCGGTGAGTAGCAGGTTCGCGGGCTTGAGGTCGCGGTGCACGATCCCGGCCCGGTGCGCCGCCTGCAGCGCGTCCGCCACCTGCGCGACGATCCGCATCACCTCGGCGGGCGGGAGGGTGCGGCGCTCGGCCAGCACCTGCCACAGCGAGGCACCCGCCACGTGCTGCATGACGATGTACGGCGTCGGCCGGCCACCTGCCCCGTCCGCGGCGGGCTCCTCGCCGTAGTCGTAGACCCGGGCGATGCCGGGGTGGGCAAGCGAGCCGGCGAGCTGTGCCTCGGCACGCATCCGCTGCCGGTCGGTGTCGTCGGCACCGTCGTCTCGCAGCAGCTTGACGGCGACGGGCCGGTCCAGCAGGCGGTCGTGCGCCTGCCGGACCGACCCGCTGCCGCCGGAGCCGATCACCGGACCGAGCTCGTAGCGGCCGTCCGCGAGGGTCTGCGCCACATCCACCACGTCGGCCTCGTACCCGAGTCGCGGCGAGTGATGCGACCCCTCCCGAACAACCGGTCCACGGACGGTGGTCGCCCGCGGGTCGGAACAGTCCGGAGGTCAGCGCTCGAGGATGGCGACCACGCCCTGGCCGCCGGCCGCGCAGATCGAGATGAGCACCCGGCCCTCGCCGCGCTCCGCGAGCAGCTTCGCGGCCACGGTGAGGATCCGGCCGCCGGTCGCGGCGAACGGGTGGCCGGCGGCCAGCGAGGAGCCCTTGACGTTGAGCCGGTCGCGGTCGATCGGGCCGAGCGGCGCGTCGAGGCCGAGGCGCTCCTTGCAGAAGACCGGGTCCTCCCACGCCTTGAGCGTGGAGAGCACCTGGGAGGCGAACGCCTCGTGGATCTCGTAGTAGTCGAAGTCCTGCAGGGTCAGCCCCTGGCGCGCCAGCATCCGCGGCACGGCGTACGCCGGGGCCATCAGCAGGCCCTCCCCGCCGTGCACGTAGTCCACGGCCGCGGTCTCGTAGTCGGCGAGGAAGGCCAGCGGCTCGAGCCCGCGCCCGGACGCCCACTCCTCGGAGGCCAGCAGCACCGCGGACGCGCCGTCGGTCAGCGGCGTGGAGTTGCCCGCGGTCATGGTGGCCGCCTCGCCCTTGCCGAAGACCGGCTTGAGCTTCGCCAGCTTCTCCGCGCTGGAGTCGGCGCGCAGGTTGTTGTCGCGCTCGACGCCGCGGAACGGCGTGACCGTGTCGTCGAGGAACCCCTCGTCGTACGCCGCGGCGAGGTTGCGGTGCGAGGCGGCCGCGAGCTCGTCCTGCTCCTCCCGGGTCACCCGCCACTCAAGCGCGGTCAGCGCGGCGTGCTCGCCCATGGACAGGCCGGTGCGGGGCTCCCCGTTCTGCGGGATCTCCAGGCCGATGTCGCCGGGACGGATGGCGCCCAGCGCCGCGACGCGTCCCTTGACGTCGCGGGCGGCGTTGACCTTCATCAGCTTCCGGCGCAGCCGGTCGCTGATCGCGACGGGCGCGTCGGAGGTGGTGTCGGTGCCGCCGGCGACGCCGACGTCGATCTGGCCGAGCGCGATCTTGTTGGCGACCTCGATCGCCGCCTGCAGGCCGGTCCCGCACGCCTGCTGGATGTCGATGGCCGGCGTCTCCGGCGCCAGCCGCGAGCCCAGCACCGCCTCCCGGGCCAGGTTGAAGTCCCGGGCGTGCTTGAGCACGGCGCCGGCGACCACCTCGCCGAGTCGTTCGCCCTCGAGCCCGAACCGGGCCGCCAGGCCGTCGATGACGGCCGTGAGCATGTCCTGGTTGGAGACGTCGGCGTAGGCGGTGTTGGAGCGGGCGAACGGGATGCGGTCGCCGCCGATCACGGCGACGCGGCGGGTCTCGGTCCTCATGGCCAGACATCCTTGCGCTGCGGCCCTCGGGAGTGAAGGTTATGAGGGGCACGTCACGAAATGTGGACGCAGAGTTACACATCGAGTTGCATGGACTCGGACGACCCAGCCGGCTCACGATCAACGGAGGATCCCGACGCATGAGCGACAAGTACCAGGGCTTCGTGCAGACGCCGATCGGCAAGCTGCTCGTGAAGAACCTCGGCCTGCCCGCCCCCGCGAGGCTGGAGCGCTGGACCGAAGGCGCACCGCTGGTCGACGGCACCGTGCTCGTCGGCGGTCGCGGCCGGCTCGGCGACTCGCTCCCCGAGCTGCTGGACGGCCTCGGCATCGCCTCGGTCCGGTCCGCCGACGCCGATGCGACGTCCGAGGGCGCGACGTACAAGGGCCTGGTGTTCGACGCCACCGGCCTCACCAGCTCCGCCGACCTGGTCGCGCTGCGCGACTTCTTCACGCCGGTGCTGCGAAGCCTGGACAGCTGCCCGCGACTGATCGTGCTGGGCACGCCGCCGGAGTCCGTCGCGGGCGGTGAGCGGGTCGCGCAGCGCGCGCTGGAGGGCTTCACACGCAGCCTCGGCAAGGAGGTCGGCCGGGGCGGGACGGTGCAGCTGGTCTACGTCGCCGACGGCGCCGAGGCCGCCACCGCGTCGACGCTGGCGTTCCTGCTCTCCCCCAAGTCCGCCTACGTCTCGGGCCAGGTCGTCCGGGTCGGCGCGACGGGTACGACGAAGGCCGCCGAGGTCACCGACTGGCAGCGACCGCTGGCCGGCCAGGTCGCCCTGGTCACCGGCGCCAGCCGCGGGATCGGCGAGCAGATCGCCCGGGTGCTGCACCGCGACGGCGCCACCGTGGTCGGCGTCGACGTCCCGCAGGCCGCCAGCGAGCTGCAGTCCGTGATGGGCGAGCTCGACGGCGACCACCTGGTCCTCGACATCACCGCCAAGGACGCCCCGCAGCGGATCGCCCACTACCTGAAGGAGGAGCACGGCGGCGTCGACGTCGTCGTGCACAACGCCGGCATCACCCGCGACCGCAAGCTCGCGAACATGGCGCCGTCGGACAAGGGAGACCGCTGGCAGCAGGTCCTGGAGGTCAACCTGATCGCCCCGGAGCGGATCACCCGCGAGCTGCTCGACCAGGGCGTCGTCCACGACAACGGCCGGATCATCGGCGTCGCCTCCATCGCCGGCATCGCCGGCAACGTGGGCCAGACCAACTACGCGGCCTCCAAGGCCGGCGTGATCGGGCTCGTGGACTCCCTGGCCGGGGAGCTGACGAAGGGCATCACGATCAACGCGGTCGCGCCCGGCTTCATCATCACGCAGATGACCGCCGCGGTGCCGTTCGCGACCCGCGAGGTCGGCCAGCGGATGAACGCCATGTCCCAGGGCGGCCTGCCCATCGACGTCGCGGAGGCCATCGCCTGGTTCGCCAGCCCCGGCTCGACCGCCGTCAACGGCAACGTGGTCCGCGTCTGCGGCCAGATGATGCTGGGGGCCTGATGGAGACCCGTGTCGTGGAGGGCACGCCCGGCGCGCTGCCGATGATGCTGAAGGCCGCGCTGCCCGCGCTCCCCGGGGTCAACGCGCTGCCGGGGGTGCGCAGGAGCGGGGACGACCTGCCCGACCTGGTGCTGACCCGGCACGACGTCGAGGTCGACCCCGGCCACGTGGCGGCCTACGCCCGGGTCTGCGGCTTCCCGGCCAAGGACACGCTCCCGCTGCCCTACCCGCACCTGCTGGCCTTCGGCCTGCACATGGCGATCATGACCGACGGCTCCTTCCCGTTCCCGGCGATCGGCACCGTGCACCTGGAGAACACGATCACCCGGCACCGGCCGATCTCCGCCGGCGAGCGGCTGCAGGTGACCGCCCGCGCGCGGGACCTGCGCCCGCACGCCAAGGGCAGGGTCTTCGACATGGTCACCACCGTGCACTCCGCCGGCGAGCCGGTGTGGGAGGAGACCTCGACGTTCCTGCGCCGCGGGCGCGGTGACGCGGCCGCAGACCGCGGCTCGGAGCTCCCCGAGGCACCGCCGACCGGGATCGTGTGGCGGCTGCCGGCCGACCTCGGCCGCCGGTACGCCGCGGTCTCGGGCGACCACAACCCGATCCACCTCTACCCGCTGACCGCGAAGGCGCTGGGCTTCCCGCGCCAGATCGCGCACGGCATGTGGAGCATGGCGCGCTGCGTGGCGATGCTGGAGAACCGGCTGCCGGACGCCGCGACCGTCCAGGTCGCCTTCAAGAAGCCGATCCTGCTGCCGGGGTCGGTGGCGTTCGGGTCCCGCCGGCTCGCGGAGTCCGAGGACGGCCCGGGCTACGCCTTCTCGCTCAGCAGCCCGAAGAGCGGCGCGCCGCACCTGGCGGGCCGGACCCGCGCGGCCTGATCAGTCGCGGGGGGTGACCGGGCGGATCAGGCCCTCCTGGGCGACGGTCGCCACCAGCCGGCCGTCCTGGGCGAACACCCGCCCGATGGCCAGCCCGCGCGCGCCCTGCGCCGAGGGCGACGCCTGGTCGTAGAGCCACCACTCGTCGGCCCGGAAGGGCCGGTGGAACCAGATGGTGTGGTCCAGCGAGGCCATCTGGATCTGCGGCGGCCCCGCCTTGTGCGGCGTCAGCGTGGCGCCGAGCAGGCTCATGTCGCTGGCGTAGGTGAACGCCGCGAGGTGACGGACCGGGTCGTCGCCGAGATCCTCGGTGACGCGCAGCCACATCCGCGCCCGCGCCGGGCGGTCCGGGTCCTCCTCCAACCCGCGCAGCGAGTTGCCGAGGTAGCGAGCGTCCAGCGCGGCGAACTCCTTGACCAGCGACTGCGCCTGGTCGCCGTCCTGCCTCTTCAGCCACAGCTCGGCCAGGCTCATGCCCTCGTCGGGGCCGGGCACCTGGGGCATCACGTCCTGGTGCTCCAGGCCGTCCTCCGCGCGCTGGAAGCTCGCGGTCAGGTAGTAGATCGCCCGCCCGTGCTGGCGGGCGACCACCCGCCGGGTGCTGAACGAGCGGCCGTCGCGGATCCGCTCGACGTCGTAGACGATCGGGATCCGGGTGTCGCCGGGACGCAGGAAGTAGGAGTGCAGGGAGTGCACCGCGAGCTCGGGCGCCACGGTCCGGATGCCGGCGATCAGCGCCTGCGCGGCCACCTGGCCGCCGAAGACGCGCTGCCGGTCGGTGTCGGACTGCCGGCCGCGGTAGAGGTCGACGTCGATCTCCTCGAGCTCGAGCAGCTCGACGAGGTCCTGGGCGGAGGCGGGTGCGGGCACAGGCGGATCCTAGGGACGGGGAGGGGGACGGCGGGCTACTGCTGGTCGGTGTCGGGGTGGTCGAGGCCGGCGAGGAACTGCTCGAACTGGCGCCCGATCTCCTCGCCGGTCGGCAGCGGCTGATCCTCGGCCAGCAGGTTGCTCCCGGACGCCTGCGCGCGCTCGAAGGCGTCGTACTGCTGCTCGAGGGCGACCACCACCTGGTGGACCTCCTCGTTGGCCGCCAGGTGGCGGGTGATCTCGAGCTCGCGCTCCTCGGCCTCCACCAGCAGCGCGGACAGGTCGATGGTCAGCCGTCCGGCCCGCTCGACCTGCTCCAGCAGCGCTGCGGACGCCTTCGGGTAGTCCAGCTGGGCGAGGTAGTGCGGGATGTGGGCGACGAAGCCCTGCGCGGCGTGGCCCCACTCCCCCAGCCGCAGCTCGAGCAGCGCCTGGGCGCTGCTGGGGATCCGCAGCTCGCCGCTCCAGGCGCTGGCGCCGATGAGCAGGTCCGGGTCGTTGGCGTGGTGGGTGACGGCGATCGGCCGGGTGTGCGGCACGGCCATCGGCACCGAGCCCATGCTGACCACGCGGGTGACCCCGAAGCGCTCGACGACCTCGCGCACCGAGCGACAGAAGGCCTCCCAGCGGTTGTCGGGCTCGGGGCCCTGCAGCAGGAGGTACGGCGTGCCGCCGGTGTCGCGCAGCTGCCGCACGACCAGGCGCGGGGCGTCGTACGCCTCGTAGTGGTCGCGCACGAACGACATCGCCGGCCGGCGCGCCCGGTAGTCGTGGAACTGGTCGACGTCGAAGGTCGCCACCACCGGGCCCTCACCGAGGTCCACGAGGTGCCGGGCCGCCCTCGCGGCCGCGTTGCCGGCGTCGAGGAAGCCGTCGAGGACCACCACCATCGTCAGCGGCGAGGCCTCCTCCAGCTCGGGCACGTCGTCGACGATGTGCACCAGACGCGGCTCCTGCGGCACGGTCGGCCCCTTCCTCGGGTTTGCGGTCCGGACGGCGGTCCGGCGGACGGTCGTCCGCCGCGGCAGGCGCAGCACCCGGACGACTCACGATATTCCCCGCGTCCGCCCCCGCACACTGCGCCCCGCCGGGTGAGCACAGCCACACCGCAGGCCGGTGTCGCCGCGTTGTTACCGCAGGGTAACGTGACGCCAGATCCCCGTCCCTTCGTGAGAGGACCCCCGAGAGTGTCCCGACAGCTGCGAGAGGTCGTCTTCGTCGACGGCGTGCGCACCCCCTTCGGCGTCGGCAAGGCCAACGGCCAGTACGCCGAGACCCGCGCCGACGACCTCGTCATCAAGTGCATCCGCGAGCTCCTGCGCCGCAACCCCTCGCTGCCCGCGGAGCGGGTCGACGAGGTGGCCGTGGCCGCCACCACCCAGATCGGCGACCAGGGCCTGACCATCGGCCGGACCGCCGCCCTGCTCTCCGGGCTGCCCCAGAGCGTCCCCGGCTACGCGATCGACCGGATGTGCGCCGGCGCCATGACCGCGGTCACGACGACCGCGTCCGGCATCGCGTTCGGCGCCTACGACGTCGCCATCGCCGGCGGCGTCGAGCACATGGGCCGCCACCCGATGGGCGAGTCGGTGGACCCCAACCCGCGCATCCTCTCCGAGCGGATCGTGGACCCCGACGCGCTGGTGATGGGCAAGACCGCCGAGAACCTCCACGACCGCTACCCCACGATCACCAAGGAGCGCGTGGACCGCTACGCCGTGCGCTCGCAGGAGAAGACCGCGGCGGCGTACGCCGACCACAAGATCCAGGCCGACCTGGTGCCGGTCGCCACCCGCTCCGCCGAGCAGGGCTGGGGCCTGGCCACCACCGACGAGCCGATGCGCCCCGGCACCACGCTCGAGAGCCTCGCCACGCTGAAGACGCCCTTCCGGGCGCACGGCAGGGTGACCGCCGGCAACGCGGCCGGCATCAACGACGGCGCGACCGCCGCGCTGCTGGCCGACGAGGAGACCGCCCGCGAGCTCGGGCTGCCGGTCAAGATGCGGCTGGTCTCCTACTCCTTCGTCGGCGTGGAGCCCGAGGTGATGGGCGCGGGGCCGATCCCGGCCACGGAGAAGGCGCTCAAGCAGGCCGGCCTGACCATCGAGGACATCGAGGCGTTCGAGGTCAACGAGGCCTTCGCCGTGCAGGTGCTGGCCTTCCTCGAGCACTTCGGCATCGCCGACGACGACCCGCGCGTCAACCCCTACGGCGGCGCGATCGCCATGGGCCACCCGCTGGCCTCCTCGGGTGTCCGCCTGATGACCCAGCTCGCTCGCGCGTTCGAGGAGCGGCCCGACGTCCGCTACGGCCTGACCACCATGTGCATCGGCATCGGCATGGGCGGCACCGTGATCTGGGAGAACCCGAACTGGAAGGGAGCGGCCGCGTGAGCGCCATCGACAACCTCCTGGCCCGCGCGCAGGAGCTCGCCACCGACGCCGAACGGGTCACCGACGCCAAGCTGCGCAAGGTCACCCTGGTGGGCGGCGACGGCCGGAGCGCCGGCGTCATGGGCCTGATCACCCTCGACAACGGCGAGGACCACACCAAGCCGAACACGTTCGGGCCGCGCGGCCTGATCGCGCTGAACACCGCGATCGACGCGGCGCTGGCCGACGACGAGATCACCTCGATCGGCGTGACCGGCAAGCCGTTCATCCTCGCCGCCGGCGCCGACCTGACCTCGATCGCGGGCGGCGGCCCGGACGGCGTACGCGTGATCGCCGAGCTCGGCCACGCGGTGATGCGCAAGCTGCAGGACGGGGTGAACGGCCGGGCCAAGCCGTCGTTCGGGTTCGTCAACGGCCTCGCGCTCGGCGGCGGCCTCGAGGTCGCCCTGCACTGCGGCTACCGCACCGTGATGGACAGCGCCCCGGCGCTCGGCCTGCCCGAGGTCATGCTCGGCCTGGTCCCCGGCTGGGGCGGCGCGTTCCTCGTGCCGAACCTGGTCGGCGCGGAGCAGGCCGTCAAGGTCATCATCGAGAACCCTCTGAACAACGGGAAGGTGCTCAAGGGCGCCGAGGCCTACGCGCTCGGGCTGGCCGACGCCTGCTTCTCCGGCGCCGACTTCCTCGAGCAGTCGCTGCGCTGGGCGGCCGACGTGCTCAACGGCACGGTCACCGTCGACCGGGCCGAGATCGACCGCGGGGAGGCGTGGGACGCCGCGGTCGCGAAGGCCCGATCGGTGGTCGAGGCGAAGACCGGAGGTGCCAGCCCGGCGGCGAAGAAGGCCGTCGAGCTGATCGAGGCCGCCCGCGACGGCGACCGCGACGCCGGCTTCGCCCGCGAGGACGAGGCCCTCGAGGCGATGTCCCGCACCCCGGAGCTGTTGGCGTCGCTCTACTCCTTCGACCTCGTGCAGAAGCGGGCCAAGCGTCCGGCCGGCGCGCCGGACCGGTCGCTGGCGCGACCGGTGACCAAGGTCGGCATCGTCGGCGCCGGGCTGATGGCCAGCCAGCTGGCCCTGCTCTTCGTGCGCCGGCTCGAGGTGCCGGTGGTGCTCACCGACCTCGACCAGGAGCGGGTCGACAAGGGCGTCGCCTACGTGCACGCCGAGATCGACAAGCTGCTCGCCAAGGGCCGGATCGGCGGGGACAAGGCCAACCGCCACAAGGCCCTGGTCTCCGGCGCACTCAGCGGCGGAGCCGAGGGTGTCGACGCCTTCTCCGACGCCGACTTCGTCATCGAGGCGGTCTTCGAGGAGATGTCGGTGAAGAAGCAGGTCTTCGCCGACGTCGAGAAGACGGTGTCGCCGGAGTGCATCCTGGCCACCAACACCTCCTCGCTGTCGATCACCGAGATGGCCGCCGACCTCGAGCACCCCGAGCGGGTCGTCGGGTTCCACTTCTTCAACCCGGTCGCGGTGATGCCGCTGCTGGAGATCGTGAAGGGCGAGCGGACCGACGACGCGACGCTGGCCACGGCGTTCGCGACCGGCAAGGCGCTGAAGAAGACCACGATCCTGGTCAAGGACAGCCCGTCCTTCATCGTCAACCGGCTGCTCGGCCGGTTCATGGGCGGGGTCGGGCGGATCGTCGACGAGGGCACGCCGGTGCCGGTGGTCGACTCCGCGTTCGCGGGGGTCGCGCCGATGCCGCCGTTCATGTTGCTCTCGCTGGTCGGGCCGGCGATCGCGCTGCACAACAACGAGACGCTGCACAGGGCGTTCCCCGACCGGTTCTACGTCTCGCCCGCGCTCGAGCGCGTGGTGGCGGCGCGGAAGGCGGCGTACTACGGGCCCGACGGCAGCCTCGACCCCGAGGTCGAGGCACTGCTCGAGAAGCCGGCCTCGCCGGTGGTCCTCGAGCCCGCCGAGGTGCGCGAGCGCACGCTGGCTGGGCTCGCCGAGGAGGCGCGGCTGATGCTCGACGAGGGCGTCGTCGCCGCGCCGGAGGACCTCGACCTCGCGATGATCACCGGGGCCGGGTTCTCCTTCTGGAACGGCGGCCTGACGATGCTGCTGGACCGGCTGGGGCTGGGTGAGAAGGTGAGTGGGAAGAAGTTCCACTGAGCCCGACGCCGACTCCTGAGGAGAGCCGATGATCTTCATCACCGCGAAGTTCCAGGTCAAGCCCGAGCACGCCGAGGACTGGCCCGAGATCAGCCGCGAGTTCACCGCGGCCACCCGCGCCGAGGAGGGCTGCCTCTGGTTCGACTGGTCCCGCAGCCTCGACGACCCGAACGAGTACGTGCTCGTCGAGGCGTTCCGGGACGGCGACGCGGGCGGGCGGCACGTGAACAGCGACCACTTCAAGGCCGCGCAGGCGAAGCTGCCGGCGTACCTGGCCGCCACGCCGAAGATCGTCAGCCAGAGCGTCGACCAGGACGACTGGAACGAGCTCGGCGAGATGAAGGTCGACTGACCCGGTGACGGCGCCTCCTCCTGTCGCCAGGAGGAGGCGCCACCACTCGGACCGGTGAGAGCATCGAGGCGTGAGCGCGTTACCGGACAAGGTGCGCGACCTGCCGGGTGCGCCGGCCGACCGGACCGAGCTGGTCGACCGGTTGTTCTTCGGGTTCGGCACCGTCGCCGCGGTCTGGCTCGCCTGGGACCTGGCCCGGGCGAGCCTCGACCTCTCGTGGTGGAGCCTCGCCCTCCTCGTGGTGTTCTGGCTGGTCCTCGCCTATCTCGCACTCCCCCGGTTGAACCGGATCCTGTCGTCGATCTACGTCCCGGACTACTTCATCGGCCGGACCCGAACCTCCGACGGACTGCTCGGCGACCCGCTCAACCTCGCCTTCCGTGGCACCGGCGAGCAGCTGTCGACCGCGTTGGGCCGCGCGGGATGGATCAAGGCGGACCCGGTGACGCTGGCCAGCTCGGTGCACATCATCACCGCGACGCTGTCCGGCCGCAGCTACAGCCAGGCTCCTGTCAGTCCGCTGATGCTGTTCGGCCGGCAGCAGGACGCGGCGTTCCAGCAGGAGGTGGCCGGCAACCCGGGCCAGCGGCACCACGTACGGCTCTGGCGCACGCCGCCGGGCTGGGTGCTCCCCGGCGGGCACCGGGTCGACTGGCTGGCCGGGGGCACCTACGACCGCCGGGTCGGGCTGTCGCTCTTCACGCTGCAGGTGACCCACAAGATCGACGCCGACATCGACGTCGAGCGTGACTTCATCACGGACTCGATCCTGCGGGCCGAGCCCGCCGCCACCGTGGAGCCGCTCCTCGACTTCACGACCGGCTACCACTCCCGCAACGGAGGCGGCGACACCGTGCACACCGACGGCACCCTTCCCGTCGTGGACCTCGCCGCGGTGGCACCGGGGGCCGGTGCCGACCCCCTCGTGGATCGGCCCGACCAGGCCGCGAGACCGCCGCTGCAGGTCCTGCTGCCGGCGGTCCTCGCCATCGTGGTGGGGCCGGCGGTCCTGCTCGACGCACTGGGGATCTGGACCGGCGACGCCTCGACGGCCGAGCACCTGCTGCTGGGCTTCGTGGTCGCCCTGGCCGTGGCGTCCCTGGCCTGCGCGGTCATGATGCTGCGCCGCTCCGCGTGGTCCCGCCGTTGGCTGCTGCTGCTGTCCTGCCTCATCGCGGTCGCCCAGTTCGTCGAGTACGACGTCAGCGACGTGACCGGCACGCAGCTGGCGGCGGTGCGCCACGCGGGCGTGACGATCATGGCCGTGCTCGCCCTCTCCTCGCCGGTCGCGACCGCGTGGTGCCGACGCGGGTCGGCTTTGACATCATGAGCCGTTCGATCGGACGGTGAGGCTCGGGGGACGCAGATGACCGGTGGCGACGAACCCCCAGGTGACGTGTTCGGGCACCACGACTTCACTCGGTTCTGGGTGGCCGAGACGGTGTCGGGGTTCGGCAGCTACGTCACGACCATGGCGCTCCAGGTCCTCGTGGTGCTGTCCCTGCACGGTTCCGCGGGCGACGTCGGGCTCCTGAACGCGGCGCGCTGGACGCCGTACCTGCTGCTCGGGCTGGTCGTGGGGAGCCTGGTCGAGCGCCGCCGGCGGCGCCCGGTCCTCGTCGTGACCGACCTGGCCCGCGCCGTCCTGCTCCTCAGCATCCCGGTCCTGTGGATGGTGGACGACCTGAGCCTGCCGACGCTCCTCGTCGTGATGGTCGTCTTCGGCACCATGTCGCTGTTGAACGACGCCGCCTCCCAGTCCTTCCTGCCGCGGCTGGTGCCAGGGCCCTCGCTGCTCGCCGCGAACGCCCGGCTGGACCAGAGCTCGTCGGTCGCGCAGACCTCGGGTCCAGTGGTCGCCGGCGGACTGGTGACCGCGATCGGTGCACCGGCCGCCGTGCTGGTCGACGCCGTCTCCTACCTGGTCTCCGCGCTGGCCACAGCGAGCATCCGGACGCCCGAACCGACCCCGGTCCCCGACGGCACGCCGCGCCACCTGCGTCGCGAGATCGGCGAGGGACTCCGGTGGATCTACCGTCACCGGATGCTCGCTCCCGTCGTGCTCTCGACGCACGGCTGGTTCCTGTGCAACAGCATCGTGACCACGGTCTTCGTGCCCTTCGCCCTGCTCAGGCTCGGGCTGAGCCCCTTCGAGCTGGGCGTGGCCTTCGCCGCCGCCGGGGTGGGAGGACTCCTCGGCAGCTCGGTCTCCACCCGGGTGGGGATGCGTTGGGGTGCGGGGGGGACGGTCATCGCCTGTCGCGCCGTCATGCCGCTCGCCTGGGCGGTGATCGTGATCGCGCCCGTGCAGAACCACGGCCACGCATCGGTGCTCGCGCTCGTGCTCGCGGGCGGCGGGCAGTTCCTCATCGGCCTGGCCATGGGCGTGGAGAACGCCAACGAGATGGCCTACCAACAGGCCATCACCCCCGACGAGCTCCAGGGCCGGATGAACACCACCAGGAGGTCCCTGAACCGCGCGATGATCGTCATCGGCGCTCCGTTGGGTGGCCTGCTCGCCGATGCCGTCGGCTATCGCCCGGTCATGGTCGTGGCCATCGTCGGGTTCACCCTGGTCGCCGGGGGGCTGGCCGCTTCGCCCTTCCGGCATGCCCGGCACGGCGACTCACAGGGGCTGGTCGGACTCCAGGAGCGACTCGGCGGCGGTTGAGGCGGTGATGTCCTCCACGATCGACAGCGCCAGCGCCTGCGGCGTGAGGCCGATGCGCTCGAGGATCGCCGCCCGCTTGGCGTGCTCGAGGAACGCCTGCGGGATGCCGTGCAGCCGGAACGGCGTGGTCACCCCGGCCTCGTTGAGCGTCTGGAGCAGCACGGCGCCGCAGCCGCCGACCTTCCCGTTGTCCTCCACGCTGACCACCAGCTTGTGCTCGCGCGCGAGCTGGACGATGGCCGGGTCGACCGGCTTGACCCAGCGCGGGTCCACGACCGTGACGCCGATGCCCTGCGCGACCAGCCGGTCGGCGACCTCGACCGCGGTGGTGGCCATCGAGCCGACCGCGACGATGAGCACGTCCTTGGTGCCGTTGCGCACCAGCACGTCGGCACCGCCGGCCTTGCCGACGGCCGGGATGTCCTCGGGCGGCGGGCCCTTCGGGAACCGCACCACGGTGGGGGCGTCCTCGACCTCGACGGCCTCGTTGAGCAGTTCGCGCAACCGGGTGGCGTCCCGGGGCGCGGCGAGCCGCAGCCCGGGCACGACCTGCAGGATCGACATGTCCCACATGCCGTTGTGGGAGGCGCCGTCGTCACCGGTGACGCCTGACCGGTCGAGCACGAACGTGACACCGCAGCGGTGCAGCGCGCAGTCCATGAGCACCTGGTCGAAGGCCCGGTTCAGGAACGTCGCGTAGACCGCGACGACCGGGTGCAGCCCACCCATCGCCAGGCCGGCCGCCGAGGTGGCCGCGTGCTGCTCGGCGATGCCGACGTCGAAGGTGCGCTCGGGGAACCGGGCCTGGAAGTGGTGCAGCCCGACCGGGTGCACCATCGCGGCGGTGATCCCCACGACGTCCTTGCGGCGCTGGCCGATGTGCACGATCTCGTCGGCGAACACGTCGGTCCAGATCCGCCCCTTGGGCACCTCGAGGCCGGAGTCGACGTCGAAGGGGCCGGGCGAGTGGAACTGGTCGGCCTCGTGCCGTTCGGCGGCGTCGTACCCGAAGCCCTTGCGGGTCAGCGCGTGCACGATGACGGGCCCGTTGAACCGTTTGGCCTGGGCCAGCACGTGCTCCATCGCGGCGCGGTCGTGGCCGTCGACGGGCCCGACGTACTTCAGGCCGAGGTCCTCGAAGAGCCCCTGCGGCGCGAGCGCGTCCTTGAGGCCGCGCTTCATCGCGTGCAGCGCGTCGTAGGTGACCGGGCCGATGCCCTTGACCGCGTTGAGCCGCTTCTTGACCGCTTCGAGGATCTGCTCGTAGCGCGGGTTGGTGCGCAGCGAGGTGAGCGCGTTCGCGAGGCCGCCGATGGTCGGCGTGTAGGAGCGGCCGTTGTCGTTGACGACGATGACCAGTTTGCTCCCGCGGGCCACTGCGATGTTGTTCAGCGCCTCCCAGGCCATGCCGCCGGTCAGCGCGCCGTCGCCGATGACGGCGACGACGTGGCGGTCCTCCTCGCGGATGGCGTACGCCTTGGCCAGCCCGTCGGCGTAGCTCAGCGCCGTCGAGGCATGCGAGTTCTCCACGATGTCGTGCTCGGACTCCGCCTGGCTGGGGTATCCGCTGAGGCCACCCTCCTGGCGGAGCTTCTCGAAGCCCTCGCGGCGGCCGGTCAGCAGCTTGTGGACGTAGGCCTGGTGGCCGGTGTCGAAGACGACCCGGTCCTTCGGCGACTCGAAGACCCGATGGATCGCCATCGTGAGCTCGACCACGCCCAGGTTCGGGCCGAGGTGGCCGCCGGTGCGGGCGCAGGTCGCCACCAGGAAGTCGCGGATCTCGCTCGCGAGGGTCTCGAGCTGCTCGTCGGTCAGACCGGCGAGGTCACCGGGCGTCGAGATCGACTCCAGCAGGCCCATGTGTCCTCCGCTCTCGTGGTTGGTGCCGACCGTTCACTGTATCGGGGCGGGTCACAGATCGAGAACCGCGACTGCCCCCTCCTCGCGTCCGCCCATCTCCGCTGGGCTCACCGGCACAGCCGCCGGTAGTGGTCGGAGTCGAGGAAGTCCGGCACCACCGCGGCGGCCGACGGGCTCAGGTCCAGGCACCGGGCGGCGCCGGGCTCGACGAACACGATCTGGCGGCCCTCGCCGAGGACGATGTCGTCGTCGGTGAGCTCGGTGGCCGCGGCGTACACCGCCATCACGTCGTGGGAGTCGCGGCCGAAGGGCCGCAGGTCGAGCTCGCAGAACAGCTCGAGCTCGTGCGGCGCCAGCTGCACCCCGGTCTCCTCCGCGAGCTCGCGGGAGGCGCCCTCGGCGTACTCCTCGCCCTCCTCGAGGTGCCCACCGCACAGCGACCACTTCTCCGGGTCGATGGCCGGGTGCTCATCCCGCTCCTGCAGCAGCAGCCACCCCCGGCGGTCGACGAGGATCACACAGCCGAATCGCAACATGTCGCCACGCTAGCGGCCGCGCCGCAGACCCACCGCAGGCACCTTGGGCGGCCGTGACGTCTGGCCCTACCTGCCCGGAGCCGCGGGTCGCTTCATGAACAGGAGGGAGATGAGCGGGATGAGCGAGATGAGCCACCCACACCGGATCCACTTCTCAGTCCACTTCTCACGGACCCGCGACGCCAGCCCACCGTCCCAGCAACTCTGGCTGTGGTACGCCACCGCGGCAGTGGGGTTCTTCCTGGTACCTGCCGTGGGCACCGGCTGGCTCGGTCTGCAACCCGACCTGTACTACCTCGGCTACTTCACCGTAGCGGTGGTCTTCTTCACCGCGTTCGTGACCCGCTACGCCGACGCCCTGAAGGAGCTGTGGACGCTGCACCTGTGGCAGACCGTCGTGCTCGGCGCCGTGGTCGGCGCGGCACTCGCGGCCGGGATCTTCGCGCAGACGGGGACGGCCCGGGCCGCCGGCTGGCACTTCGGGTTCGAGATCGTCTGGCGAGGGCTCGTCTACGGAACCGTGGACGCCCTGACCTTGTTCGTGTTCCCCGCGGCGGTCGCCTACCTGCTGCTGCATGGCGATCGGCACAGCACCGCCCGTAGGGCGGCGTTCGCGGGCCTGGCCCTCGTGCTGTCGATGTTCGTGACCGCGACCTACCACCTGGGCTACTCCGAGTTCCGCAGCCAGGACCTGCGCTACCCCGAGCTCGGAGCCGTCGCCGCCAACGTTCCCATCGCCCTGACCGGCAACCCGGTCGGCGCCGTGGTCACCCATGTCACCATGCACACCTCCGCGGTCGTGCACCAGCGCGACGGCGGTCAGCAGCACATGCTCCCGCCTCGCGCCACCGGTGACTACCCGAACCACGGCAGCAGCGACCTCGCTGCCGGGCTCGCAGCCCTCTGGCTCGTGGCCACCGCCGCCGCGCTCACCGCTCTCGTGCGAAGCAAGCGGCCCTGACGGCGGGAGGTCCGACCGCACACTGCGTGCTCGTTCAGCTCCACTGTCCGTACACGTGCACCCGGAGGCGCTTGTGGGAGGTGAGCGCCCACAGCTGCCGCGCGTCCTCGGTCCAGAAGTTCACGCAGCCGTGACTGTGCCCGACGTACGGGTCCATCATCAGCCGCGAGCCGTGCAGGGCCTGGCCTCCGGAGAAGAACTGCGCGTAGGGCATCGGGGTGTGGAAGGCGCTGCTGACATGGTCGATATCCCGGTAGTACACCCGGAAGGTCCCTGTGCGGGTGGGTGTGGAGCTCCCTCCACCGCGCACCAGCCAGGAATTGAGCAGCTTCCCGTCGTGGTAGAGGTTCACCTGGTGCCACCAGCGGTCGTAGCAGGCGTGCCAGCCGCTTGTCGTGCAGCCGGGTGGGACGGCGCCGCGACCACGCACGCTCTGCTTGATCAACCGACGCCAGGTGGGGCGGTTGGCGATCCCGGTCGGCCTGACCCCGATCCTCTTCTGGAACTTCTTGACGCCGGCCTCGGTGATGGGACCGAACTGGCCGTTCGGGACCGCGTCGAAGAGGCCGACCCGCTTGAGTCGGTACTGGACCTCGTAGACATGCTCGATGTGGTACGGGTCGGCATCGACGTCGCCCCGGCGCACGATCTCGCGGCTGAACGGATCGCGAAGTGTCCCTCCCGCCGTGGCACCTGCGGCGGGCGCGGGCGTCACCGTCAACGGCCCCAGCACCGCGAGGGTCAGCACCAACGCGGCCACGACCCCCAGGGCGGGCACCCGGGAGCCGCCGGCACCACGCCATGGACCATTCATCGTCGATCCTCTCCCCGGGCTTCGAGGAGACCGCCGTGCCGACCCGAGTGGGTAGGGGCCAAGGTCACCGCCCGGGCGACCACCGGGCGCGTCAGTTCGGCTGGTGCTCGAGGGTGCCTAGCGGGGTGGTGAGGTAGTGGCGGTGGTGGGGGCCGGTCCAGTGGTAGTTGCCGGTGGTGGGGTCGCGTCGGTAGCGCCATCGGCCGCTGGTCTTGGCGCGGTGGTGTCTTCGGCAGAGAGGCGCGAGGTTGTCGGGGTTGGTCTGGCCCGGTGGTCCGCCCTCGTCCATCGGGAGGTAGGGGGTGATGTGGTCCAGGTCGCAGGCCCGGGCGTCGGTGGCGCAGTAGGGGTGCACGCAGTGCTTGTCGCGTTGGACGACCTGTTCACGCATCGCGGCGGGGATGTCGTGGCCGTCCACGGCCCAGGACCGGTTGAGGTCCAACACGGGGGTGATGACCGCCTCGGAGCCGGCCAGCCAGGCCCGGATGGCCTCCTCCAGCACCGGGCCGAGTCTCTCGACCTGGCCGCACACCAGCTCGTCATCGACCGCGAGGCCGAGCGCCTCGAGCAGCGTGAAATGCAAGAACAGGTGAGTCTTCGGCTTCCGCGAGCGCGGCGGCCTCGGCCGGGCCGGTGGGGCCTGATCGGCCTGGCTGGCGCCGACCAGGGTGGCCAGGTCGGCCTCCGCGCCCTCGAGGCCCTGGCGGGCCAGCACCCCCAGCGCCTTGGCCTTCCGCGCGCCGAGGGGGTCGGTGTCGCCGGCGTCGGCGAGGTCGGCGGCGATCTGGCCGACCCGGTCGTAGAACGCGGTCAGGTCCAAGGTGTCCCCGGTCGCCTCGAGCCAGGACGTGCCCGCGAAATCGGCCGGTCCGGGGTGGTGAAGGGTGACGTCCCAGGCGTCCTTGCCCCTCTTCTCCCGCTCGGCGACCAGCTCGGGATGGTGCGCGGCGATCGCGGCCGCGACGGCACGCTCGATCGCCGCGAACGAGCACGAGTGCAGCACCGGGGCCAGGGCGGCGTCGACCTGCGCGGCCGCCGCCTGCGACAGCGGGTGGGTCAGCTGGGCGACCCGACGGGCCTTGAACGCCTCCACCTCCAGCGCCTCGACCCGCCGCCGGCAGCGGGGCAGCCGGTGGCCCAGGTCCAGGGCGTCGGCGATCAACTGGCGCACCGCGTGCTTGGAGACCCCCAAGGTGGCGGCCAGGGGTTCGGGGGTGAACGCCGCGACCGGCGGACAGCCCTCCCCACCCAGGGACTCCTCCTGGCCCAGCACCCCCGGCAGGCCCGAGGGATCCCAGGTGGCGACCCCGTCCTCGGCGGTGGCGGGGTGCAGCACACACCAGTGCGCCACCACCCGCAGCTTGTCCCGCTCCACCGCCCGCGCCTGCACCTTCAGACTCGACAGCACCGACAGCGTGGCGTCACCGTCGAGCTCGTCGAGCTCCACGGGCTCCCCGGCCGGGTCGGTGATCAACATGCACCCATGCAAGCACCCGGCACCGACACCCCGGGGCCCAGAACCGCCCTTCTTGCACAGGACCAGCAAATTCGAAAGTAAAGAAATCTCCCGCGGGCGGGAGCGTCGCCCGGAAGGACGACCCGCGCCCGGCCAAGCGATCTGCAGCGCCCGCCGCTCCGCCCTGGGAGGCTGACGGGCATGCGACGAGGTGACGCCTTCTGGAGCGCGCGGTTCCCGGACCTCTTTCGCGAGGCGTACGTCGACTACGCGGACGCCCGGGTCCGGTACACGACCGAGCTCGCCTCGCAGGAGCTGGTCTCGCGCCTGCATCTCGTCGCGGTCACCCCGGCCGCGGAGATCGTGGGTGAGGTCCGCTGCTTCGCCGCGCACGTGGCCGACAGCTGCCGCGAGCGCCCGTTCCGGCCCCACCTGCCGCACCCGCGCAGTCTGTGGGCCTACGCGGTCGCCGACGTACGGATCGTCGGCGAGCCCACCAACCCGGCTGACGGCGAGACGGTCGCGGAGGTCCTCGAGCTTCCACTTGCCCAGGCCGTCGCCTACCTGCAGGAGGACGATCCCGTCGGCGCGGACGTCGTGCGTCACGCGCATGCGCTGGGCCTGGTGGCCTCCCCGGCCTCCCCGGCCTCGCGGCGCTGAGGCGATCAGAGCCGGGCCACGAACCGCCGGCCGCGCAGCGCCTCCTCGACCAGTCCCACGGCCCGGCGTACGCCGGAGAGCCGCGCGTCCTCGGCCAGCCACGTCTGCACCGCCGCCTCCACGACGTCGGGCATCGCCACGTCCCGCAGGTCGGCCCTCGCCTCGCTCAGGCCCCGGCGCACCGCGGCCTGGCAGGCCTCGACGTGCAGCACCGCGAACCGGGCGAGCACCACCAGATGCCGGCGCAGCGCCGGGTAGGAGCGGAACTCCGGCGGACAGAGGTCGAGCAGCCAGGCCTGCGCGGTCCGCTCCCAGTCGGGCGCGTCCGGCGGTCGCACCTCGGCCGGCCAGCCGGGCGGGGCGACGTAGGTGGGCATGGCGCCATGGTACGCCGTCGATCGAACGTCTGTTCGATCGACTTGTGGTCAGGAGCCGTGGCCCTCCAGGTACGCCGCCACCAGCCCCCCGAGCGAGGGCAGGTGGTAGCCGCCCTCCTGCACCACCACGGCGGGCAGCCCCAGGCCGCCGAGCAGGGCGCCGGCGGACCGGTAGCCCTCGGCGGTGACCAGCAGCGGGCTCTCCGGGTCGTCGGCCGCGGCGTCGACGCCCAGCGACACGACCAGCGCCGACGCGCCGGAGCCGGACACCCACGACGCCAGGCGCTCGACCGCCTCGACCCACGGCCCGTCCCCGGTGCCCTCGGCGAGGGGCAGGTTGAGGTTCGCGCCCTCTCCCGCGCCCGCGCCGGTCTCGTGCGCGTGCCCGAACAGGTGCGGGAACCACCCGGCCGCCGGGTCGACGTGCACCGACCCGTAGCGCACGTCCGGTCGCTGCCAGAAGATCGCCTGGGTCCCGTTGCCGTGGTGGGCATCGACGTCGACGATCGCCACCCGCTCGTGACCGGCGCGGCGCAGCCCCTCGGCCGCCACCGCGGCGTTGTTCAGGTAGCAGGAGCCGCCGTACCCGCTGCGCGTGGCGTGGTGCCCGGGCGGCCGGCACAGCGCGTACGCCGTCCGCTCCCCCGCCGCCACCACGTCGACCGCGGTCAGCGCCACGTCCACGGCGGCCCGAGCCGCGGGCCACGTGCCAGGACCGACCAGCGTCATCGTGTCGTAGCACCAGCGGCCCACCCGGCCGTGGGTCGCGACCGCCGGGGTCGGCGGCATGCCCTGCAGGAGCGCCTCGGTCGGGAAGAAGTAGGGCACCACCCGGTCCTGGCCCACCAGCTCGGCGTAGCCGCCCGCGGTCCACGCCTCCGCGGCCCCTTCGAGGAACGCCAGCAGCTCGGGGTCGTGCACCGCCGCCAGCAGCTCGTCCCCGTGCGCCCGCGCGTCCCGCAACGGGGAGCCCGCCAGCGCGGCCAGGATCGTGTCGACGCGCTCCGCGACCTCCACGGCGGGGGTGGTGGCGCCCACCCAGATCTCGTGCTTCGGGTCGTGGAACCGGGTGTCGGGCGACCACACGACCGGGATCGAGGAGGCTGTCACGGACGCCAGCATCCCACCGCGGGTCACCGGGGTCCGGCAGGATGACCCCATGCCGCGCGCCAGAGAGCTGGGGATCGTGATCGGGGCGATGCCCACCGGCCCGACGAACTCCGTGCTCGACGTCCCCGGCGTGGGGCTCGGCCACACGACCGTGCACCGTGACGAGCCGGCGCCGCCCGAGGGCCGGGGCGTCGCGCGCACCGGCGTGAGCGTGCTGGTGCTGGCCGAGGACGCCTACCGCCGCCCGGTCCCGGCCGGCGGCGCGGTGCTCAACGGCGCCGGCGAGTGCACCGGCTTCCTCACCGCCGGCGAGTGGGGCTCGGCCGAGACGCCGGTCTACCTGACCTCGACCATGCAGCTCGGACGCGTCTACGACGCGGCCTGCGAGATTGCGCTCGAGGCCCACCCGGAGGTGGCCGACGACGTGGTGATCCCTGTGGTCGCGGAGTGCGACGACTCCCACCTCAACGACTGCCGCCGGATGCAGGTCACCGGCGACGACGTGCGCGCCGCACACGCCGCCGCGCTGGCCAGCCGCGGCTCCGCCGAGCCGCCCGAGCAGGGCGCGGTCGGCGCGGGCACCGGCATGTCCTGCTTCGGCTTCAAGGGCGGCATCGGCACCGCCTCCCGGACGGTCGGCGACCACACGGTCGCCGTGCTGCTGCTGACGAACTTCGGGGTCCGCGAGGAGCTCGTGGTCGCCGGTACGCCGGTCGGCCGGCAGCTGCCGCCGGTCGTCAGCGGCCCCGCGAAGCCGGCCGGCTCCTGCATCGGCCTCGTCGTGACCGACGCCCCCGTCGACGGCGCCGCCTGCGCCCGGCTGGCCCGCCGGGTCGGGCTGGGACTCGCGCGCAGCGGCTCGGTGGCCCACCACGGCAGCGGCGAGATCTTCCTCGGGTTCGGCACCGGGCTGCGCCTGGACCGCGACGGCACCCCGGACCGGACCGCCCTGGGCGGCCGGGCCCTCGACCCGTTGTTCGCCGGCGTCGTCGAGGCGGCCGAGGAGGCCGTGCTGGACTCGATGTTCACCTCACCGACCACCGTCGGGCGCGACGGCCACACGAGCGAGTCGCTGCACTCCCCCGGCGTGCTCGCCCTCCTGCGCCGGTGACCGGCGGCACCCGCGAGGTCCGCGTCCCGGTCACCGGCGGGGTGGAGCTCGCGGCGACCCTGTTCCTGCCCGACCCGGCGCTGGGGCCGCAGCCTTGTCTGCTGGAGGCGCTGCCCTACCGCAAGGACGACCTGACCGCGTCCTACGCCACCGGCTACGAGGAGCTCCGCGACCACCACGCGTACGCCGTCTGCCGGCTCGACCTGCGCGGCACCGGCTCCTCGGGCGGGGACGCGACCGACGAGTACCCCTCCACCGAGCAGCGCGACCTGGTGGAGGTGATCGCCTGGCTGGCCGACCAGGACTGGTGCGACGGCAACATCGGGATGTTCGGCACGTCGTACAGCGGCTTCAACTCCCTGCAGCTCGCCTGCGAGCGGCCACCGGCGCTGAAGGCCGTCTGCGCGATCTATGCCAGCGACGACCGGTGGACCGACGACGTGCACTACCGCGGGGGTGCGCTGCGGCTGGTCGACCTCGTCGACTACTGCCACTACATGACGCCGATGTGCGTGCTGCCGCCCGTCCCGGACGTGTGGGGCCCGGGCTGGCGCCAGGAGTGGCAGCGGCGGCTGGAGGCCAACGAGCCATGGGTGCTGACCTGGCTGCGGGAGCGGGTCCACGGTGACTACTGGCGGGGCGGGTCGGTCCGCCTGGACGGCGCAGGAGCCGGCTACGAGCGGATCGGCTGCCCGGTGATGCTGGTCGCCGGCTGGGCCGACGGCTACCGCAACAACTCCTTCCGCACGGTCGCCGCCCTGGCGGCCGACGGCGTGCCGCACCGCCTGCTGGCCGGCCCGTGGGCGCACGCCGATCCCACGACCGCCATGTCGGGCCCCCGGGTCGACCTGCGCCCCGAGATGGCCGCCTGGTTCGACCGGTGGCTGCGCCCTGAGATGGCGCGGGAGCCCTTCGCCTCGCACTGCGACGTGTTCGTACGCAGCTCGACGCGACCCGAGCCCGACCTCGACCGCCACCAGGGATCGTGGCTGCGGCTGCCGTCGGTGCCGCCCACCGTCCTGCACACGACGCCCCTCGACGGCGCCGCCCAGCTCACGGTCGAGCCGGACGTCGGCACCGCGGCCTGGATCGACTGCGCCGGACACCTGCCCTGGGGCCTCTCGCTCGACCAGCGCCCCGACGACGCCCGCTCGCTCACCTGGGAGAGCGCCCCACCGCCCGCACCGGTGGTGGGCCACCCCCGGGTGCGGCTGCGGGTCAGCGCCGACGCGCCCGCGGCCTCGCTCTCGGTCAAGCTCTGCGACGTCTTCCCCGACGGCACCTCGGCGCTGGTCACCCGCGGCACGCTCGACCTGGCCTTCCGCGACGGTGTGCACGGGCCACCCGCACCCCTGGTGCCCGGCCGGGAGTACGACGTCACGGTGGTCCTCGACGCCTGCGCCTACACCTGGGCCCCGGGCCAGCTGCTGCGGGTGAGCATCGCGGGCGCGGACTGGCCCAACACCGTCGCGCCGCCGGGGCCGGTGACGCTCTCCGTGCACGGCGGCGAGCTCGAGCTGCCGCTGCTCGAGGGCGACCATCCCACCCCCGACCTGCCGGCCGGCGCGGACCGCTCCGCCGAGAGCGCCGACGGCGTCACCTGGGAGATCCGCGACGACGTGCTGCGCCGCACCACCACCGCCGTCACCGCCTCCTGCGAGGACTACGCCACGCCGTACGACGGCCGGGCGCGCGAGGACTACAGCGGCGAGGTCAGCGTCGACCGGCGCACGTTCGAGCAACGGGCGCACGCCGACACGACGTTCGCCCTCGCCTGGCCCGGCGTCGACGTCCGGGTCCGCTCCACGATGGACGTGACCGTGACCGCTGCGGGGCTCGACGTGGCGATCGAGACCACCGCCACCCTCGACGGGGAACAGGTCTCGCACCGCCGCTGGACGGTGGGACCTCAGTCCACCGCCGCCCCGTCGCCGGTCCCGTCGCCGGACCCGTCGTAGGCCACCTCGGTCCGCCAGTCCTCCGCGGGGCGGCCGGCGGCCGCGTGGATCGCCTCGGCGACCCGGCCCGGCGAGAACGGCCCCTGCTCCGCCAGCGTTCCGCGCACCGTCACCGAGACCGCGCGGATGCCGGCGGGCGCCAGCGTCGCGTCGATGCTGCGGACCAGGTTGCGCAGCCCGGCCTTCTGCACGCCCAACGACGCGGCCTCGTGCCACGGCTCGTCGGCGGCCATGCTGCCGGTGGCGGTCACCCGCGCCCCGCTCGCCAGGAACGGCCGGGCCGCCTGGAGCACCGTCAGGAGCGCCCCGACCCCGAGCGCGACGTCCTCCAGCAACCCGGCCACGGTCAGGTGCAGCGGGTCCTGCTGCCGGAACGCGCTGGGGTTGAAGTGCAGGACGTCGATGCTTCCGAGTCGCTGCCCGAGGCCGGTGACGGCCTCGGTGGCCGCCGCCACGTCGGTGATGTCGACGATCGCCGACTCGGCGGCCGAGCCGGCGGCGCGGAGCTCGGCCGCCAGCTCGGCCACCCGGGCGGCGTCGCGCCCGACCAGGCCGACGGCGTACCCGTCCCGGGCGAAGCGGCGGGCCACCGCCCCGCCGAGACCGGGGCCGGCGCCCACCACCAGGAGCGAGCGGCCGCTCACCGACCCGCCTCGGCGGCCGAGGCGACCGGCGCCGGCGGCCCGGACAGCGCCGCCGCGAGGTGGCAGGCGACGTGGTGCCCGGTCGGATCGGCCGACAGGACCGGGAGCCGCTGGCGCCGGCAGGCGTCGTCGACGCCGTGCGCAGCCGCCCGCCCGTCGGCGAGCGCCGGGCAGCGCGGGTGGAACCGACAGCCTGTAGGGATCCGGCCGGGGTCGGGGATCTCGCCGGCGAGGACCACCGGCTCGAGCCCCTCCATCTCCGGCACCACCGACAGCAGGGCCTGGGTGTACGGGTGCTCGGGCGCCTGCAGCACCCGCTCGGTGGGCCCGGACTCGACGACCCGGCCGAGGTACATGACCGCGATCCGGTCGGCGATGTTCCACGCCAGGCCGAGGTCGTGAGTCACCACCAGCACGCCCAGGCCGAGCTCCTCGCGCAGCTTGAGCAGCAGCGCGAGGATCTCGCCGCGGATCGAGGCGTCGAGGCTGGAGACCGGCTCGTCGGCCACCAGCAGCTCCGGGCCCACCCCGAGCGCCCCGGCGATGAGCACCCGCTGGCGCTGGCCCCCGGACAGCTCGTGGGGGTAGCGCAGGAACAGCCGCTCCGGGGGGCGCAGGCCCGCGGACGCGAGCGCCGCCGCCACCAGCTGCTCCTCGGTGCGGCCCCCCGGGTCGCGCCCGACCATGTCGTGCAGCCGGATCCCCTCGGCCACCGACTCGTAGACGGTCTGCCGCGGGTTCAGCGCACCGGAGGCGTCCTGCAGCACCATCTGCACGCGCCGGCGCAGCTCGCGCAGGCGCCGGCTGGAGTACTTCAGCGGCTCGCCGTCGAGGCACACCTGGCCCGCGGTGGGGCGCTCCAGGCCGAGCAGGGCCCGGGCGATCGTGGTCTTCCCCGAGCCGGACTCCCCCACCAGCGCCACGATCTCGCCGGCCCCGACCTGCAGGTCCACGCCGTCCAGCGCCCGGGCTGTGCTCCCGTCGCGGGACACGAACTCCACCGAGACGCCGCGCGCCTCCAGCAGCGAGCCCGCCATCAGGCACCAACCCGCAGGCAGGCGGCGCGGCGTCCGGCGTCGTAGGTCCGCAGCTCGGGCCGCACGTGGTGGCACTCCTCCACGACCCGTGCGCAGCGCGGTGCGAACGAGCAGCCCGGCGGCAGCGCGGCCGGGTCCGGTGGGTCACCGGGCAGCCCGGCCGGCGCGAACCGCGCGGCCGGGTCGCCGACCCGCGGGAACGCCGCCGACAGCGCCCCGGCGTACGGGTGCAGCGCGCGGGCGAAGACCTCGCGGGAGGGTCCCTCCTCCACGACGCGGCCGCCGTACATCACCACGATCCGGTCGCAGAGGTCCGCCAGCACCGAGAGGTCGTGGCTGATCATCAGCATGCCGACGCCGAGCTCGCGCACCAGCCCGGAGAGCACGTCGAGGACCTGCGCCTGGACCATGACGTCCAGCGCGGTGGTCGGCTCGTCGGCGACGATCAGGCGGGGGCGGCAGGCCAGCGCCATCGCGATCATCACGCGCTGCTTCTGGCCGCCCGAGAGCTGGTGCGGGTAGGCCCGGGCGCGCGACGCCGGCAGGCCGACCTGCTCGAGCAGCCCGGCGGTGCGGTCGGCCAGGTCCCGTGCGGACGCCGTCGGCTCGTGCACCGAGATCGGCTCGGCGATCTGCTGGCCGACCCGGCGCACCGGGTTGAGCGAGTGCAGCGCGCCCTGGAAGACGATCGAGGCGCCCGCCCAGCGCAGCACGCGCAGGTCGCCCCAGCCCATCGTCAGCACGTCATTGCCCTCGAAGAGCACCTCACCGGTGACCGTGGCGCTGGCCGGCTGCAGCCGGAGCACGGTGCTGGCCAGGGTGGACTTGCCGCACCCCGACTCCCCCGCGATCCCGACGATCTCGCCCCGCCCGACCTCGAGGCTGACGTCCCGGACGGCCGGCACCTCGCCGGACTCGGTGCGGTAGGTCACCGACACCTCGCGCATCGTGAGCAGGTCGTTCATCAGCGTCCCTTCAGGCGGGGGTTCAGGACCTCTTCGAGGGCCTGACCGATCAGCGTGAACGCCAGCACGACGAGGACCACGCAGACCCCCGGCGGCACGATGAACCACCACGCACCGGTGGTGATCGCGCCGACGTGGAACGCCTCGTCGAGCATCGAGCCCCACGACACCCGGGTGGGGTCGCCGAGGCCGAGGAAGCTCAGCGTGGTCTCGGTGAGGATCGCGATCGCCACGGTCAGGGTGGTGTTGGCGAAGACCATCGGCATCACGTTCGGGAGCACGTGCCGGCCGACCTGGTGCCAGCGGCCGGCCCCCAGCACGCGGGCCCGCTCCAGGTAGGGGCGTTCCTTGATCGACAGCGTCTGGCTGCGGATCAGCAGCGCGGTGCCTGGCCAGGAGGTGACGCCGATGACCAGCACGATGTTGAGCAGCGACGGCCCCAGGACCGTCGCCATCACGATCGCCAGCGGCAGGAACGGGATGGCCAGGAACCACTCGGTGACCCGGAACAGCGCCGCGCCCGCGAAGCCCCCGAAGTAGCCGGAGGTGATGCCGACCAGCGTGCCGATGATCATCGAGATCAGCGTCGCCGCGAGCCCGACGAACAGCGAGATCCGGGCACCCCAGATCAGCAGCGTCAGGACCGAGCGGCCCTGGTCGTCGGTGCCCAGCCAGTACTGCGCGGACGGCGGCTCCAGGACCCCGCCGGTCGCCTTGGTGACCTGCAGCCCGTCGGCCGAGGCGATCAGCGGTGCGGCGATCGCGACCACGGCGAAGACCAGCAGCACCGCGAGTCCCAGCAGGCCGGAGCGGTTGGCGCGGAAGAGCCGCCAGCCGCGGGCCAGCGACCGGGCCCGGCGCCGGCGCGTGAGCTGGCGCGCCGAGAGCACCGGGGTCGTCGTACCCGGGCCCAGCTCGCCGGCGGCGCTCATGTGCGCACCCGCGGGTCGAGCAGGCCGTAGAGCAGGTTGGCGGCGAGGTTCGCCAGGATCACGCCGGCCGAGGCCACCATGAAGACTCCTTGCAACACCCAGTAGTCGGGGACCTCGAGGGCCTCGGTGCCGAGCAGGCCCAGCCCGGGGATCGAGAAGACGGTCTCGACCGTGATCGCTCCCGCCACCACGAAGCCCATGTTGAGCGCGATCACGGTCGTGGTCGGCAGCAGCGCGTTCGGGACCGCGTGCCGGTTGCGCACCTGGATGTCGCGCAGCCCCTTGGCCCGCGCGGTCGTCAGGTAGTCCTGGCCCAGCTCGTCGAGCAGCGAGCTGCGCATGATCAGGGAGTAGTCGGCCAGGTAGGCGAGCGTGAGCGTGATGACCGGCAGCGTCAGGTGCCAGGCGGTGTCCAGCAGGTAGGAGACCGTCCCGGGCTGCGCGTCGATCGAGTGCAGCCCCCCGGTCGGGAAGATGCCCGGGACCGGGCCGACCCCGACGGCCAGCACCGCGATGAGCAGCAGCCCGAGCCACCACTCCGGCATCGAGTAGAGCGTCAGCGAGGCGCCGGTCGACGCCTTGTCGAAGCCGCCCCCGCGGCGCCAGGCACCCCGGATCCCCAGCCACACGCCGATGGCCGTGGCCAGCAGCGTGGAGACGCCGACCAGCAGCAGCGTGGTGCCGAGCCGGTCCATCAGCAGCTGGGAGACCGGGACCCGGTACTTCAGCGACACCCCCAGGTCACCGGTCGCGGTGTTCTGCAGGAAGGTCAGGAACTGCTGGGGCAGCGACTTGTCCAGGCCGTACGTCGCGTCGAACGCGTGCAATTGCTCGGGCGTTGTGAACCGGCCCCGGCCCAGGGTGCGGGCGGGATCACCCGGCAGCACCCGGAACAGGAAGAAGTTCACGACGAGCATGAACAGCAGGCTCCCGCAGGCCCCGGCCACCTTGGCCCAGACGTAGCGTCCGTACCCCCGCCGCCGCGACCGCCCGGCCGACGCGACGGCGCCGGACTCGGCGGCCGTCACGGACTCCGGCGTGGCGGCGAGGCTCACTCCCGCTCACCCACCGAGGACCGTCGACGCATCGCGAGCACGCCGCCCGCGCCGGCGAGCAGCACGACCACGACCCCGGCGCCCACCCAGAAGGTGTTGCTGGTGCCGGTGGACTCGCTGGCTGCGGTCGCACCGATCGCGCTGGACACGCCGTCGCAGTTGCCCGCCTGGTCGGCCGGACGCGCCGAGATGTAGTTGTGCACGCCGTACTGGATCAACCAGATTCCGCCCGGGTCGGGCTGGGGCTGGAAGCAGGCGAACCGGTCGCTGCGCACGGCCTCGCCGATCGTGTTGTAGGCGGTGACCAGGTACGGCGAGTCGGCGAAGAGCAGCTGCTGCATCTGCTTGACCTCCTGCTCGCGCTTGGCCTGGTCGGTCTCCTCGTGCTGGTGCTGGTAGAGCGCGTCGTACTGCGGGTTGCAGTACCAGGAGTCCGACCAGCCGCCGCGCTGGCCACAGGTCATGTAGCTGAGCATCGAGTCGGGGTCGGGCTCGACGTACCAGCCCCACTGGAAGACGTCGAAGTCGCCCTGGAGGATGATGTCGGTGAGCTTGCTGGACTCATAGGTCCGCACCGTGGACTTGATGCCGAGCTGGTCGAGCCACTCCTTGAAGTAGTTCATGGTGTTCAGCGAGGTGTCCGAGCTGGACCGGGCGTCGAGCCGCAGGGTGCCGATCGGGGAGCCGTCCGGCATCGTCCGCTGCCCGTCCGACCCCATGGTGTAGCCGGCCTGGTCGAGCAGCTGGCCGGCCTTGTCGAGGTCGAACGTGAAGGCCTGGTCGGCGGGCGGCGTCCAGCGGTAGGAGGAGTAGGCGGGCGGGATGATCGAGTCACCCGGCTGGCCGGCTCCCTGGTAGACCTTGGTGATCAGCTGGTCCCGGTCGATGGCGAAGCCCAGGGCGTGGCGGAACTTCGGGTCGAGCACGGCCGGGTTCGGGTCGCCGATCGGCTTGCCGGTCTTGGTGTCCACCGACCCGGCGTTGAACGCGATCTCGTCGAAGCCCGGGGAGTCGCCGTTGTGCGCGGTGATGCCCGACTGGCCCTGGAGCGACTTGACCTGCAGCGGGGAGATGCCCTCGGCGAAGTCGATCTCGCCCTTGATCAGCGCCTGGACCATCGGGTCCTCGCTCTTGTAGACGCGGAAGACGACCTGGTCCACGTGCGGCGCGCCGCCCCAGTAGTCCTTGTTGGCCTCGAAGCGGTACGTCGAGCCGCCGGCGGTCCCCTCGACCAGCTTGAACGGCCCCTCGCCGACGACCGGCTGCCCGTCCTTCGGCTCGGCCGAGTAGCTCTTGACCTGGCTGGTGGTGACGTCCTTCCACACGTGCTCGGGCACGATCGGGATCGGCAGCAGCGGGAGCACCGCGTTGGGCTTCTTCAGCGTGAGCACCACGTGGGTCGCGTCCGGCGCGGCCACCTTGGTCACCCCGGTCAGGTAGGAGCCCCAGGTGGAGCCCCACGGGCCGCCCTCGAGCACCCGGTTGTAGGTGAACGCGATGTCCTCGGCCGTGAGGTCCTGGCCGTCGGACCACTTCACGCCGGTGCGGATGTCGAATGTCCACGTGAGGCCGTCGTCGGACGTCTTCCACGACGTCGCCAGCCCGGGCTCGGGCGACATGTCCTTCATCGAGTAGTGGATCATGTAGTCGTAGGTCAGCCCCCACATCTCGTAGGACTCGGCCTCGATGCCCAGGAACGGGTTGAACGAGTCGGCTTCGTTGAGCAGGCCCACCGTGAACGTCGTGCTGTCGGCCGCGCTCGCCGGCGCGGAGGCCGCGGTCAGCGCGGCGCCCGGCACGAGCGTCGTCGCCAGCAGACCTGCTGTCACCAGGCCCCGCCGCACAGTACGTTGACCGCCGTGACTCCTGCCCCGCAGCCTCCTGCGCCCCGTCGAGAGCCCTTCGAGCACCGCGAGCACGGCGTGCCCCGCCCGGACCCCTACCGCTGGATGGCCGGGACCACGACCGAGGTTCTCGACCACCTGGCCGCCGAGCGGGGGTTCTACGACTCTTCGACTGCGCATCTGCACTCCCTGGTCACCACACTGCGTGCCGAGATGGGGTCCCGCGTCCCGGAGGCCGACGTGAGTCCCCCGTCGCGGCGTCCGAGGTGTTCCTACTACAACCGGCAGCTCGCGGGAAGTGACTACGGGCAGTTGGTCAGAGAAATCAACGGCCCCGACCCCGGTTCGAAGCCGATTTCGCTCCCTGACGGCGCGTCGACCGACGGATTTCGCAACGGTCCGGTAACGGGAGAGAACGCCGAGGTGCTCCTGGACATCGACGCGCTCGCCGACGAGAGCGGCTACCTCGACGTGGGGCTGAGCATCGTCAGCCCCGACGAGGACCTGCTCGCCTACTCGGTGGACACCAGCGGCGAGGAGGTGTTCACCCTGCGCTTCCGCGACCTGCGCACCGGACGGGACCTGGAGGAGGTGGTCGGCCGCAGCTACTACAGCGGGGCCTGGAGCGCGGACTCCTCGTGGTTCTTCTACACCGTCCACGACGAGGCCTACCGCCCGTACGAGGTGTGGCGGCACCGGATCGGCACCCCCGTCGAGGAGGACGTGCTGGTGCTCTCCGAGCCCGACCAGCACTTCGAGGTCCAGGTCCGGGGCACCCGCACCGGCGACCTGGTCGTGCTCTGGAGCGAGAGCAACACCACCTCCGAGTGCTGGGTCGTCGACGCCCACGACGTCGGCCGCGGCCCCTGGTCGGTGGGCGGACGTCGGCACGGCGTGCGCTACCACGCCGAGCACCGCCGGCTGCCGGACGGACGCCAGGACCTGCTGGTGGTGACCGACGACGACGCGGTCGAGCTGCGGCTGATGACCGCGCCGGTCCCGGACGGCGCGGACCAGGACCACACCGCGTGGACCGAGGCGCGCCCGGCGTCGGGGTCCACCCGGCTGCTGCGCGCGGACGCGTTCGCGGCGGGGGTCGTCCTCACCCTGCGCGACCGAGGTGCCCAGGTGCTGGAGCTGGTGCCGCACGACGACCTGGCGGCAGCGCAGGGCGGCGGCCGGGTGGAGAGCGACTTCCCGGGCGGCGACGTCTCGCTCGCTTCATCACCGCTGTACGACGGGGGTCTCGTCATGGTGCGGGACGACGCGTGGCTGCACCCGGCGGCCTGCCGGGCCTGGGAACTGGGCACCGGCGCCCTGGAGACCGTGTGGCGGCAGGAGGCCCCCGGCTACGACCCGGAGCAGTACGTCACCGAGCGGCGCACCTTCCCCGCACCGGACGGGACCGGCGTGCCGGCCCTCGTCATGCGGCACCGGGACACCCCGCTGGACGGCACCGCGCCGGCGCTGCTCTACGGCTACGGGTCCTACGAGGCCGTCTTCGAGCCGGAGTGGGACCCGGCCCTGCCGAGCCTGCTGGACCGCGGCATGGTCTACGTCTTCACGCACCTGCGCGGCGGTGGCGAGATGGGCCGCCGGCGCTACCTGGACGGGAAGCTGGCCCACAAGCAGCACACCTTCGACGACCACATCGCCGTCGCCGACGGCCTGGCCCGAGAGGGGCTGGTCGACGGCGACCGCATCGCCACCCGGGGCCTGAGCGCCGGCGGCCTCCTCCAGGGCGCCGTCCTCGGCCAGCGCCCGGACCGGTGGCGCGCGGTCGTCGCCGAGGTGCCGTTCGTCGACGTGGTGACGACGATGTTCGACGCCGAGACGCCGCTCACGGTCACCGAATGGGAGGAGTGGGGCGACCCCCGGCGCCGCGAGGAGTTCGACTGGATGCTCGCGTACTCGCCGTACGAGAACCTGCCGCCGGCCGGCGGTCGCCCCGACCTGCTGGTCACCGGCGCCGTGCACGACCCGCGGGTGATGGTGCGCGAGCCGGCGAAGTGGGTGGCCGCGCTGCGCGCGACCGATCCCGACTGGGGCCCGCGGTGCCTGTTCCGGGTCGAGACCGGCGCCGGCGCGCACGTCGGGCCCTCGGGGCGCTACGGCCACCTCGCCTACGAGGCCGAGGTCCTGGCGTGGGTGCTCGACCGGCTGGGTGTCGCGTGACCCCGCTGCACCGGGAGGTCCTGGAGCTCACCCGCGCGCTGGTCCGCCTGGACACGACCAACGCCCCCGAGGCCCACCTCGGCCGCCGTCCCGGCAACGAGACCGTCGCCGCGGAGCTGCTGCGCGACCACCTCGAGGCTGCCGGGGTGGACTGCGAGCTGGTGGCCCGCGAGCCGGACCGGGCCAACCTGGTCGCGCGGATCCCGGGCACCGGCGAGGGGCCGTCCCTGGCCTTCGTCGGCCACACCGACGTGGTGCCGGCCGACCCGCGGGACTGGACGCACCCGCCGTTCGCGGCCGTCGTCGACGAGGCGGGCTTCCTGTGGGGCCGCGGCGCGGTCGACATGAAGAACGAGGTGGCCGCCCGGGCGGTCGCGATGGCCGAGCTGGCGCGCTCGGGCTTCCGGCCCCGCGGCGACCTGTGGTTCCTCGCGGTCGCCGACGAGGAGGACGGGATGTACGACGTCGGCATGCGCTGGCTGCTGGAGTCCCGGCCCGACATCCGCCCGGACATGGCGGTCAACGAGGGCGGCGGCGAGCGCCTCCCGCTGCGCGACGGCCGCACGGTGCAGACGATCGGGATCGGCGAGAAGGGCACCTACCCCGCCCGCGTGGTCGCGGTCGGGGAGGCGGGCCACGCCTCGATGCCGGCGGTCGGCGACAACGCGGTGCCGCTGCTCGGGGAGCTGCTGCGCCGGGTCGGTCGCGGCCTGCCCCGCCGTACGCCGTCGCCGCTGGTCGACGCGGCGCTCGAGGTGCTGCTCGGCGAGCCGGTCGCCGACCCGGAGCGGGCGGTGGCCACGGCGGTCGCGCTGCACCCGGTGCTCGCCGACTGGCTGCCCGCACTGGCCGGGACGACGATGGCGCCCACCATGCTCGGCGGCTCCGGCAAGCGCAACGTGATGCCGGCCCGGGCCTGGATGGAGCTGGACTGCCGGATCCTGCCCGGCACCACCGAGGCCGACGTGGAGCGCGAGGTGCGCGACCGGCTGGGCACCGGCGTCGCCTACGAGCTCGAGTGGCCCGAGCACCTGGTGGCCGGCAGCGCGTCCGAGCCCGAGTCGGAGCTGATGGCGGCGATCCGGTCGGTGCTGGCGGACGGCGGCGACGACGCCGGGCTGCTGCCGATGTTGAGCACCGGCTTCACCGACTCGGTCTACCTGCGGGCCGCCGGCACGCCCACGGCGTACGGCTTCAGCCCGTTCCGGTCGACCAGCGCCGAGGTGCTCCGCGACGGCTTCCACAACGCCGACGAACGGGTGCACGTCGACGACCTGCTGCTCGCGGTCGAGTTCCACCTCGCGCTGGCGAGGAGGGTGCTGGGCTCAGCGTGAGTCCGGAGGAGGTCCCTGAGCGCAGCGAGGCGGGCACCCGAAGAGCCTCACCGGTTTCGCCGGACCGGCCTGCCGTGACGCATGCTTCTCCCGTGATGAGCTCGCTCGGGTCGAGGTTCGCCGCCTGGTGGTTGCGTCGCCGGCCGGTCAGGTGGGGCTGGCTGCTGCCGATGGCCGCCCTGCAGGTCGCGGACGACCTGGACCCGCACCGCAGCGCGGCGACCTGGCTGCCGCTGGTCGTCGGCTGCCTGGCCGGCGCCGCCTGGCAGGTCCTGTACCCGCGCGACCTCGCGAGCCGGCTGACCCTCTTCGCCGTCGCCTTGCTGGCGGCCGGCGTGCTGCAGGCCTTCACGGGCGATCCCGTCGACCTCGCTCCGGTGTGGCGCGAGAACTGGGCGGCCGCCGGCGTACTGGTGGGCCTGGTCGTCGCCACGCACGCCTACCGCAGCCGCTGGCTCGCGAGGCTGGCTGACGCCCGCCCCGGCCGCCCCGGGCCGGCTCAGCCCAGTCGCTCCTCCAGCTCGGCGAGCAACGGGTCGCGCAGCCCGACGCAGTCGTGGGCCCAGAACGGGTCGCAGTAGACCAGCCGGCCGGTCATCCACGCCTCGTGTGCGGGCAGCAGCGCCACCTGGAACGCCGGGTCGGGGATCCGCACCGACGGCCGCTCGAAGCCGTGCTCGCTCGCGCGGCCGAAGCCGCGGGCGCCGTAGTAGCCGGGTGCGCCCTCCAGGAACACGGCCGGCGCGCCGGACTCCCGAGCCGCCGCCAGGGCGGTCGCGACCAGCGTCGTGCCGAGGCCGGAGCGCTGATGCGCCGGCGCCACCGAGAGCGGGCTGAGCACGAGCACGTCGACCAGCGCCTCGCGGGCGTCCACCCAGCTGTGGTTGAGCTGGACGTGGCCGGCCACGGCGCCGTCGACCTCGGCGACCAGGCTCAGCTGGACCCTCCGGGCGGCGTGCAGGGCCTCGACCAGGTCGGCGACCCGCTCGCCCTCCTCGCCGAACGCCGCCTCCACGACCCGGCGCACCGACGTCCGGTCGGTCTCCTGCGCGGGACGGACCTCCAACCCGGTCACCGCTCCCCCCGCTCCTGGCCCGCCCCCGCGCCGTCGCCGAGGAAGCTGAACCGGACCTCGCGCTCGGCGTTGTCGACGTTGAGGTCGACCAGGCAGACGCTCTGCCAGGTGCCGAGCGCGAGCCTGCCGCCGAGCACCGGGACGGTGGCGTACGGCGGGACCAGCGCCGGCATCACGTGGGAGCGGCCGTGCCCGGGGCTGCCGTGGCGGTGCCGCCAGCGGTCGTCGGCGGGGAGCAGGTCGCCCAGCGCGGCCAGCAGGTCGTCGTCGCTGCCGGCCCCGGTCTCGATGATCGCCAGGCCGGCGGTCGCGTGCGGCACGAAGACGTGCAGCAGCCCGTCCCCGCGACCGTCCACGAACCCCGCACAGTCCGCGGTGAGGTCGCGGACCGTCTCCCGCCCGCCGGTGCGATAGCTGCGCGTCTCGGAGTGCATGCGGGCGATCGTGCCATGCTGGCGGGCACCGGGCACGAGTCGTACAGGGGACGGAGGCAGTCATGCCGGATCGGATCGTGGTGGTCGGAGGTGGCCTCGCCGCGGGCACGGCGGTGGTCGAGCTGCGCGAGCGCGGCTACGAGGGCGAGCTGGTGCTGCTGGCGGCCGAGGACCACCCGCCGTACGAGCGTCCGCCGCTGTCCAAGGCGGTGCTGCTCGGCGAGGCCGAGCCGGACAGCACCGGGGTCAAGGACCCGCAGTGGTACGCCGACCACGACGTGCAGCTGCGCACCGGCGCCCGCGCCGACGGCCTGCACACCGGTCGCCGCCAGGTGCTCGTGGGTCGCGAGGCGATCGGCTACGACACCCTGCTGCTGGCCACCGGGGCGCGGCCGCGCCGGTTCCCGATGGCCGACAACAGCGGCGCCTCGGTGAGCTACCTGCGCACGATCGAGGACTCGGCGGCGCTGCGCGCCCGGTTCGGGCCGGGCTTCCGGCTCGGCGTGCTCGGCGGCGGCTGGATCGGGCTCGAGGCGGCCGCCGCCGCCCGCACGTCCGGGGCCGAGGTGACGGTGCTGGAGTCGATGGACCTCCCCCTGCTGCGGGTGCTCGGCCCCGAGGTCGCCGGGGTGATGGCCGAGATGCACCGCGAGCACGGCGTCGACCTGCGCACCTCGGCCGACGTCACCGGCATCTCCCGGACCGACGACGAGGTGCATGTCGCCCTCGGCGACGGCAGCGGTGTCGTGGTCGACCACCTGCTGGTCGGCGTCGGCGTCGAGCCGGACACCACCCTGGCCGAGGTGGGCGGCCTGGTCGTCGAGAACGGGATCCGCACCGACCGGCACCTGCGCACCTCCGCCGAGGGCGTCTATGCCGCCGGGGACGTCGCCAACGCCGACCACCCGCTCCTGGGCCGCCCGCTGCGGGTCGAGCACTGGGACACCGCGATCCAGCACGGCAAGGTCGCGGCCGCCAACCTGCTCGGCGGCGAGGTGGACGCCGACGCCCTGCCGTACTTCTTCACCGACCAGTACGACTTCGGCATGGAGTACGTCGGGCACGCGGCGCCCGGCGGCTACGACCGGGTCGTGCTGCGCGGCGACGTGGAGGGCCGCACCTTCACCGCCTGGTGGCTCGACGGCGACCGGGTCGTGGCCGGCATGCACGCCAACGACTGGGACGCCATCGACGACGTGCGGCGGATCGTCGGCACGACGGTCGACGCCACCCGGCTGGCCGACGACGGCGTGGCGCTGGGCGACCTCTGAGCCGGCCGGGGAGGATGGCGCCCGTGGACGTGCGCTCGCTGGGCTACCGGACCGATCTCGCCCTGCTCCAGCTCGACGGCAGCGTCGTGGAGGACCGGGGCACCCACCTGGTCGTCCGCACGCCGGCCAACCCGAGCTTCCACTGGGGCAACTTCCTACTGCTGGCCACGCCGCCGCAGCCGGGCTCGGGCCGCTTCTGGCTCGAGCGGTTCGAGCAGGAGTTCCCCGGCCTGCAGCACCGGGCGCTGGGCGTCGACGGCACGACCGGCAGCACCGACGACCTGGCGGCGCTCGCCGAGGTCGGCCTCGAGGCGGACGCCTCCTCGGTGATGACCGCGACCTCGGTGCACGCGCCGCCGCACCCGCACCCGACCGCCGTCGTACGCCCGCTGGTCAGTGACGACGACTGGGCCCAGCAGGTCGCGCTCGCCGTCGCCGGCGAGCCGGAGCACTACAGCGAGGAGTTCGCCACCTCCCGGGCGGCGGCTCACCGGCGCAACGTCGAGACCGGCCACGGCCAGTGGTTCGGCGCGTTCCTGGACGGGCGGCTGAGCTCCTCGCTGGGGATCTTCACCGCCGGCGAGGGCCTGGCCCGCTTCCAGGAGGTCAAGACCCACCCCGAGGCCCGCGGTCAGGGCCTGGCCGGCACGCTCGTGCACGCCGCGTCGCGGCACGCCCTCGACGAGATGGGCGCGCGGACACTGGTGATGGTCGCCGACCCCGGCTACCTGGCGATCCGGGTCTACCGGTCGGTGGGCTTCGCCGACACCGAGACCCAGCTCGGCGCGGACCGGGCTCGCGCCTGAGCCGCGCCCCGCGGGGTCGGACGCCGCGCCGGGGGCGGGGCCGGGCCTCAGCCCTCGAGCAGCCGCTCGACCCGCTCGACCTTGGCGGTGAGCTGGCCGTCGTACCCGGCCCGGATGTCGGCCTTGAGGACCAGCGAGACCCGCGGGGAGACCGCGGCCACGGCGTCGACGGCGCGCTTGACGACGCCCATCACCTCGTCCCACTCGCCCTCGATGTTGGTGAACATCGCGTTGGTCTCGTTGGGCAGCCCGGACTCGCGGACGACGCGGATGGCGGCGGTGACCGCCTCGGAGACGCCGCCGGTCTCGTCGCCGCCGGACGGGGAGATGCTGAAGGCCACGATCATGACCTCACCGTAGTCCGTCGCGCCTCACCGGGTCAGTCCGAGGATCGTCCCAGCGGCAGCAGGGTGCGGGCCAGCACCAGCAGCCAGACGCTCGCGTAGACCAGGCTGGTCAGCACGTCGGTGAGGTGGTGGGCGCCCTGGTAGAGCCGGGAGAGCAGCACGAAGACCGGCAGCAGCAGGAGCAGCCGCGCCCAGTGCCGGACGGCCGGCGAGGCGTACGCCGCGGCGAGCACCACGATCCCGGCGTACGCGACCACCGCGGTGGCGGTGTGCCCGGACGGGAAGCTGTGGTTGCCGACCAGGCCGGGGTCGAGGATCTTCACCGGCGGCCGCTGCCGGGGGTCGACGTGGGTGGCGATGTAGTAGAAGCCGCCGATGCCGGCCTCGGCGAGCGCGAGGAAGATCGCCGGGCGCCAGGACCGCTTCCAGATCGAGAACACCAGCGCCGTCACGACCGCGACGCTCACGCCGGTCACGGTCTCTCCGAGCAGGGTGCCGATGTCCGCGGGCTCGTTCAGCGCACCGGTGCGCTGGTCGGCGATCCAGCGCGCGAGACCGTTGTCCCACGGCAGCACCGCGCTGCGCAGGGCATGGGTGATCAGCCAGCCGAACGCCACGACCACCGCCAGCACCACCAGCCAGGTGCCGACGACGACCAGGGCCGCCCGGCCCGCGGAGGGGAAGGCACGTCGCCGCGCGTGGGCGTCGTGGCCGTCACGCTGTCGAGTGAGGGTCGCCATGCGGCGGATCCTGCCCCGCCGGCGCTGATCTCACTCCTGGACCCGGCCGCCCAGGTCAGGTCAGGTCAGCGACCGGACGAGCAGGGCGAGGGCGGAGACGGCACAGACGGCCAGCACGCCGGTGCGGAACCCCTCGCCGGCCAGCCGGGCGCGCACCCGCGACCCGACGAGGAAGCCGCCCAGCACCACCGGTGCCAGCAGCAGCCCCAGGTGCCAGGAGGCCGCGCTGAGCTCTCCCGAGACGGTCAGCCCGACGATGCTGAAGCAGACCCCCATGAAGAAGAACACCGACAGCGTCGAGCGCACCACCTCCGGCGGCCGGCGCTGGAAGAGCAGCGCGATCGGCGGCCCGCCGATCGAGGTGGCGGTGCCGGTGGTGCCGGCCACCAGGCCGGCGGTCAGCAGGGAGACCGGCGTGACGGGCACGTCGACGGTCCGGACGGTGAGCAGCACGGCCACCAGCACCATCAGGCCGATCGCGACACCGATCTCCCGGTCGCTGAAGGACAGCACCAGCCACGTGCCGATCACGGTCCCGGGGATGCGAGCGGGCAGCGCCCACGCGATCGCCCGCCAGTCGACGTGCCGCCGCTCCCCCAGCACCATCGACCCCGACATCACCAGCGCCAGCCACAACGGCAGCGCCGGCACCAGCCCGGGCTCGACCATCGCGATCACCGGGGCGGCCAGCAGCCCCACGCCCAGCCCGACCACCGACTGCACGAACGCGCCGACCAGCGTGACCGACCCGATCAGCGCCACCACGTCCCAGGGGACTCCGTCCACGCTCTTCTCCTCACCCAGGAACCACGACGTGACTGCAGTACGACGCCGGCCCGCCGCTCACGGGGAGCGGCGGGCCGGCGGTCAAGCTCAGCGGACCTCGAGGATCAGGCCCGGCGGAGGTTGCGCAGGACGTACTGCATGATGCCGCCGTTGCGGTAGTAGTTCGCCTCGCCGGGGGTGTCGATGCGGACCACCGCGTCGAACTCGGTGGCCTCCCCGTCCTTGGTCGCGGTGACCTTCACGGTGCGCGGCGTACGCCCCTCGTTGAGCTCGGTGACCCCGGTGATCGAGAACTCCTCCTCACCGGTGAGGCCCAGCGACTCGGCGGTCTCGCCCTCGGGGAACTGCAGCGGCAGCACGCCCATGCCGATCAGGTTCGAGCGGTGGATCCGCTCGTAGGACTCGGCGATGACGGCCTGGACGCCCAGCAGCGCGGTGCCCTTGGCGGCCCAGTCGCGCGAGGAGCCGGAGCCGTACTCCTTGCCGGCGAGGACGACCAGCGGGATGCCGGCGGCCAGGTAGTTCTCCGAGGCCTCGAACACGCTCGTCACCTCGCCGCCCGCGGTGAAGTCGCGGGTGACGCCGCCCTCGGTGCCCGGCGCGATCTGGTTGCGCAGGCGGATGTTCGCGAACGTGCCGCGGATCATCACCTCGTGGTTGCCGCGCCGCGAGCCGTAGGAGTTGAAGTCCCGCTGCTGGACGCCGTGCTCGGCGAGGTACCTGCCCGCGGGCGAGTCCTTCTTGATCGCACCGGCCGGGCTGATGTGGTCGGTGGTCACCGAGTCGCCCAGCTTGAGCAGCACCCGGGCGCCGTCGATGTCGGCGACCGGCTCCGGCTCGTCGGGCATGCCGTCGAAGTACGGAGGCTTGCGGACGTAGGTCGACTCGGGGTCCCACTCGAAGGTCTTGCCCTCCGGGGTGGGCAGCGAGCGCCACTGCTCGTCACCGGCGAAGACGTCGGCGTAGTCCGTGCTGAACATCTCCGAGGTGATCGCCCCGGCGATGACCTCCTCGACCTCCGACGGGGAGGGCCAGATGTCCTTCATGAAGACGTCGTTGCCGTCCTGGTCCTGGCCCAGCGGGTCGTTGAACAGGTCGACGTCCATCGAGCCGGCCAGCGCGTAGGCGACGACCAGCGGCGGGGACGCGAGGTAGTTCATCTTCACGTCGGGGTTGATCCGGCCCTCGAAGTTGCGGTTGCCGGACAGCACCGAGACGACCGCGAGGTCGTTGTCGTTGACGGCCTGGCTGACCTCGGGGATGAGCGGGCCGGAGTTGCCGATGCAGGTGGTGCAGCCGTAGCCGACCAGGTTGAAGCCGAGCTTGTCGAGGTACGGCGTGAGCCCGGCGCGCTCGTAGTAGTCCGAGACGACCTTCGAGCCGGGCGCCAGCGTGGTCTTGACCCACGGCTTGCGCTGCAGGCCCTTCTCCACGGCCTTCTTGGCCAGCAGGGCCGCGCCGATCATCACCGACGGGTTCGAGGTGTTGGTGCACGAGGTGATCGCCGCGATCGCCACGGCGCCGTGGTCCAGCTCGAACTTGGTGCCGTCGGCGAGCTCCACCAGCGCGGGGTTGCTCGGCCGGCCGCCGTCGGCCGGGGCCGAGGAGTGGTAGTCCTTCGGCGGGGCGGAGCCGTTGCCCTGGTGGGACGGGGCGTCGGAGGCCGGGAAGGTCTCGGCGACGGTCTCGTCGTACCCCTTCTCCTCGCCCGCCTCGTCGACGTAGTCGGTCAGCGCGCCGCGGAAGGCGTTCTTGGCGTCGGAGAGCGAGACCCGGTCCTGGGGGCGCTTCGGGCCGGCCAGCGACGGGACGACCGTGGCCAGGTCGAGCTCGAGCCGCTCGGAGAAGCGGGGCTCGGCGTCGGGGTCGTGCCAGAGCCCCTGCTCCTTGGCGTAGGCCTCCACGAGCTTGAGCTGCTCCTCGGAGCGGCCGGTGAGCTTGAGGTACTTCAGGGTCTCCTCGTCGATCGGGAAGACCGCGATCGTGGAGCCGAACTCCGGGCTCATGTTGCCGATGGTGGCGCGGTTGGCCAGCGGCAGCACGGAGACGCCGGGGCCGTAGAACTCCACGAACTTGCCCACGACGCCGTGCTTGCGCAGCATCTCGGTGATCGTGAGGACCAGGTCGGTCGCGGTGGCGCCCTCGGGCAGGTCGCCGCTGAGCTTGAAGCCGACCACCCGCGGGATCAGCATCGACACCGGCTGCCCGAGCATCGCGGCCTCGGCCTCGATGCCGCCGACGCCCCAGCCGACCACGCCGATGCCGTTGACCATCGTGGTGTGGGAGTCGGTGCCGACGCAGGTGTCGGGGTAGGCGACACCGTCGCGGACCATGACCGTGCGGGCCAGGTGCTCGATGTTGACCTGGTGCACGATGCCGGTGCCGGGCGGGACGACCTTGAAGTCGTCGAAGGCGCCCTGGCCCCAGCGCAGGAACTGGTAGCGCTCGCGGTTGCGCTCGTACTCGATCTCGACGTTGCGCTCGAAGGCCTCCGGGGTGCCGAAGACGTCGGCGATCACCGAGTGGTCGATGACCAGCTCGGCCGGCGCGAGCGGGTTGATCTTCGTGGGGTCCCCGCCGAGCTCGGCCATCGCCTCGCGCATGGTGGCGAGGTCGACGACGCAGGGGACGCCGGTGAAGTCCTGCATGATCACGCGGGCGGGCGTGAACTGGATCTCCTTGTCGGGGTCGGCGTTCTCGTCCCAACCCGCCAGCGCCCGGACGTCGTCGGCGGTGATGTCGGCACCGTCCTCGGTGCGCAGCAGGTTCTCAAGGAGGACCTTCAGCGAAAAAGGCAGCGACTTGACCGCGTCGTCAGGCAGGCCCTCGCCGCTGACGGCGTCGAGCCTGAAGATCTCGTAGGACTTGCCGTCCACGTCCAGGGTGCCCTTGGCACCGAAGCTGTCCCGACTGGCCATCAGTCATCTCCTCGTTGAGTGCTCGTCGTGGGTCGGACCCATCTTGCCGTCGGCGCGCGGACCCGGGAACCACGGGTCCGGTGCCCGCCACCGTCGACCGATATGTCTTGATGTCAAGATACACGAGAACGAGGAATTGTCATCCCGGGGTCCGCGGACGGGGTGTACGAGCGAATTCGTGACACAGGTTGTCAATGATCTTGACCCCCCAGTGCGCCGATCCCGAGGATCCATGCGAGCCGCGTGCCCAGCTGGAGCACCCCGGTCATCGACCGGCCCCGCGGTCCCACCGTCCGCCATTGCATCGGAGAAGCAGAAGAAATGTCGCACCTCACTCGCGAAGAGATCGTCGACGCCTACGTGGCGATGCTGGGTCAGGAGCAGGTACTCACCGACGAGCAGACCCTCAAGGACAACAGCACCGACCGTTACTACAAGGTGGAGACCATCTTCGGCATCTACTCGATGCCGCTCCCCGCGGCGGTGCTGAAGCCGCGCTCCGCCGAGGAGGTCGCCCAGGTCCTGCGCTTCGCCAGCGAGCACACCCTCAACGTGGTGCCGAGGACGGGAGGCTCCGCCACCGAGGGTGGCTTGGAGACCGTGGTCGAGAACTCGGTCGTGCTCGACGGGTCGGCCATGAACAAGGTTCTCAGCATCGACACGGTCGACATGCTCGTCACCGCCCAGTGCGGGGTGGTCCTCGGCGAGCTCGAGGACCAGCTCCGAGCCATGGGGTACACGACCGGGCACTCGCCGCAGTCCAAGCCGCTCGCGCAGATGGGTGGTCTCGTCGCCACCCGCTCGATCGGCCAGTTCTCCACGCTCTACGGCGGCATCGAGGACATGCTGGTGGGCGTCGAGACCGTGTTCCCCAACGGCGAGATCTGCCGCATCAAGAGCGTGCCGCGCCGGGCGGCGGGACCGGACATCCGTCACCTGGTGCTCGGCAACGAGGGCGCCCTCAACTTCATCACGGAGGTCAGCCTCAAGATCTTCCCCTACTACCCCGACAACAACCTCTTCTACGGCTACCTCGTGGACGACATGAAGACCGGTCTGGAGATCCTGCGGGAGGTCGTGACCCAGGGCTACCGGCCCTCGGTGGCGCGGCTCTACGACCGGGAGGACGGGCTGTACCACTTCAGCGACTTCTCCGAGGGTCGCTGCGTCCTCATCTTCATGGCAGAGGGCCCGAAGGGCATCGCCCAGGCGACGGGCGCGGCCATCGAGGAGATCGTCGCCGGGGTCGAGTCGGCCGACCGGGTCGACAGTGCGCTCATCGAGGACTGGTTCAACAACCTCAACTGGGACGTCTCGAAGATCGCGGAGGAGCGCGAGGAGATCCGCGAGACCCTGGTCAACGGGTTCACGACCGAGGTCTCGGGCAACTGGAGCGTCATCCACGACATCTACGAGAGCGCCCTGACGCGCATCCGTGCGGAGATCCCGGCGGAGTTCTCCCTGCTGGGCGGCCACTCGAGCCACAGCTACCTCAACGGCACGAACATGTACTTCGTCTACTACTACAAGGTCGACGTGGACCCCACCGAGGAGCGCACGCGCTACCACGACCCCATCCAGAACATCATCGTCGAGGAGACGCTGCGTCACGGCGGGTCGATGTGCCACCACCACGGGGTCGGCAAGCACCGCACCCACTTCCTCGCGGAGGAGTACGGCTCGTCGCTCTACATGCTCGAAACGCTGAAGAGCGCCTTCGACCCGGCGGGGATCATGAACCGGGGCACGATCTTCCCGTTGGAGAGCTGACTCGCACCGCACCGCACCGCGACGAGACCCTCACGACATCCGATCGGAAGACACGCATGACCACGAGCGACATCTCAGACTTCACTCTCGAGTTCTTCTCACTGAAGGGCAAGAACGCCATCGTGACCGGTGGCAACAGCGGCCTGGGGCAGGCGTTCTCCCTGGCCCTCGCGACGGCCGGCGCCAACGTCCTGGCCGCGAGCATCGTCCCCGACGACGGGACCACGGGCGGCCTGGTCCAGGCGGCCGGTGCCCGCTACTCCTTCCTGGACTGCGACATCACGGTGGCGGGCAACCCGAAGAAGGTGGTCGACGCGTGCGTCGAGGAGTTCGGCTCGGTCGACATCCTCGTCAACTGCGCCGGTCGGGGGATCAACGAGCCCGACGTGTTGAAGTACGGGCGCGAGCACTGGGATCCGATGGTGGCGCTCAACCTCACGGCCGCGTTCGAGATGGCGCACGAGTGTGCCAAGCACATGGTCCCCCAGGGCAGCGGCAAGGTCATCAACATCTGCTCGGTGTTCGCCTTCCTGGGTGGCCAGTGGTCTCCCGCCTACGCGGCCACGAAGCACGGCCTCGCCGGCTTCACCAAGGCCTACTGCGACGAGCTCGCCCAGTTCGGGGTGCAGGTCAACGCGATCGCACCGGGCTACTTCGCCACCGCCCTGACCGCCGACACACAGGCGGACCCCCTGGCGAACCAGCGCGTCCTCGACCACATCCCGGCCAACCGGTGGGGGCAGACCCAGGACCTCATGGGCGCCACCGTCTTCCTCGCGAGCAGGGCCTCCGACTACGTCAACGGCCACGTGCTGAGCGTCGACGGCGGGTACCTCGTCAGATGAGCGACGCAACAGTGCGGAGGGACCGGCGGTGACCAGGTTCATCATCGGCATCGACGGCGGCACCCAGAGCTCGAAGGTCGCGGTGTTCGACACCCACGGGCGCATCGTGTGCGAGGCGAGTCAGCCGCTGCGCCCGCTCAGCATGCCCGAGCCCGGGGTCGTCGAGCATCCCGACGACGACCTCTACGACTCCGTGGTCGCCGCCGCGTCGCAGGCGATGGCCGCGTTCCCCGGGGACCCGGCCGACATCGTCGGAGTCGGCCTGTGCTCGATCCGGTGCTGTCGCGCGCTGGTGCGCGACGACCTGACCTTGGCCGCTCCGGTGCAGAGCTGGATGGACGAGCGACTGTCCCGGCCCTACGAGCACGTCGACGACGACGTCGCCCACGTCACGACCGCGTCCGGCTACCTCATGGGGCGGCTGACCGGACAGCGCGTGGACACGGCCGCGAACTACATCGGCCCGTGGCCGATGGACGTCCGCACCTGGGAGTGGTTCACCGACCAGGAGGTCTTCGACTCCTTCAACGTACCCCGCGAGATGCTCTACCGCCTGCAGCTGCCCGGCGACATCGGAGGAGCGCTCACCGAGGAGTTCGCGGCCGCCACCGGCATCCCGCCGGGGATCCCGGTGGTGCACACCGCCAACGACAAGGCGGCCGACGCCCTCGGATCCGGGCTGCGCGACGAGCGGACCGGGCTCGTCTCGCTCGGGACCTACATCGCCGGCATGATCCAGGGACACGAGTTCGTGGCCGAGCCGGCGTCGTACTTCACGAACTTCGGCTCGGAGCCGGACACCTACGTCTACGAGAGTGCTGGCATCCGTCGCGGCATGTGGACGGTGTCCTGGCTCAGGGACCTGCTGGGCGCGGAGGTCGCGCCCGGTGACGACTCGGACGACGCCAGCAGCGAGGACCGGCTAAACGAGGCCGCCGCCCGGATCCCCGCCGGCAGCGACGGCCTGCTGTGCCTGCTCGACTGGCTGGCACCGCCGACGATGCCGTACCGCAAGGGCGTCTTCATCGGGCTGGACGAGAGGCATGGGTACGGCCACCTGTACCGAGCGATCCTCGAGGGCATCGCCTTCACCATGCACCGCAACATGATGGCCCTGCAGGACGAGCGGCAGGTCACCCTGGACACCCTCGTGGTCTCCGGCGGCGGTTCGTACAGCGACGTGTGCATGCAGATCTTCGCGGACGTCTTCGGACTCACCACCGTGCGCAACGAGGTCCGCGACTCCGCGGGGCTGGGTGCGGCCATCTGCGTCGCGGTGGCCTGCGGGATCTATCCGGACTTCGACACCGCGAGCCGGGAGATGGTCCACGCCCAGGACCTCTTCTCCCCACACCCCGCGCATCGCGACCTGTACACGCAGCTGAGCGCCATCCACGGCGACATCTCATCGCACATCGATCCCATCTTGATGCGAGTACATCAGGCTCTGGCAGAGAATCAAGGAGTCACCCATGGCTGAGGCCGAACTGACCCGGTGGAAGAGGATCGCGCAGCTGGTCCTCCTGATCCTCGCGGCCGGATCCATCTATCCGCTGGTCTACCTGCGACAGAACTTCGAGTCCACCATCCTCACGCTGTTCGACCTGTCCCAGGCGGAGCTGGCCGGGCTCTACTCGATGCTCGGCATCGTGTTCGTCGTCGGCTACATCCCCAGCGGTTGGCTCGCCGACCGGGTGCCGGTCAAGTGGCTCATCGTCGGGTCGCTGCTTCTCACCGCGGCGGCCGGACTGTTCTATGTGCAGATCCCCGACAAGTCGTATCTCCTCTACATCTTCCTGATCTGGGGATTCGCGACCGTCTTCACCTTCTGGAGCGCGATCCTCAAGACGGTCAGCCTGCTGGCGGAGAGGGACGAGGGGGGCAGGTTCTACGGCGCCCTGGACGGAGGCCGTGGACTCGTCGAGGCCATCCTCGCCACCATCGCCGTCGGCCTCTTCGCCCACTTCTCCGGTGGGGCCGGAGCCAGCCTCGCCGAGACCAAGGCGGGCTTCCAGGCGGTGGTGTACATGTACATCATCACGATCGTGATCGTCGCCGTGCTGCTGTCCTTCCTGCTGTCCGGGAAGGTCGAGAAGCAGGCCGTGGAGGCCGACGAGGTCGAGGTCGAGTCGACCGTCGCCGCCGTGCGTCGCATCGTCAAGATCCCCGAGGTCTGGCTGATGATCGTCGTCCTGATGTGCGGCTACGTGCTCTTCTGGGGTCACTACTACTTCTCCGGCTACCTCAGCGTCAACCACGGCGTCTCGGCGGTCAACGCCGGCATCGTGACGGTCGCGGTGCTGTGGATGCGCCCGATCGGTGGCCTGGGCGGCGGCTTCCTGGCCGACCGGTTCGGCAAGTCCCGCGTGCTCTCCATCGCCATGGCGATCACTGCGGCGGTGCTGGTCCTGCTGAGCGTGCTCCCGACGGGCCCGGCGACCATGTGGCTCGTCTACGCGACCATCGTGTTCGCCGGTCTCGTCATGTACGTCATCCGGGGCGTCTACTGGTCCCTGCTCGAGGACTGCCGGGTTCCGGTGGCGGCGACCGGGATCGCGATCGGCGTCATCTCGTTCTTCGGCTACCTGCCCGACATCTTCCTGCCCAAGATCAGCGAGTTCATCTACAACCACTTCGGCGATGACGTCGCCGCCGCGAACAACGTCTTCTTCGTGGTCGTGGCCGGTTTCGGGCTGGTGGGAGCCGCGACCGCGGCCTACTTCGCCGCACGCATGTCTCGCCGGCACCAGTCGGAGCAGCCGGAAGTCGCGGTCCTGGTGTGACTAAGGGGGACGTCCGGGGCAGTGACACAGGTTGTCAACCGCATTGACCCTCGGGCGTGAACCGGAGGACCATGAGCGGGTGGTCGACGACGAGCATGTCCCCGGGGCGCTGCGCCACAGCTTCGCTGTCCTGGACGCCGTGGGACAAGGTGGCCCCGCCGGACTCGACGTACCCGAGATCAGCGCCCGGTCCGGGTGCCACCCCCGGACGGTCTACCGACACCTGGCCTCCCTGCGCGCGCTCGGCATGATCGATGCGTCGCCCACCGACTCGCGATACCGGCTCGGGCCGGGTATCGCTGCCCTGGCCCTCCAGGCCTCGGACCAGGCGAACTTCCTCCGCAAGGCCCGGCAGTTCGCGCAGGAGACCGGTGAGGAGACGGGCCTTCCCGTCCACGTGACGGTCTTCGACCACGGAACGGCCGTCACGGTGGCGTCGGCCGACTCCGGGCTGAGGAACTCGGGCGAGATGGCGCCGATCGTCCTCGGCTCCCGCAGGCCTGCTCACGCCAGCGCGAGCGGCAAGGTGCTCCTGGCCCACAGCCCGTCCGCCTTCCGGGCCTACACCACCCGCGTGGTCGAGAGCTTCACCGAGAACACGATCACCGCGGTGAAGGCCCTCGAGGACGAGTGCGCCGCGGTGCGCGAGCTCGGGTGGGCCATCGACAACCAAGAGTTCATCCCAGGCGTCACCTGCCTCGCGGTCGCCGTCTGGGGCGCCAACCAGCGCGTCGTCGGGACGCTGTCGGTCTCCACGTCGCTGATGGAGTCCGCCCACCTGCGGCGAGACGAGCTTCTCGACCTCCTGCGCCCGGCCGCGGCCGCGTTCAGCGCGTCCATCGGGGGCAAGGTCCCGGCCTGACGCCAAGCGCGAGACCGCCCCGAGTGAGCCATGAGGCGGGTCGGCCCCGCCGCAGGTCCGGCCCGATTCCGGGAATTCTTGCGCGCCCGAGGAGCGGGCTAGGAGGATGAGCCAGCACACCGCGAGCCGGGGGGGGCTGAGAGTGGACGAGATCCGAGTGTTCCTGGTCGATGATCACCGCGTGGTGCGGACCGGGCTTGCCGCCTACCTGGGAAGCGAGGCCGGCATGCGCGTCGTCGGCCAGGCCTCGGACGGCCGGGCAGCCCTGGACGAGGTCGCCGTCCTGGACCGTGCCGGCGAGTTGCCCGACGTCATCTTGATGGATCTGAAGATGCCGCGGATGGACGGGATCGCGACCACTGCCGAAGTGAAGAGGCGGTGGCCGGAGACCGAGGTGGTCGCGGTGACGAGCTTCGTCGAGGAGGAGCAGATCCGCGCTGCCCTGGAGGCCGGCGCGGCGGGCTACCTGCTCAAGGATGCCGATGCCCCTGACGTGGCCGCGGCGATCCGGGCCGCGATCGCTGGCGAGGTGCACCTCGACCCGGCCGCGGCGCGCGCGCTGACCGCGTCGCTGCGTGCCCCCAAGCAGGACCAGGCACCGCTGACTCCACGCGAACGCGAGGTCATCGCGGCGATCGCCTCCGGGGCGACGAACCGCCAGATCGCCCGAGACCTGGGCGTCAGCGAGCGTACGGCGCGCACACACGTGTCCAACATCCTCGCCAAGCTCGGCCTGGCCAGCCGCACCCAGGCCGCGATGTGGGCGGTCCGCGAGGGACTCGTCGACGAGACCGAGCGACCGGCGCGATGAGCTCTGACCCCGCCCGCGACTTCCTGCGGAGCACCTCGATGCCGACCCAGCCGCTCATCGACGAAGTGGCGCCGAGCAGCTCGCCACTCGACACCCAGCTCCTCGAGCTCTTCTTCGACCGGGTGCCCATGGGCGTCGCCGTCTTCGACACCGACATGCGCCTCCAGCGCTGCAACAAGACCTGGACGGCGTTCTACGAGCACTACCTGGGCGTTCCGGCGGAGTACACCGCCCCCGGCCGCCACTTGAACGACCTGATCCCCGGCAACGAGGAGGCGGTCCAGCTGCTGGTCGACACCGCCCTCGCCGGCAGGGTGATCCGTCAAGCCGCCCACCGGATCGCGATCCCCGGCACCGAGACGTACTGGGACGTGGTCTTCGCGCCGCTGTTCGGTGACGGCCGGGTCGTCGGGGTCGTCGACATCGTCACCGACGCCACCGACCGGGTGCTGTCGTTCCAGCGCCTCGAGGCGCGGATCGCGACCTTCTCCCAGGTCGCCGCCGGGATGAGCGTCGACCAACCGCTGTCCACCACGCTCTCGCAGGTCGTCGACGCCGTGCACAGCACCAGCGAGGCTGTCGCGTGCAGCATCGTGTGCTGGGAGGAGGACTGGAGCCGTCCGGCCACCGCCTACGCCGACGACGTGCTCGGAGCCGGGTTCGCCGAGGCGCTCGAAGAGGTGTGGCGCATCCGCGGGATGCGCCCGGTCGACCTCGCGGAGTACGACGGCGCCGTGGTCCGCGGCTTCCGCGACGCCGCACTGGCCGACCCGTCGCTCGCACCGGTGCACCCGTTCCTTGTCGAGGACGCGCCGTGGAAGGACATGGCATGGTTCCCGCTCGTGGCCTCTGGGGTCGTGGTCGGCGAGGTCTCGGTCTACCTCGCGGACGGCCAGGACCTCGACGACGACGACCGCGGGTACCTGTCTGCTCTCGCCGACCAGGCGGCTGTGGCCGTCCGCAACAGCACGCTCTACCGCGCCGCCGAGCAGACGGCCGCGCTCGAGGAGCGGCACCGGCTCGCCCGTGAGCTGCACGATTCGGTGAGCCAGGCTCTGTTCTCGATGACCCTGCACGCCCGCACCGCCCAGCGACACCTGGAGACGGCCGGCCTGGCTGCCGACCATCCCGTCGCCGTCGAGATCGAGCAGCTGCACGGGCTCACCCAGACCGCGCTGGCCGAGATGCGCGCGCTGATCTTCGAGCTCCGGCCGGGCGCGCTCGAAGCAGAGGGCCTCGTCGCTGCGCTCACCAAGCAGGCCGCCGCGGTGGCCGCCCGCGAGCAGCTCGTCGTCGAGGTGCATGGTCCGGACGGCTACATCCGGCTCGATCCGATGGTCGAGGAGCACCTGTACCGCATCGCTCTGGAGGCGGTGCACAACACCGTCAAGCACGCAGGTGCCGAACGCGTCGAGGTACATCTCGAGCAACGCGACACCGGACTCGAGCTCCGGGTCAGCGACGACGGCGCCGGGTTCGATCCCCGGCTGGACCGGCCCGGTCACCTCGGCCTACGGACCATGCGCGAGCGCGCCGACGCCATCGGCGCCGCCTTCGCCATCGACTCGGCCCCCGGGCGCGGCAGCACGGTCACCGTCCTGGCTCCGCTTCCACGCTGACCGGCCTACGTCATTGCGCCGAGGCCGCACCCGGCCACAACGCCGAGGCCGGACCGGCCACTCGCCCGACGCGACCGACCCCTCGCTGACGCGACGCTTCCTGATGTACCGAACGGTGCACCAGGAGCCGAAGGAAGTCGCCATGCACAACCTCAACCTGCTCATCGCCCACGCCGAGGTCACGCGTCGGGTCAACGATGCCGAGCAGCGACGCCGCGCCCGCTCCTGCCGCACCAGGCGTCCGTTCGCCGCCGTCCTCCCCCGCCGTTCCGTCCAGCTCTGAAAGGGACGACCCCCATGTCCACCGCCCAATGGATCCTCAACCTGGCCCTCCTCGGCTGGGTGCTCACCCGCAACCTCGGGACCCGTCGCGTCACCCGTGCCACGTTCCTCGTCCCGCTCGCAGTCGTGGCCACCGCCGGCGCCTGGTTCCTCCGGGACCTGCCGACGGCCGGCCACGACGTTCACCTCGAGCTGGTCGGCGTCGCGGCCGGCCTGGTGCTCGGCACGCTGGCCGCCTCGCTGACCCGGATGCACCGGCGCCACGGCCACCTCGTGATCCGCGCCGGCACAGCGTTCGCTGCCGTCTGGATCGCCACCATCGGCGGCCGCATGCTGTTCGCCCAGTGGGCCACGCACTCCGGCGCACGCACGATCGGCGAGTTCTCGATGCGCCACCAGATCACCGGCGCTGACGCGTGGACCGCCGCATTCGTCCTGATGGCGCTGACCATGGTGGCCGTCCGGCTCGTCGTGACCGGTGTCCAGGTCTCGGCGCACCGGTCCCCGTCCGCCGCGCTGGCCGAGGCAGGTGCAGCGTGACGTCTTTGGACACCCCCACCCGCCCGATCAGGGTCGCCGTCGTCGCCGCCGACGAACGGGTGCGGACGAGCCTGCGGCACCTGCTGACCTCCGGTGGCGGCACCGTGGTGGTGGAGTCGTATGCCGCAGGCCCGCGCCCGGCGACCACCTCCTCTGTGGTCGGCACGGACGCCGACGTGGTCGTCCTGGACCTCGACCCGGCCACCCCCGGGAACCACCTCGAGCAGCTCCGCGGGCTGCCCTCCGATCTCCGGACCGTCGTGATCGGCAACGACCGGCGCACCGCCGACGTCGCGCGGGCCGCCGGTGCGTCGTACCTCGACAAGGCCGACGTCGCCGACCAGTTGTGCGATGCGGTCCTGGTCGCCGCCGACCGGGGCGCCATCCGTACGACGGGCCGCCACGACCACGCCGGCACGGGCGCCATCGTCCTGGTGACCCTGGCGTTGTTCGCCGGACCGTGGGCCTGGTGGTTCAGCCGGATCGCCCAGGACCACGGCGTGATCGGTTGGCACCTCCCCCAGGGCCTCGCGCTCTGGACCATGCCGCCCCTGCTCGTGGCCGCCCTCGCCGTCACCGGGGGACGTCGTGCCGTCACCGACCTGGGTCGCAGGATCACTCGCGTCCGGGTCCCGGGCTGGACATGGGCAGCGGCACTGGCGACACCCGTGCTCGTGGCCGCGCTCGCCGCCGCCGTGACGATGGCCTTGGGGCACGACGTCCCGGTCGGCGAGGTCATGGGCCGGCCTGGCGCGCTGATCTACCTCGCCTACGGCACCGGACTGTTCCTGCTCACCGAGGAGGCCGGCTGGCGCGGAGCCCTGCTACCGCGGCTGCAGCACCGGATGCAGCCCTGGCAAGCTGCTCTGGTCCTCGGCGTGATCTGGACCGGGTGGCACCTGCCGTTGCTGGCCACCCCCGACGCCGGCGATCAAGGGCTGCCCGTGGCGCCGTTCCTGCTCCTGGTGGTCGCCACCAGCGTGCTGATCTCCGGTCTGGTCAACGCCGCAGGCGGGAGCGTCGTCGTCGCCGCTCTGTTCCACGCCTCCTTCGACGCCAGCTACTCCTACCTCGGTGTGGTCGGGTCCGAGCACACCATGATCTGGGCCGCCGCAGCTACCACCGCCCTGGCCGCGATCGTGCTTGTGGTTCGTACACGTGGACGTCTCCTCCTCGCCTCTCCCACGGTGTGCAGATGCGGTTGACGACCGAACGCCTCGAGCTTGAGCCCATCACCGCGGACTGCGTGGACGACATCGTCTCCGTGGTGCGCAGCAACCCGGCGTTCCTGATGCTGCACCACGGTTCAGGTGAGCGGGCCCAGCTCCTCGACCGTGAAGTGCTGAAGCGCGACATCGCCAGCGCCGACGCGGACCCGGACCTCATACCCCTCGTGGTGCGCCTGCGCGAGACCCGTGAGCTGGTGGGCTGGGCGGAACTGCTGGTCGACCATCCTCGAGACCGCGTCCCCTGGGTCGGGCTGCTGGAACTGCACGCCGACCAGCACGGGCGCGGCTTGGGGCGCGAGGCGGCGCAGGCGTTCCTGGACTGGGCCCGACACTCCGGCGCCACCGCACTCCGGCTCGGGGTCGACGACGGCAACCACTCGGCCATGGTCTTCTGGACCGACCTCGGCTTCGTACCTGTGGACCGACGCACACGGGCAGCCCCGTCCGGCCCGCTAGGTGTCACCGTCCTCGAGCACGCGCTCTGAGCAAGCCTCGGGTTCCTTCAGCGCAAATCGCTCCGTCGCAGGTCGGGGCCGGTCTTCTCCAGCAGCGCGACGCACTCGACGTGGTGCGTCATCGGGAACAGGTCGAAGGCGCGCAGCGTCCGCAGCACGTAGCCCTGCTCGGCGAAGTAGGCCACGTCCCGGGCCAGCGCCGCCGGGTCGCAGGCGACGTACGCCACCGCCCGCGGGGCCCGCGCGGCGATCTGCTCGACCACCGGGCGCCGGGCGCCCTCCCGCGGCGGGTCGAGGACGACCAGGTCGACGGGCTCGTCGTACGACGAGGCGAGGACCCGGTCCACGCTGCCGGTCTCGACGCCGGCCCACGGCAGGTCGCCCAGGTTGGCGCGGGCGTGGTCGGCCGCAGCCGGGTCGCCCTCGACGGCGAGGACCCGACCGGTCTCCCCGACCGCCTCGGCGAGGAACCGCGCGAACAGCCCCACGCCGGCGTACAGGTCCATCACCCGCTCCCCCGGCCGCGGCCGGAGCGCCGACAGCACGGCCTCGACCAGCACCCGCGGCGCGCCGGGGTGCACCTGCCAGAACCCGTCGCCCGCGACGGCGAACTCGCGGTCGAGCACGGTCTCGTGCAGGGTCCCCGGTGCCGGCTCGCGGGCGTCGGGCCGCGCGATCAGGCAGTCCTCGACCGGGATGACGGCGCGGGACCGGTGGGCGCGCATGCCCCGCCCGCCGTCGGGCAGGTCGACATACTGCACCCGGGTCCGCCAGCGCAGCCCGTGGTCGTCCCCGGGGACCGCCTCCACCTCGACCGGCACGTCGAGGTGGGCCAGCCGGGAGAGCTGCTCGCGCACGACCGCGGCCTTGAGGTCGCGCTGGCGGGTCAGGGCCACGTGCTGGAAGTCGCAGCCGCCGCAGCGGCCGGGCCCGGCGTACGGGCACGGGGGCTCGACCCGGTCCGGCGAGGCCTCGAGGACCTGCACGGCGTCGCCGCGCCAGAACCGGTCGCCGTCGGTGCCCTCGGTGATCTCGAGGACCACCCGCTCCCCCGGGATCGTGTGCCGCACGAAGACCACCCGGGTGCCGTCCGGGTCGCCCTCGGGGTCGGGCACGACGCGGGCGACGCAGTGGCCGCCGTGGGCGACCGGGCCCACCACCGTCTCGAACCGCTGGCCGACCCGGGAGGCGCCGCGGGCGGCGCGCTGCCGGGGCCGGCGGGGGCGGCCCGCCGGGCCGGTCACCGCGGGCCCCGGCCGCGTCGGTCGGTGACCTGGCCGCGACGCAGGTCGCCGGCGCGCACGCGCCGGCGCGAGCGCTCGGCCCGCTCGCGGGCGATCTGCGAGGAGCGCAGCTGGTAGGGCACCGAGGTGACCATGACCCCGGGCGCGAACAGCAGCCGGCCCTTGAGCCGCAGCGCGGTCTGGTTGTGCAGCAGCTGCTCCCACCACCGGCCCACGACGTACTCGGGGATGTAGACCGCGACCACGCCGCGCGGGTTGGCCTTCTTGATCTCCATCGCGTAGTCGACGATCGGCTTGACCAGCTCTCGGTAGGGCGAGTGGAGCACCTTCAGCGGCACGCCCAGGTTGCGCTCGTCCCACTCCTCCAGCAGCCGGTTGGTGGCCTCGGGGTCGGTCGAGACGTAGACGCCCTCGAGCGCGTTCGGCCGGGTGGCCTTCGCGAAGGCCAGCGCGCGCAGGGTGGGCTTGTGCAGCTTGCTGACCAGGACGATGGCGTGCACCCGGGTGGGCATCACCTTGTCCTCCTCGTCGGCCGCCAGCTCCTCGTTGACGTTGTCGTAGTGGCGCCGGATGCCCTTCATGATCATGAAGAACACGACCATCGCCAGGATCGTGATCCACGCGCCGGCCAGGAACTTGGTGATCAGCACGATCACCAGCACGACCGCGGTGAAGGTCAGGCCCACCGCGTTGATCGTGCGCGAGCGGTGCATGTGGCGGCGCCGGGCGGGGTCGGACTGGGTCTTCAGCTCCCGGGTCCAGTGCCGGATCATGCCGAGCTGGCTGAGGTTGAACGAGACGAAGACGCCCACGATGTAGAGCTGGATCAGCCGGGTCGTCTCGGCGTTGAACACCTGGATCAGGATGATCGCCATCACGGCGAGGAACACGATGCCGTTGCTGTAGGCGAGCCGGTCGCCGCGGGAGCCGAGGGCCCGCGGCGCGTAGCCGTCCTTGGCGAGGATCGAGCCCAGCACCGGGAAGCCGTTGAAGGCGGTGTTGGCGGCCAGCACCAAGATGATGCCGGTCACGGTGATCACCGCGTAGAAGGCGGGCGAGAAGTCGATGAACACCGCGCGGGCGATCTGCGCGATCACCGGGTTCTGGTCGAAGCCCGCGGGCACCGGGTGGCCGTTGATCGAGAGCCGGTCCAGCTGGGCGGGGTCGACGTACCTCAGCCCCATCTCCTTGGCCAGCGTGATGACGCTGAGCATCATCGTGATCGCGATCATGCCGAGGAACAGCAGGGTGGTGGCGGCGTTGCGGCTCTTGGGCTTGCGGAAGGCCGGCACCCCGTTCGAGATCGCCTCGACGCCGGTCAGCGCGGCACAGCCGGAGGAGAAGGCCCGCGCCAGCAGGAACATCAGCGCGAGCGTGGTCATCGAGCTGCCGTGCCCGGGCGCCGGTGTGATGTGGAGGTTCGCGCTCTCCACCTTCGGCAGCGTGCCCACGACGAGCTCGATGATCCCCCAGGCGCACATCCCGAGGATCGCGACCATGAACGCGTACGTCGGGATCGCGAAGAACGTGCCCGACTCGCGGATGCCGCGCAGGTTGATCGCCATCAGCACCACGACGAAGACGGTCGCCACCATCGCCTCGTGCCCCACCAGCACCGGGACCGCGCCCGCGGCGTACTGAGCACCTGACGAGATCGACACCGCCACGGTCAGCACGTAGTCGACCAGCAGCGCGCTCGCCACGGTCACCCCGGCGTTCGCCCCGAGGTTCACGGTGGCGACCTCGTAGTCACCCCCACCGCTGGGGTAGGCGTGCACCGTCTGCCGGTAGGACGCCACCACCGCCGCCATCACCAGGGCGACGGCGATGCCGATCTTCCACGACCAGACGTACGCCGAGGCGCCGGCCAGCGACAGCATGATGAAGACCTCGTCGGGGGCGTAGGCCACCGAGGAGAGCGCATCGCTGGCGAACACGGGAAGCGCGATGCGCTTGGGAAGCAGCGTCTCCCCGAGCTGGGAGCTGCGCAGCTTGCGCCCCAGCAGGATCCGCTTGGAAACGTCGCCGACACCCACGACGGGCAAGGCTAGACCAACTGGCCGCCGGAACCGGCGTCGCGGGCGCGGCGCCACCCACCGCGCCCCCGTGGTGACGTGTAGCGTCTGCCCCGTGCACGTCGTGATCATGGGTTGCGGGCGGGTCGGCTCGACGCTGGCCCGCAGTCTCGAGGACCGCAACCACACCGTCTCCGTCATCGACAGCGAGCCCGACGCGTTCCGGCGCCTGGGCCCGGGCTTCAACGGGGACAAGGTGACCGGCTACGGCTTCGACCAGGAGGTCCTGGAGAAGGCCGGCATCCGGCGGGCCGACGCGTTCGCCGCGGTCTCCAGCGGCGACAACTCCAACATCATCGCGGCCCGGGTGGCCCGGGAGACCTTCGGGATCCAGCAGGTCGTCGCCCGGATCTACGACCCCGGGCGCGCCGAGGTCTACCAGCGGCTCGGCATCACCACCGTCGCCACGGTGAAGTGGACCGCCGACCAGGTGCTGCGCCGGCTGCTGCCGGCCGGGGCCGAGCCGGACTTCCGCGACCCGTCGGGGACGATCCGGGTCGACCAGATCCCGATCCCCGAGGTGTGGGTGGGCGAGCGCACCATCCACTTCCAGGAGCAGTCGAGGTGCCGGATCGCCTGGATCGACCGGCTCGGCGAGGGCATGCTGCCCACCCGCGAGTCCGTCATCCAGGAGGGCGACCTGCTCCACGTGGTGATGCGCGAGGAGAACGCCGCGCACGCCTACTCCGTCATCAGCGCCGGCCCCGAGGAGCACTGAGATGCGCGTTGCCATCGCCGGAGCCGGCGCCGTGGGCCGCTCGATCGCGCGCGAGCTGATCCAGAACGGCCACGAGGTCCTGCTCATCGACAAGAACCCGGCCTCGATCAAGCCCGAGCGGGTCCCCGACGCCGAGTGGCTGCTGGCCGACTCCTGCGAGATGTCCTCGCTGGAGGAGGCGCGGCTGGATCGCTGCGACGTCGTGATCGCCGCGACCGGCGACGACAAGGTCAACCTGGTGACCTCGCTGCTCTCGAAGACCGAGTTCGGCGTCCCCCGGACCGTCGCCCGGGTCAACCACCCCAACAACGAGTGGCTCTTCACCGAGGCGTGGGGCGTCGACGTGAACGTGTCGACCCCGCGGATCATGTCGGCGCTGGTCGAGGAGGCCGTCACGGTCGGCGACCTGGTGCGGCTGTTCACGTTCCGCCAGGGCAACGCAAACCTCGTCGAGATGACGCTGCCCGCGGACTCGCCGTACGTCGGGCAGCCGATGGGGCTGATCCCGTTCCCGGAGAACTGTGCGCTGGTGACGATCCTGCGCGACGGCCAGGTCTACGTGCCCGACAAGGAGCAGCCGGTGGAGTCCGGCGACGAGCTGTTGTTCGTGGTGCCCTCAAACGTCGAGGACAAGCTCGAGCAGCTGCTCGCCCCGTCCAGCCACGGCGGCTGAGGTCAGGCGGTGACCGGGGTCCGGTTCCGCGAGAGCAGCCAGACCATGGCGCCGAGGGCCACCAGCTGCAGCGGCCAGCCCATGACGATCTTCAGCACGCCGAGGACGGCCACCGCCGCGGACGGGTCGATCGTCCCGGAGTGACCGCCGAGCCACACCGGCGCCTGCACCAGGACGCGCACCAGGCACGGCAGCACCAGCAACCAGGTCAGCCGGGTGCACAGCCGCACCACCTGGGGGTCGCGGTGCCAGGCCGTGGGGTCGCCGGTGACGCTGCCCACCATGAAGCCCACCAGCGGCCAGCGCACCACGCAGGTCAGCGCGAGCACCAGCGTGTAGCCGGCGTTGTAGAGGATTCCGGGCAGGAAGTACGCCAGCGCCTGGTCGTTGGCGTCGCCGCCGTTGCGAGCCGCCATCGAGACGAACAGCCAGCCGATGCCGATGCCGACCAGCGCGTTGACGACGAACTGCACGGTCGAGCGCTGCGCCAGCCGCAGGCCCAGCGCCACCAGGGCGGCGGCGACGCTGAGGACGAGCGCGAGCCGCAGCTCCCGGGTCACCAGGTAGGTCAGGGTGAACAGCAGCGTGGGCACGGCCGCCTCGACCATCCCCCGCCGGCCGCCCAGCGCCTTGGACAGCTGGGAGCGGACGACCGCCTCGACGGTGTCGACCGAGGGGTCGTGCCGGTGTTCGGGCTCGTGTTGGGGCTGGTGTTCGGGCTGGTGCTGGGGCTCGGTCATCGGCGTGCTCACGGGATCAGCTCGTAGCGGGGGTTGTACATGATGCGCTGCCCGTCGTGCTGGCCGATGCGACCCTGCACCTCCATCGACCGGCCGGGCGCGACCCCGGCGATCCGCCGGCGCCCCAGCCACACGATGGTGATCGTGCCGGAACCGTCGAACAGGTCCGCCTCCAGCGCCGGGACGCCCCCGCGCGGCCGCAGGGTGACCGTCCGCAGGGTGCCCCGCAGGCGCACGCGGTCCCGGTCGGGCGCGTCGGCGATGCGCTGCACGCCGGTGTGGGCGTAGGTGCGGCGCAGGTCGCGGGCGTGCTGGTCCTCGGTGCTGGCCCACTTGCTGATGGTGCGGCGCAAGCGGCTCTTCTCGGGCATGGGTCGAGCCTACGCGGCTCAGGCGGTCGGCGGGTCGACGCGGCGGGCGTCGGGCGGCAGCACGACCGGCAGGGGGTCGCCGACGGGCATGGCGCCGTCGCCCCGGCGTACGACGATCTTGAGGATCGACTCCTCCCAGGCCTGGGCGCCGTCGGCCTCCAGGGCCGGGCGACCCAGCAGCGTGCAGCGCAGCATCCAGCGCGGGCCGTTGATGCCGATGATGCGGGAGGGCTGGGTGGCGGAGCTGCCGTCCTCCATCTGCACCGGCAGCTGGCACACCAGCTCGGTGCCGAAGCGCCCCTCCCGCTCGCTCGCGGTGCCGCCGCGCTGGGCCATCTCGGCCGCGATCTGGGGGCGCACGGTGCTCCAGAGGTCCCCGTGGCGCGGAGCGGCGAACGCCCGCACCTCGACGGCGCCGTCCGGCCCGGCGAGCATCACCGCCTGGACCTCGCCGGTCGACTCGTCGACCTGCAGGCGCAGCTCGCGCGCGGCCTCCGGCTCGATCAGCAGCGAGCCGAGGTCGAGCCGCTCGACGTCGTCGTCGTGGGCGAGCTCCTCGACGTCCGCGGGCCGGGCCTGCCCGGGTCCCTGGTCGTCGGCCACCACGTCCTCCAGCGCCCCCTCGAACTCGTCGGCGCCGGGCTCGGTGGACTTGCGACGGAACTTCACGAACTCTCCTCGGTTGCCGGGACGGTCACGAGCGACCGAAGCCTCCGGTAGAACCGTAACCCCCGACACCCCGCGCCGAGCCAGGGAGTTCCCCGACCTCGACGAAGCGGGCCCGCTCGACGCGCTGCACCACGAGCTGGGCGATCCGGTCGCCGCGCCTCAGCTCGACGGCGGCCACGGGGTCGTGGTTGATCAGCATCACCTTGACCTCGCCCCGGTAGCCCGCGTCGACGGTCCCCGGCGTGTTCACGATGGACAGCCCGTGCCGGGCCGCCAGCCCCGAGCGAGGGTGCACGAGGGCGACGTAGCCGGCCGGCAGCGCGATCGCCACCCCGGTCGGCACCAGGGCCCGCTCCCCCGGCGCCAGCGTCACGTCGACGGTGGTGAGCAGGTCGGCGCCGGCGTCGCCCGGGTGGGCGTAGGACGGCAGCGGCAGGTCCGGGTCGAGGCGGACCACCTGCACGGGCAGCTCCCCGGGCAGCTCCCCGGGCAGCTCCACGGGCGGGTCCACGGGCGGCTGGGGCGACAGGTCGGGGCTCACGGCCGGCGACCCTATCGCCTCGGGCGCGGGTCGAGCGTGACAGTGTTCTCCCCGTGGAGTACGAGGAGCGGCTGGGCGTGCCGCTGCGGTGGTGGGTGCAGGGCACGATGCTGGTCGCCACTTTCTGGCTGGCCATGGTCGTGGCGCTGCCCGGCGCCCTCGCCTGGGCCTTCACCGGTCTCGGGCTGGCGCTGATGGCGTTCGGCTTCCTGTCCTACGGCTCGGCCCGGGTCCGCGTCTCCGACGGCGTCTTCCGTGCCGGCCACGCCCGCATCGAGGCCGCCCACCTCGGCCCGGCCACCGCGCTGGACCCCGAGGAGACCCGTCGGTTGGCCGGCCGGGAGGCCGACGCCCGCGCCTACCTGCTGCTGCGGCCCTACCTCAAGCGCGCGGTCCGCGTCACCGTCGCCGACCCGCGCGACCCCACGCCGTACTGGCTGGTCTCGACCCGGCACCCCGAGGAGCTCGTCGCGGCACTGGCAGGGATGAGCCACCGCCGGGCTGGGTAAGGTCTGGCCATGGCATCTGGATCAAAGGTCTGGAGCGTCTTCTCGCTCGGCGCCGCCCTCGGGGCAGCGGCCGTCACCCGGAAGGCCCTCGAGAAGTCCTGGCAGGTCGCGACCGGCAAGAAGCCGCCGGAGAACCCGGCCGACCCCGACGTGGAGGTCTGGGAGGCGGCGATGTGGGCGGCCGTGACCGGCGCGTTCGTGGCGCTGGCCCGGATGGCGGCCCAGCGACGCGCGGCCCACTACTACGCACGCTCCACCGGTCACCTGCCGGCGGAGCTGCAGAAGGACGGCCAGTAGCGCCGAGTCGGCGCTCGTTGACACGCAGAAGGGCCGCAACCCGTGGGTTGCGGCCCTTCTTGCGCCTTGGCTGCGCTCAGGCGCAGTCGCGGCAGATCATCTTCTTCGTGTCCGCGAGCTGCGAGCGGTGGTGCACGAGGAAGCAGCTCATGCAGGTGAACTCGTCCTCCTGCTTGGGCTTCACCTCGACCGCGAGCTCCTCGTGCGACAGGTCAGCACCCGGCAGCTCGAACGATTCCGCGGCCTCGGCCTCGTCCTCGTCGACCTTGCCGGAGTTCTTGTCATGACGCCGAGCCTTGAGCTCCTCGATGCTCTCCTCGGACTGATCTTCCTCGTTCTTGCGCGGTGCGTCGTAGTCGGTCGCCATGCGTCACTCCACTCCCCGGTCCGGCCACCCCACGCAGCCGGCCCCACATTTGTCATCTACCCCGTCGTCGGCGCCAGATTGTGCACCATCTCCCTGAGGATCTGCACACCCGTCCCACGACGTGTCGCCTGAACAGCGGGTGGCGGGCGGCTATTCCCCCGAAATCGGGGACTCCGGAGCCAGGAACCCGGCCTGCCGGACCGCCTCGCGGAACTCCGCGAACCCGTGTGACGGGGCACACACCAACAGGTCCCGTCCACCGGCCCCCACGGTCAGCTCGGTCACGGCCCCCGCCGCCCGGGCGACCAGTCCTCCGGCGGCGTGGTCCCAGAGGTTGACGCCCTCCTCGACATAGGCGTCGAGCAGGCCCTCGCCGACGTGGCACAGGTCCAGCGCGCACGAGCCCAGGCGCCGGATGTCGCGCACCCGGGGCAGCAGCTCGACCATCGCCCGGGCCTGGATCCCGCGGAGGGTCGCGTCGTAGTTGAAGCCCGTGGCCACCAGCCGCTGGGACAGCGGCGCCGGCGCGCGGACCCCGATCGGCTCGCCGTCGCGGGTCGCGACCGCGCCGTCCCCGGTGAGGTGCGCGGCGTACTCGGTGCCGGTCGCGGCGTTGATCACCACCCCGGCGACCACCTCGCCGTGCACCTCGGCGGCCACGGACACGGCGTACTGCGGGAGGCCGTAGAGGAAGTTGACGGTGCCGTCGATCGGGTCGACCACCCACCGCACGCCGGACGTGCCGCCGGACTCGGCCTCCTCCTCCCCCAGGAAGGCGTCCTCGGGGCGACGCTCGCGCAGCATCCGCCGGATCAGCGCCTCGCACGCCCGGTCGGCCTCGGTGACGACGTCGACCTCGCTGGACTTGGTCGCGGCGACGCTGACTCCCTGCGCGGCCCGCCCGCGCACCAGCGTGGCACCGGCCCGGGCGACCTCCAGCGCGAGCGCGGCGAGCTCCTGGGTGGGTACGACGGGGGCCGTCACGAGCCGGAGCCGCACAGGGCGGGCCGGTCGCCGCGCGGGTTGGGGCAGCAGCCCACCGGGCAGCGGTCCCACAGCGCGTCCATGCTGCCCACCGCGGCCCGGCGGCGCTCCTCACCGCGCTCGACGGCGGCCCGCTCGAGCAGCAGGTCGCGCACCGCGGCCACGAACCTCGGGTCGACGCCGGCGGTCGCCGCCCGCCGGGCCGGCAGGCCGATCTCCTCGGCCGTGGCCATCGCCTCGGTGTCGAGGTCGTAGATGACCTCCATGTGGTCGGAGACGAACCCGACGGGCACCATCACCACGCCCGGCACGCCCGAGTCCCGCAGCGCCCGCAGGTGGTCGTTGACGTCCGGCTCCAGCCACGGCACGTGCGGGGCACCCGAGCGCGAGCAGAACACCACCTCGTGGGGGTGTCGACGGCCGGTCTCCTCGCGCACCCGGTCGACCACCTCCTGGGCGACGCTGCGGTGCTGGGCGAGGTAGGCGCCGCCGTCCGGGCCGCTGGTGTCGTTCATGGCCGTCGGGATCGAGTGAGTGACGAACGCCAGGTGGGCGCCCTCGCGGGCCACGTCGGGCAGCTCCGCGAGCGCGGCCAGCGTGGCGTCGACGACCGCCTCCACGAAGCCCGGGTGGTTGAAGTAGTGGCGCAGCTTGTCCAGCCGGGGCGCCTCCGGGACCTCCGCGACCGCGTCGGCGAGGTTCTCGCGGTACTGCCGGCACGAGGAGTACGACGAGTAGGCGCTGGTCATGAAACAGGCCGCCCGGGAGATGCCGTCGGCCGCCATCCGGCGCAGCGTGTCCGCCAGGTAGGGGTCCCAGTTCCGGTTGCCCCAGTAGACGGGCAGGTCGATCCCGGCGCCCTTCAGGTCCTCGCGCAGCGCGGCCAGGAACTCCCGGTTCTGGTCGTTGATCGGGCTTCGGCCCCCGAAGAGGTAGTAGTGCTGGCCGACCTCCTCGAGCCGCTCGCGCGGGATGCCGCGGCCCCGGGTGACGTTCTCCAGGAACGGCACCACGTCGTCGGGCTTCTCGGGGCCGCCGAAGGAGACGAGCAGGAGCGCGTCGTACGGACCGGTGTCGGGGCTGCTGGTCACGGTGGGCTGCTCATCGGGCTGGGGGTGGGGCTGGGGTTGGGACTGGCTCGCCGGCATGCGCCCATCGTAGGGAGCCGCGCGAACCCGTTCGTCGGGTCGGCCCCGCTGGCCCTACGCTCACCGCGATGCTGACCTCCTACAGCCGGGTGCTCTCCCGCCCGGGCACGCTGCGCTTCAGCGCCACCGGACTGGTGGCGCGGCTGCCGATCTCGATGGTCGGCCTGGGCATCGTGCTGCTGGTCTCGGCCAGGACCGGCTCGTACGCCGTGGCCGGGGCGGTCTCGGCGGCGTACATGGTCCTCAACGCGGGGCTGGCCATCGTGCAGGGCCGGCTGCTCGACACGCTCGGACAGGCGCGCGTGCTCGCGGTCGCCGCCGCGGTCTTCGGGCTGTCCCTGGCGCTGCTGGTGTGGACGCTGGTGGCGGGCTGGCCGATCCTCGCGACCTACGTGTGCGCCGGGCTGGCCGGCGGCACCCTGCCGCAGATCGGCTCCGCGGTCCGGGCCCGGTGGTCGCACGTGCTCGACGACACGCGCGACGTGCAGACCGCGTTCGCGATCGAGGCGGTCGTCGACGAGGCGGTCTTCATGCTGGGCCCGGTGGTGGTGACCGTGCTGGCGGCCGCGATCGACCCGGTGGCCGGGCTGGCGGTCGCGGTGCTGGCCTGCGTGGGCGGGACACTCGCGCTCTGCGCCCAGCGCGGCACCGAGCCGCCCGCGCGGGGACCGCGCCGGTCCACCGGCCCCCGGGTCCGGATGCCGTGGGCGACCGTGGCGCCCCTGGCCGTCGTCTCGGCCGCACTAGGGACGCTCTTCGGTGCCGCCGAGGTGACCACGGTCGCGTTCGCGAGCGAGCGGGGCGCCCCCGGGTGGGCGGGCGTGCTGCTGGCGCTGTGGGCGCTGGGGAGCCTGCTGGCCGGGCTGCTGACCGGTGCGATCACCTGGCGGCGCGGCGCCGACCTGCGGGTGCGCTGGGGCGCGTTCGCGATGTTCTGCGCGATGGTCCCCCTGCACTTCGTGGGGTCGGTGCCGGTCATGGGCATGGTGCTGCTGCTCGACGGCTTCGCGATCGCCCCGACCCTGATCGCCACGATGTCGCTGATCGAGGCGGCCGTCCCCGCGGGCCGCCTCAACGAGGGCATGGCGATCGTCCAGACCGGGCTGGTCGCGGGCGTGGCGCCCGGGGCGGCGCTCGCCGGGGTGGTGGTCGACGCGCACGGCGCGTCCGCGGCGTACCTCGTCTCCGCCGGCGCCGGCCTGCTCGCCGCACTGGCCGCGCAGGCGCTCCCGCGGGCCGGATCCAGCGCCTAGGCTCCTGCTCGTGGAGCGCTGGCGGAACTGGTCGGGCCTGGAGACGGCGGCGCCGACGCGGGTCGCGGAGCCGACCGGCACCGACGACGTCGTCGCCGCGGTCGAGCAGGCCCGGGAGGCGCGCAGCACCGTGAAGATGGTCGGGACCGGCCACAGCTTCACCGCGATCGCCGCCCCCGAGGGCACGATGCTGCGTCCGGCCGGGCTGACCGGGATCACCGCGGTCGACCGGGACGCGATGACCGTGACCGCGCTCGCCGGGACCCCGCTGAAGGTCCTGAACGCCGAGCTCGAGCGACTCGGCCTGAGCCTGCACAACATGGGTGACATCGCCGAGCAGACGCTGGCCGGCGCGATCTCGACCGGCACCCACGGCACGGGCGGGGTCGCGGCGAGCCTGTCCGCGCAGGTGTGCGGGCTGGAGCTGGTCACCGGCACCGGCGAGGTGCTGCGCGCGGACGCCGAGGAGAACGCCGACGTCCTGGCCATCGCCCGCCTCGGACTCGGGGCGCTGGGGATCGTGACCAGCGTCACGTTCCGGGTGGAGCCGCTGTTCCTGCTGGAGGCGACCGAGCAGCCGATGTCCTGGGACGAGGCGTTGGGCTCCTTCGACGAGATGGTGGCCGGGAGCCACCACGTCGACCTGTACTGGTTCCCCCACACCGAGCGCCTGCTCACCAAGCGCAACGTGCGGCTGGCGGCGGAGCTCGACGAGGCCGAGCCGCTCCCCCGCTGGCGCGCCTGGCTGGACGACGACCTCCTCGCGAACAGGCTCTTCGGCGTCCTGACCGCCGCCGCCAACCACGCGCCGGCGGTCATCCCGGCGATGAACCAGCTCTCCGCCCGCGCGCTGTCCGCACGCAGCTACAGCGACGTCGCCCACCGGGTGTTCACCGCGCGGCGCGACGTGGTCTTCCGGGAGATGGAGTACGCCGTGCCGCGGGAGGCCGGCCTGACCGCGCTGCGCGAGGCGCGCCGGGCGATCGAGGGCTCGGACTGGCGGATCAGCTTCCCGGTCGAGATCCGGGTCGCGCCGGCCGACGACGTACCGCTGTCGACCGCCGCCGGGCGCGACTCGTGCTACCTGGCCTTCCACACCCACCGCGACGCCGACCACACCGCCTACTTCGCGGGCATCGAGTCGATCATGCGCGCGCACGACGGCCGCCCCCACTGGGGCAAGGTGCACACCCGGACCGCGGCGGACCTCGCCCCGGCCTATCCCCGCTTCGGCGACTTCCTGGCGATGCGCGACCGGCTGGACCCCGACCGGCTGTTCACCAACGCCCACCTGCGGCGGGTCCTGGGCGACTAGACCGGCCGGCTCAGACGCTGGCGGGCCCCCGGGGCAGCGGGGCCTGCCAGTTCCGCCACATCGCGACCAGCCGCCACACGGTGCACAGGCCGCCGCCGGCGAGCGCCACCAGCACCGTCGGCAGGTCGGTCCCCTCCCGGAGCACCACGACCACCGCCGCGCCGGCCAGGGCCGGGATCGCGTAGAGCTCGCCGCGGAACACCGACGGCGTGCGGGAGGCCAGCAGGTCGCGCACCATGCCGCCCCCGATGCCGGTGACCATGCCCATCAGCGCGGCGGGCAGCGGGTGCAGCCCGTAGTCGAGCGCCTTCAGCGCGCCGGTCACGCAGAAGAGCCCGAGCCCGAAGGCGTCGAAGAGGTTCACGGTGCGTTCCCGCCGGCCCACCGACGGGTGGAACCAGAAGGTCACCAGGCCGGCGACCACCGGGATCAGCAGGTAGCGCCAGTCCTGCAGCGCCGCCGGCGGGGTCGCCGAGATCAGCACGTCGCGCAGGAAGCCGCCACCGAGGCCCGTCGTACCGGCCAGGACCAGGACGCCGAAGACGTCGAGCTCCTTGCGCACCCCCACGAGCGCGCCGGAGATGGCGAACACGAAGATCCCGGCGAGGTCGAGGACCACGAGCGTGGTGGAGGGCTCGGTCACCGGGAGCGTCGGGGCCACGCGTGGAGGGTACCGGCGAGGACCGCGGGGAGAGGCACCGCGGGGCGCGCCGACTCGGTCACGCGTACGGCGCGCCGGCTGACGTAACCTTGCCCCACCGGACGACCACGCCGACCCGCAGGAGCACACCCACCCATGGCGCACCTCACGCTCACCGGAGTGAGCGACGACGGGCGGCGCCTCCTGCTGGTCGACGACGCGGGCGAGGAGTTCACCCTCGACGTCGGCGCCCGCCTCCGGGCCGCCCTGCGCGGCGACACCGCACGCCTCGGCCAGTTGGAGACCCCCATGGACAGCGCCCTCCGTCCCCGCGACATCCAGGCCCGGATCCGGTCCGGCGAGACCCCCGAGGCGGTCGCCCAGGCCGCGCAGACGACCGTCGACAAGATCATGGCGTTCGCGGCGCCGGTGCTCGCCGAGCGCCAGCACGTCGCCGACCGGGCCCAGCGCTCCTCGGTGCGCCGCCGCTCGGGGGCGGACCAGTCGACGGGAGCCCGCACCCTCGGCGACGCGGTGGCCGCGCACCTGCGCTCGGTCAACGTCGACCCCACGGTGGTCGTCTGGGACGCCTGGCGCCGCGAGGACGGCCGGTGGTGCCTGACCGGTGAGTTCGGCACGACCAGCCGCAGCGGCCACGGTCGGTTCACGTTCGACCTGCTCGGCAACTACGTCCTCGCCGACAACGACGACGCCCGCTGGCTGCTCGGCGAGGTCGTCGAGACGCCGCAGCCCGAGGCGCGCAACGACCTGGAGCAGGCCCGGCAGCGCCGGCTCTCCGCGGTCCGGCCCGGCGATGCCGAGGAGCTGCCGCTGGGGGTCGTGCCCGGCGAGACCCTGGGGGACGACGCGATCGAGCTGGTCACCGGGGAGCAGCCGGTGGAGGCGTTCCTGACCGAGCAGGCCCCGCCGCCCGAGGAGCGGGAGCTGCGCGAGCAGGCCGCCGACGCCGTGGCGCTCGACGAGCCGCTCGACCAAGCGGCCGAGGAGCCGGCCGCCGAGGCGGCAGCAGAGCCCGAGGCGGAGGCGGCGGCCGGGCCCGAGCCGGCGGCCGAGGAGCCGCCGTCCCGCCGGCCGGTGCGCAAGAGCCGCGGCCGCGCGTCGGTGCCCAGCTGGGACGAGATCATGTTCGGCGGCGGCAAGTCCGACTGACGGCGACGGCGACCGTCACCCCTTCGCCCCTGCCCAACCCGGCTACCACTGGGTAGTGTCCCGGCCATGTCGTACTTCGTCACGGGCGCCACCGGCTTCATCGGCCGACACCTGGTCCAGGAGCTGGTGGACCACCGCGAGGGCGAGATCTTCGTGCTCGTCCGGCAGGGGTCGCTGGCCCGGCTCGAGACACTCGTCCGGCGCTGGGGCTCCGACCGGGTCGTCCCCGTGGTGGGCGACCTCTCCGAGCCCGGCCTGGGCGTGGACGAGGCCTGGGTCGACGACCACCGCGACCGGATCGACCACTTCTTCCACCTCGCGGCGATCTACGACATGACCGCCGACGACGCGACCAACGAGACGATGAACGTCGGCGGCACCCGCAACGCCCTCGAGCTCGCCGAGGCGTTGCAGGTCGGGTGCTTCCACCAGGTCTCGTCGGTGGCCGGGGCGGGCGACTACCGCGGTCGCTTCGACGAGACGATGTTCGACGAGGGGCAGTCACTGCCCTCGCCGTACCACCGCACGAAGTTCGAGTCCGAGCGGATCGTGCGCACCGACGCGACGGTGCCGTGGCGGGTCTACCGTCCGGCCATCGTGGTCGGGGACTCCCAGACCGGCGCGATGGACAAGATCGACGGCCCCTACTACTTCTTCCCGCTGATCAGGCTGATGCGGGACCACCTGCCCGCCTGGCTGCCGCTGGTCGGCGTCGACCTGGGCGACACCAACGTGGTGCCGGTCGACTACGTGGCGGCCGCGATGGACCACCTCGCGCACCTGCCCGGGCACGACGGCGAGGCGTTCCACCTGGTGAACCCCGAGCCGCAGCCGGTCGTCGACACCGTCAACGCCCTGTGCGCGGCCGCGGGGGCTCCGCAGTTCGCGACCCCGATCGACCGGCGGCTGACCCGGTCGGGCGCCCTCGGGCTGCTCCCCCGGGCGCTGCGGCCGCTGTCGGTGCTCAACGAGGTGATCCGGTCGGCGCCGGCCCAGCTCGTACTGGACCAGACGATCGGCCGGCTCGGGATCCCGGCGGAGGTGCTGGCGCACAGCTCGTTCAACGCGGTGTTCGACTCCCGCCGTACGGAGAAGGCGCTCGCGGGGTCCGGCATCGGCGTTCCCGACCTGGAGTCCTACGCCCGCTCGCTGTGGACCTACTGGGAGGAGAACCTCGACACCTCCACCGGCCGCGACCCGCGCAACCGCGAGGCGCTGACCGGCAAGTACGTCGTGATCACCGGCGCCTCCTCGGGCATCGGCCACGTGACCGCGCTCAAGGTCGCGCAGGCGGGCGGCATCCCGGTGCTGGTCGCCCGCGGCAAGGAGAAGCTCGAGGACACCCGGGCGGCCATCGAGCTGCGCGGCGGCACCGCCCACGTCCACCCCTGCGACCTCTCCGACATGGAGGCGATCGACCGGCTGTGCGAGGCGCTGGTGGCCGAGCTGCCGTCGATCGACTTCGTCGTCAACAACGCCGGACGCTCGATCCGGCGGTCGCTGCGGCTCTCCCAGGACCGGTTCCACGACTTCGAGCGGACCATGCAGCTGAACTACTTCGGCGCGATCCGGCTGGTGATGGGGCTGATCCCGAAGATGCAGGAGCAGCAGCGGGGGCACGTCGTGAACGTCTCCTCGATCGGGGTGCAGACCAACCCGCCGCGGTTCTCGGCGTACGTCGCCTCCAAGGCGGCGCTCGACTCCTGGTCGAACGTCGTGGCCTCCGAGCTGGTCGGCGACGGCATCACGTTCACCGGCATCCACATGCCGCTGGTGCGGACACCGATGATCGCGCCGACCCGGATCTACGACAAGTTCCCCACGATCTCCCCCGCCCAGGCCGCCGACCTGGTGGTCAAGGCGATGGTGGAGCGGCCGCACGAGATCAACACGATGCTCGGCAACGCCGGCGCCGTCGCCCACACGGTGGCCCCCAAGCTGTCGTTCCGGGTGCTCAACATGGCCTACCACGTCTTCCCCGACTCGGCCGCGGCCAAGGGCGAGGCCGCCGGCGGCACCCGCGAGTCCGAGCAGATCATGCTGGCCAGGATCTTCAAGGGCATCCATTGGTGAGGTGAGCTCGCCGGCTCACGGGATGCGCCGCCGACGCACGAGGTTGCGGACCACCCGCGCCCCCGCCACGGCCAGGATGACGACGCTGGCGAGCAGGGCGACCGGTCCCCCGAGGAACACCACGACGTAAGTGGCATCCGCATGGCCGGTCCGGTCCGTGATCGTGGCGGCGAGCCACCAGGTCAGCCAGACTGCCGCGATGGCAACCAGCCCGACAAGCCCCGACCGCCAGGCAGGCCGGGCACTGCCCACGCCGCCGTCAGGGCCGGCAGCCCCTCCACGTCCGGTCACACCACGCATTGTGCTTCCTCCCCGCCGCTCGCGAGGCACCATGCGCCCATGAGCGCCGACCGAAACTTTCTTCGGTTGGTGTCTCAGTTGCTGAGATATCCCCAAGCCAGCACGGCCGGACTGTCGGTGCCCCCTGCTGGACTGGAGCCATGTTGATCACCGACCCGCGGGGCGAACCCGTCGAGCTCGACGAGCTCGACGGCGACGCGTCCCTCTCGGTGTTGGCCGACCTGAAGATCCAGGGCCGGGCCGTCGATCGCGAGAAGCTGCGGGTCGTGCACCACTGGTGCGTGCTGCACCCGGCCACCCGGGAGTCCGGCGTCGCCACGTTCGACCCCTCGCACCTGCCCGGCGTCCTGTACGCCCAGGAGTCGCTCGGCGGCGAGGGGTGCCCGCCGGTGGCCGCGTTCACGCCCGAGCCCCTGGCGACGACCCTCGGCGTCTCCCAGCACACCATCCGTCAGCTGCTGGCCGACACCCTCGACCTGCACCACCGGCTGCCCCGCTGCTGGAAGCGGGTGGAGGCCCTCGAGGTCGACGTGTGGAAGGCCCGCCGGGTCGCCCAGCTCACCCACCCGCTGTCCCAGGCCGCCGCCGCGCAGGTCGACGCCGCCCTCGCGCCCGTCCTGCACTCGTGCAGCGTCGCGGCGATCGAGCGGGCCGTCGCCGCCGCGGTCGCCGCCCACCACCCCGAGCTGGTCGCCGAACGGGAAAAGAAGGGCAAGGACGCCTGGGACGTCACCCTGGCCCACGACACCGCCTCGGAGTTCGCCGACACCTCCTACCTCGACGTCACCGGCGACACCCTGGACCTCAGCGCGTTCTACGACCGGATCGGCCAGATCGCGGCCGATCTCGCCGACGCCGGCGACGAGGACCCGCTCGGCGCCCGCAAGGCCAAGGCCCTGGGCGTGCTGGCCCGCCAGGGCATCGACGGCGCGGAGGCCGACCTCCTCAGCCTGATCGGCACCGGTGACAGGCAGCCCGCCGCACGACCGGCGCGAACCCGCAAGCCGAAGACCCACCTCTACCTCCACCTGTCCCTTCTCGAGCTGCTCGGCCTCGGGGCCGACGACGACCTCGTCTGCGGCGAGGCCGAGAAGCTCGGCCCGGTGCTCCTGGAGGTCATCCGGGACTGGGTCGGCCACTCGGACTCCACGATCACCCCGGTCCTGGACCTCGACCGCTCCTGGTCCGTGGACGGCCACGACGTCCCCGCCACCATGCGCGAGCAGGTGATCCTCCGCGACCGGCACTGCGTCTTCCCGTACTGCCACACCGATGCCCGGTCCTGCGACCTCGACCACATCGGCCCCTACGTGCCGCTCGACGAGGGCGGCGCGCCCGGGCAGACGAACCCGGAGAACCTCGCCCCGTTGTGCAGGCGGCACCACCGCTGCAAGACCAGCGGGAGATGGCGATACCGACGCAGGCCGGACGACGGCTCCTACGAGTGGAGCGGCTCCTACGGCCGCAGCTACCTGGTCACCCCGTTCGGCACCCTGGATCTCCACACCAACTGAGTCACCGCTCGACCTGCCTCGCCGGATCGGTGATCCAGCCACTCCAGCTGCCGGGGTACAGCGCCGCCCGGATCCCGGCCACCTCCATCGCGATGATGTCGTGGACGGCGGTCACGCCGGAGCCACAGTACGCCGCGACCTCGCCGCGCGCTCCCGCCTCCGGGGTGGCGCCGACCTCGGCGTAGAGCGCGCGCAGCTCCTCGGCCGAGCGGAACCGGCCGTCGTCCCCCAGGTTGCGGGCGGTCGGCACGTTGACCGCGCCCGGGATGTGGCCGGCGACCGGGTCGAGCGGCTCGGTCTCGCCGCGGTAGCGCTCCGGGGCCCGGGCGTCGACGAGGACGCGCACGCCGGGCACCGCGTCCGCCTCGACCACCGGCAGGTGGCCCGGCGAGGCGACGAAGTCCCCGTGGGCGGCCGGCCCCGGCTCCCCGGTCTCGACCTCTCCCCCGGCTCGCTTCCAGGCCTCCCAACCACCGTCGAGGACGCGGACGTCCGGGTGGCCGTGGTGGCGCAGCAGCCACCAGGCCCGCCCCGCCGCGAGCCCGGACCAGTCGTCGTACACGACAACCGGCCGGGCGCCGGAGACGCCGGCCCGGCGCATCGCGGCCTCGAACACGCCGGCGTGCGGCAGCGGGTGCCGACCACCGTCGCCGGGCGGGGCCGCGAGGTCGGTGTCGAGGTCGACGTACGCCGCGCCCGGCACGTGCCCGGCGGCGTACTCCCCCGGCCCGGCGGGGCCGCCCAGGCGGTAGCGGACGTCGAGGACGGTGGGCCTCGGGACGTCCGGCTCCCCACGCAGTGCGGAGAGCAGCTCGTCGGCGGAGATCAGCGGACCGGTCATGGCGGCCATCCTGCAGCACGGGCCCTGTGAAAGGATCGTGACCCGTGGCTGAACTGCACTTCTTCACCGGAACCATGGACTCCGGCAAGAGCACCCTCGCGCTCCAGACGAACCACAACCACGCGGCGCGGGGACGGGTCGGCCGGATCTTCACCACCCGCGACCGGGCGGGTGAGGCGATGCTCTCCAGCCGCCTCGGGCTGACCCACGAGGCGATCGAGGTCGACGACACCTTCGACTTCTGGACCTACGTGGTGCGGACCCTGACCCAGGGCGGCCGGATCGACTACCTGATCTGCGACGAGGCGCAGTTCTACACCAGCGACCAGATCGACCAGCTGGCCAAGGTCGTCGACGAGCTGCAGATCGACGTCTTCGCGTTCGGCATCCTCACCGACTTCCGGACCGCGCTCTTCCCGGGCAGCGCCCGGCTGGTGGAGCTGGCCGACCGGATGAACGTCCTCCAGGTGGAGGCGTTGTGCTGGTGCGGCAAGCGCGCCACCCACAACGCCCGCACCGAGAACGGCGTGATGGTCGTCGAGGGCGACGTGATCGTCGTGGGTGACGTCGAGAACCCCGACGAGACCCCCGCCGAGGTCGCCTACGAGGTGCTCTGCCGCCAGCACCACCGGCGCCGGCTGACCGCCGCCCGGGCCAAGGCGGTCAGCCTCGCCCCGGAGCCGCTGCCCTTCGGGTAACCGGGACGCCGTCGAGGACGTCGGGGACGTCGGGACTAGGTGCACCGCCTCGCGGCCAAGGTCCACCATCCGTGCCCCGCCATCAACTGGTGGACCTCGACCTGAGCGACCAGGTCACCGTCGTCGTAGGCGTAGAAGGTCACCTGTCTCGTGGCCTTGCTGAGATCTGTCGGCTTTGAGACGACCTCAGCGCCGTCAGGCAGGTAGTCAGCCGCAGCGGCAGTGGGCGTGTCCTTTCCCATGGCTTCACGCATCGGGTCGAGATTCGTGTCGACGGTGGCGCAGTCGAACTCCGTGGGCCGGTCTTTCGCGTTCGACGATTCCTGTGTCCCCCCGCATCCTGACGAGCCGACGAGCACCAACACCGCACACGCCCCAAGAGAAATCTCCCTCACCAACGAGTTCAGCGACTTCCGTCTAGGAGTCGTAATAATTGAGACCAAGAATGTCACCCTTCCCGAGGGTCCTGTCGCGGGTCACACAATAGTCAGCACCACCCGCCATGGTCAGATACTCGTGAGCCACAGAATCCACATCAAGCAAGCCGAACGCATGTCCAGCCTCATGCGTGACAAGATCCTGAACGTCTACCTGTTGGGTGCACCCATTGGCAGCATTGACCCAGTACCAGGACTTCGACAAACGAATATCCGGATGCGTGGAAGGCCATCAAGTACCCCAATGCGGTCTACGACGAGGACGAGCAACGCTGGGTCAGCGATGCCCAGGTCGCCGAGGTGCCGTTCGTCGCGTTCACCAGCCGCCGCAAGGCCGAACACGTGCCCTGTCGGCTGGTCGTTCGACGCGTGAAGCGCCTCCAGCCGCTCGCATCCGACGGCAGCACACAGGGCGAGTTGTTCGCGACCTACCGCCACCACGCCTTCATCACCAACAGCACACTGCCCGTGGTGGAAGCCGACCAACGCCACCGCGACCACGCCCTGGTCGAGCAGGTCATCGCCGAGCTCAAGGACGGCCCGCTGGCGCACCTGCCATCAGGGAAGTACGCGGCCAACGCAGCCTGGGTCGCCTGCGCCGTGATCGCGTTCAACATCGCCCGCGCCACCGCCGTCGCCGCGTCGATGCGCACCGCCCGCTGGGCCACCCTGCGGACCCGGATCATCAACGTTCCCGCCCGAATCGCGGCCACCGGCCGACGGCTCGTCCTGCACCTGCCCACCCACTGGCCATGGGCGACGGACTGGAAATCGTTGTGGTCGACCGCAACCGGACCACCGGCCGCCGCCACGACCTGACCACCCAGCCGACGACGGCGCAACCGAGGACCGAAGTGGAAGAGCCGGCGCAAACCGGCAGGTCAGCCACGCCAACGGCCCGGCGCCCACGACGACCCCTGAAATTACCGCCCAAGAATCACGGCGGTGGATCCGGGCTCAGCTCACGACCAGCGGAATGAGCATCTCCTCGGGCGTCAGCGACCCGTGCAGCCCGACCAGCGTGGCCTCGTAGGGGAAGTCGGAGGTCGACAGGATCGCGGTGTCGCCGCGGGCGGCCACCACCACGTCGCCGAGGCGGGGACGTACGGCGGGCTCCACGGTCCCGAACCAGCCGCGGGCCACCGCGACGTCGCGGGTCATCACCTCGGCGCGGTCGCCGAGCACCTCGGTCCAGGTGGCGACCACGTCGTCGACCGCACTCCGGTGGCAGTAGAGGTGGCGGAACCGCGCCTCGCCGCCGAACAGCGCGACCCCGTCCCGCAGCTCGAGCAGCTCGTCGACGTCGACCCGGCTCTCCGGCGCGGAGTCGACCATCCCGTGGTCGGCCACCACGAGCAGCCGGGTCGCCGAGGGCAGCGCGTCGCGCAGCTGCTCGGCCTCGGAGTCGATCATCGACAGCTGCTGCAGCCACTGGCTCGAGGCCACGCCGTAGCGGTGCCCGGTCCAGTCGAGGTCGCCGTCGTAGAGGTAGGTCAGCGAGGGGCTCTCGCCGGCGGCGCCGACGGCCGCGGCGATCCGCTCCCCGACCTTGTCGGCGCCGACGTAGTCGGCCCCGCGGTGCGCCGCGACGGTCAGCCCGGAGCCGACGAACTCGCGCTTGTTGACCACGGTGACCGCGGCGCCGCGCTCCCGCAGCCGCGCGAAGGCGGTCGGGTGCGGCTGCCACTCCAGCGGGTCGACGTCCTTGTCCCACAGCAGCGCGTTCAGGAGCCGGTCGGTGCCCGGCACCCGCGAGGTGAAGCCGACCAGGCCGTGCGCGCCCGGGGTGAGGCCGGTGCCGAGCGAGGTCAGGCTGGTGGCGGTCGTGGACGGCACGCCCGCGGTCGCCGGCGACTGTTCGGCCAGCAGCGAGGAGAGGTAGGGCGCGGCGTGGGCGTAGCGCTCCAGCAGCCGCGCGCCCATGCCGTCGACGAGGAACACGACGTACGCCGCGGCCTCGGGCAGCACCAGCCGCGAGGGGGCGTCCTGGTCGCGCAGCGGGCGGCCCAGCGCCACCGCCACGGCCGGGACCACGTCCCCCAGGGACCGCTCGTGGTAGGCCGGCTCGACGAACCCGGCCCCCGCGGCCGCGAGCGTCACGCCGTGTGCGTCCGCGCCGAGAGCGACTCGGCGAAGGACAGCAGCCCGGTGACCGCGTCGCCGCCGTCGGCGGCCGACGAGACCCGCAGGGAGAAGTCGTCGGAGGCCAGCACCCCGGTGTAGCCGTGGTCGGCGTCGCACTCCGGGTCGCTGCAGCCGGCGGGCTCGAGGTCCAGCCGGCTCACCCCGCCCCACCCGATCGTCAGCACGGCCTCGGCCGGCTGGCTCGGGCCCGAGGTGGGGTTCGCGATCATCCGCGTCACCACCACCGACTTGACCGCCGAGAGGCTCACGGCCTCCGTGGAGGTGGAGGTGTAGGGCTCGGGCAGCAGGTCGTCACCGGTGTGCTCGTCGGTGTGGGCCAGCACCAGCCGGGTCGGGGTCAGCACGATCACGCTCAGGTGCCGGCGGACCTCGTCACGCTCGAAGGTCGGCTCGTGGTGCACGAAGAACGACACCACCTGCTCCCCCGCGACCGCCGAGTCGACACCGTCGGCGACGACCTCGGGGTAGTAGCCGGTCCGCTCGATCGCGTGCCGGAGCTCGAGCGTGCGGTCCCGGTCCTCCGTGGTCCTGCTGGTGCGCATGCCTGCAGTCTGTCACGCAACCTCGACGGGGACCGGCACGGACTGCGGCACGCCGTCCTGGGCCAGGCTCAGGTGTCGCCGGAGGTCGACGAAGAGCACCGCCGCCAGCGCGGTCCCGCCCACGACCAGGGCGGCCCACAGGTGGGGCAGGCCGTGGCCGATCAGCAGGCCCGCCGAGGCCGGTCCGACGATCGACCCGACGGTCCAAGTCATGCCCTGCAGCGCGTTGTACCGGCCCCGCATGTCCTCGCGGGCCAGGTCGTTGACGATGGCCGGGGCGAGCGGCGCCCACAGCGTCTCGCCCGCACCGAAGAGCCCGAGCCCGATGATGATCGCGGCCACCGCGGCCCAGCCGTCCACGGCGTCGGAGGCGGCGATGACCAGCCAGGAGACCGACCAGGTGCCCGCACAGACGGCCAGCATCAGGCTGCGCCGGCGGCCCCGGATCATCCGCAGCGTGACCAGCTGCCCGGCGACGATCGCCGCCGTGTTGGCGCCGTACGCCCAGCCGAGCGCGTGGGCCGGGATGCCGGCCACCGAGACGGCGTACGCCGCGAGCCCCGCCTCCATCTGGGAGTAGCCGAAGGTGATCGCCAGGATCGAGATCGCCACGACGCGCAGCAGGGTCCGGTCGCGCAGCACCACCGCCCACGAGGGCTGCTCCTCCTCGACGGCCTCGCCGCCCTCGCCGCCCTCGCCGCCCTCGCCGCCCACGGCGCTCGCGGGCGCGTCGAGCGAGGGCGCGAGCCCGGTGCCGCGCGGCATCGTGACCAGCACGAGGATGTAGGCGAGGTAGGTCAGGCCGTCGATGACGTAGAGCCGCTGGAACGACGCGACCGAGGACATGTCGACGATCGTGGCGCTGATCAGCCCGCCGATGCCGAGGCCGGCGTTGAGCAGCATGAAGTTCAGGCCGTAGACCTTCTCCCGCCCCTCGGCCGGCACCAGCCGGGTGAGCATCGCGGTCGCCGCGGGCCACAGGCCGACGGTGCCCACGACGATCAGCGAGCCGACGACGAACGCGCCGGCGACGTTCTCCACGAGCCCGATCGAGGTTGTGCACGCCGCCTCGACCACCAGGCCGGTGATCATCACCGGGCGCGGACCGAACCGGTCGATCAGCGAGCCGCCGACCGGGCTCAGCACGAAGCCGAGCAGCCCCATCCACCCGAACATCAGGCCGACCGTCGCGGTCGAGATGCCGCGCACCTCGGCGAGGTAGACGTAGAGGAACGGCATGGTCAGGCCGCTGCCCAGGGCCGAGAACGCGAACCCCAGGAACAGGCGGTGCACCCGCGGATCCAGGTCGCGCAGGCGCAGCTTGCCGGGGGCGGGCGGGGCGTCGGTCACGAGGCCCGATTCTCGGTGCTCGTGGGGCCCGTGTGCCAATCGTTATCGGGGCCTCGCCGGCTCAGCCGGGGATGGTGTCCCCGGGGTGCGCCGGCATCCGGCGCACGAACCAGTCCGAGCGCTGGTCGGAGACCGGGTCGACCCGCGCGGCCGCGGTGAGCACGGTGGCGCCCTCGGCGCCGGCCAGCACCAGGGACAGCTCCAGGGAGCTGACCTGGGGCAGGTCGTTCTGCAGCTGGGCGACCCGGCGGATCAGCCGCTCGACCTCGGCGACGTCGACCACCTCGCTGCCGCGGTAGCCGAACAGCATCGGCGAGGCCTTGATCTCGCGGACCATCGCGGCGGCGTCCCGCTCCCCCAGCGGCGGGATCCGGTAGGCCTTGTCGGCCAGCAGCTCGCTCAGCGGCCCGGAGATGCCGAAGGAGACCACCGGGCCGAACAGGGGGTCCTCGATGCTGCGGATCGCGACCGGGACCCCGGGCGTGGAGTTCTTCTGCACCACGAAGCCGGCCCGGTCCGGGTCGGCGATCCTCGCGGTGAGGGACTCCCAGGCGTCCTTCATCTCCTCGACGGTGTCGATGTGCCGCCAGACGTGGGCCTGGTCGGGGCGCTCGCGCAGGTGCTCGGCGGTGGCCTTCAGCACCACGTCCCACCCGAGGTCGCTCCCGGCCCGCACCGCCTCCTCGACGTCGGACACCGGCCGGGTCGGCCACAGCTCCACGCCGTACGCCGCGAGCAGCGCGGTCAGGTCCTCGTGGTCCAGCCGGGTGCCCTCGGGGTGACGGCGCAGCAGCTGGTCGACGACCCGCTTCGCGGCCCGGACGTCGACCTCGTCGGGCCCGACCGGCGGGCCGTCGGGGGTGCGCAGCCACACGGCGTACTCCACGACCCGGGCCAGCGCGCGCACCGCGGCCTCGACGGCGGGGTACGACGGCACCGAGCCGCGACCGGCCGTGGAGCCGGCCAGGTCGGGCACCCGCAGCAGCTCCGGGACGCCCTCGGCGCCGAGGAAGGAGGAGACCAGCGGCTTGTCGGACTGCTCGCCCACGGCGGCGAGGACGTTGGCGACGTCCTCGCCGGAGACGTTGAGGGGCGGGATGTAGACCGCGACCACCGAGTCGATCTCCGGGTCGTCGATCGCGTCGTCGAGGGCGTCCTCGAAGTCCTCGGCGGTCGCGTCCGCGCCCAGGGCGACCGACTTGTTGACGACCAGTCCCACCGCGGCGGCGGCGTCGGCGGCCAGCAGCCCGAGCGCGTCGGAGTTGCCGACGACGGCCACCCGGCGTCCGCGCGGCAGCGGCTGGTGGGCCAGCAGCTGGGCGACGTCGAACATCTCCTCCAGCGTGTCCACCTGGATCACGCCCGCCTGGCGGAACATCGCGTCGACGGCCTGCGGCGGCGCGGCGATCTTGCGCACGGCGTGGCCCATGGGCACGCCCTGGGTGGTGCGCCCGGAGCGGACCGCGACGATCGGCTTGCGCAGCGAGACCCGGCGGGCGATCCGCGAGAACTTGCGCGGATTGCCGATCGACTCGAGGTAGAGCAGCACGACCTCGGTGGAGTCGTCCTCCTCCCAGTACTGCAGCAGGTCGTTGCCGGAGACGTCGGCACGGTTGCCGGCGCTGACGAACGTCGAGAGCCCCAGCCCGCGGTTGTTGACCTTCTCCAGGATCGCCGAGCCCAGCGCTCCGGACTGGCAGAAGAAGCCCGCCCGGCCGCGCGGCGGCATCACGCCCGACAGCGAGGCGTTGAGCGAGACCCCCGGGTCGGTGTTGATGATGCCCAGGCAGTTGGGGCCGATCAGCCGCAGGCCGTAGGAGCGGGAGAGCCCGACCAGCCGGCGCTGGCGCTGCCGGCCCTCCTCGCCGGTCTCGGCGAAGCCGGAGGAGATCACGATCAGCCCGTGCACGCCCTTGGCGGCGCAGTCGAGGACCACGTCCTGGACCGCGTCGGCGGGCACCGCGACCACGGCCACGTCGACGTCGTCGGGGATGTCGCCCACGGTCGGGTACGCCGGGAGCCCGGCGACGGCGCGGGAGTTCGGGTTCACCACGTAGACCCGGCCGGTGTAGTCGCCGAGGACCAGGTTGCGCACCAGCGCCTGGCCGACCGTCTCCTGCCGGCGGCTGGCACCGATCACGGCCACCGAGCGGGGGTTGAAGAACTTCTCGATCGAGGCCGACTCGGCGCGGTGCTCCCGGCCGGCCATCAGCCCGATCGCGGTCTCGGTCGGTTCGATCGGGAACTCCAGCGCCAGCACGCCGTCCTCGTACTCGCTGGCGACCCGGTAGCCGGCGTCGCGGAAGGTCTGGATCATCCGGCTGTTGTCGGGCAGCACCTCGGCGACGAACCGCTCGATGCCCCGCTCGCGGCCGGCCTGGGCGAGGTGCTCGAGCAGGATCTGCGCGAGGCCGCGACCCTGGTGCCGGTCCTCGACGAGGAAGGCCACCTCGGCCTCGCCCCGCTTGATGACGTCGTAGCGCCCCACCGCGATCATCTGCCCCGACAGGAGCACGACGAACGCCACCCGCTCCATGTGGTCCACCCGGGTGAAGCGGGCGACGTCGCGGTCGGACAGGCGGGGCATCGGGGAGAAGAAGCGGTAGTACTTCGACTGGTCCGAGACCCGGTCGTAGAACTCCACGAGGAGGTCGGCGTCCGCCGGCTCGATCGGGCGGATGTGCGCCGTCCGGCCGTCGCGCAGCAGCACGTCGGACTCCCAGTGGCGAGGCGCCGCGGGGGCCGGGTCCGTGGTCGAGGGCTCGGTGCCGGTCACGAGGCGCAATCTACTCGTGCCTCCCTCCGGCGTGCCCCTCAGGCGATCCGTCGGTGCCACCGGGGAGAATGCCCCCATGGCACGGCCCACCAAGCAGGAGCTCCCCGACGACTTCGAGGAGCACATCCTCGACACCGACATCAAGCAGGAGATGGAGTCGTCGTTCCTGGAGTACGCCTACTCCGTCATCTACTCCCGGGCGCTCCCCGACGCGCGCGACGGCCTCAAGCCGGTGCAGCGCCGGATCCTCTACACGATGAACGACATGCGGCTGCTGCCCGACCGCGGCCACGTGAAGAGCGCCCGCGTCGTCGGTGAGGTGATGGGTCGGCTGCACCCCCACGGCGACAGCGCGATCTACGACGCGATGGTGCGGATGGCCCAGCCCTGGTCGATGCGGCTGCCGTTCATCGACGGCCACGGCAACTTCGGCTCGCCGGACGACTCCCCCGCCGCGATGCGCTACACCGAGGCCCGGATGGCGCCCGCGGCCGTCGCGATGACCGCCTCCATCGACGAGGACACCGTCGACTTCCGGCCCAACTACGACAGCCGGGAGTTCGAGCCCTCGGTGCTGCCGGCCGCGATCCCCAACCTGGTCGTCAACGGCACCACCGGCATCGCGGTCGGCATGGCCACCAACATGGCGCCGCACAACCTCGTCGAGGTCGTCCAGGCGCTGCGCCACCTGATCAACCACCCGAACACCGACGTGGACGGGCTGATGCGGTTCATCCCGGGCCCGGACCTGCCGACGGGCGGCAAGATCGTCGGCCTCGAGGGGATCCGCGACGCCTACGAGACCGGGCGCGGCACCTTCCGGATGCGCGCGACCGCGCGGGTGGAGTCGGTCACGCCGCGCCGCAAGGGCATCGTCGTGACCCAGCTGCCGTACGGCGTGGGCACCGAGAAGGTCATCGAGCGGATCAAGACCCTGGTCCAGGGCAAGAAGCTCCAGGGCATCTCCGACATCAAGGACCTCACCGACCGCGAGAAGGGGCTGCGCCTGGTCATCGAGGTCAAGAACGGCTTCCACCCCGAGGCCCTGCTGGAGCAGCTGTACAAGCTGACGCCGATGGAGGACACCTTCGGCATCAACAACGTGGCGCTGGTCGACGGCCAGCCCCGCACGCTCGGCCTGCGAGAGCTGCTCCGGGTCTTCCTCGACCACCGGTTCGAGGTCGTACGGCGCCGCTCGCAGTTCCGGCGCAACAAGAAGGCCGAGCGGCTGCACCTCGTGGACGGCCTGCTGATCGCGCTGCTCGACATCGACGAGGTCATCCAGGTCATCCGGACCAGTGACGACGCCGCCGCGGCCCGCGAGCGGCTGATCTCGGTCTTCGACCTCTCCCAGGCCCAGGCCGACTACATCCTCGAGATGCAGCTGCGCCGGCTGACCCGCTTCAGCCGGATCGAGCTGGAGAAGGAGCAGGAGACGCTGCGCCGCGAGATCGAGGAGCTCGACGCGATCCTGAACGACGAGAAGCTGCGCTGGAAGGTCGTCTCCGAGGAGCTCGCGGAGGTCGCCAAGACCTACGGCACGCCCCGGCGCACCGTCCTGCTGGAGTCGGCCGGCACCGCGGTGACCGCCGCGAGCGTGCCGCTGGAGGTCGCCGACGACCCGTGCTTCGCGTTCCTCTCCTCCACCGGGCTGTTGGCGCGCTCCACCACCGACGGGGCGATCGGCTCCGGCGGCGACCGCGCCAACCACGACGTGGTGGTCTCGGCGGTGCGCACGACCGTCCGGGGCGAGGTCGGCGTGGTGACCTCGCGTGGACGGCTGGTCAAGCTCAGCGTGCTGGACCTGCCGGCGATCCCCGCCTCGGCGAACGACCCGAACCTGCAGGGCGGCGTACCGCTCAGCGAGGTGGTCCAGCTGGAGGCGGGCGAGCGGGTCCTCGCCCTGTCCGCGCTGCCCACCGAGGGGCCGGGCCTGGCGCTCGGCACCCGCCAGGGAGTGGTGAAGCGGGTCAACCCCGAGGTGCTCGCCCGCGAGGAGTGGGAGGTGGTCTCGCTCAAGGACGGCGACGAGGTGGTCGGCGCGGTCGAGCTGGTCACCGGCGAGGAGACGCTCTGCTTCATCACCTCCGACGCGCAGCTCCTGCACTTCGGGGCGGACGCGGTCCGTCCCCAGGGCCGCTCCGGCGGCGGCATCGCGGGCGTCCGGGTCACCGCCGGCGAGCGCGTGGTCTGGTTCGGCGTGGTCGACCCCGCGGCCCCGGACGGGTCGGTCGTGGTGACCGCCTCCGGCTCCTCGACCGCGCTGCCCGGCACCGAGCCGGGCTCGGTCAAGGTCACGCCCTTCGCCGAGTACCCGGCCAAGGGCCGCGCCACCGGCGGGGTGCGCTGCCACCGGTTCCTCAAGGGGGAGGACGCGCTGGTCTTCGCCTGGGCCGGCACCGCCCCCGCCCGGGCGTCCGCGACCAGCGGCGCCCCCGTCGAGCTTCCACCCGCCACCGGCCGACGGGACGGCTCCGGCGTCCCCGTGGCCCAGCCGATCGCCGCCTGCGCGGGTCCCGTGTCCTTGCGCGTGGACGGGCCCGTGGCAGGGTGAGGACCATGCCGCTGCAGCGACCGACCGCCGCGCTCGCCGCCCTGCTGGGCGGGCTCGTCCTGACCGGGACGCTCGCCGCCTGCGACAGCGCCTCCTCCTCGAGGTCGGAGGCGTCGCCCACCCAGGTCCTGGCGACGGCGAAGAAGACCCTCGACCGCACCAGCGGCGTCGACCTCACCCTCGCCACCGACGACCTGCCCTCCGGGGTCACGGGCGTCCAGCACGCCGAGGGCGTCGCCACCCACGCTCCGGCGTTCGACGGCAAGATCACCGTGGTGCTGGGCGGCCAGTCGGTCGCGGTGCCCGTGGTGTCCGTGGGCGGCAAGGTCTACGTCCAGCTCCCGTTCACCTCAGGCTGGCAGGACATCGACCCCGGCTCGTACGGCGCGCCCGACCCGGCCCAGCTGCTCAGCCCCGACCAGGGGGTCTCCTCGCTGCTCACCGCCACCACGGGCGTGCGGAAGGGCGACAGCGTGCGCGGCGGCACCGACAACAAGGAGGTGCTGACCACCTACTCCGGCCACGTCTCCGGCGCCGAGGTGAAGCACGTCCTGCCCGGGGCGTCCGGCGACTTCGACGCGACGTACACGCTCACCGGCGACGACCAGCTGCGCCAGGCGGAGCTCACCGGGGTGTTCTACCCGCACTCGGACCCGATGACCTACACCCTGACCTTCGAGGACTACGGCACGGACAAGGACATCACCGCCCCGTGACCACCCGGTCGACCGGCCGTCCGCACCTGCTGCTCGCGCTCGCGGCCGTCGCGGTCGCCTTCGCGGCGGCCGACACCTACGTCGTCGTGCTGGCGCTGCCGGACATGATGAACGGGGTCGGCATCGGGATCGACCAGCTGCAGCGGGCCGCCCCCATCGTGTCCGGGTTCCTGCTGGGCTACGTCGCGATGCTGCCGCTCATCGGCCGGATCGCCGACCTGCACGGGCGGATCCCGGTCCTGGTGTCCTGCCTGGTGCTGTTCGCGGCCGGCTCGCTGCTGACCACCGTCGCCTACGACCTGCCGACCCTGGTCGGGGGCCGGTTCCTCCAGGGCGTCGGCGGGGGCGGCCTGGTGCCGGCGACGCTGGCGCTGGTCGCGGACCTCTACCCCGTCCAGCGCCGCGGCGTCCCGCTCGGCGTGGTGTCGGCCGTCCAGGAGCTGGGCAGCGTGCTGGGCCCGCTGTTCGGTGCGCTCGTGCTCGCCGTCGCCGACTGGCGCGCGATCTTCCTGGTCAACCTGGCCGTCGGCCTGGTGCTCGCCGCCGCGATCCGCCTCCCCGTGCTCACCGGGCGGGAGGCGCCCGCCCGGGCGTCGACGCCCGGCCGTCCGGACCTCCTCGGCGCCCTGCTGCTCGCGGTCACGCTGCTGGTGGGCGCGGTGGTGTTCGTGCGACCCACCCAGCTGCTCCAGGACCTCACCTGGGGCCGGCTGTTCATCCCGTTCCTGCCCGATTCCTGGGGCGGTGGCGGCCGCTGGCTCACGCCGATCGGGTCGGTCGCGATCGTGGCGGGGGCGCTGCTGGTGGTCCGCTGCCTGACCGCGGCCCGCCCGCTGCTGGACCTGCGGGGCTGGTGGCGCACGGTGCGGGAGGCCGACCTCGTGGGCGCCGCCCTGCTCGCGCTCGCGCTCGCGGGGGTGATCCTGGCGTTCGCCACGGCGGACCCGAAGGTGCAGGTGTTCTCCGCGCAGGGCGGCTGGTACCTCCTCGGCTCGGCCGTCGCCGCGGTCGCGTTCGTGGTGCACCTGCGTCAGTCCCCGGCTCCCCTGGTGCCGGCCGGCGCGCTCCGGCGTATCCCCGCCTGGGGCTCCCTCGCGGTGAGCTTCTTCGTGGGCGCCGCGCTGATCGCGGCCCTGATCGACATCCCGATCTTCGCCCGCACCACGGTGTACGGCGACTCCCAGCTGATGGCCGCCCTGGTGCTGGTGAGGTTCCTGGTCGCGCTGCCGGTCGGGGCCGTGCTCGGCGGCTACCTCACCCGCACGCTGCCCGCGGGCGTCGTCACCGCGGGCGGCATGCTGCTCGCGGCGGTCGGCTTCCTGCTCATGAGCCGGTGGGGGCTGACCAGCCTCCACCACGGCACCGCGAACGCCCCGCTGCTGCTCGGGGGCCTCGGCTTCGGGCTGGCCCTGGCCCCGGTGAACGCGGCGGTGCTGGCCGCCACCGACGACCGCGACCACGGTCTGGCCAGCGCGCTCGTCGTCGTCGCCCGGATGGTCGGCATGCTGGTCGGCATCTCGGCCCTCACCACGATCGGGCTGCGGCGCTACTACGCCGAGCAGGCCGACCTGCCCACTGTTCGGGCGGTCTGCGGCGGCGGCAGCCGCTGCGCGGAGTTCACCCGGCTGCTCAAGGTCGCGGGCACCGCCCAGGAGCACACGGTCTTCGCCGGCGCCGCGGTCTGCGCGCTGGTCGCGGGTGGGCTGGCGCTCGTGCTGTTCCGCGGCGCGGGCACCCGGGCGATCGATGCGGGTGAGATGCTGCGGGCCGCCGGCTGAGGGTCCGCTAACCTACCGGCGTGGCTGACTTCGACGACCTCCTCACTGCCAATCGCGAGTTCGCTGCCGACTTCTCCCTCGGCGGCTTCGACGGCATCGCCCACGCGGGCATCGCCATCGTGACCTGCATGGACTCCCGGATCGACCCGTTGCGCGTCGTGGGCCTGCGCGCCGGCGACGCGAAGATCTTCCGCAACCCCGGCGGGCGCGTCACCGACGCGGCCCTGGAGGCGCTGGTGCTGGGGGTGCACCTGCTCAACGTGTCGCGGATCCTCGTGGTCCCGCACACGCGCTGCGCGATGACGTCCAGCTCCGAGGAGGAGCTGCACCAGCGGGTCGGCGAGTCCGCCGGCCAGGACGTGTCCTGGCAGCGCTTCCACGTGGTCGCGGACCAGGTCGCGGCCCTCGGCGACGACGTCCACCGGGTCCGCAGCCACCCGCTGATCCCGGACACGGTGCAGGTGGGCGGCTTCGTGTACGACGTCGACACCGGGCTGCTCGACCAGAAGTTCTGACCGCGGCGGCGCCGCCGCCCGTGGGTGGCACACCTCACGGCGTGCGCGACCGCGCTGTCAGGTTTCCGGCAGGACTTCGTGTCTAGCGTTCCTCTGGTGACCTCCTCACCCACCACCAGCACCAGCAGCCTGCGCGCGACCCCCCAGCCCTCCGGCCGCCGCGAGCCCCTGGCCGCCAAGGTCCCCGAGATCACCGCCCTGTTCTGGGTGATCAAGGTCCTGACCACCGGCATGGGCGAGGCCGCCTCGGACGGGCTCGGCGAGGCGAGTCTCGTGCTCGGCGGGCTGGTCGGCGTCGGCGGCTTCGTCCTCGCGCTGTGGCTCCAGCTGCGCAGCGACCGCTACCACGCCCCGACGTACTGGTTCTGCGTCTCGATGGTGGCGGTGTTCGGCACCATGGTCGCCGACGTCCTGCACGTCGCGACCGGCCTGTCCTACTACGTCACCTCCGCCTTCTACGCCTTGCTCGTGGCCGGGCTGTTCGCCTGGTGGCGGCGCGCGGAGGGCACGCTGTCGATCCATCACATCGACACCCGCCGGCGCGAGCGCTTCTACTGGGCGACCGTGCTGGCCACGTTCGCGCTCGGCACGGCCGTCGGTGACCTGACCGGTCTGACGATGCACCTCGGCTTCCTGGCCGCGGGGCTGCTCTTCCTCGCCGCCATCCTGGTGCCGCTGGCCGCCTGGCGGCTCGGCGTCAACGGCACCCTGTGCTTCTGGGCGGCCTACGTGCTGACCCGCCCCCTCGGCGCGTCGTTCGCCGACTGGATCGGCAAGGAGCACGAGATCGGCGGCGGGCTGGGCTTCGGCGACCTGAACCTCACCGGCCTGCTGGTCCTGGCGATCGCGTTGCTGGTGACCTGGGCCCACCGGTCGGGCCACGACGTCCAGCGCCCCATCCCGGTCGACGCCGAGGCCTGACCCGCCGCCGGGCGGCGTGCCTCGCGGCGCCTCAGTGGTCGGTGTCGTGCCGCTCCACCCGCTGCTGGGCCTGCTGCTGGGCCTGTTGCTGGGCTCGCAGCGTCTCCCTGGCCCGGCGCCGCTCGTCCTCCTCCGCGGCCAGCCGAGCGGCCTCCGCCTCCCGCCCGCGACGACGGATCGTCTGCTGGCCGTGGTGGAGCAGCGCGAGCCCGTCGCCGACCAGCACCAGGCCGAGGACGCCCAGCACCAGGGTCGCGTCCATGTGGGTGCGGACGCCGCCCACCACGTCACCGGTGACATACGCGAGCCACGCGCCGGCCAGCACGGCGACCCCCGACAGCCCCAGCGCCCACCCGGCAGGCTCGAAGTGGTCCTCCATCGTCTCCCCCGTTCCCGTGCTCAGGCGTCCAGCGCCTCGACGTCGACCTCGTAGGCACCCTGGACGATGAACTCCTTGCGCGGAGCGACCTCGGAGCCCATCAGCAGCTCGAAGACGCCGGCCGCCGCGTCGGCGTCGTCGACGGTGATCCGTCGCAACGTCCGGCGCCGCGGGTCCATCGTGGTCTCGGCCAGCTGGTCGGCATCCATCTCGCCGAGGCCCTTGTAGCGCTGCACCGGGTCCTTCCAGCGGATGTTCCTCTTCTTCAGCTCCGCCAGCTTCCGCTGCAGCTCCGCATCGGAGTAGGTGTAGAGGTACTTCTCCATCCCCTTCCTGGGGTTGGAGATCTCGATGCGGTGCAGCGGCGGGACGGCCGAGTAGACGCGTCCGGCCTTGATCAGGTCGGGCATGTACTTGAAGAAGAGCGTCGCCAGCAGCGTGCGGATGTGGGCGCCGTCGGAGTCGGCGTCGGCCATGAAGATGATCCGGCCGTAGCGGCGGGCCTCCAGCTCGAAGGTCCGTCCCGAGCCGGCGCCGACGACCTGGATGATCGAGGCGCACTCGGCGTTCTTCAGCATGTCGCCGACCGAGGCCTTCTGGACGTTGAGGATCTTGCCGCGGATCGGCAGCAGCGCCTGGAACTCCGAGTTGCGGGCGAGCTTGGCGGTGCCGAGCGCGGAGTCGCCCTCGACGATGAACAGCTCGGTCTTCTCGTTGTCGCCCGAGCGGCAGTCGGCCAGCTTGGAGGGCAGCGTGGAGGACTCCAGTGCGTTCTTGCGGCGCTGGGTCTCCTTGTGCTGGCGGGCCGCGAGGCGCGTCCTGGCGGCGCCGGCGACCTTCTCCATCACCAGCTTGGCCTGGGCCTTCTCGTGGCGCTTGGAGGAGGTCAGGAACGTCTTCAGCTCCGCCGAGACCACCTTGCGCACCACGCTGCGCGCGGCCGGCGTGCCCAGGATCTCCTTGGTCTGGCCCTCGAACTGCGGCTCGGCCAACCGCACGGTGACGACGGCGGTGAGCCCCTCCAGCACGTCGTCCTTGACCACGTCGGCGTCGTTGACCTTCAGCGCCTTGGTGGCGCGCATCGCCTCGTTGAAGGTCTTGGTGAGCGCCTGCTCGAAGCCGGCCACGTGGGTGCCGCCCTTCGGGGTGGCGATCACGTTGACGAACGAGCGCAGCTCGGTGTCGTAGCCGGTGCCCCACCGCACCGCCACGTCCACGACCAGCTCCCGCTCGACCTCCTGCGGGGTCATGTGCCCCTGCTCGTCGAGCAGCGGCACCGTCTCGGTGAACGTGTCGGTGCCCTGCAGCCGCAGCACGTCGGTGACCGGCTCGTCGGAGGCGAGGAAGTCGGCGAACTCGGTGATGCCGCCGTCGTGGCGGAACTTCTCCTCCACCGGGCCCTCGCCGTCGGAACCGGCGCCGCGCAGGTCGCGGATGACCAGCTCGAGGCCGGGGACGATGAACGACGTCTGCCGCGCCCGACCGAGCAGGCCCTCGAGCTCGAAGACCGCGTCCTTGGTGAAGATCTGGCGGTCCGGCCAGAAGCGGATCCGGGTGCCGGAGCGTCCCTTGCCGACCCGGCCGCCCTTCCGGGTCAGTCCCGACCTCGCCTCGAAGCCGGCGGTCGGCCCGTCGCCGTCGAACACGCCCGGGACGCCGCGGCGGAACGAGAGGCCCTGGGCCGACGGGGAACGGTCCACGTCGATGTCCATCCGCGCCGACAGCGCGTTGACCACCGACAGGCCGACGCCGTGCAGGCCCCCGGTGGCGTTGTAGGAGCCGCCGCCGAACTTGCCGCCCGCGTGCAGCTTGGTGGCCACCACCTCGACGCCGGGCAGCCCCGTCTTGGGCTCCTTGTCGGTCGGGATGCCGCGGCCGTCGTCGTGCACCTCGACCGAGCCGTCCCCGTGCAGGGTGACCTCGACCCGGTGTGCATGGCCCGCGAGCGCCTCGTCCACACCGTTGTCGATGATCTCCCACAGGCAGTGCATCAGGCCCCGGGTGTCGGTGGAGCCGATGTACATGCCCGGACGCTTCCGGACCGCCTCCAGCCCCTCCAGGACGAGGAGGTGCGCGGCGTTGTAGGTGTTGTCGATCGTCGGCTCCCAGCGTGCGAAATCCGTCTCGGATCCCCAACGGACCCGGTGCTCGTGCACCGCTGAATCTACCTGCGACACGCCGGGCGCCGCCGGAGGCTCGCCTTCCCGGCGGCGGGGGCGGGCAGGTCTACCGTGAGCGCACGTCACGATGCGGACACGATCGGGCCCCGGCTCGGATATCCGCTGCGGGACCGGCCACGCACGGGCCACACTTCAACAGGGCTAGAAGACTCTCCCCCCATATGGGTGATCCGAGGTGTGGGACCCCGGAGGGAGGGGAAGTAACTCCATGATGGGATATGCGTGTCGGGTGCCACGTGGCGCCGGGAATCTTTGGTCCCCGTCGCTACGTTGAGGAAGACACGATGAACAGAAATGAGGCCGATGTGACCACTGCAGTTGCCCCAACCGCCGCGCTGACCGCTGCGGACCGCTGCGACCGTTGCGGAGCCCAGGCCTACCTTCGTGTGGAGCTCCAGGCCGGCGGTGAACTCCTCTTCTGCGCGCACCACGCGCGGGAGCACGGTGACAAGCTGCGAGAGATCGCGGCCAACGTCCACGACGAGACGCACAGGCTCGCACCCACCCCTGCCTCGGTGCCCGACGACGAGCACTGAGCCCGACCCAGACCACCCCACGGCCCCGGACATCGTCCGGGGCCGTCGGCATTTCCGGCGGTTCCCGGCCGCCCGCGTCGGTGTGCGAGGGTGTGCCGCGTGAGCATCCTGCTGTCGCTGCTCTCGGCGATGTCCTACGGCCTGTCGGACTTCGTGGGCGGCGTCACCGCCAAGCGGACCAGCCCCTGGTCGGTGGCGTTCGTCGCCGCCCTCGGTGGGGCGGTCCTGGTGGCCTGCCTGGCCCTGGTCGTGGGCGGCTCCCCCGGCCCCGCCGACTACGCCTGGGGCGCGGTCGCAGGCCTCGGCAACGGGTTCGGTACGGCGTTCCTCTACCGAGGCCTGTCCTCGGGCCGGATGGGGGTCGTGGCGCCGGTGTCGGGGGTCGGCGCGGCGACGCTGCCGGTCGTGGTGGGCGTGCTCACCGGCGAACGGCCGGGCGCGCTGGTGTGGCTGGGCGTGCTCGCCGCGCTGCCGGGCATCTGGCTGGTCGCCCGGGAACCGGCCACCGGACCGGCCCCGGTGGGGTCCGGGGTCACCGACGGCGTGCTGGCCGGCCTCGGCTTCGGCTCGCTGTTCGCCGCGCTCGCCCAGGTCCCCGAGGAGGCCGGCTTCCTGCCGCTGGCGCTGAACCAGCTGGTGGCCGCCCTCACGATCGCCGTGGTGGCGGCCCTGCTCGGTGCCACCTGGGTCCCCCGCGACCGTCTCGCCCTCGGCGGACTGGTCAGCGGGTTGCTCGGCGCCGTCGCGACCGCGTCGTTCCTGGTCGCGACGCACGGTGGCTACCTCACCGTGACCGCGGTGATCGCCTCGCTCTACCCCGCGTTCACCGTGCTGCTGGCGGCCTCGGTGCTGCGTGAGCACGTGCACCGGGCGCAGGCGCTCGGCCTCGGGCTCTGTGTCGTCGCGGTCTCGCTCGTCGCGACCGGCTGAGCCGCCGCGAGCTCGGGCTTTCCCGGCTCGGGTAGACATGAGGCATGAGCGAGAACCCGACACCGCCGTCCCACGAGCCCGCCGGTCCCTCGGCTGACGCCGCCCGCGGCCCGGAGGCCCCGGCCACCCCTGCCGCCCCGGGGAAGGACCCGCTGCGCGGGTCGCGCACCAGCGGGTTCTGGGCCGCTGTGATCGGGCTCGGACTGGTGCTGATCCTGCTGGTGATCTTCATCGCGCAGAACACCCAGGACGTCAGCGTGTCGTTCCTGGCGTGGTCCGGCACCGCTCCGCTCGCGGTCAGCCTGCTCATCGCCACGATCGCCGGGCTCTTCCTCGCCGGCGTCGCGGGCTCGCTCCGGATCCTCCAGCTGCGGCGCCGGGTGCGGCGCGAGAAGCGTCGCTGACGCCGAACGCCGACGGCCCGCCGCGATGAACGTGTCGCGGCGGGCCGTCGGGGCGTGTCGGTGTCGTCAGTCCAGGTAGTCGCGCAGCACCTGCGACCGCGAGGGGTGGCGAAGCTTCGACATGGTCTTGGACTCGATCTGGCGGATCCGCTCGCGCGTCACGCCGTAGACCTTGCCGATCTCGTCGAGGGTCTTCGGCTGACCGTCGGTCAGGCCGAAGCGCATGCTCACCACGCCGGCCTCGCGCTCGGAGAGCGTGTCCAGCACGGCGTGCAGCTGCTCCTGCAGCAGCGTGAACGAGACCGCGTCCGCCGGGACGATCGCCTCGGAGTCCTCGATCAGGTCGCCGAACTCGGAGTCGCCGTCCTCGCCGAGAGGTGTGTGCAGCGAGATCGGCTCGCGGCCGTACTTCTGGACCTCGATGACCTTCTCGGGGGTCATGTCGAGCTCCTTGGCGAGCTCCTCCGGAGTGGGCTCGCGACCGAGGTCCTGCAGCATCTGCCGCTGGACCCGAGCAAGCTTGTTGATGACCTCGACCATGTGCACCGGGATGCGGATGGTGCGCGCCTGGTCGGCCATGGCCCGGGTGATGGCCTGCCGGATCCACCAGGTCGCGTAGGTCGAGAACTTGTAGCCCTTGGTGTAGTCGAACTTCTCGACCGCACGGATCAGGCCCAGGTTGCCCTCCTGGATCAGGTCCAGGAACAGCATGCCGCGGCCGGTGTAGCGCTTGGCCAGCGACACGACCAGACGCAGGTTCGCCTCCAGCAGGTGGTTCTTGGCGCGGCGGCCGTCCTCGGCGATCCACTCGAGCTCCTCGCGGAGCTTCTCGGAGACCTTGCCGCCCTTGGCGAGCTTCTCCTCCGAGAACAGGCCGGCCTCGATCCGCTTGGCGAGCTCGACCTCCATCTCGGCGTTCAGCAGCGGCACCTTGCCGATCTGCTTGAGGTAGTCCTTGACCGGGTCGGCGGTCGCACCCGCGACCATGACCTGCTGCTCGGGCTCGTCGGTGTCGTCGGCGGCGGAGACCACGAAGCTGGCGGACTTCTCGTCCTGCTCGATCGTCGGGTCGGCCGCGACGTCCTTCTCGAACTGCTCGTCGGGCACGTCCGGCAGCACCTTCTTGCCGTCCGGGCCGATCACCGGGGCCGCGCCCTCGGCGGGCACCTCGACCTCGACCTCGACCTCGGCGGGCTCCGCAGCGGCCGCGGCCGCCTTCTTCGCCGCGGCCGACGTGGCCGGCTTGCGGGCCGGCGCCTTCTTGGCCGCCTTGGCGGTGGTGGTCTTGCGCGTGGACGTCGCTGCGACGGCCCGCGAGCTGGTCGCGGTCACGTGCACGGAGATGCCGAGCGCGCTGAGATGGGCCAGCAACGCCTTGAGGTGGCGTGGCTCGACGGCCGCGTCCTCACTGGCCTGGCGCACCTCCTCTGGGGTCAGGCTGCCCGTGGGCGTGCCCTTCTCGACCAGGGCCGCGACGGCAGGGTGCGACAGCACCTCGGCAGGGAGCAACTTGCGTGCGTTCGAGGACACGAACACCTCTCGTAACTGGCAGTTCAGGACCACGTGGGCGCGGCGAGGCCCGGAGTCGTCAAGGCCGCGGGTTCATTCTGCCACGTGGTGGGTGAGGATCGGTCATTCACCCGGACATGGACGGCGTGACCTTGGCCGCCGCCTTCTTCTGCTTCTTGAACTCACGCACCTTCTGCAGGGAGTCGGCGTCGACGACGTCGGCCACCGAGCGATACCCCTCCAGCGCGTAGTCGCCGGCCACCGTCTCCCAGCCCTCGGGGCGCACGCCGAGCTGCTTGGCGAGCAGCGCCACGAAGATCTGCGCCTTCTGCCGGCCGAAGCCCGGCAGCTCCTGGACCCGGGCGAAGAGCTCCTGGCCCGTCGCCGGCTCCGTCCACAGCCGGGTGACGTCGCCGGCGTACCTGGAGTCGACCAGCGCGGCCAGCTCCTGCAGCCGGGAGGCCATCGACCCCGGGAAGCGGTGGATCGCCGGGGGCTGGCTGCACAGCTGCTTGAACGCCTCCGGATCGGCGGCGGCGATCGCCGCGGGCTCCAGGGTGTCGAAGCGGCTCAGCACCTTCCAGCCGCCCCGGAAGGCGTGCTCCATGCCGTACTGCTGGTCGAGCATCATCCCGACGACGACGGCGAACGGGTAGCGGTCGAGGACGTCGTCGGCTTCCGGCAACCCGGTCATCTGGAACGACATGGGGCCATCCTCCCCCACCGGGCCAATACCGGCCCCGGCGGGACTCAGGCGCCGGCCTTGACCGCCAGGACCGGGCAGTGGGCGTCCAGCAGGATCCGCTGGGCGTTGCTGCCCAGGATGAGCTTGCCCACCGGGGAGCGGCGGCGCAGCCCGATCACGATCAGCTCCGCGGAGCTGGCCTCGGCGATGCTGATCAGGTCCTCGGCCGGCTCGAAGCCACGCACCAGCTGACGGACGTCGTAGGTCACGCCGGCCTCGTCGAGCCTGGCGCGGACGGCGGCCATGTCCGACTCGGCCCGCCGGGCCGCCTCGCCGTCGAACTCCTGGCCACCGCGGTGCGAGTTGACCACCACGAGGTCGGTGCCCCGCAGCTTCGCCTCGTCGATCGCCCGGTCCAGGGCGGCCTCGCCCTCCGGCTTCGGCACGTAGCCCACCACGACGGTCCCCATCGGCCCTCCTCGTCTCGACTCCCGGCCGCGCTCGCGACCCGCCGGTCAACCTACCGGCTGCCGGCCACCGGCGGCAGCCTGTGGAGGGCTGCGCGCACCGGAGGTCGCGACCGGGCAGGGTGGGCCGCGAGGGGGCCGGACGAGGGGGATCGCGTGGAGGGCATCACCGAGCCGGTCGACCGGGCGCTGCAGCGCGTCCTGCGCCGGGCGGTGCTCGACCTGGCCGGGGAGGCCCGGCGCCGCCCGCCCGTCCGGGTCAACGTGGGCGACCCCACGGGGTCGCGAGCGTCCTTCGTCGAGGAGCCCGGCCTCGACCATGCGCTGCGGGCGGACGTGCTCGCCGCCCTGGTGGCGCGCACCCGCGGCGCCACCCGGGTGCCGTTGGTGTGGCTGACCCGGTCGGGCGAGGCGGTGCTGCAGGACGCCGACGCGGCGTGGCTGGCCGCGGCCCGCTCGGCGTACGCCGAGGCGGGTCTGCCCCTCACGCTGGTCGTGGTCACCCGGCAGGGCTGGTGGGACCCGCGCAGCGGCACCGCCCGCGCCTGGCTCCGGCCGCGGGACCGCTCGCGTCACCGGTGAGGCGAGGGTCGGCGGCGCTCACTCGTCCCAGGCGTGGACGGGCTCGTTGCTGTGCATCCGCTCCCGGTAGTCCAGCAGCGTCGCGCGCAGCGCGTCGAAGCGCTCCATGTCCGCGCGCCGGGCCATCCGGCGCACGAACCACTCGGCGCCGTTGGTCCCGGTCAGGCAGCGCTGCTCGATGATGCCCAGCAGCCGGTCGCTCTCCTCCGCGGAGACGCCCCAGTCGTCCAGGCCCTCCTTCGCCAGCGGCAGCAGGCGTCGCAGCACCAGCTCGGTGGCGCGCACCTGACCGACGCCCGGCCAGTAGACCTGCGCCTCGATGCCCTCGCGCGCGGCCACGTGGAGGTTCTCCTCCGCGGCGCTGAAGGACATCTGCGACCACAGCGGCCGCGGGCTCTCGGCGAGCCGGCGCACCAGGCCGAAGTAGAAGGCCGCGTTGGCCATCGTGTCCGCGACCGTCGGCCCGGAGGCGAGCAGCCGGTTCTCCACGCGCAGGTGGGGCAGGTCGTCGACCACGTCGTAGACCGGGCGGTTCCAGCGGTAGACGGTGCCGTTGTGCAGGCGCAGCTCGGCGAGCTGCGGGGTGCCGCCGGACTCGAGCACCTCGAGCGGGTCCTCCTCCTCCAGCACCGGGAGCAGGGCGGGGAAGTACCGGACGTTCTCCTCGAACAGGTCGAAGACCGAGGTGATCCAGCGCTCGCCGAACCACACCCGCGGCCGCACCCCCTGCGCCTTCAGCTCCTCGCTGCGGGTGTCGGTGGCCTGCTCGAACAGCGGGATCCGGGTCTCCCGCCACAGCTGCCGGCCCAGGAGGTACGGCGAGTTCGCGGCCAGCGCCAGCTGCACCGCCGCGATCGCCTGCGAGGCGTTCCAGTACGCCGCGAACTGGTCGGGCGAGGTCTGCACGTGGAACTGCGTGCTGGTGCAGGCCGCCTCGGGCACGATGGAGTCCGCGGTGGTCCGCAGCCGTTCCTCGTCGCCCGCGATGCTCAGCGTGATGTCCTCGCCGCGGGCGTCGAGGATCTGCTCGCTGAGCAACCGGTAGCGGGGGTTCCGGCTGAGGCTGGCCACGCTCATGTGGCCCTCGGCCAGCGTCGGCAGGATGCCGATCATCACCAGGTGGGCGCCGACCTGGGAGCTCTTCTCCTCGGCGTGGTTGAGGCTGCTGCGCAGCCGCTCCTCGAAGGCCGTGAGGCCGCCCTCGCGCAGCTTCGCGGGCGGCACGTTGATCTCGAGGTTGAACTGGCCGAGCTCGGTGACGAAGTCCGGGTCGGCGATCGCCTCGAGGGCCTCGTCGTTCTTCAGGGCCGGGTCGCCGAGCTCGTCGACGAGGTTGAGCTCGACCTCGAGCCCGGTCATCGGGTCGTCGGTGTCGAAGCGGGACTCGCGCAGCATCCGGGCGAACACGTCCAGGCAGCGGCGTACCTTCTCCCGGTGCTGGGTGCGGTCGCTCCGGGAGAACTCCTGCTGCTCCACGTCTTCGCCCATGAGCGGAAATCTAGGGGGTCCCGCCTGAGGAAGGGGAGTACGACGTGTCGGCTCCCCGCCAGACCGCCTCGCTGCGCGCGACGAGGTCGGCGACCACCCCGGTCAGGGCCCCCGTGCGTTCGTACGCCGCGCGCTGCCGGGCCGCTCCCCCGCAGGCCAGCACCCGGGTGACGCCCTCCGCCACGCGGGCGTCGTCCCCGGCCTCGACGAGCTCGGTCGCCACCTCGGAGACCAGCGCCTCCAGGGCCTCGCGCGCCGGCACCAGCCGGCGGCAGCCCGGGTGCACCAGGGTGTCGGTGAGGCCGACCCGCGAGGCGCGCCAGTGCGCGGCGCGCAGCGTCTCGGTCCGCCAGGTCGGGGCCTCGGCGCCCGCCCGCCAGTCCCGGGCGGCGTGCTCGACCAGGCCGCGGACCAGGGCCGCGAGGAACACCGCATCGGCGGGATCGGTGCAGGTGTCGAAGATCCGCACCTCCACCGTCGGCTGGTGGGCCGAGAGCCGGGCGTCGAAGTAGAGCATCCCCACGTCCCTGGCCGCGCCGGAGGCCATCAGCTCGCGGGCCAGCTCCTGGTAGGCCGCCAGCGACCCGAACGCCGCGGTCGGTCCCGCGGTCGGCCAGCGCGACCACAGCTGGGAGCGCCACGAGGCATAGCCGGTGTCGCGGCCCTCGAAGTACGGCGAGTTCGCACTCACCGCCCGCAGCACGGGCAGCCAGGGGCCGATGCGGTCGATCACGCCGACCCCCTCGGCGCCACCGGTGACCGCGACGTGCACGTGCATCCCGCAGGTGCCGGCCCGTCGGGTGATCTCGGCGTAGCGCACCATCATGTCCTGGTAGCGCTCGTCGGGAGTCAGCAGCGGCTCGTCGGGCAGCGGCACGGTGGCCACCGCGGCCGCGGCGAGACCGACCGCGCGCGCCGCCCTGCCCGCGACCGCGCGCGCGGCACGCAGCTGCCGCTCCAGCGAAGCGAGGTCGGTGACGGGGTCGGTCCGGGTCTCCAGCTGGTGCTGGAAGAGCTCCTTGTCCAGCCCGTGGCTGGCCCGGACGGGCCGCACGCCGTACTGCTGATGGTGGGCGGCGAGGACCTCGGCCGAGCGCGGGCTGGCCCGTCCCGTGAGGGGGTCGACGAGCAGCAGCTCCTCCTCGACCCCGACCGTCCGCACACCCATGCCGCATCGTAGGTCGGCGGGGCCGGGTCGCGACTCCCCCGCTGTGACCTATCCGGCCGGCTGGGCCCGCATCCGCTCCCACTCCGACGGCGGCACGGCCTCCGCCAGCAGCTCCCCGAGCAGGCACGCCGTCGGGTGCTCGGGCTCCACCGCGCGGCAGAGGTCGACCGCGCACCAGGCCAGGGCGCCGTGGCCGGCGATCCAGGCGGCGAGGCCCAGCAGCACGGCGGGGGCGGCCAGCAGCCGGTCGGGGCTGCGCCGGACCAGGTCGGTCCACAGGGCCACGTGGCCCGGCGCGTTGCCGCGGTCCATCAGGAACAGAGTGGCATCGCGGACCGCCACCTCACGCACGGCGCCCAGGAGCCGGGCGGCCTCGGCATCGTCGGGCACGGTCCCGTCCCGGACGTGGCCCGCGACGACCTCCGCGACCCAAGCCGCGGCGGCCGCCGGCTCGCCCGGCTCGCCCCGGCTGAGCGCAGCCACCAGCGCCGCCACCCGGGCCGGATCGCGGTCCAGGGAGCCGGCCAGGGCCGCACGGCTGGCGTGGGTCACCACGCCCTCCAGCACCGCCTGCGCGGTGAACCGGTGCGAGGACAGGTCGTAGGGCGTCCCGGTCCACGGGACGGCCGCCCGGCCGGGCACCCACGGGTAGCAGCGTCGCCCGTCGGCGCGCAGCGCCTGGACGACGTCGATCTCGCGCTCCTCGAACGCCGCCACGAGGGCTCGCCCGGCCTCGGCGGCCTCGCGGTGCTCCGCGGCGAAGGCCAGCAGCACCACCTGCCGCACCGCGTGCCGCACCGCCGGCTCGAGCAGCGCCTCCACCGCCGCCCTGATCGCGGCGGGCCGGTCGGCCGGTGGCAGGTCCAGGCGCGCGTGGAAGGCCTCGGCACCACCGAAGGTGAGCAGCACGACGGAGTCCTCAGGCACGAAGCCGAGCACCACCGGCACCATCGCCACGAGGTCCTCGGGGGTGCGGGCGACCAGCCGGGTCGCCGGAGTGGGAGTGGTCATGGCGGCACGGTGCCCCGGTCGGGGTCCCGCCGCGGGGGTGCCGGCGGCCGGCTGTGCAGAACCGTACGGGAGGCCCGGCTGTGGACGGTTCGTGGGCCGTCGGCGCCCCGGGGTACCTTGCGGCCATGCCGCGGGACGAGGAGCGCTGACGTGCGCGCCCACGCCTCGGTCCTGCACCTGGACCTGGACGCCTTCTTCGCCGCGGTCGAGCAGCGCGACAAGCCCTCGCTGCGCGGCAAGCCGGTGGTCGTCGGCGGGGTCGGCGGCCGCGGGGTGGTCGCGACCGCGTCCTACGAGGCGCGCCGCTTCGGCGTCCGCTCGGCCATGTCGACGCGCGAGGCCCGGTCCCGCTGCCCGCACGCGGCCTTCCTGTCCGGCCGGTTCCACGCCTACCGGGAGTCCAGCCGGCTGGTGATGGGCGTGCTGCGCTCGGTCTCCCCGCTCGTCGAGCCGCTCTCGCTCGACGAGGCGTTCGTCGACCTCGAGCACGCCGGCCTGCCCGACCTCGAGGTCCCGACCGTGACCGGCTTCGCCGAGCAGCTGCGCGCACGGGTCGCCGAGGCCACCGGCGGGCTGACCGCCTCGGTCGGGGTCGGCACGTCGAAGTTCATCGCGAAGGTCGCCAGCGACCTCGACAAGCCCGACGGCCTCGTGGTCGTGCCCCCGGGCACCGAGGTCGAGCTGCTGCGGCCCCGGCACGTCTCGGTGATCCCCGGGGTGGGACCGGCGACGGCGGAACGGCTGCGCCGTACCGGCATCCACACGGTGGCCGACCTGGAGTCGGTGAGCCTGGAGGAGCTGGTGCGGCTGCTCGGTCGCGCCCACGGCACCGGGCTGTTCGCGCTCGCCCGGGCCGAGGACGACCGGCCGGTGGTGCCCGAGCGGGAGGCCAAGTCGGTCAGCGTCGAGGGCACCCACGACACCGACCTCACCGACCGCCGGTTGATGGAGGCGCTGCTGACCCGCCAGGCCGGCGAGGTCGCAGCACGGCTGCGCAAGCACGGCCTGTCGGGCCGGACGGTGACGATCAAGGTGCGGCTGCACGACTTCACCACGCTCAGCCGCTCCACCACCCTGGCCTCGCCCACCGACCGGACCACCACGATCGCCCGGCTCGCCCGCGGGCTGCTCACCGACCTCGACACCTCCGGGGGCGTCCGCCTGCTCGGCGTGGGTGTCTCCGGGCTGGCGGACTGGATCCAGGACGACCTGTTCAGCGAGCTCGCCGAGGAGGAGGACGAGGAGGAGACCCCCGTCGAGGTCGAGGTGACGACGGGCCGCCGGCGACCGACCTGGGCCCCCGGCATGGACGTCGAGCACGCCGACCTCGGCCGCGGCTGGGTCTGGGGCTCCGGCCGGGGTGTGGTGACGGTCCGCTTCGAGACCGCCGACTCCCCCGCCGGTCCGGTGCGGTCGTTCGCCGAGGGCGACCCGGCCCTCAGCGCCTGGGTTCCCGCGGAGGCCGGGGAGGACCCGGCGTGACGCCGAGTCCGGGGCCGGCCGGGTCCGCCCGATAGGTTCGGGCGCATGGAGTCCTCCGACGTCTCGTCCGCCACCAGCCCGCCGAGCACCCCACCGGGCACCCCACCGGGCACCCCGCCGGTGAGCCCGCCGGTGGTCGAGCGCCGCCCGGTGACCACGGAGGTGCACGGGAAGGCCCGGGTGGACGACTACGAGTGGCTTCGGGACAAGGACGACCCCGCGGTCGCGGCCTACCTGGAGGCGGAGAACGCGTGGACGCAGGCCCGGACCGCGCACCTCGCCGGCCTGCGGCACACGATCTTCGAGGAGATCAGGGCGCGCACCCAGGAGACCGACCTCTCGGTGCCCACCCGGATCCGGGGGCACTGGTACTACTCGCGCTCCTTCGAGGGCCGTGAGTACGGCGCCACCTGCCGCGTACCCGTCCGGGGCGCGGACGACTGGAGCCCGCCGGCCCCGGCCGAGGACTGCGCGGCCGACCAGCCGGCGCTGCCCGGCGAGCAGCTGCTGCTCGACCTCAACGAGCTCGCCGAGGGGCACGACTTCTTCTCCCTCGGCGGCTCCTCGGTGAGCCCCGACGAGCAGCTGCTGGCCTACTCCACCGACGTCACCGGCGACGAGCGCTACACCGTGCGGGTCAAGGACCTGCGCACCGGCCGGCTGCTGGACGACGAGATCACCGGGGTGATCGGCGGTGCCACCTGGAACCGAGAGGGCACCGACCTCTACTACACCACCGTCGACGAGGCCTGGCGCGCGGACAAGATCTGGCGGCACCGGCTCGGCACCGCCCAGAGCGAGGACGAGCTGGTCCACCACGAGACCGACGGCCGGTTCTGGGTCGGCGTGGGGCGCACCCGCACCGAGCGGTTCCTGGTCATCGCGGCCGGCTCGAAGACCACCAGCGAGTACCGCTACCTCGACGCCGACGACCCGGACGCGGGCTGGCGGGTGTTCGCCGAGCGGCGCGAGGGGCTGGAGTACAACCTCGAGCACGCGGTCGTCGGCGGCCAGGACCTGTTCCTGGTGCTGCACAACGCCACCGGCCCCGACTTCGAGATCGCGACCGCACCGGTGGCCCCGACCCCGGCCGAGCAGTGGCGGCCGCTCATCCCGCACGACCCCGCCGTACGCCTGGAGGACGTCGACGCGTTCGCGGGCCACCTGGTCGTGCACCAGCGCAGCGACGGGCTCACCCAGCTGCGCATTCTCGAGCTCGGCGACGCGCCCGAGCGGCTGGTCGCCGACGACTACCTGGTGCACTTCGACCAGGAGGTCTACACGGTCGGGTCCGCGGGCAACCCCAGCTTCGAGCAGCCGACGGTCCGGCTGGGCTACACCACGATGGCGATCCCCTCCTCGCTCTACGACTACGACGTGCGCAGCAGGGAGCTCACCCTGCTCAAGCGCACGCCCGTGCTCGGCGGCTACGACCCCGCCGACTACGAGGAGCACCGGCTCTGGGCGAGGGCCGAGGACGGCGAGCGGGTCCCGATCTCGATCGTCGCGCGGCGTGGCGCTCGGGAGGACGACGGCGGCGGCACCCGGCCGATCCCGGTGCTGCTCTACGGCTACGGCGCCTACGAGATGTCGATGGACCCCTACTTCTCCAAGCCCCGGCTCTCGCTGCTCGACCGCGGGGCCGGCTTCGCGATCGCGCACGTGCGGGGCGGCGGCGAGATGGGCCGCCGCTGGTACGACGACGGCAAGCTGTCCCGCAAGCAGAACACGTTCTCCGACTTCATCGCCTGCGCCCGCCACCTCGTCGAGACCGGCTGGGCCGAGCCGCACACCCTGGTCGCCGAGGGCGCCTCGGCCGGCGGGCTGCTGATGGGCGCGGTCGCCAACCAGGCGCCGGAGCTGTTCGGCGGGATCGTGGCCGGCGTGCCGTTCGTCGACGCGCTGACCACGATGCTCGACGCCGGCCTCCCGCTCACCGTCACCGAGTACGACGAGTGGGGCAACCCCGAGGACGACCCCGAGGTCTTCGACCAGATGGCGTCGTACGCGCCCTACGACAACGTCGCGGCGCTGGACTACCCACCGATCCTCGCCGAGACCTCGCTCAACGACACCCGGGTGCTCTACGTCGAGCCGGCCAAGTGGATCGCGCGGCTGCGGGCCACGGCCGTGGGCCGGCGGGACTTCTGCCTGCGCACCGAGATGGCCGCCGGGCACGGCGGCGTCTCCGGACGCTACAAGTCCTGGCACGACCGGGCGTTCACGCTGGCCTGGATCCTCGACCGGATGGGGCTCGCGGACGCCCCGGTGGCGCCGCTGGACCAGACCGTCACGGGGACGCCGGGCTGAGAACTGGCTGAGAGTTTCACGCGGACGCAACTCCAACCCATCCCCAACCGTAGTTGGTTACGAAGAGTTCATAGGACCGGCGGGATAGTCCGGGGAATCTCCGGGTACGTCGGGACGTTGGACAGGACGTGTGGCCCAGCGGCGACCAGCAGGTGGCCGGGCCCGTGAGCAGAGGAGGGCGTCCATGGCGACCAGCACCGCAACGGTCGGTACCCGGGTCGGATCGCGAGAGATCGAGGGTCGGGACAGCGTCGGGCTGTACCTCGACGAGATCGCCCGCAACCCCCTCCTCGACGCCGCCGCCGAGGTAGAGCTTTCCAAGACGATCGAGGCCGGCCTGATGGCCGAGCACCTCCTGGCCACCGGCCGGGTCGGCCGCCGCAAGGGCGGCGCCCCCATGTCGGCCACCCGCGAGGAGCTCGAGTGGCTGGCCGAGGAGGGCCGCCAGGCCGTCGACACGTTCATCACCGCGAACCTGCGGCTGGTGGTCTCGATCGCCCGCAAGTACGGCCGGGCCCAGATGCCGATGCTGGACCTGATCCAGGAGGGCAACACCGGCCTGATCCGCGCGGTCGAGAAGTTCGACTACACCAAGGGCTACAAGTTCTCCACCTACGCCACCTGGTGGGTGCGCCAGGCCATCACCCGGGGCATCGCCCAGCAGGCGCGGGTCGTGCGACTGCCCGTGCACGTGGTCGAGGAGCTGAACCAGGTGGGCGGCGCCCGCCGTACCCTCGAGCGCCAGCTGGGCCGCGACCCGGAGCCGCAGGAGATCGCCACCGAGCTCGGGATGGACGTCGACCGGGTCCTGGACCTGATGGCCTGGGGCCGCGAGCACGTCAGCCTCGACTCCCCCGTGGACGAGGACGGCGACACCTCGCTGGGTGACCTGATGGCCCAGGAGACCTCGCCGAGCCCGGACCTCACGGTGCTCGACGTCGAGTCCCGCGAGCGGCTGAACCGCCTGGTCGGCCAGCTCGACGACCGGGCCGCCGACATCATCCGGTCCCGCTACGGACTGGTCGACGGCCGCCAGCACAAGCTCGCCGACATCGGCGCCAAGCACGGCATCTCCGCCGAGCGGGTGCGCCAGCTCGAGCGGGAGGCGCTGCAGAAGCTGCGCCGCCTCGGCGACCCCGACCTGGCTGCCTGAGCGCCGCCCCACCGTCGCCGGGCTAGCCCGCCCGTCCGACCAGCTCCTCGAGGACCTCCGTCACCCTCCGGCGGAGGTCTTCGAGCGTCCCGGTGTTCTCGATGACGTACGTCGCGACCGCGCGCCGCTGCTCGGGGGTCGCCTGGGCGGCCATCCGGGCCAGGGCGTCCTGCTCGCTCATGCCGCGCAGCGCGGTCATCCGCTCGACCTGGACCGCGGCCGGCACGTCCACGACGATGACGGCGTCGAAGCGATCCGCCTGCCCGGTCTCGGTGAGCAGCGGGATGTCGTGGACGACCACCGCGTCCGCCCCCGCTGCCGCCTCCAGCTCCGCCCCCCGGGCCCGCACCCGCGGGTGGATGATGCCCTCCAGCACGGCCCGCTTCGCCGGGTCGGCGAAGACGAGGCGGCCCATCGCCGGTCGGTCCAGCTGACCGTCCCGGGTCAGCACGCCCGGGCCGAACGCCTCGACCACCTCCCGCAGCCCGGCGGTGCCGGGGGCCACCACCTCCCGGGCCAGCTGGTCGGCGTCGACGACCACCGCCCCCAGCTCCGCGAGGATCGCCGAGACCGTGCTCTTGCCCGAGGCGACACCGCCGGTGAGTCCCACACGCATGGCCACATGCTCCCATTCACCCGAAGGAAGGTATTCACAACTGGAGCACAGGAAACACTGGCTATCACGAGCCCCAGTGCTTAGGGTGCAACGGCCGGACCGCACGTGATCCACGTCATAGGCCGGCGCTCTCACTCCTTCACCATCCAAGAAGGGCTCAACAGTGTTGTCAGGAAACAGGAAATGGCTGTCCGCCGCCGCGGTCGGCAGCACGGCGGTCACCGTCGCGATGCTCGGGATGCCGAGCACCGCCGCCGTGGGTCACCGTCACGGACCGTCGCTGTCGGCCTCCTCGCCGGCCCGCGGCAACGAGGGGCACGCCCGCAGCCCCGAGGACTTCGACCACCGCGACCTGAGCGGCCCCGCGCTGGTCAAGGCCCAGCGCGCCGTGGCCCGCCAGCAGAGCGCCTCGGCCGAGAAGTACCTCGCCGGCCTCGGCCCGGAGGCGATCGTCGACATCGACCCGCTCACCGGCACCCCCCGCCAGCTGGGTCGCCTCGACGGCTACCTGTCCGGGCCCCACCACGGTTCTGCGCGGGCCGCCGCGCTCGACTTCGTCCGGTCCCACCTCGACGTGCTCGGCCTGACCGCCGACGACCTCTCGACGCTGGTCTTCCGCAAGGACTACGTCGACTCCCTGGGGATCCACCACCTGTCCTGGGCGCAGCACGTGGGCGGCACGCCCGTCTTCGGCAACGGCCTGCGGGTCAACGTCACCCGCGACGGCCGGGTGCTCTCGGTCCTGGGCTCCCCCGTCTCCGGGCTCGCCGCGATGGCACGGCAGGCCCCGTCGGCGCACCTCGACGCCGCGCAGGCACGCTCGAAGGCCGCCCGCAACGTCCACGGCTCGGTCCAGGGCCACGACGTGGCCTCGGCCCGGCGTGGCGCCGGCGCCGGCACGCACTGGGCGAACCACGACTACGCCGAGCGGGTGTGGTTCCTGTCCGCCGACGGCCTGCGGCCCGGCTGGTCGACCTACGTGCAGACCGGCGACGACGCGGCGTACCAGCACGTGATCGACGCCGCCACCGGCAAGGCGCTCTACCGGCACTCGACGGTGGACAACGCGAGCGGCGACGCCTACGTCTACGACTACTACCCGGGCGCACCGGCCGGCCCGAAGGCGCATGGCCACGGACACGGCCACCGGACCCACCCCGGCCAGGCCAAGGTGGTGAACTTCTTCAAGGAGGGCTGGCTCGCCCACGGCAGCAAGACCCTCGACGGCCGCAACGTCATCACCTGGGCCGACGTCAACGACGACGACTCGGTGAACCCCGGTGAGCAGACCGCGGTCCCGGGCGACAAGCAGGGCGCCACCGGCCGGCTGAAGACCTTCACCGACACCCAGAAGGACGCCTACCCGCCCGACGGCACGTACGGCGGCAGCCCCTACAGCGACTACGACTTCTCGAAGTTCTGCACCGCCCACTACGTGTGCACGTGGGACGCCGAGAAGGCCTCGTCGTGGAAGAAGAACCTGGCGGCGAACGAGAACAACGCCTTCTACCTGGCCAACACCTACCACGACTACTTGCAGCAGGACCCCGCGATCGGCTTCACCCCGCAGGCGGGCAACTTCACGAGCGCCGGCGGTGACCCGGTGCTGCAGCAGGTGCTCGACGGCTCGGACGTCGACAACGGCATGCCCGACTCCGGCCACATCGACAACGCGAACATGAACACCCCGCCCGACGGCACCCCGCCGACCATGCAGATGTACCTGTGGCACCAGCCGGGCTACCCGAACGACTACGACCCGTTCATGCCCACCAGTGGGGCCTTCGACGCCTCGGTGCTGCTGCACGAGTACACCCACGGCCTGTCCAACCGGCTGGTCGTGGACGCCGACGGCAACTCCACGCTGAACAGCCTCCAGGCCGGGTCGATGGGCGAGGCGTGGTCGGACTACTACGCGATGGACTACCTGGTCACCCACCACTTCGAGCGGGACACCAGCGCCGACGGCCAGGTCTTCGAGGGCAAGTACCTCATGGGCGGCCAGAAGGACACGACCGGCAAGCTGGTGCCGTTCCGGTCGATGGCGCTCGACTGCCCGGTGGACTCGGAGAGTGAGGCCTGCTTCGACACCTACAACCCGGGCGCCGACATCCAGGGCGGCTACACCTACGGCGACCTGGTCGCCATCGGCGGGTCCGCCGAGGTGCACAGCTCCGGCGAGGTCTGGGCGCAGACCCTGTGGGACATCCGCAAGGCGTTCGGCCACCACGTGGCCGACACCCTGATCACCCGGGCCATGTCGCTCGCGGCGAACGACCCGTCGATGCTCGACATGCGCAACGCGATCCTGCAGGCCGACCTGGCCGGCTACGACGGCAGCCACTCCGCGCAGCTCTGGCAGATCTTCGCCGAGCGGGGCATGGGCTACTTCGCCGCGTCGATCGACAGCGCGGACACCGACGTGGCCGAGGACTTCAACACGCCGCCGAGCCCGAAGACCCACAACGAGGACCAGTTCATCCAGGGCACCGTCACCGACTCGGTGACCGGTGACCCGGTGGCCGGCGCGACCGTCCTGGTCGCGGGCTTCGGTGACCAGTACACCGCGGTGACCAAGGCCGACGGCAGCTACACGATCGGCTTCCCGTACGGCATGTACCCGGGCACCTACCCCAAGGTCGTGGCCCGGGGCGTCGGCTACCTGACGGAGTCCCAGTCGGTCACGGTGCCCACCGGTGACCACGCCACTGCCGACTTCGTGGTCCAGCGGGACTGGGCCGAGAACAGCGGTGGCGCCGAGGTCACCGACTTCAACGGTCCCGACTACTCCGCCTACGGCTGTGGCCCGGAGGGTGCGATCGACGGCAGCCTCGGGACCGGCTGGGGCAGCACCGCCGGCGACGACGAGGGAGACCCGACGGGCACCTTCGTCCCGAAGCACGTGACGGTGAAGCTGCCGCAGGCGGTCGACGTGACCAGCTTCGGTGTCGACCCGGAGGCGACGTGCGGTGACTCGGGCAGCTCCTCGACCGGCGACTACACCATCGAGGTCTCCCAGGACGGCACGGCGTGGACCAAGGTGGCCGACGGCCACTTCGGCATCGCCGACCGCGGCCACCTCAACGAGGTCACGCCGACCGGCGCGGCCGTCGCGGTCCGCTTCGTCCGGTTCACCATCCAGGGTGACCAGGTCGAGGACGCCGCGCGTGCCAACGGCGACACCACCGGCACGTTCGAGAGCATCTGCGGTGACCCGTCGACGTCGGGTGGCTACACCGGCTGCCAGTTCGCGGACCTCACCGAGCTGACGGTGTTCGGCTCGGCGACCCCGTGACCTGCGGGACGCTCCTCGCTTGACCAGCACCACCAGGACGGGTCGGCCCTACGGGGTCGGCCCGTCCTGGCCGTTCCCGGCCAGTAGGGTCGGGCCCGTGGACCACGTCGAGCTTCGCGAGGGATCGCGGGTCGCCCTGCTGGTGCCGGGTTCGGTCGAGTACGTCGACCTGGTGATGTCGCTGCTGGCGGCCGGGATGTTCCCGATCCCGCTGGACCCACGGCTCACGGCGTACGAACGTGACCGGATCCTCGCCGGGTTGTCGCCCGACCTGGTCGTCGACACCCCCGAGCTGCTGGCCTCGATGGTGCGGCACACGCCCGCGCAGCACCGGCGGGGCGTCCCCCGGGGGCGTCCGATGCACGTCACCAGCGGCACGACCGGGACGCCGAAGGGGGTCTACAGCGGGCTGCTCACCGAGCAGCAGGCCGCGGCCCTGGTGGCCGAGGAGCGCGACCTGTGGGGGTTCACCGCCACCGACGTCAACCTGGTGCTGAGCCCGCTCCACCACTCGGCGCCACTGCGCTTCGCGATGGGCACGATCCTGGCCGGCGGACGCATCGTCGTGCCGGGCCCCTTCGACCCCGCCGCTGTCACCGCCGCCATCGAACGGGAGCGGCCCACGACGATGTTCTGCGTGCCCGCCCACCTGCAGCGGCTCTTCGCGCACTGGGACGAGGTGGGCGTCCCCGACCTGTCCTGCTTCCGGCTGGTGGCGCACGCCGGCGCACCCTGCCCGCCGCCGCTCAAGCATCGGCTGATCGCGTCGTTCCCGCCCGGGTCGACCTGGGAGTTCTACGGCTCGACCGAGGGCCAGTTCACCGCCTGCCGCAGCGAGGAGTGGCAGGAGCGTCCGGGGACCGTCGGGCGGGCGCGCCCCGGCCGGACGCTCTCCCTGGACGACGACGGCACGATCTGGTGCACGGTGCCCGAGCACGCGCGGTTCTCGTACTTCGGCGACCCGGAGAAGACAGCCGCGGCCTGGCGAACCACCGACGACGGACGGCGGGCCTTCACCGTCGGGGACCTCGGGCGGATCGACGAGGCCGGCTACCTCCACCTCGACGGCCGGCGCGAGGACCTGATCATCAGCGGCGGCGTGAACGTGTACCCCCTGGAGGTGGAGAACGCGCTGCGCGAGCTCGACGGCGTGGTCGACGTGGCGGTCTTCGCGCGCCCGGACGAGGAGTGGGGCCAGCGGGTGTGCGCGGCCGTCGTCGGCCCGGTGGCCGAGGCGTCCCTCGTGGCGCACGCTCGGGAGCGGCTCTCCCCACCGAAGCGGCCCAAGACCTGGCTGGTCGTCGACGAGCTCCCCCGCACCTCGACGGGGAAGGTGCGCCGACAGCAGCTCAGCCGGCTGTCGGGGGAGCCCCCTCAGGCGTAGTTGGCGGTCCCGGGGTGGCGATCGTGACGTTCGAGAAGACGTCCTCGGCGACCGCCGAGCCCTTGGTCGCCTGCACCCGGAACTCGTAGCCGTGCCCGTCGACCAGCCCGCCGGCCGAGAACGTCGTCCCGGAGACCTCCTGCGGCAGCCGGACCCAGTCCTGGCCGATCGTGGTGTCGCGCAGCCAGACGAAGACGGCCGTGGCGCCCGGCGGCGGCACCCAGGACAGGTCCACGGCGCCCTCCGCGGGTCGCGCGCGGAGCACGGCCGGGAGCCGGGGACCGTTGGGCACCGGCGGCAGCGGCTCCGGGTACGGCGTGCCGAGGCCCAGCCCGGCCAGGGCGTCGGCCACCCCGGCCGCGATCTTGAGCTCGCCGGTCGCCGTCGGGTGCGCCGCGTCGTAGGTGTCGGTGCCCTGCACGAACGGCTCGACGGGGCGGGCGAGCACGACCCGGGCGATCGAGGTGTCCAGCCGGGCCGCGAGGCGGGCCAGGCCCGCGTCGTACTGCGGGACGCCGGCCAGCCACCGCTGGGGCAGCGAGGTCAGCACCACGTCGATGTAGGGATCCACGGCCCGCGCGTCGGCCACGAACCGACGCGCCGCCGCCAGCACCTGCGCCGGCTGCTCGTGGGCCCAGACGAGGTCGTTGACGCCCAGCGCCTCCACCACGACGTCGGGGTGGTAGTCGCGGACCAGCGTGGCCACCGGCGGCTGCTCGTCCGAGAACGCCATGCCCCAGCGCGCCGCGTGGTCCTGGTCGAAGGCCGGGTCGGCGTAGGCGTGCGACCCGAGCTCACCCGTCGCGTTGTCCAGCAGGTCGTCGCGCGGACCCACGAAGTCCACCTTCAGCCCGTCCGCGCGCAGGTGGGTCCAGAGCCGGTAGCGCCAGGTGTAGTCCCCCACGGAGCCCTGGGTCACCGAGTCGCCCACGAGGGCGACCCGGGTGGGGCCGCCCCGGTCGGACGACGGGCTGCAGGCGACCACGGACGCGACCAGCAGCGCGACGATGACGAGCAACAGCCGGTGGGCGGGCATGGGCGGCTCAGGCGGTGCGGACGGACCCCGCCCCGGCGAACGCGCGCCGGTACTGCTGGGGGCTGACGCCGCGGGTCCGGCCGAAGTGGTGGCGCAGCGTGGCGGCGTTGCCGAAGCCGACCTCGTCGGCGATCCAGTCGATCGAGTGGTCGGTGCGCTCGAGCAGCTCCTCGGCGGCCTGCACGCGCTGGCGGGTGACCCAGGCGTGCGGCGTCGACCCGGTCTCGGCCCGGAAGCGCCGGGCGAAGGTGCGCGGCGACATGTGGCAGCGGCGGGCGAGCGCCTCCACGCCGAGATCGTCGGCGAGGTGCTCCACGATCCAGGTCAGCAGCGGCCCGAGGGTCTCGGCCTCGCAGTCCGGCACCGCGCGGGCGATGAACTGGGCCTGGCCGCCGTCCCGGTGCGGCGGCACCACCATCCGACGGGCGGTCGCGGCCGCGAGCCGGGCGCCGAACTGCTGTCGCATCAGGTGCAGCGCGGCGTCGAGCCCGGCGGCCGAGCCGGCGCCGGTCACGATCGTGCCGTCCTGGACGTAGAGCACGTCCGGGTCGACGTGGGCCCGGGGGAACCGCTGCGCGAGCGCCTCGACGTGGCGCCAGTGGGTGGTGCACCGGCGCCCGTCCAGCAGCCCCGCCTCCCCCAGCACGAACGCGGCGGTGCAGTGCGCGAAGACCAGGGCGCCGCGGGCGTGAGCAGCGGCGACGAGCTCCGCCACCTCGGGTGAGGGGTCGAGGTGGTCGCGCTTCGGGGAGACGCAGACCAGGTCGGCGTCGGCGACCGCGTCGAGGCCGTGCTCGACGTGCAGGTCGAAGCCGGAGGGGCCCCGGACCCGTCCCGGACGCGGAGTCGCGACGACGAAGTCGAAGACCGGGTTGTCGTCCTCGGGATGGTGGGGCTCGGCCCACACCTCGCACATCGACCCGAGCCCGAACGGCTCGACCCCGTCCTGGACGACGACCGCGACCCGCTTCATCGGAGACTGCACCCCGTCATGCTGCCCGATCGCTGGCAGGAAATCAACGACACCTGACATTCCTGCCACTCGTGGCCGGATGTCCATGGTCACAGAATTGCTGCCATGACCTACCTGTTGATCCTGGCGGCGATCGCCGTCCTGCTCAGCGCGGAGACCGTCCGGCTGGCCCTCCGCGACGGGCGCGGGCCGAGCCGGCCCCCGCGCTCCCACCTCGACGACCCGAGGTTCCGCTCCCCCGCGCTGCCGCACTGACCGCGCACCTCCGTCCCGACCCCCGACGTACGACGAGGGCCCGGCCACCTTCCGGTGGCCGGGCCCTCGTGCGTGTCGCGGTGTCCTTGTCGGCCCGCTAGGACCGACGGATCAGTTGCCGCCGCCGGTCAGCTTCTCGCGAAGCGCCTGCAGCGCCTCGTCCGAGGCGAGCGAGCCGCCGCCCTCGGTGCTGGCGGTGGCGGTCTCGTCGCCGCCGCTGGAGTACGACGTGGCCTCGCCGGCCTCGACCTCGGCCTTGGCGGCCTCGGCCTGCTGCTTGACGTGGGCCTCCCAGCGGGCGTGCGCCTTGGCGTACTGCTCCTCCCAGACCGCGCGCTGCTCGTCGAAGCCCTCGAGCCACTCGCCGGTCTCGGAGTCGAAGCCCTCCGGGTAGACGTAGTTGCCCTGCTCGTCGTAGGTCGCCGTCATGCCGTAGAGCGTGGGGTCGAAGTCCTCGACGTCGGTGGCCGCGGCGGTGTCGTTGGCCTGCTTGAGCGACAGCGAGATCCGGCGACGCTCGAGGTCGATGTCGATGATCTTGACCATGACGTCGTCGTTGACCTGGACGACCTGCTCGGGGATCTCGACGTGGCGCTCGGCGAGCTCGGAGATGTGCACCAGGCCCTCGATGCCCTCCTCGACGCGGACGAACGAACCGAACGGCACCAGCTTGGTGACCTTGCCCGGGACGATCTGGCCGATCTGGTGGGTCCGGGCGAAGTGCTGCCACGGGTCCTCCTGCGTCGCCTTCAGCGACAGGGAGACACGCTCGCGGTCCATGTCCACGTCGAGCACCTCGACGGTGACCTCGTCACCGACGGCGACGACCTCGGACGGGTGGTCGATGTGCTTCCACGACAGCTCGGAGACGTGCACCAGGCCGTCGACGCCGCCGAGGTCCACGAACGCACCGAAGTTGACGATCGAGGAGACGACGCCCTTGCGGATCTGGCCCTTCTGGAGCTGGGTCAGGAAGCCGTGGCGAACCTCGGACTGGGTCTGCTCGAGCCACGCACGACGCGACAGCACCACGTTGTTGCGGTTCTTGTCGAGTTCGATGATCTTGGCCTCGAGCGTCTGGCCCACGTAGGGCTGCAGGTCGCGGACGCGACGCATCTCGACCAGCGACGCGGGCAGGAAGCCGCGCAGGCCGATGTCGAGGATCAGACCACCCTTGACGACCTCGATGACGGTGCCCTCGACGACGCCGTCCTCCTCCTTGACCTGCTCGATCGTGCCCCAGGCGCGCTCGTACTGGGCGCGCTTCTTGGACAGGATCAGCCGACCCTCCTTGTCCTCCTTCTGGAGGACCAGGGCCTCGACCTTGTCGCCGACCTCGACGACCTCGTTGGGGTCGACGTCGTGCTTGATCGACAGCTCGCGCGAGGGAATGACGCCCTCGGTCTTGTAGCCGATGTCGAGCAGGACCTCGTCCCGGTCGACCTTGACGATGGTGCCATCCACGATGTCACCGTCGTTGAAGTACTTGATGGTCGCGTCGATCGCGGCGAGGAAGTCCTCTTCCGAACCGATGTCGTTGACGGCCACCTGGGGGGCGTCGTAGTCAGGAAGAGTGGAGACAGTACTCGTCATAAGGAGGATTGGGCCTTCGTGTCGGATAGGAGTCGTACGGGCACGCCGGAGGTCGGGTTTCACTACCGATGGATCCTCCCGCGCGGGGCGCGGGGCTGATAGCGAGCCAAGTCCACTCCGTCCGGGACGTAGGCAGACTTCAGGCGCAGCGTCCAGCCTACGCCGCGGCGCCGCAGGACGTCCAACCGGGAGGGAGGCGCTTCTGGCCCTCCCACGGCACCGGGAACCCACGGAACCGCTCGGTGGCCCGCGCCGTCCAACCGGGCATGTCCAGGGTATCTGCCGTGCTCGCCGTCGGGGCGCTGTTCACGGGGTTGGTCGCGGCGTGCGCGGGCTGCTCGGGCACGGAGAGCGCGCCCCCCGAGTGCCACCCGGGCAGGTCGACGCTCTCGAGCCTCGACGCCGGCACCGGCCAGGTCGCCTGGCGGGCGTCGCTGTCGCAGACGAGTGAGCTGCCGCCACAGGTCGAGGACGGGGTCGTCGTCATCTCCGCCCCCTGCGGCGCGGCCGTGCTGGACCTGGCCGACGGCAAGGTCCGGTACGACGCCGCGACGACCGGCGAGCTCGTCGGCGTGGACGATGACGTGCTGTTCACCGTGGTCCGGCCCACGGGAGACCCCGCGACGGTCGTCGGCACGGACCTGCGCACGGGGCGGCCGGTGAGCGGCCTCTCCTCCAACCTCCCGTTCTGGGACGCGGTGGTCGCGGACGGCACGCTGGTCACGCTCTTCGGCGACGAGCTCCGCGGCGACGGGGGCGGCGAGGGCGGGACGGCGTGGCAGCTTCAGGTCCCCGCCTATCGCCAGCCCCGACTCGTGCTCGGCGGCCACCTGGTGCTGGTCGTCGCCGCGGACGGCTCGACCTTCGCGGTCGACCCGGCCGACGGCGCCTTGCGGTGGCGCACCGTCCCGCCGGTGGCGGCCACGTCGTACGGCATGCGGGTCACCGGCGACGGGGCCACCGTGCTCACGGCTGCCACCACCGGTGACGAGCGGCAGAGATCCTTCGTCTACGCCACCGACGCTTGGACGGGCCGGCTCGCGTGGACCCGGTCAGCGCTAGGGGTGCTCGGCGTGGACCGGCACCTCACCGTGCTGCGCACCGCACCGGGCATCGTCGCTGTCGATACGACCACCGGCGACCTGCGCTGGCGCCGTCCGGCCCCCGGCCTGGACGCCGACGCCGTGCTCGCGCCGGCGGCCCGCGGCGCAGGGGTCCTGGTGGCGCTGTCCCCCGAGGGCGTCACCGCCGTCGATGCGCGCACCGGCACCGTGCGCTGGAGATTGGGCGTCGAGCGGGTCCACCAGGAGCTCGCCCTGGCTCCTGACGGACGGCTGCTGCTCCTGGACTCCGACGTCGTCCCCCATCTCGGCGCGTAGGGTCCCTCCGTGAGTCGCGTGATCTTCATGTGCGGCCCCTCGGGGTCGGGGAAGTCGACCTACGCTCGGCGGCTGGAGCGCGACGACTACCGCCGGCTCCTCGAGCCGACCGGCGTCGTGCCCGAGACGATCTACCTGGCGACCGATCGCGAAACGGTCCTGGACCGCATGCGGACCAGGCGTGGCCACCACTGCGACGACTACGTGCTCCCCGATGACGTGGTCGGGGAGTACTTCGACCACTTCGAACCCCCGACGCCTCGCGAGGGCCCGCTCACGATCATTCGATAGCCGGACGGCCAGGCGCCCCGGCGGGCGGAGATTCTTTACTTTCGATTTCGGTGGTCCTGTGCAACAAGTGCGGTTCTGGGCGCCGGGGTGTCGGTGCCGGGTGCTTGCATGGATTCATGTTGATCACCGACCCGGCCGGCGAACCCGTGGAGCTCGACGAGCTCGACGGTGACGCCACCCTGTCGGTGCTCACGAGCCTGAAGGTCCAGGCGCGGGCGGTCGAGCGGGACAAGCTGCGAGTGGTGGCGCACTGGTGTGTGCTGCACCCCGCCACCGCCGAGGACGGGGTCGCGACCTGGGATCCCTCCGGGCTGCCGGGGGTGCTGGGCCAGGAGGAGTCCCTGGGTGGCGAGGGCTGTCCGCCGGTCGCGGCGTTCACCCCCGAACCCCTGGCCGCCACCTTGGGGATCTCCAAGCACGCGGTGCGCCAGCTGATCGCCGACGCCCTCGACCTGGGCCACCGACTGCCCCGCTGCCGACGGCGGGTCGAGGCGCTGGAGGTGGAGGCGTTCAAGGCCCGCCGGGTCGCCCAGCTGACCCACCCACTGTCACAGGCCGCCGCCGCCCAGGTCGACGCCGCCCTGGCCCCGGTGCTGCACTCATGCTCGTTCGCGGCGATCGAGCGTGCCGTCGCGGCCGCGATCGCCGCGCACCATCCCGAGCTGGTCGCCGAGCGGGAGAAGAAGGGCAAGGACGCCTGGGACGTCACCCTGCACCACCCCGGACCGGCCGACTTCGCGGGCACGTCCTGGCTCGAGGCGACCGGGGACACCTTGGACCTGACCGCGTTCTACGACCGGGTCGGCCAGATCGCCGCCGACCTCGCCGACGCCGGCGACACCGACCCCCTCGGCGCCCGGAAGGCCAAAGCCCTCGGGGTGCTGGCCCGCCAAGGCCTCAACGACGACCAGCCCGATCAGGCCCCACCGACCCGGCCGAAGCCGCCGCGCTCGCGCAAGCCCAAGACCCACCTGTTCTTGCACTTCTCCCTGACCGAGCTGCTCGGCCTCGGCGTCGACGACACCCTGGTGTGCGGCCAGGTCGAGAGACTCGGCCCCGCCCTGGAAGAGGCCATCGCGTCCTGGGTGCGCACCTCACAAGCCACCATCACCCCGGTCTTGGACCTCAACCGGTGCTGGGCCGTGGACGGCCACGACATCCCGGCTGCGATGCGCGAGCAGGTCGTCCAACGCGACAAGCACTGCGTGCACCCCTACTGCGCCACCGACGCCCGGGCCTGCGACCTCGACCACATCACCCCCTACCTCCCCCTCGACGAAGGCGGACCACCCGGCCAGACCAACCCCGACAACCTCGCCCCCCTCTGCCGAAGACACCACCGCGCCAAGACCAGCGGCCGATGGCGCTACCGACGCGACCCCACCACCGGCAACTACCACTGGACCGGCCCCCACCACCGCCACTACCTCACCACCCCACTGGGCACCCTCGAGCACCAGCCGAACTGACGCGCGCCCGGTGGTCGCCCGCGCGGTGACCTTGGCCCCTGCCCACCGGCGCCTCGGCCTTCCTAGCGTGGTGAGGACCGCACCGACCGGCATCGAGGGGTGAGCATCATGCAGCGCCTATACCTCACGTCGTACCGCTTCCGTGGCGACCTGGACGACGACGACCTGCAGGACCTGACGAAGAAGTTCGCGGAGGTGGGCCAGTCTCCAGACGTGATGGCGCACTACGTCACGCTCGACGGCCGCGGCGGTTTTCTGGTGCAGAGCGCCGAGGGCGACCCGGAAGAGGGTTACCGGACCACGCTGCAGTACGGCCCGTGGATCGAGTTCGAGAGCACGCCGGTCACCACCATCGAGGAGGCGTTCCCGGTCATCCAGAGCGTCTACGGCTGACGCCGCGACCTCGCACCAGCGCCAGCGCCACCAGCCCGGCGAGTGCTCCCCCGGCGACGTTCCGGACGACATCGGAGGTCTGGCAGATGCCCATGCCGGTCATGCTCTGCACCACCTCGACCGTGGCGCTGAGCAGCACCGCGGCCCCGAGCACCGGCAGGTAGCGCCGCAGCGCGAGAACGCCGAAGAAGCAGGCGGGCGCGAAGAGCAGCAGGTTCAGCCGGGCCTCCGCCGATCCCGTCCCGAGACCCGGCTGGACCAGGCAGTGCACCTGCCAGCTCCAGGAGGAGTGCGAGTCGTACCTGCCCAGTGTCGTCGCGACGACGAGCGCGGTGCCCAGCGCGGAGAGGACCGCCGCCGCGGTCCGCCCGCGCGACCACGACGCGCGCCGGGCGAGGAGGACGGCGATCGGCACCAACACGGCCGCAGCCACCAGGAGCGTCACCAGCGTCTCCGGGCGCGACAGCACGATGTCGGCGATCATCCGTGCCCTACGCACGGGGCGCCGCCTGCGGGTCGCGCGTGCGCGCGATCTCTCGCAGCAGCCGGTCGGCCGCCTCGGCGACCGGGTTCTCCGAACGGCGGCGGGCGAGGTCGAGCAGCGCCCACAGGTCGGCGGCGCGGGCCAGGGCCAGCGCCTCCGCGGGCGTGCCGCCGCGGCGGGCGACGTACGCCTCGAGCACGGCCGTGGTGAAGGCCGGATCCCGCTCGAAGCGCAGCAGGTTGCCCAGGTCGGTGTAGGGGTGCCCGGCGTGGGCGTACTCCCAGTCGACGAGCGCGGCGACCGCGAGGGTGCCGCGGTCGATCAGCAGGTTCTTGGGGTTGAGGTCCCCGTGCACCAGGCACCGGCGGCCCACCGTGTCGAGCAGGGCCTGGGCGTCGAGGACGACCTCGCGCAGCCCGCCCAGCTCCCCGGGTCGCCACCAGCCCAGCGCGGGCTCGACGAGCGAGACGAACGCCGGCAGGCCGTCCAGGGGAGGCGCTCCCTCCGCGGAGAAGCTGCCGATGCGCAGCTCGCCGTCGACGAACGGGCCGGCCTTCAGCATCGGCATCCCCGCGAGGTCGGCCAGCAGGTCACCCAGGTGCGCACCGAGCCTCGTCCGCCCGGCGTCGTCGAGGTCCGCCACCAGCTCGTCACCCCGCACGCCGTCGACCCAGCCGGTCACCAGCAGCGCCGGCAGGTCGGCGGCGGGGTCGGCCCGGCGCACCTCCAGCACCTCCGGGACCGGGACAAGTCCCCGGACCAGCCGGTGCAGCGCGGCGTCCACCTCGTGCGCGGCCGCGCCCCGGTGCCCGGTGCGGGCATAGATGCGCACCACGCTGCGCTCCCCCGCCGCCGTGGCGACGAACGTCTCGCCGGACCAGCCACCTGCCAGCGGTTCCAGGGAGGTGAGGTCCATGCCAGTACCCTGCCACCGTGGACGCCGATCAGCCGCAGCCGCCGGTCCGTGTCGAACGTCGGCCGGTCGACGAGGCCGAGTCCCGCCGGGCCAACGGCCCGGACTGGGACCGCTACGCGGACGAGTACCAGGCCACGCACGGGGAGTTCCTCGGGGACGTGGGCTTCGTCTGGGGCCCGGAGGGGCTCACCGAGGCGGAGGCACGGGTGTTGGGCCCGGTGGCCGACCGCGACGTGCTCGAGGTCGGCTCGGGCGCCGGCCAGTGCTCCCGGTGGGTGCGCGCCCAGGGCGGACGCGCGATCGGGCTCGACCTCTCCTTCCGCCAGCTCCAGCACTCCCGCCGCATCGACCTCGGCAGCGGTGTGGGCGTGCCGTCGGTGCTCGGCACCGCCACCCACCTGCCGTTCGCCGACGCCAGCTTCGACGTGGTGTTCTCCTCGTTCGGGGCCCTGCAGTTCGTCAGCGACATCGACCTCGCGGTCGGCGAGGCGGCCCGGGTCCTGCGCCCGGGCGGCCGGTTCGCCTTCTCCATCACCCACCCGACGCGGTGGATGTTCCCCGACGACCCGGGCGAGGAGGGCCTGGTCGCCAGCCAGTCCTACTGGGACCGCACCCCCTACGTCGAGGTCGACGACGAGACCGGCCGGGTGTCCTACGTCGAGCACCACCGCACCCTCGGCGACTGGGTGGCGCTGCTCGCCGACGCCGGCTTCGCGCTCATGAGGCTGGTGGAGCCGGAGTGGCCCGAGGGTCACGAGCGCGTGTGGGGCGGCTGGTCCGGCACCCGCGGCCGGTTCACGCCGGGCACCGCGATCTTCGCGGCCGACCTGCGTTGACGACGCTCCACCTGCCTTCGGGGACGACCGCGCAGCCCTCGATGTGCGTGGGCGGTCCCGGTGGGGGTACGAACTACACGTGACCGCAGTGGAGAGAAAACCCATCAGCCCCATCGCCCACTTGTCGGCCGAGGACGTCGAGCAGCTGCGCACCGAGCTGGACAGGATCAGGCAGGACGTCATCGACGACCGGGGGGCTGACGACGCGCGCTACATCCGACGCGTCATCGGTGCGCAGCGCACGCTGGAGCTGGGCAGCCGGGTGGTCCTGCTGTTCTCCCGCCACCGGCCGGCGTGGCTCCTGGGGACCGTCGGGCTGGCGCTGGCCAAGGTCCTCGACAACATGGAGATCGGCCACAACGTCCTGCACGGCCAGTGGGACTGGATGCGCGATCCGAAGATCCACTCCACGACCTGGGAGTGGGACCATGCCACGCCCGCCTCCGAGTGGAAGCGTGCGCACAACCAGATGCACCACCGCTACACCAACATCCTCGGCAAGGACAACGACCTCGGGTACGGCATCATCCGGGTCGACGAGGACCAGCCCTGGGAGCGCCGTCATCTGGCCCAGCCGCTGTGGAACCTCATCAACGCCTGCATCTTCGAGTACGGCATCGCGATGTACGACCTCGACCTCGGGGAGACGCTGCGGCAGGGCCACGGGCTCACCCCCGGGCTCCGAGGCCGCCTGGGCAAGACGCTGCGCAAGGTGCGCCGACAGGTGCTGAAGGACTACGTGGTCCACCCCGCGCTGTCGGGGCCGGCGTTCCGCTCCACGCTGACCGCCAACCTCACCGCGAACCTGATCCGGAACCTGTGGAGCCACTCGGTGATCATGTGCGGCCACTTCCCCGAAGGGGTCGAGACCTTCGAGCAGGAGGCGCTCGACCCCGAGGAGACCCGCGGCCAGTGGTACCTGCGCCAGATGCTGGGCTCGGCCAACATCTCGGGACCCCCGCTGATCCACCTGCTCAGCGGCAACCTCTCCCACCAGATCGAGCACCACCTGTTCCCGGACCTGCCGTCCAACAGGTACCAGCAGATCGCCCCGCGGGTGCGCGAGCTCTTCGACCGCTTCGGGCTGCGCTACCACACCGCCCCGCTGCCGCAGCAGGTCGCGAGCGCCTGGCACAAGGTGCTGCGACTCTCCCTGCCCAACGACTGGCTGGCCCGGACCACGTGGAGCAGCACCCCCAGCCGGGTGATCGAGATGCTGCGTGCTCCCGCGAGCCAGCCGCACCCGGCGGCCGGCGCCGCCTGACCCTGACCCCCTGGCTCTGACCAAGCCCGTTCCCCGACGCCGGCGCTGCTGCTCGGCTCAGGACCCTTCCGCTGCGCCCGGCTTGCCGGCGTCGGCGTAGGACCGGACGATCGAGGTCGTGAGCGGGAAGTCGACGGCGAGCTCGCGGAACATCAGGCTCCCGGCCGTGGCCGCGGCTCCGGCCGCCTGCTCGACGACCGCGTCGGCGAGCGCGGCCGGGGTGTGCACGACGACCTCGTCGTGAAGGAAGAGGACCAGGTGCGCACGGGACTCGAGCGGGCCGGTCCCGCCCAGCCGCCAGAGCCGGTTGCGCAGGTCCGCGATCCAGCACAGCGCCCACTCGGCGCCGGTGCCCTGGACGACGAAGTTGCGGGTGAACCGGCCGTACGCACGTCGGTAGCGGGCTCGGCTGTCCGGGTCGGCGGGCGCGTCGCCGGGGTCGTGGTCCCAGGCCTCGCCCAGTCCCTCGAGCAGGCTCGGCGACCCCCGCCCCAGCAGCGTGCGCACCACCTCGCCCCGCTCACCGGCGCGGGCCGCCTGCTCGACCAGGCCGAACGCGTCGGGGTAGCGCCGGGTGAGCTCCGCGACCATGCGGCCGCTCTCCCCGCTGGTGGCGCCGTACATCGCGCCGAGCAGGCCCAGCTTGGCGTTCTTGCGGGTCGCCACCGCGCCGTCGTCGACCATCCCCTGGTAGAGGTCGGCCCCCCGCGCCGAGCGAGCCAGCGCGCGGTCGCGACTCATGCCGGCCAGCACGCGCGGCTCGAGCTGGGCGACGTCGGCGACCACGAACGCCCAGCCGTCGTCCGCCACCGCCGCGGGCCGGATCTGGGCCGGGATCGACAGCGCCCCGCCGCCGTTCGACGCCCACCGTCCCGTCGCCGAGCCCGCCGGCTGGTACGACGGCCGGAACCGGCCTCCACTCACCCACTGGTCGAGCCACGCCCAGCCGTTGGTCTGGAACAGGTGCGCGAGCTGCTTGTACTGCAGCAGCGGGGCGATGCCCGGGTGCTCGAGCGCGCGCAGCGATGACGCGCGCGTGTCGGCGACCTTCAGCCCGGCGCGGCCCAGCGCGCTCAGCAGCTCGGGCCGCGAGTCGGGGTTGAGGTCCGGCGCCTCGAACGCCTCCCGGACCTCGGCGGCCAACGCTTCCAGCCCCTGCGGTCGGGCGCCGCGTGGCGGCCGCGGGCCGAGCACCTGCGCCAACAACCGTTCGTGGACGTCGACGCGCCACGGCACGCCCGCGTGCGTCATCTCGGCGGCGGCGAGCGCACCCGCCGACTCCGCCGCGAGCAGCAGCCCGAGGCGTGCCGGCTCCCGCGACGCCGCCACGGTGGCCAGCTGCCGGGCATCCTCGAGGTCGGCGCGCAGCCGCTCGGCCGCCTCGTCGACCGCGAACAGGCCGGTCTCGAACGCGACGGCCGGCCGCAGCCGGTCCCAGTGCTCGGACTCCGGACCGACCAGCAGTCGCGCGTCCGCGGCGGGCGCCCGCCGGAGCAGCTGGCGACCGAGCCGCAGGTCGTGGCACCGCCCGACCCGCACTCCGGCGGCCAGCAGCGGGGGGTACCACCGCGCGGTGTCGTCCCACACCCAGCGGGGAGCCTCCTCCTCGCGGGCGGCGACGAACCCCGGCAGGTCGGCCATCGGCTGCTCGAGCTCGCCCCCGCCCTCGACGACGAGCACCCCGTCGCCCGGCAGTCGCGAGAGCGAGATCCGGGTCACCAGGACACTCTGGCACCCGGGACCGACACACCTACCCCAGCGTGCCCCTCATCGAGGGGGAGCTCACACACCCACGGGCGTCTCGGTCCGCTCCGGTTCCGGCGCCGCCGGCTGGTCGCCGCGGCGGCGGAGGAAGAGCAGCGCCAGGCCGATCAGGAGCACCGGGATGCCCACCGCATAGCCGACCAGCGGCACGGTGTCGAGCACCATCGTGATCTGGCTCCACTTGGATCGGGCCTCGTCGACCTTGGCCTGCTGCTCGGCGCTGGTGAACTCGGCCTTCAGGTCGAGGATCTTGGTGCCGTCGGTGAGGTATCGCTGCTGGCTCTCGGCCTGGTCGACGATGCTGCCGGTGTGCGGGTCGACGTACACGTCCCGGACGTCGTCGTAGGTGCCCTTGACCGGCTTGGAGTCGGGGGTGCCGGCGATCACGTCGACCTTCGCGTTCTTGGTCACGGCCCGGTAGACGTAGGTCTGGAGCCCCTTCACCTCGGCCGTGCGCTGGTAGACCGCGTCCACCGGCGCCTGGAGGACGTTGTCCCAGTAGGGGTAGGTCTGCTTCTGGGCGTCGAACGGGAACTTGTTGACCAGCCCGGTGTGCGGCACGAAGTTCTTCGGCAGGTACTGCGGGTCGTTGATCGACATCGCGGTGTGCCGGTCGGTCGCGAACGTGTCGATGGTGACGTCGATCAGGTTCGGGTCCTTGTCGCTCGGACAGACCTGCTTCTGGCCGTTGTCGATGACCACGCAGGTCGTCCGCACGAAGACCGCGACCGAGCCGTCGGATCGGTTGCTGTCGTTCTGGTTGATGTCGAGGACGTAGATCGGGTAGCTCTCGAGCTTGCCGGTCTTGGGGTTCAGCTTGTCCGCGGAACCCCCGAGGTGCGTCGTGCTGTTGACGTCGATCGGCGTCCGCTTGACGTTGTCGGGTGCCCAGGTCTGGGCGACCACGGCGGCGACGATCAGGAAGGCGCCCAGCGCCACCAGCACCGCACCCAACCACCTGCGCTTCACGATTCCCCTCCCCAGGAGTGCCCCCCGTGGGGCCGCGAGTTACCGAACCGTAGCATCGGGACACCGGCCCTCGTGGGCTTCATCGCGAGGTTCGCCAAGATGGGGTGCGTCTCCTGTGAGATAGTCCCGCCCGTGTTCGCCCGACTACGACGGTACGCCGGGGCGTTGCTCGGGCACAGGGCGATCGTGCTGGTCGGCCTGGCCCTCGTGGCGGCCCAGCTCGGCTACCGCGCCTGGGCGCTGTCGGGGTCCTGGTTCTACTTCGACGACCTGGCCTTCATGTCGCGGGCGATGAACCTCCCGTTCGGCTGGCACTACCTCTTCGAGTCCTACGGCGGGCACCTGATGCCGGCCGGCTTCGCCGCCACCTGGCTGCTGACGAAGTGGGCGGTCTACGACTGGACGCCGTGGTGGGTCGTGCTGCTGGCCCTCCAGGGGCTGGCGGGGGTGGGCATGCTGCGGCTGCTGCTCTCGTGCTTCGGCCGCCGGCCGTTCGTGCTGGTGCTGCTGACCGGCTACCTGGCCTATGTCTTCACGCTGCCCGCCGGCCTGTGGTGGGCCGCCGGGATCAACCAGCTGCCGCTGCAGGTCGCCCTGGTCTTCGGCCTGCACGCCCACCTCGCCTACCTGCGCACCGCCCGGATCCGCCACCTGGTCGCGACCCTGGCCTGGACCACCGCGGGCCTGCTGTTCTACGAGAAGACCCTGCTGCTCTTCGGCGTCTACGCGATCCTCGCGCTGGGCTGGTTCTGCACCGGCAACACCCCCGAGCGACTCCGGGGCCTCTGGTCGGGCTATCGCGCCGGGATCGTCGCGCACTCGGTCCTCGCGGCCGGCTACCTGGCCGCGTACGTCGCGTGGGGCCTGGACTTCTCCCCCAGCAACAGCGGCGGCCAGTCGTGGACCCCGATCGTCTGGAACCTGGTGGCGGTCGCCTGCCTGCCGGCGGTGGTCGGCGGCCCGCTGACCTGGGAACCGCTGACCGTGGGCTCGATCGCCGACCCCTCCCAGCTCGTCCAGCTCGCCTCGTGGCTGCTGGTGGGCGGGGTGGCGTGGTACGGCCAGCGCACGCGCACCCTGAGCGCCCGCGCCTGGTGGCTGCTGGCGTTCACGCTGTTCGCCAACGTCGCGCTGCTCGCCTCGGCGCGCGCCAACATCGTCGGCCCGGACATCGCCCGCGAGTACCGCTACCAGACCGAGTCCGGCGCCCTGTTCGTGCTCTGCCTCGGCCTGGCGTTCCTGCCGCTGCGGGGAGCGGTGGAGGTCAACGAGCTGCGCCCGGACGTGCCGCGCAGCTACGAACGTCGCAGCCTGGTGGCGCTGGCCACGCTCGCGGTGACGACGGTCGCGATGGTCTCGAGCACGCGGTACGTCGACCTGTGGCAGCAGCGCAACCCGACCCGGGCCTACATCGACGAGGTGCGGCACAGCCTGGCCACCGCCCCGGACCCTCCCGTGCCGCTGGTCGACACCGGCGTCCCGACCAGCCTGCTGTGGGCCTTCCGCTACCCCGAGAACGCCTACAGCCACCTCTTCCGCCCCTGGGCGTCCGAGACCCGCTACCCCCGGCAGTCGATCGACCGGCTCTACATGTTCGACGACCAGGGCCGGCTGGCGCCGGTGGTCATCCCCCCGACCCGGCGGATGGTGCCCGCCGCCGGCTGCGGCTACCCGCTGACCGGCGCGCGCACCCGGATCCCCCTCGACGGCCCGGTGATCGGGGGCGGCTGGTGGATCCAGATGGGGTACGCGAGCCCGCGGCCGGTTTCCCTTCGCGTCACCGCGGGTGACGATGTGCATGACCTCGACCTTCCGAAGGGACTGCACAACGTGTTCGTGCAGGCGTCCGGCCAGTTCCAGGCGGTGACGGTGAGCGGGTACCCGCGGCGCAACGACCTCTGCGTCGTGGACGTGACGCTCGGCATCCCCGTCCCGGGGGTGACCGCGCCGTGACCGGCCTCCACGAGCGCACCGCCGCACGGCTGGTGCGCCACGACCGCGTCGTGCAGGCCGCGCTGGCGATGGTGGCGGCCCAGCTGCTCTTCCGCGCCTGGGCGACCTACGGCGCGTGGTTCTTCGGCGACGACTTCGCCTTCATCTCCCGGATGAACAACCTCGGCCTGGCCCCGGGGGTCGCCGCCCGGCCCTACGCCGGCCACGTCATGCCCGCCGGCATGTACCTGACCTGGCTGACCGACCTCGTCGCCCCGTTCGACTTCCGGGTGCCGGCCACCGTGCTGCTCGCCATGCAGGCCCTCGCCGACGCCGGGCTCCTGGTGCTCCTCCTGCGCCTGTTCGGTGCCCGGCGCGGGATCCTGCCGCCGCTGGCGCTCTACCTGTTCTGCGCGATCTCCATGCCGATCGCGATCTGGTGGGCCGCGGGTGTCAACCAGCTGCCGATGCAGGTGGTCTGGTTCTGGGCCCTCGCCTGCCACGTGTCCTACCTGCGGCGCGGCCGGGTCCGGCACGCCGTCCACGCCTGTCTCTGGCTGCTCGCCGGCCTCGCGTTCTACGAGAAGACGTTGCTGGTGGTGGGGGGACTCGCCCTGTTCTCGCTCTGCTACTTCGCCCGCGGCTCCCTGCCCGCGCGGGTCCGGTGGCTGTGGCAGCGCTACCGGGCCGGCATCGTGCTCTACGCCGTGATCTCGTGCGGCTACCTCGCCGGCTACGTCGTCGTCGGGCTGAACTTCAGCCCCGCCCGGGCCAACAACGACGCCCTCCCCCAGGTGGTCTCGAACATGGTCGTCCACGCGTGGGCCGCCGCCATGGCCGGCGGTCCGCTGCACTGGCAGTACTTCCAGCAGGGGGCCGTGCCGCAGCCCAACATTCTCGTGGCCCTGGCCGGGGTGGCGCTGGTGGTGCTGGTCGCCCGCGAGATCCGGCGCTGCCGGACCCGCAGCCTGCGCGCCTGGCTGCTGCCCGGGTTCTTCCTCGGCTCCAGCATCCTGCTCGTCACCGCGGGCCGCGTCTCGTTCGTCGGCGCCCAGATCAGCCTCGACTACCGCTACCAGGGCGAGCTCGCGGCGGTGACGGCCGTGGCCCTGGGATGTGCGGTGCTGCCGATCCGGGGGGCCGTCGAGTGCGCCGAGCCGAGGGCGGCTAGCGAGCTGCTCGACCACCCCTCCCGCGTCGCGGCGCTCGTCTCGGTCGTCTCGGTCCTGGCCACGGTCTCCTCCGCCCAGTACGCCGTGCACTGGCAGGACGCCAACATCGCCCGGCCCTACTTCTCCCACCTGCTGGGCGACCTCGAGCAGGCTCCGGCGCCGGTCCCGCTCATCGACGATGCGGTGCCCGACACGATCATGTGGCCGATCGGCTACCCGCTGAACCTGCAGAGCTACCTGCTGCGCGACTTCCGCGACCGCACCGACTTCACCGAGATCGCGACCGACCGCCTGTCGATGGTCGACGGCCACGGCCACGTCGAGCCCGCGGTGGTGCCCGTGGCCCGGCGCGCGCCGACGGGCCCGCACGGCTCCTGCGGCTACCGCATCCGGGCCTCGGGCCGGACGATCCCGTTGAACGGTCCGGTCGCCTACGGCGGCTGGTGGGTCCGGATCGGCTACCTCGCCAGCGCGGCCAGCCCGGTGCGGGTCGTGGCCGGGGACGCGGCGTACACGACCACCGTCCAGCCCGGCGTGCACGCGCTCTACCTGCGCGGCGGCATCCAGTTCGACCAGGTGCGGATCTCGGGCCTGGGAGAGAATGTGACCGTGTGCACCAACGACGTGACGGTGGGCCGGCCGGTGCCCCGGACGGAGTTCCACCCGTGAGCTTCTCCGACCGCAGCTTCCCCACGCTCAACGCCGTCCGTGCCATCGGTGCGTTGATGGTCGTGCTCACCCACGCCGCCTTCAACACCGGCCAGATCAACCACGGCTGGACCGGCGCCGCGCTGGCCCGCCTGGACTTCGGCGTCACGCTGTTCTTCGTGCTGTCGGGCTTCCTGCTGAGCCGCCCGTACTTCCTCACCCGGGCCCTGGGCCGGCCGTGGCCCTCGACCCGGCACTTCTTGTGGAAGCGGGCGCTGCGCATCCTGCCGCTCTACTGGGCGGTCGTGGTGCTGTCGCTGTGGCTGGACCCGGTGAACGACGACGCCGACTGGCGCGACTGGCTCACCCACCTCACGCTCACCCAGCTCTACCGGCACGACCTGCTCGCCAGCTCGCTGACCCAGATGTGGAGCCTGTGCACGGAGGTGGCGTTCTACCTGCTGCTCCCCCTCGTCTGCCTGCTCCTGGTCCGCGGCGGACGGAGGGCGGACGGGCTGCACCTGCCGAGCGTCTACCGGCGGGCCGGAGTGCTGGCCCTGCTCGGGCTCGTCTGGCAGGTCCTGGCCGCGCAGGTCCCGGGCCACGAGGGGCACTACGCCCAATGGCTGCCGGGCTATCTGCCCTGGTTCCTGGTCGGCGTCTGCTTCGCGGCGCTGTCCGCGAGCCTGGCCGTCGACCCCCGCCCGCACCCCGTCGAGCGGCTCGGCCACGACCTGGTCGGCTGCTGGGTGCTCGCCGCCGCGGTCTTCGCCATCGCCTGGTCGCCGGTCGCCGGCCCCCGCACGCTGCTCACCCCCGGCGGCTGGGAGGCGGGCTCGAAGCTGGTGCTCTACACGATCGCGGGCGCGTTCTTCCTGCTGCCGCTGGTCTTCGGCCCGGAGCGGGACGGCTGGGCCCGCACCCGGCTGAGCGGACCGGTGCCGGTCTGGCTCGGCGACATCTCGTACGGCGTGTTCGCGCTGCACATGTTCTTCCTCAACCTGGTCTTCCGGGTCCTCGACCTCCAGGTCTTCACCGGGCACTTCGTCGCGGTGGTGCTCGGCACCCTGCTGCTCACGCTGCCGGTGGCCACCGCGTCGTTCTACCTCTTCGAACGCCGGATCCTGCGGGCCAAGGACATCGCACCCTTCGCCCGGCTGGACTCCGGCGCCCGACCGGTCCGCGCGACGGTCAGGTAGACGGGCCCGTCCGGGCCGTCGTGCCGCGCCCGCCGGGCCCCGTGCGGCGCAACGCGGCCAGCGCCCCGACCGCGCAGCAGACGGCGGCCAGGCTCCACGCCTGGCTCCAGGTGACCGCCCACGACCGCTGCGTGAGCACCGACCAGGACAGCGCGAGGCTGCCGGTCAGCATGAGCAGGCCGGCCAGCAGCGACCAGCCCGCGAACCGCGGGACCAGCAGCCCGACCGCGAGCGCGGCCAGCATCCCGCCGAGGCCCCACCAGCCGCCCAGCAGCCCACCCGCCGTCACCGCGATCAGCGCGTCGAGCACCCCGGGACGGCCGGACCCGAGGGGTGCCGGGTGCCGCGTCCCCGCCGCGCGCCTCGCCCGCAGGGTCGCGGCGAGGAGCCCGAGCACCAGCAGCCCCACCAGCGCGGCCCCGAGGCCGAGCAGCACCGAGAACGTCGGGGCCGGGGCGAACCGCAGGGTCACGGTGCCGGCCGGGCCGGCCGGGAGCCGCCAGCCCTGCCGCCAGCCGTCGACCCGGGCCACCGCGAGGTCGCGGCCCTGCCAGGTCGCGGTCCAGCCGGGGTTGACGTTCTGCGGCAGGCTCAGCACCGTCGCCTGCGAGCGCGTGGGCACCCGCACCGACGTGGGGTCGCCACGACCGTCGCGGGCGACCGGGACCGCGCGCGTGAGGGGTGCCGGCGCGGCGCGGGTGCTGCTGAGCAGCAGCGTGTCGACGCGGAACAGCCCGTTGGGGGCGGCCAGGACGTCGGTGGTGCCCGCGGCGAGCTGCACGTCGTCGCGGCCGCACACCGAGAACGGCACGCTGGCCCCGCGGACCAACTGCTTGGTGCTGGCGCGCAACCGGGTCCGCACGATGGTGTCGCCCACGCGGACGACCGGGCCGGAGCCGCAGCCGAAGTCGCGCGGCACCCCGGCGTCCGGCGCGAGCGAGCGCCGGTTCACGCGCAGGCCGGTGACGCCGGGCGGCACGTCGGTGAACCGCTGGCCGGTGGTCGCGAACGCCTTCTGGCTGTCGACCACCCGCACCCGCAGCACCCGGGCCCGCCAGCCGGGCAGCCGGGCGCGGCTGTCCCCGCCGAGCCGCACGACGCGCTCGTGGCCGGCCGCCCGCACCCACAGCCGGGTCGGCCGCTCGGCCGGTGCCGCCCGGTTCACCCGGGCGGCGATCCAGTGCAGGGTGCGCGGCCGCGCGAACCGCACGGTCAGCGTCTGTCGCGGTCCCCGGAGCAGCCAGGTCGTGTGGTGGTCGCCGTCCACCGCGGCCAGCGGCCCCTCCGCGACGTCCCCGACCCGCCCGGGGGCGGTGGCCGTGACCCCCGAGGCGAGCAGGCCCCGACCATGGCTGGTGCGCCGCAACGACACGGTCCCGCTCAGCCGGTAGTCGCCGGGGTAGACGGTGCTGAACCGGCGGGCCAGGGTGTCGCCGTCCTCGCCGGGCGCGATCAGCGCGTCCTCACAGGGCAGCGCGTGGCCGCTCAGCACGCAGGCGGCGCGGTCGGGGTCGCGCTGCAGCGAGATCGCGTCCACCGGGAACCGGTCGTCGGGCGGCGGCAGCTGCAGGTAGCGCTGGGCGGCGAGCGCGGGCGTGACACCGACCTCCGCGATCCCGAACGAACCGGGGAGGCGCAGGTCGCGGCCCGCCGCGGTGACGCGCAGGAACGTCGCCCCGGCGAAGCCCACGTCGTAGGTCCGGGCCCGGCCGGGCGCCGGCGCCGGCACCACCTCGGTCCCCTGGTCCGAGCGCAGCGCCAAGCGGGGCACGGCGACGGAGTCAGGCGTGAGCCGGACCGTCACCTTCTCCAGGTACTCCAGCCGGGCCAGGTCCGTCTGCCACCACTGGCCGGTCGGGTCGACCTGGCGGGCCGAGCGCCAGCCCGTCGCCGGGTCGCCGTCCAGGGCGGCCCCGGGGTGCGAGCCGATCCGCAGCGGCGGCAGCGCGTCGGCGTACGCCTCGGAGCTGCTGGCGCTCACGCCGGCCACCGCACCCGTCCACAGCTCGGTGGTCTGCCAGCGCTCGGGGTGCTCCAGGAAGCGGTGGGTGTGCTCGGGACCGCCCAGCCGGTAGGGCGCGCCTGCGGGCATCGTCGCGGACACGTTCCAGCGGACCGCCGCGAAGTTGGTCTCCCGGCGCCGCAGCCCGTCGGTGAGCACCTGGCCCGCCTCCCCGCCGGCGGCCGCCGAGGCGTCCTCGGGGAGCAGGTGGGCCGCGGGACCGCCCACTCCCGGGCGCAGCCCGGCGCCGGGGCCGCCCACGACGACCTCCGGGTCGGCGGTCAGCCGGGCCCCGGCCGGCGCGCTCACGTCGTACACGTCGACCGAGCCGGTGCGCGTGGCCAGGCCGTTCCCGGCGACCACCCGGGTGGTGCCGTCGGGCCCGTAGGACACCGGCCGTGACCCCACCCGCGGGCCGAAGGACCGGGCCAGCGTGAGCCCCGGCGAGTGGGTGAGCACGCTCTTGACGTACGCCGGGTCCGGTGCGCCGGTCTGGAACCGGTCGAGGTCGTTGCGGACCACCAGCCGGCTCACGCCGCTCGCGGCGAGGTAGGGGGCCAGCGTGCTGCTCGGGTGCCCGGACTCCAGCACCCGGGTGACCGCGTCGAGGAACACCACGTTGCCGGGCGGGGCCAGCGGGATCACGTTGCGGACCGCCCAGGGGCTGGTGGCCAGCCCCTGCAGGACGTCGTCGTGCACGTTGCCCCAGTCGTAGACGCCGAACGCCGCGGCCGGCACCTCCAGGGAGACCGTGCCGTCCTGGTCCTGCCGGGCCAGGTAGTCCGCCGCGGCGGTCCAGTAGCCCGGCACCGCCTCGACGCCGGCGCGCGGCGCGATCTCGTCCTGCACCCACGGCAGGGCGAGCGCGACCAGCGCGAGCGCGGTGGCGACCTGGACCAGCCGCAGCGCCGTCCGCGACCCGGCTCCCCGGAGCAGCGCCGGGATCGCCCGCAGCGCGTGGGCGAGCCCCAGCACCAGCGGCAGCCGGAGCACGACGTCGAACTTGTGCAGGTTGCGGAACGGTGCGAGCGCACCGTCGAGCAGGTCGGTGCGGTCCGCGGCCCACCACCCGGCGAGGTCGCCGGAGTAGCCGAAGCCGACCAGCGCGACGCCCGTGACCAGTCCCAGCACCAGGAACCGCTGGTGCGGGTTGTCGCGCAGCAGCATGCCGACCAGCCCGAGCGCCACGAGCCCCGCGGCGTCGAGCACCAGGAACGGGGTCGTGACCAGGTGCTGGCCGGCCGGGTAGTCGATGCCGGCGAAGTAGGCGACCCAGTCCGAGGTGCCCACGAGCGTGCGGGCCAGGCCGGTCGGCACCGTGGTGATGGTGGCGTTCTCGATGTAGTCCAGGAACGGCGGGCTGTAGCGGCCCAGGACGAGCAGCGGCCCGACCCACCAGAAGGTCGCGAGCCCCGTGAACAGCGTCCACCAGCCCAGCAGCGGCCACTTCCGCGGCCCTGCGGACCGGGTGAGGATCCACAGCACGCCGAGCGGCAGCACGGCCGCGACCGCGACCGCGTTGACGCCGCCGCAGGTCGCCACCACCAGGGCGCTGAGCGCCGCGCCGCGGCGCACCGAGCCCCGCTCGCTGGCGGTGATCAGCGGCAGCAGCACCCACGGCGCCAACGCCATCGGCCAGACCTCGACCGAGACCCCGCCCAGCAGCGTGGTGATCCGCGGGCTCAGGACGAACGCGAACCCCGCCACCACCTGGGTGACCGGGGACCCCAGCCGGAGCCGCTGCGCGAGGCGGACCACCCCGAAGAACGCCAGGCAGAGCAGCAGGCTCCACCACAGCCGCTGGACCACCCACTCGGGCAGGTGCAGGAGGTGCCCGAGCCAGAAGAACGGTCCCATCGGCCAGGCGTAGCCGTAGGCCTGGTTCTGCAGCTGTCCGAACGCCGCCACCGGGTCCCACAGGTGCAGGCCCGCCGACAGGAACTTCCCGGGCGCGGTCAGCAGGTCGAACTTGGTGTCGGCCACCATCCGGCCCGCGGACTGGGCGAAGCACAGCGCGGTGATGAGCGCGGCGTAGCCGCACATCCGCAGTCGCGACGTGGCCCGCCCCCCGGCCGGCAGGCCGGGCGACGAACGGTCCCCCGAGCCGCTCACTTCCTGCGCACCACGATCACGAGGTTCCAGGTCAGCAGCTCGCGCAGCACCGGCACGCGGACCAGCCACCGGGCCCACCGCGGGTGGTAGCGGGGCAGCACGTCGACGACCTCGCCGGCGTGCTGGCGCCGGGCCCAGGCCAGACCGTCCCGGACGGTCACGGCGAACAGCGACTCGCCGTACCGGTTCTTGGGCTCGTGGCCGTGCCGGGCCAGGTAGCGCCGCCGGGCGCGGCGGCCACCGAGGTAGTGCCAGGGGGCGGTCTCGTGCCCGCCCCACGGCCCGAACCACACCGTGTAGGAGATGAAGGCCAGACCGCCGGGGCGGGTGACTCGCAGCATCTCGTCGGCCATCCGCCACGGCTCGCGCACGTGCTCGAGGACGTTGGAGGAGTAGCACAGGTCGACCGCCCCGTCGGCGAACGGCAGGTTCATCCCGTCGCCGACCACCGTGCCCGTGGCGATCGCGCCGGTGCCGGCCAGCTCACCGACGTCGGCGTCCAGCGCCCAGTACGTCGCGCCCGCGGCCTCGAAGGCGTCCCGGAAGTAGCCGGGGCCGCCGCCGACGTCGAGCACGGTGCACCCGGCCAGGTCGAGGTAGGAGGACAGCTGCCCCACCGAGTCCGCCGCGAGCGCGGTGTAGAACCGCTCGGGGTCGGGCTGCTCGTAGCGGAACTCCCCGAGGAGCCGGACCGAGCGGCGCAGGCTCGCGGCCCAGGCCCCCCGGGAGCCAGTGGACCCGTGCTGCATGGGCGAGACCCTATCCGAGCGAGGTAGCCTCCCCCGGTGCCGACGACCGATGCGCGCGTCCTGGCCGGCCGCCACGTGGTGTTCCTGAGCTGGCGCGACCAGGGCAACCCCGAGGGCGGCGGCGCCGAGCGCTACCTGGAGAAGATGGCCGCCGGGCTGGTCGCCCGCGGCTGCCGGGTCACGATCTTCAGCGCGGCGTACGCCGGCGCCGCGCCCACCGAGGTGATCGCCGGCGTCCGCTACGTGCGCCGCGGCTCCAAGCTGTCGGTCTACCTGCAGGGCCTCCGGCTGCTGGCGACGGGCCGGCTCGGGCACGTCGACGTGGTGGTCGACGTGCAGAACGGGATGCCGTTCCTGTCGCGGCTGGTCACCCGGCGGCCGGTCATCGTGCTGGTCCACCACGTCCACCGCGAGCAGTGGCCGGTCGTCTACCCGGGCCTGACCGGCCGGGTCGGCTGGTGGATCGAGCGCCGGCTCGCGCCGTACCTCTACCGCCGCTGCCAGTACGTCGTGGTGTCGCGGGCGACCCGCGACGAGCTGCGGGAGCTGGGCGTGCGCGGCCCGCGGGTCGCGGTCGTCCACAACGGCACCGACCCGGTCGTCGCGACCGGGGCCCGCGAGTCCGCGCACCCCACGGTCTGCGTGGTCGGGCGGCTGGTGCCGCACAAGCAGGTCGAGCACGCCGTCGACGCGGTCCTGGCCCTGCGCGAGCAGCTGCCCGACCTGCGGCTGCGCATCGTCGGCAGCGGCTGGTGGGAGGCCGAGCTGCGGCGCTTCGTGCAGGAGCGGGGCGCGGGTGACGCCGTCGTCTTCGAGGGGCATGTGTCCGAGGTCCGCAAGCAGGAGGTCTACGAGGAGTCGTGGGTGATGGCGCTGCCCTCGGTGAAGGAGGGCTGGGGCCTGGTCGTGGGCGAGGCCGCCGCGCACGGCACCCCCACGGTGGCCTACTCCGGGGCCGGTGGGACCCGCGAGTCGATCCGGCACGGGATCTCCGGCCTGCTGGTCGAGACCCCCGAGGAGCTGACCGCCGCGCTGGGCCGGGTGCTGCACGACCTCGAGCTGCGCCGCGCCCTCGCCGAGGGCGCGCGGGTGCACAGCGTGCGGTTCAGCTGGGGGCACGCCCAGTCGGCGTTCGCGCACGTGGTGGCCTCCGCACTGCGCGGCGAGCTGGTCGACAGCCAGGACGCAGTCGAGGAGTAGCGGGAGGCTGCGGCCTACGGGGCCGTCCCGTAGTCGATGACCGGCTGACTGACGTTGGCCGGCGACTGGCCGGGCCCGTCGGTCTGCGACTCGATCACGCCGATCAGGGTCACGCCCGCAAGGGTGCCGCCGACGACGATGCCGGCCGCACTCAACACGACTGGGTGCACGATGAATCCCCCTCTCCCGGACGGGAAAACTACCACCCGGTAGGCCCAGAATCCGCCCTTTTGCGGCGCTTTCGCCAAAGCACGGGAACAATCGCGACCAAGGGCCCGGCCAGGTAGGCCGTCCAGCCCCCCGCGACCATCGCCACGCGGCCCAGGGAGCTCGTGCGCTCCTGCACCGGCGCGTCGACGCGGGTGACGGTCAGGGCGGGCCCCCGGTGCACGACCGTCCCCGCCACCGGCGCGTCGTAGCGGCTCGAGGCGGGCACCCCGTGCTCCTGCACCACCAGCCCGACCCCGAGCGACCCGAGCCGCTGCGCCCGCTGGGCCGGGTCGTCGGCCTGCAGCGCCGCAAGCACCTGCGGCACCCGCGGGTCCTCCCCCGCCAGCACCTGGCGGGAGACACCGAGCTCGTCGCTGGCCAGATAGTCGCGGGTCAGGTAGCGGCCGACCGGGTCCAGCACCTTGCGGTCGTGGTTCCACGACGGCGCGCGGTAGCTGGTGAACGGCAGCAGCAGCACGTCGCCCGGCGCCGGGCTGGCCGCGACGGCCGCCCGGGCGGCGGCGTAGTCGGCCGGGTAGGACACCGGCTGCAGCCGTCCGGCGAGCCCCCAGGCGGCGTCGGGCAGCAGCGCCAGCGGCAGCAGCGCCCCGGCGAGGGCGACCAGGACGCGGGCGTCGGCGTCGCGCACCCGGACGGCGAGCCGGTCGAGGGCGGCCGCGACCAGGGCGGCCAGGAGCGGGCCGCACAGCGCCAACCACCGGCCGCCGTCGCGCAGCAGCCCGCCCCCGGGCACGTGGGCGGCCAGCCGGCCGGTGGCACCGGGCAGCGCCCAGGTGCCGGCCGCGAGCAGGAAGCCGACCGCCCACAGCCCGACCAGCGCCCCGGTCGTGCGATCGCCCAGGCGGCGGCGCAGCGGGCGGAGTCCGTACGCCGCGGCGCCGACGAGCGCGACCGTGCCCAGCCCGGTCAGCAGCAGGCTGTGCCGCGAGCCCGGGACCACCTCGGAGTTCCAGACACCGCCCAGGGTCAGCGCAGCGAGCGGACCCGGCAGCGAGCCCTCGCGGCCGAGCCGGAACACCGACCCCGCGGTGGTCGACGTGGCCGTCGTGACGTGCAGCAGGCCGGCCACCAGCCACGGCGCGTTCGCCGCCAGGCAGGCTGCGACGAGCAGCAGGTTGCGCCGTCGCCGCCCACGCCCGAGGCCGGGGACCAGCAGGGCCAGCGCCGAGGCCAGCCCCGCGCCGGCGCTCAGCGAGCCCAGGGGCAGCAGCAGCCAGGGCAGCACCCCGACCCGCTCGCCGCGCCGGTAGCGGGCGCCCTCGAGGACCAGCCACGGCAGCACGGCGTACCCCAGCAGCACGGTCCAGTGCCCCAGGCCCAGCCGCTCGGCGACGAACGGGTTCCACACGTAGACGCTGACCGCGGCGAGGCCCCCGACCGGCGTGCCTCCGGCCAGCCGCAGCGCGCCGAACCCCGCGAGCAGCAGCGCCCCGAGCAGCACGACCTTCTGCAGCAGCATGCCCGGCACCAGCTCGTCGAGCACCGCGACGACCGCGTCCGAGGGCACCGCGCGCGGGAGCGCGGTGCCCAGGCCGAGGAAGTCCGGGCGCATCGCCAGGTCGGGGACCCAGACCATGTCGTAGCTCAGGACGTAGCCGGCCCCCAGCGCCGGGCCGAGCAGCAGCAGCGGCAGCAGCACCGCCCAGGCCCGGGGCAGCAGCCGGAGGACCGGGCCGGTGCTCACAACGGCAGCCGGCGGAACAACGGTCGCGGCACGTGTCGCAGCCCGGACATCACCCCGCGCAACGGCGCCGGCACCCAGATCAGCTCGTCGCGGCGGGCGACGCCGCGCACCACCGCGTCGGCGACCTGCTCGGCGGTCACCGACAACGGGGCGGGGCTGCGGCCGGCGGTCATCCGGGTGCGCACGAATCCCGGGCGGACGACCAGCACGCCCGCGCCGGAGCCGCGCAGCGCCTCGCCCAGGCCGAGGTAGAAGCCGTCCATCCCGGCCTTGGTCGAGCCGTAGACGAAGTTGGAGCGCCGGACCCGTTCGCCCGCCACCGAGGAGAGCGCCACGATCATGCCGTGCCCCTGCCGCCGCATGACGTCGGCGAGGCAGACGCCGACGCTGACCGCGCCGGTGTAGTTGACCCGGGCCAGCCGGGTGGCGGCGGCGTGGTCCTGCCAGGCCTGCTCCTCGTCGCCGAGCACGCCGAAGGCCACGATCGCCACGTCGATGTCGTGCTCGCGAGACACCGCGTCGATCAGCGCGGGGTGCTCCTCGGTGCGCTCGGCGTCGAAGTCGACCACCTCCACCTCCAGCCCGAGCGACTCCACGTGCGCGGCGGCGGCGTCGCGGCGCGGGCCGGGCCGGGCTGCGAGCACCACGAGCGGGCGGCAGGTGCGGGCCCACGCGGCGACGACCGCCTGCGCGATCTCGCTGGTGCCGCCGAGCAGCAGCACGGTCTGGGGCCGGCCGAGCGCGTTGATCATCGTGTCTGCCTCACAGGCCCAGTCGCCGGGCCAGGTCGGAGCGGAAGACGCCGGTCGGGTCGACGCGTCGTCGTACGGACCGGAAGTCCGCCAGCCGCGGGTACATCTGGGGTAGCCGGGCGGGGTCGAGCCGGGCGTCCTTGGCGAGGTAGACCCGGCCGCCGACCGCGGCGACGAGCCGGTCGAGCTCGTCGAGCAGCGGGGCCAGGCCGGCCCGGGCCGGCAGGTCGAGGGCCAGGGTCCAGCCGGGCATCGGGAACGACAGCGGCGCCTCGTCGCCCGGGCCGAACCGCTTGAGCACCGACAGGAACGAGGCGTGCCCCTGGCGCGCGACCCGGTCGACGACCAGCGCCACGGTGTCCGCGGCCCGGTCGGGCACGACGCACTGGTACTGCACGAAGCCGCGCGGCCCGTAGAGGCGGTTCCAGTCCGCCACCCCGTCGAGGGGATGGAAGAACGCCGCGAGCGGCTGCAGCTCGCCGGTGCGGTGCCGCGGTGCCCGCCGGAACCACGCCTCGTTGAAGCCGCGGACGGTCAGCGGCCGCACCAGCCCGCCGGGCACCCCGGGCGGCACCCGGAGGCGCGCGCCGCCGGGGGCGACGAGGGGTCGCGCGGCGGCGGAGGTGTCGAGCTCGTCGCGCCGCGCGTGCTCTCCGCGGGTGAGCACCGAGCGGCCGAGGCTGCGGCCACGCGCCAGGGTGTCGATCCAGGCGACGGAGTAGGTCACGTCCCGGTCCCCGGTGCGCATCTCCTCCATCACCGAATCGAGGTCGGGATGCCGGGTCGTGGTCACCGTCATCCACGAGCTCTCGACCGGGATCGTGCGGAGCACCGCCGAGGTGATCACGCCGGTGAGACCCATCCCGCCGACGGTCGCCCAGAACAGCTCGGGGTCGCGGTCCGGTCCGACCTCGTGGACGCTGCCGTCGGCGAGGACCAGCTCCAGCGAGACCACGTGCCGCCCGAAGCTGCCGGCCACGTGGTGGCTCTTGCCGTGCACGTCGCAGGCGACGCAACCGCCGACGGTGACGTAGCGGGTGCCCGGCGTGACGGGGACGAACCGGCCGCGCGGCAGCAGCTCGGCCATCAGGTCGTGCAGGCTGGTGCCCGCCGAGACCCGCACGGTGCCGGGTCGCCCGTCCGGCTCGTGCTCGATCCGGGTGGGCAGCGGGAGGAGCACCTCCCCTCCGGCGTTCTGCGCGGGGTCGCCGTACGACCGGCCGAGCCCGCGGGCGACCAGGCCGCGCGGGCCGGCCCGGCGTACGAGCTCGGCGACCTCGGCGGCGCCGTCCGCCACGCGACGGGTCGTCGCCACCGTGGGCGCGGTGCGCCCCCAGCCGGCCAGCATCCGGCCCCCCCCCGCGAGCTGTCCCGACCCCTTGCCGGGCGACTGCTCAGACATCGGCGACCCCCAGCGTCAGCAGCACCAGCCACACCAGGCCGACCGCCTGCAACAGCCGGTCGCCCCAGACGATGTCCTCCGGCTCGGCCGCCTCACCGGCGTCGATGTCCACGGCGTAGCGCAGCACGCCCACCACGAACGGCACGATCGACAACGCGTGCCAGGGCACGGTCGAGCGGCCGGCGCTGTCGAACGCCCACAGGCAGTACGCCGTGATCGTCGCGGTGGCGGCGATGCTCCACACGAATCGAAGGTACGTGTCGGTGTAGCGCACCAGCGAACGCCGGGTACCGGCCTCGCTCCCCAGCGTGTGCAGCTCGGAGTAGCGCTTGCCCGCGACGATGAACAACGACCCGAACCCGGCGACCAGCAGGAACCAGTCGGAGATCGGCAGCCCGGCGGCCAGGCCACCGGCGACCGCACGCATGAGGAAGCCGCTGGTGACCACGGCGAGGTCGAGCACCGGCTCGTGCTTGAGCCGCCAGGAGTAGAGCAGCGAGGCCGCGAGGTAGGCGGCCAGGAGCGTGCCCAGCTCCCACCCGTTCGCGAAGCCGACCAGCAGCGCGCCCGCGGCGAGGACGACCGCGACGGCGAGCGCGATCGGCACCGCGAGGTGGCCCGCGGCGATCGGGCGGAGTCGCTTGCGCGGGTGCAGCCGGTCGGCCTCGATGTCGAGGCAGTCGTTGAAGAGGTAGACCGCCGAGGACAGCAGGCAGAACGAGACGAACGCGACGACGGTCGCGCCGAGCACGCCCGGCTCGGCGATCTGGCCGGCCGCGAGCGGCGCGGCGACCACCAGGAGGTTCTTGGTCCACTGCTTCGGTCGCATGGACCGCAGCACGGCACCGGGAAGACCCACGGCGGGAGTGTATGAGAACCACGCGCCCCGCGCGGGCGTTGCGTGGCTTGCGCCGAGCTGCCCGTTACGCTCCCTCCCCGTGACGTCGAGACCGGGCCGGGTGGCCTCGTTGCTGGGCGGCGGCGGGTCGATCGCCGTCGCCATGGGCGTCATGAACGTCGCGACCTACGGCTTCACCATGATCGCGGCGAGGCTGCTGGGCCCCCGCGACTACGGCGCCTTCGCCGGTCTGATGGCCACGCTGCTGGTCGTCACGGTGATCCAGCTGGGCCTGCAGGCGACCGCGGCGCGACGGATCTCGGCGGACCCAGACCACGTCGGCCAGATCGAGCACACCATCCTCGGCGTCACCTACCGGGCGGCGCTGGCGCTGTTCGTGCTGCTGCTGGTCCTCACTCCGGTCATCGACGCGCTGCTGCGCCTGGACAGCATGCCGACCGCGGCGCTGGTGGCGGTGATCTCGGTGCCGCTCACGGTCATGGGCGGCCAGGCCGGCATCCTGCAGGGGGAACGGCGCTGGTGGCAGCTGTCGGTGCTCTACGTGCTCTCCGGCGTCCCGCGGCTGATCATCGGCACGGCGCTGATCTGGTGGCGACCCAGCGAGTCCGCCGCGCTGGTCGGCATCGCGCTCGGCGCGGTCACCCCGGTGATCGCCGGCTGGTGGTTCCTGCGACGTGAACGCGCGCCCGGTTCGGTGAGCGAGCGGCACGGCTTCCGCTCCGTGATGCTCGAGACCTTCCACAACAGCCAGGCGCTGCTGGCGTTCTTCGCGCTCTCCAACGCCGACGTGATCGTGGCCCGCAACGTGCTGCCCGAGCACGAGGCGGGCCTCTACGCCGGCGGGATCATCCTCACCAAGGCGGTGCTGTTCCTGCCGCAGTTCGTCGTCGTCGTGGCGTTCCCCTCGATGTCCACGATCGCCGAGCAGCGGCGGGCGCTGACCCTGAGCCTGTCCCTGGTCACCGGCATCGGGCTCGTGGTCACTCTCGGCGCCGCGGTGCTCCCCCGGCTGGCGCTGGTCTTCGTGGGCGGCCGGCAGTACGCCGACATCACCGACGACCTCGCCGGATTCGCGGTGCTGGGCACCGTGCTCGCCGCCCTCCAGCTGCTCGTCTACTCGGTGCTCGCCCGGCAGGCGCACCGTTCGGTGCTGCTGGTGTGGGCGGCCCTCGTCGTCCTGGTGGTGGTCGGCTCGCTGTCCACCACGTTCGGACAGCTGCTGCTGGCCGTCGTCCTCGTCGACGCGGCCCTCTTCGCCGCCCTGCTGGCGCTCGGACTGCGCCGGGCCCGGCCCGCGGAGCCGGCGGCCGCCTGAGGCCGACCGGCGGCCCGAAGGCCTCGCGCACCGGGACTCTCGGCGAGACCATGGAGGCATGTTCATCGACACCGTGCCCGAGGAACGCGCCGCGGACCGCCTCGCGGCGTACTACCAGCAGCAGCGGAGCGTCTGGGGGTTCCTGCCGAACTACGCGGCGGCGTTCTCGACGCGCCCGGACGTCGCGGAGGCCTGGAACCTCCTGAGCGCCACCGTGCGCGACGGGATGGACCGGCGCCGCTTCGAGATCGCCACGATCGCCGCGGCCCGAGCGCTGCGGTCGACGTACTGCACCGCCGCGCACTCGATGTTCCTGCGGGACGTGTGCGGCGACGAGCCCACGATGGTCGTCCTCGCGGAGGATCCCGACGGCGCCGGCCTGGAGGAGCAGGACCGCGCGGTCTACCGCTTCGCGGCGCAGGTGGCCGGTGACGCCGCCTCGATCGGCCAGGACGACGTCGACGAACTCCGCGCCGTAGGGCTCACGGACGCCGAGATCGCCGACGTGGTCTTCGCGGTCGCCGCTCGGTGCTTCTTCACCAGGGTGCTGGACGGGCTCGGGGCGCAGCTGGACGTCCAGACGGCCCGGACCTTCCCACCGGACGTCCTCGCCGCCCTGGTCGTGGGTCGGCCGGTCGCCCAGGACTGAAGCGGTGCGGCCGGCGTGACGCTGCTCCAGGCGCCCCGGCGGGCCGGAGATTCTTTACTTTCGATTTTGCTGGTCCTGTGCAACAAGGGCGGTTCTGGGCCCCGGAGTGTCGGTGCCGGGTGCTTGCATGGATGCATGTTGATCACCGACCCGGCCGGCGAACCCGTGGAGCTCGACGAGCTCGACGGCGACGCCACGCTGTCGGTGTTGACGAGCCTGAAGGTGCAGGCGCGGGCGGTCGAGCGGGACAAGCTGCGGGTCGTGGCGCACTGGTGCGTGTTGCACCCCGCCACCGCCGAGGACGGCGTCGCCACCTTCGACCCCTCCGGCCTGCCCGGCGTGCTGGGCCAGGAGGAGTCCCTGGGTGGCGAGGGCTGCCCGCCGGTCGCGGCGTTCACCCCCGAGCCCCTGGCCGCCACCTTGGGGATCTCCAAGCACGCGGTGCGCCAGCTGATCGCCGACGCCCTGGACCTGGGCCACCGGCTGCCCCGCTGCCGGCGGCGGGTCGAGGCGCTGGAGGTGGAGGCGTTCAAGGCCCGCCGGGTCGCCCAGCTGACCCACCCGCTGTCGCAGGCGGCGGCCGCGCAGGTCGACGCGGCCCTGGCCCCGGTGTTGCACTCGTGCTCGTTCGCGGCGATCGAGCGTGCCGTGGCGGCCGCGATCGCCGCGCATCATCCCGAGCTGGTCGCCGAGCGGGAGAAGAAGGGCAAGGACGCCTGGGACGTCACCCTTCACCACCCCGGCCCCACCGACTTTGCGGGCACGTCCTGGCTCGAGGCGACCGGGGACACCTTGGACCTGACCGCGTTCTATGACCGGGTCGGCCAGATCGCCGCCGACCTCGCCGACGCCGGGGACACCGACCCCCTCGGCGCCCGGAAGGCCAAAGCACTCGGGGTGCTGGCCCGCCAGGGCCTCGACGCCGCGGAGGCCGACCTGGCCACCCTGGTCGGGGCCAGCCAGCCGGATCAGGCTCCACCGGCCCGGCCGACGCCGTCGCGCTCACGCAAGCCGAAGACCCACCTCTTCATGCACTTCACGCTGCTCGAGGCACTCGGCCTCGCGGTCGATGACGAACTGGTGTGCGGCCAGGTCGAGAGACTCGGCCCGGTGCTGGAGGAGGCCATCGCGTCCTGGGTGCGCACCTCACACGCCACCATCACCCCGGTGTTGGACCTCAACCGGTGCTGGGCCGTGGACGGCCACGACGTCCCCGCCGCGATGCGTGAACAGGTCGTCCAACGCGACAAGCACTGCGTGCACCCCTACTGCGCCACCGACGCCCGGGCCTGCGACCTGGACCACATCACCCCCTACCGCCCGATGGACGAAGGCGGGCCACCGGGCCAGACCAACCCCGACAACCTCGCGCCCCTCTGCCGAAGACACCACCGCGCCAAAACCTCAGGCCGATGGCGCTACCAACGCGACCCCACCACCGGCAACTACCACTGGACCGGCCCCCACCACCGCCACTACCTCACCACCCCCCTCGGCACCCTCGAGCACCAGCCGAACTGACGCGCCCTAGGTCTTACTGGGTGTGTCCCATTTCGCCGGAGCCTCGGCGCGACCGTTTACCGGATCAGCCGACGGTCGGGCGTTCAGGTCACGACACGTGCGAGTGGTCGCCTTGATGAGAAGTGGGATGCCTAGTGCCCGCCTTACCCTTCCGACTGGCGAACGGGACCGGACGGTTGCTGCTCGGTTTGCTCGGCCTGGTGGTCGCCGTGGCAGTCGTTGCCAGTGTCATTCGCGTACAGCAAGTCCACGACTACGGCTGGGAATGGACGTTGTTCCCTTCGGCTGCCCGGCCCAAGATCCACTTCGAGGGCCGCGACTACGACCGCGGCGGCGAGCAGTCCGGAGTGGTTCCGCGTGGCTACGTGCTCGAGGGAGAAACCTTCGGCGAGGGAGAGATCTACAAGTCCGGGCTTGACAGAGGCACGAGCACAGTCATCTACGTCAAGGACGGGCGGCATGTGTATGCGTACGGATTGATGGGTGCCCCTAGAGCGAGCGTCCGGATCTAGCCGCGATCCGCGCGGTCATGCCGATGAGCGGTCGTGCAAATCGCCTATGCGACCGACACCGGCGTGGAATCATCACGTTCATGGCGCGCCTTCTCGGACTCGTCCCCCTCCTTCTCGCTACGGTCTTCGCGTCACCAGCCGTCGCCGACGTGTCCGCGCAAGATCAGGCCGCCACGGACTTCGCTTTCATGAATGTCCACGACCGCAAACACGACGTCTACCTGGGCGCGTACTCCGAGGGCACCGAACTCACGAAGGTCGAGAAGTCGCTACTCCGGGGTGCGGAACTACTCTCCTACGATCTGACCATCGACCGCGACGCGCAGATCCCGCACCTCCGGATCACGCTGAAGGTTGCCAACGTGACGACGAGGACCAGGAGCCTCCACCAGCGCTACGGTCTCGACTTCGGCGAAACGGGCGGCCTGAACGTGGAGGTCTCGCGCACGATCTCGCAGGTCCACGTATTCAAGGCCGAAGAGCTGGGCGACACATGCCACCGCGCGGCCGTGCGAGTGCGACCCAAGGCCAACATCCTCGCGATACGAGTGCCCCTGAGCTGCTTGGGTCGTACCAACATCAGTGCTGCGACGATCATGCCGGACACCGAGTTCGTCGTACTGCGCGACAAGCAGGCCATCGGCTTCTCGGTCGACCAGGGCCGCACAACGCGGGAACTTCCTCTGACTCCAGCCACATCCTGATCCAACGGTCTGTGGTCGCGCGGATCTCCCGGCGAGCCGCAGTCCAGATGAGAGCCACACCCAGAAACCGGATGGGCAGCCGCGATTGAGAGCGTCCCGCCGGACACCTGGACCGAAGTCTGGCCAGACACCGATCCTGCGGGAAGTCTCCTAGTAGCCGCGATCCGCGCGGATCTGCCGATGTGCGGGCGTTCGGCGTAGGCCACCTTTCGCCGCTCGCTTCTATGCTTCGCGACGTGGTGATGGTCGATGGCGTGCCGAGGTACGAGGTCCGCTTGGCGCGAGCGGGGGAGGAAGATGCGATCTGCGACGTCTGCCGCGAGGGCTTCACGGTGTCGTCCAATGGTCTGCTCCCGACAGCCGCCGTCGAGCGGCGGGCTCAGCAGTACTACAACCCAACGCGGGTGCGCCACGAGATCGCCACGGCCGGTGCCGACCTCGGCTGGCAGGGGTACGTTGTGGCCGTCTCAGAAGCGGGTGGCGTCCTGGGCGCTGCTGGTGGTGGGATCACTGACCACACAGTCGGCAACGTCTACGTGCTCTACCTCAACGTGGCTCTTCGTGGCCGCGGCATCGGCACTGCACTACTCGACTTCGTCACCCAGCAGCAGAGATCCGAGGGCGCGACCGAACAGTGGGTGTCGGTGACGGAAGGCAACGATCTCGGCATCCCCTTCTACCTCGCTCGCGGCTTCGTTGTCCGCGACCGAGTCCCGTTCGACGTGGCCGATGACGGAACCGTAGGAGCGCATTCGCTGCGGATGAGCCGCCCAATCTAGGTCAGCAAACGTCCGGATCTGCCGCGATCCGCGCGGACTGCCGATGTGCGTGCCATGCCGGCGAGGACCATGCTTCACATCCCGGCTGTGTCGACGCACGTGGGCGCCGGTGGGTACTCCGGACCGGGGCGCCCGAGGGGCCGGTACAGCGAGCACCCCGAGGACGGGACCACTCAGTGGCAACGTGGCACGGGGCTGATCCGGCCAGTCGGGCCTCGGGGGTCCAGGGTTAGGTCACGGGCCAGGCGTCGTAGGTAACTTCAGACGACTCACCGAAGTGTCTCGTCAAGGCGGCAAAGATGCGCTCGCCTTCCTCAGCGTAGTTCTGGCGAATCGCCTCCTCGCTCCAGCCTTTCTCGGCGTCGAAGGATGTCAAGAAGACGCTGTTCCAGCGTTCGATCCTGGAACGGAGTGTTGCGTCGTCGACCGAAGAGGACGGCATCTCCTCGAAGTCGATCCACACAGGGAAGTCGCAGCAGTACTCCGCCATCAGTTTCACGCGCATGGCCCTGTTGTACCCCGCTGAAGCACTGTCGTCCTCTACGTCCGCGGCTACACAGCCGGCCCTGAGCCATGCGTTTCGCGGTCAGCAGGCGATCCTGCGCGTCGGGTCATGCCGCGAGTCGCGACTCCGCTCATGGCGATGAGCGCGCACCCGCAGTCACATGCAGATGTACTTGGCCTTCGGTGCGGGTCTGAAGACCAGCACCTCGGGGATGGCATCGCTCACGAACACGGCTCGGTTCTCCGATGGTCGGGTGAGCGTGCCACGGATAAGCCCAGGCCACCCGTGAGGCGCATTGCCATTCCCGTCATCGCGAAGCCTGGTGCGCCAGGTCTCGCCGTCGATTCTGGCGAACTCGACCCCGCAGTGTGAGTACACCGCGAATGCAGCTCGACTGCCCACAGGCATGGAATCCCGTGCAGACGCCTGGACATGGGATGGCTCCGACTCGGACGCGGAGCAGCCCGCCAAGAGCAGCGCAAGGCCAAGGGTGAACAAGGCGACTCGCGGGCGCATGGACATGAACAGTAGACGCGTTTCAGGCTGAACTGGCTCCAACCGCAACATCCGCTCACGCCGCAGATAGCGCGGAGCGGACGACAGCCGTCGCCGATATTAACCCCGGGCGATGGCGGACCCCAGCTGGTGGGTTCCGTTGTGTGGCCCTGTGTACAGCTGCGCTACTTCCGGCGGGTTCTGAAGCGCGGGAGCTCAGCGGACTTGGCGAGGTGGGCCAAGGCTGGGGGGACGATCAGCGCGCCGGACTCACTGATGACGCAGGTGTCGTCGTGAACGTCGACGAGGCGCGTCCGTCCGAAGGAGATGGAAATCTTGTTCGCGCGGTCGATGTGCTCGCGCACCGTCCGGCGTGGCTGGGACTGTTCCAGCTCCTCGCTGAAGGTCGTGGCGAGGTGTTCGTGACTGAAGGACTCCTCAGGCCGGTCGGCCAGCCATCCGAGGATGTGCTGGCCGACCGGCTCCAAGCATTCGAGGACGAAGGTTGCGTCTTGGATGTCCTCAGGGTCCAGCGACCACGGTTGGGTCATCGCAACCTCTCATCAGGACGGGGCGAGTCCTCGTGCGCACGTAGCGCTGTCCGAGCCCAGCAACGACTCGTTGGAGTCACGGTAGACCTTCACGACCAGACACTCGTCGAACTTCCCGGGCCGCATGATCCGACACGCGTAGTGCCGCAGATGGCGTGCGCTGCAGCCATCCGGACATGCCGCGCTGAGGTGCGAACCCGGGGGCCTCATGCGACCGCGGGAGGGTGGAGCCAGCCGGACGCTGAACAGGTGGTGTTCTCGTACGCGGTCGCCCAACTCGTGGTGGGCGACAAGACCGCCGTCGTCGCAGCGTTGCTGCTGGATTACCTAGAGAAGGCGCTGCCCAAGCACGGCCTCCCCCTCGAAGGGGTTCTGACCGACAACGGCCCTGCATGCCTGGGTCGTCGACTACAACAACGACCGCCCGAACGACGGTGGCAACATGGGCGGCCGGACCCCGCTGCAGGTCGAGAAGGAACTCAAACGCCGAATCCGGCAGACTGCCGCCTGACCGACCGGGCGAGCAGCCAGAGACGTCGACCCGTCACCCCGACCCGCGCTTCGGAAGCCCTAGATCGACGGGACGCCGAACCACGTGGTCAGCGCTTCCCGTAGTGCCGGCAACGCGGTCTCGCCGGGCGCGTCGACCGCGGCCGCCCACGCGATGCGGCCGTCCGGCCGGATCAGGAGTGCGTCGCCGGGCCGCTCGTCGATCGACGCGCTGACCACGTCCACGCGGTCACCCCACTGACGGGCAAGCTCGCGCAGGTCCGCACGGTCAGCGAGGTCGAGGAGCACCGGGCGGCCCTCGCGCAGCAACCCGGCGAACCTGGGGTCCTGGTGGGCGACGTGCAGGGCTCGGTCGGTCGCGAAGGTGCCGACGAGTGGGTGCGCCTCCGACATCGGCGACCCCACGTCGGTGCCGGCCATCAGCGCACCGAGGCGGCGCAACGGCTGCTCGTCGGCGGTCAGCTCGAGGAAGAGTGCCCGCAGGGCGTCGCCGCCAGGGCCGTGCCCACGGCGCAGCGCGACCTGAGCACGCGTATGCAGCAGAGTGCGCTCGGCGGCGGCGCGGCGTTCCTCGGAGTACGTGTCGAGCAGCCCGGGCGGCGCCCAGCCGTGGACGCTGCCGGCGAGCTTCCACGCGAGGTTGGCGGCGTCGAGCATGCCGGCGTTGACCGCGACTCCGCCCGCCGGGAACAGGTGCGCCGCATCGCCGGCCAGGAGGACGCGGCCGAGGCGGTAGGTGTCGGCCTGCTTCGCCGAGTAGCCGAACCGCGTCATCCGGAGGGGGTCTCCCAGCGGCAGCTCGATGCCGAGCACCCGGCTCACACTCGCACTCAGCTCCGGGACACTCATGGGCACGTCGTCGTCGTACTCGGTCGCCTCCACCTCGGCGGTGTAGACGCTCATGGTGCCGCCGAGGCCCGAGCACGCGAACACGCCACGTTCGGTCGCGGTGTAGCCGAACGGGATCCTGCCGACTCCGGGGACGTCCAGACCGCCGTCCTCGAGCACCGTCACCGAGTCCGGCACGGTGACCGAGGCCAGCCGCTCGATCTCAGGGAAGGAGGTGCCCGGGAACGGGATCCCGGCCAGCTCGCGGACCCGGCTGCGGCCACCGTCGCAGCCGACCAGGAACCGCGCGGGCACCGCGTACGGCCCGTCCGGACCACGCACCTCGGCGGTCACCGCGTCCTGGTCCTGGTGCAGACCGGCCAGCGCGTGGCCACGGCGTACGTCGGCACCACGCTCGATCGCACGCTCGGCGAGGACAGCTTCGAGCCGTGGTTGCGGGAGCGGCATCGCGCGCATCGGAACATCCGCGAGCCGGGTGAAGTCCAGATGCACGCCACCGAACGGGAACCGCGGAGCCGGCTCGGGGCCGGTGCTCGCCTCACGGAACCGGTCCAGCTCGCCCTTGTAGTGCAGCAGCTGCAGGATCTGTCCCGCGAGACCGCCCGCCTTCGCCGTCTCGGACGGCTCCGGCCGTCGCTCCAGCAGCAGCGTTCGCATCCCCGCCTGAGCGAGCTCACCGGCCAGCATGAGACCGGTCGGCCCGGCGCCCACGACGACGACGTCGGTGTCCATCAAGTGCCACTCCCTCGTACTTCCCCTACTGGATCTGAGGTCGGCCGCCGATTGTCCGGGAGGACGGGGGTCTTGCCGCAAGCCCCCTCCTGCCGTATACGTTTGAAGTGGAGGACCCCGTCACTGCCATTGCTGCCTGGCCCGCGGCTGGAATTGAGGCCGGCTCGTGACCCTGCTGCGGCAGCTGCTCCCGAGCGCAACCGCCGTGGACCACATCGGCTCCACATCGATCCCAGGCATGCCGGCGAAGGACTGCATCGATGCCATGGTGCAGGTTGCGTCGGTCGAGCACGTCGACTGCGGCGCGCTCCTCGAGGCCGGCTTCCGTGAGCGACCCGAGGAGTGGAACCGCAGGGAGGCGCTCGGCCCGGCCACTCACCCGAAACGCGTCTTCGCGCCACCGCCCGGAGGGCGGTCGGTCAACATCCACATCCGGGAGGTCGGATCGCCGACAGCCCGCTACGCGCTGCTCTTCCGGGACTTCCTGCGCGCGGACGCCAGCAGCCGCGTCACCTGGGGCCGGTTCAAGGTGCGCCTGGCGGAGACCGCGACGGACATCTACTCCTACGGACAGATCAAGTCCACTGCCCAGCCGCTCCTGATGGCACTCGCTGAGACATGGGCGCAGGAGACCTCGTGGTCTGCCTGACGCGGACACGTGACGCCCGTGACGGTGCCGCACCGCGCCTAGTCATCACACCTAGTGGGCGGCCTCGTGCCAGCTGCGGCCGGTGCCGACCGAGACGTCCAGCGGCACGGCCAGGTCGGCGGCGCCGCCCATCTGCTCACGCACCAGCACCTCGAGCGCCTCCCGCTCCCCCGGCGCCACCTCGAACACGAGCTCGTCGTGCACCTGCAGCAGCATCCGCGACCGCAGCCCGCTGCGCCGGATCGCGCCGTCGACGTGGAGCATGGCGACCTTGATCAGGTCGGCGGCCGACCCCTGGATCGGGGCGTTGAGGGCCATCCGCTCGGCCATCTCGCGCCGCTGCCGGTTGTCGCTGGTCAGGTCGGGCAGGTAGCGGCGACGTCCCCACATGGTCTCGGTGAACCCCGACCGGCGAGCCTCGTCGACCACCCCGGCGAGGTAGTCGCGCACCCCGCCGAAGGTGAGGAAGTACTCCTCCATCAGCTCGCGCGCCTCGCCGGGCTCGATGCGCAGCTGCTGGGCCAGGCCGAACGCCGAGAGTCCGTAGGCCAGCCCGTAGTTCATCGCCTTGATCTTCGCGCGCATCTCGACGTTCACGTCCGCGGCCGGCACGTCGAAGACCCGGGCGGCGGTGATCGAGTGGAAGTCCTGGCCGGAGCGGAACGCCTCGATCAGCAGCGCGTCCTCCGAGAGGTGCGCCATGATCCGCATCTCGATCTGGCTGTAGTCGGCGGTCATCAGCGACTCGAACCCGGCACCGACCACGAAGCCCTCCCGGATCCGGCGGCCCTCCTCGGTGCGGATCGGGATGTTCTGCAGGTTCGGGTCGGTGCTCGAGAGCCGGCCGGTGGCGGCGATGAGCTGGTTGAAGGTCGTGTGGATCCGGCCGTCGGAGGCGACGGTCTTGAGGAGCCCCTCGATGGTCTGCCGCAGCCGGGACACGTCGCGGTGGCGCAGCAGGTGCAGCAGGAACGGGTGCTCGGTCTTGACGTAGAGCTGCTGCAGCGCGTCGGCGTCGGTGGTCCAGCCGGTCTTGGTGCGCTTGGTCTTCGGCATGTCGAGCTCGTCGAACAGCACCACCTGCAGCTGCTTGGGCGAGCCGAGGTTGATCTCCTTGCCGATCACCGCGAACGCGTCGTCGGCGGCCCGCTTCACCTCACCGGCGAAGTGGCTCTCCAGGGCCTCGAGGTGGTCGGTGTCGACCGCGATGCCGGTGCGCTCCATCTGGGCGAGCAGGTGGACCAGCGGCAGCTCGATGTCAGCGAGCAGCCGGGCCCCGCCGTGCTCCTCGATCGCGGCGTCGAGGGCCTCGGCGAGGTCGAGCACGGCCCGGGCGTGCAGCATCGCGACGTCGCTCGCGCCGCCGTCGCTGCCCTCGAGGGTGTCGAAGCTGAGCTGCCCCTGCGCGCCCGGGTCCTCCTGACGGAGCTCGCGCTTGAGGTAGCGCAGGGTCAGGTCGGCCAGGTCGTAGGAGCGCTGGTCCGGGCGCACGAGGTAGGCCGCGAGGGCGGTGTCGCTCACCAGCCCGTCGAGCGGCCAGCCGCGGGCCGACAGGGCGAGCATCGGCCCCTTGGCGTCGTGCAGGACCTTGGCCACGCCCGCGTCGGCGAACCAGGCCGCGAGCGCGCCGTCGTCCTCGGGGCTCACCTCGGCGGCGTCGAACCACGCGGCGGTGCCGTCCTGCGCGGCCAGCGCGACCGACCAGACCTCGCCGGTGCCGGCCCGCCAGCTGCCCTGCACGGCCACGCCGGTCCGACGGCCCTCGGTGCGGGCGTGGGTGCCGAGCCAGGCGGCGACCTCCCCCGGGGCCAGCCGCTGCCCCGCCATCTCGAAGCCCGAGTCGTCGATCTCCTCCTCCGAGCTGAGCGTCTCGAACAGCCGGTCGCGCAGCACCCGGAACTCCAGGCTGTCGAAGAGCGTGTGCACCTCCTGCCGGTCCCACGGACGCATCGCGAGCTCGGCAGGCCGCAGCTCGAGGGCGAGGTCACGCACCAGCGCGTTGAGTCGCCGGTTGCGGATCACCTCGCCCAGGTGGGCACGCAGGTTCTCGCCGGCCTTGCCCTTGATCTCGTCGGCGCGGGTGATGACGTTGTCGAGCCCGTCGTACTGCGTGAGCCACTTCGCCGCCGTCTTCGGGCCGACCCCGGGCACGCCCGGCAGGTTGTCGGAGTCCTCCCCGACGAGCGCGGCGAGCTCGGGGTAGCGGTGCGGCGGTACGCCGTACTTCGCCTCGACCGCCTCGGGCGTCATCCGCGCGAGATCCGAGACGCCCTTCATCGGGTAGAGCACCGTGGACCGGTCGGTGACCAACTGCAGGCTGTCGCGGTCACCGGTCAGGATCAGCACGTCGAGGTCGTCGGCCAGCGCCTCGGTGACCAGCGTGGCGATGATGTCGTCGGCCTCGTAGCCCTCCTTCTTCAGGTAGGGCACCCGCAGGGCGTCGAGCACCTCCTCGATCAGCGGCAGTTGGCTCTTGAACTCGTCGGGCGCCTTGTTGCGCTTGGCCTTGTAGTCCGGGTACTCCTCGAGGCGGAAGCCCTGCCGGGAGACGTCGAACGCGACCGCGACGTGGGTCGGGCGCTCGTCGCGCAGCACGTTGATCAGCATCGAGGTGAAGCCGTAGACGGCGTTGGTGTGCTGGCCCGTGGTGGTGGAGAAGTTCTCCACCGGCAGCGCGAAGAACGCGCGGTACGCCAACGAGTGGCCGTCCAGCAGGAGCAGGCGCGGGCGGTCGTGGTCGGCGGGGGTGGTGTCGAGCTCAGGCACGCGGCGACTCTATCCGGCGGCGCGGACGCCGCGGTGGTCGGCAACAATGGCCGCCATGACCGACCAGACCCCCCTGACTCCCCCGGCTCCGATCGACGTGGACAGCTTCATCGCCGCCATGCCCGAGGGCATGGGCAAGCTGAACGAACGGATGGGCATCGAGATCCAGGAGATGTCCGCGGAGCGGGTCGTGGGGACGATGCCGGTGGAGGGCAACACCCAGCCCTACGGGCTGCTGCACGGGGGCGCGTCCGTGGTGCTCGCCGAGACCCTGGGCTCGGTCGGCTCGGGTGTGCACGCGCACCCCGACAAGTTCTCCGTCGGCGTCGACATCAACGCCACCCACCACCGCTCGGCCACCTCCGGGACGGTGACCGGCGTGGCCACGGCGGTGCACCTGGGGCGGAGCAGCGCCACCTACGAGGTGGTCATCTCCGACGAGCAGGGCCGGCGGGTCTGCACCTCCCGGATCACCTGCGCGCTGGTCCCGCGGGAGAAGTTCACCCGCTGAGCCTCAGTGGCTGCCCACCGACGGTGGGGTCTGGCTACGCCGCAGCGAGCGGCGCGCGGCGAGCACCTGGGTGAGCTGGCGCCCGGAGCGGTTGCCGGGGCGCTGACCCGCGGGCCGCTGGGCGGTGAGCCGGCCCCGTACGGCGGGGGTGGCGGCGACCCTCAGGACCGCCTGGGGGCCCAGCGAGAGGCGGGCCATGAACCGGTTGGCGTCGCGGGACCCGGCGGCCGCGCCGGTGGCCACGTGGCCGATCCCACGCTCCTCGGCGTACGAGACGGCCGCGTCGATGAGCGCGGTGCCCACGCCGTGCCGGCGGAACCGCGGGAAGACGTGCGGGGAGACCGCGAAGACGATCGGCTCCAGGTTGATCGGCGTCATGGTCGCGACGTGGAGGTGTACGGCGCCGGCGATCTCGCCGTCGTACTCCGCCACGACCAGGCGCTGCCCGTCGGTGGTGGCGGCGCGCTCGATGACCGTCACCAGGTCGGCGATCCGCTCGACCTGGTCGGTGCGACGCAGCACCTCGGCCCACAGCTCCGCCAGGGTGGGCGCGTCGGCAGGCGTCGCGCAGCGCAGCGACACCAGAGATCGGGCCATCTCGTCAGCCTTTCCGACCACCAGCGGCCGCGCATCCTGATCCCCCGAGACGCGGCTCCAGGGGTCGAGACTACGCTCAGGGCCCTTGTCCTGTCAGAGGGTGTCCCCAAGGAGAGCGAAAGCGGTGATCCCCGGAACCGGCACGGCGGTCAATGTGGCGGCGGTGCTGCTCGGCGCGACCGTGGGAGTCCTCCTCGGCAACCGGCTGCCGGTGCGCACCCGCGACGTCGTCACCGACGGCCTCGGACTGGTCACGCTGCTGATCGCCGGCATCTCCGCGATGGCGGTGCTCGACGACGCCCTCGCCCGCGAGGTCGGCTCCAGCGCCCCCATGCTGATCGTCCTCGGCTCGCTGCTGCTGGGCGGCATCCTCGGCTCGACCCTGCGCCTCGAGCAGCGGGTGGAGTCCTTCGGCGGCCGGCTGCAGCGGCGCCTCGCCGGGGACACGGGGTCGGTCGAGCGCCACCGCTTCATCGAGGGCTTCGTCGGCTCCTCGCTGCTGTTCTGCACCGGCCCCCTGACGATCCTCGGCTCCCTCAACGACGGGCTGGGCAACGGCGCCGACCAGCTCTACCTGAAGTCCGTCCTCGACGGCTTCGCCGCGATCGCGTTCGCGGCGTCCTTCGGCTGGGGGGTGGCCGCCAGCGCGCTGACGGTCGTCACCGTGCAGGGCGGGCTCACCGTGCTGGGCCTGCTGCTCGGCGACGTCCTGCCTCCGCCGCACCTAGCGGCGCTGACCGCCACCGGTGGTCTCCTGCTGGTGGGTGTCGCGCTGCGGCTGCTGCGGGTCCGGGAGATCCCCGTCGCGGACCTGCTGCCCGCACTGGTGCTCGCCCCGCTGCTGACCCAGCTGGCGGCGTGGCTTCATTGACGTAACGGTTCGGTCACGACAGCGTGCGCTGTGACCCTGCTCACCAGTGCCGGTCCTACCGTGACAGGGCCAGCCCACCCCTCGGGGGACAGGGGGGCGGTGAAGTGCACCCTCCACGCGAGAAGAAAGGTTCACCAGAGTGAATCGATCAACAACCGCCACGTGGGCGAGGCTGGCGGCAGGAACCGCTGCCCTCGGCCTGGCCCTGACCGCCTGCGGGTCCAGCGACTCCAACAACAACGCCTCCGCGAAGTCCTCGGACACCCCGGCGGCCGGGTCGACCTCCGGCAGCGAGAATTTCACGAACGACAAGTGCTCCGGCAGCCAGACCAGCGCCGACTCGCTGCGCGTCGGTGGCATCCTGCCGCTGACCGGCAACCTGGCCTACCTCGGTCCCCCGGAGATCGCGGGCGTCGGCCTGGCCGTCTCCGACATCAACGCCGCGGGCGGCGTGGACGGAGCCAAGGCCTGCCACGACATCCAGGACTCCGGCGACTCCACCGACATGTCGGTCTCGACCGCCTCCGCCGGCAGCCTCGTGGCCAGCAACCCGTCGGTGGTCATCGGCGCGGCCTCGTCGTCGGTGTCGCTGAACGTCGTCGACACCTTCGCCTCGAACAAGATCGTCGAGGTCTCCCCCGCCAACACCGCGGTCGACCTCAGCGGCTACTCGCCGTACTACTTCCGCACCGCTCCCCCGGACGGCATCCAGGGCAACGCGCTCGGCACGCTGATCAGCACCGACGGCTACCAGAAGGTCGCCTTCATCGTGTTCAACGACACCTACGGCACCGGCCTGCGCAACGCCGTCCAGCAGACCATCGAGAGCTCCGGCGGCCAGTGCACCTACGGGTGCAAGGGCCAGGGCGACGAGTTCCCGGCCGGCCAGACGACGTTCTCCTCCGAGGTCGGCGCCGCGCTGGCGACCAAGCCGGACGCGATCGTGGTCCTCGCCTTCGACGAGACCAAGCAGATCATCCCCGAGCTGAAGTCGCAGGGCTGGGACATGTCGAAGGTCTACCTGTCCGACGGCAACACCGCCGACTACAGCAAGGACTTCGAGAAGGGCACCATGGAGGGCGCCCAGGGCACCATCCCCGGCGCCGACCCGGACCAGTCCTTCAAGGACCGGCTCTCCGGCTGGGCCGAGGTGGGTGAGGGCAAGCCGCTCGCCGACTACGCCTACGGCGCAGAGTCCTACGACGCCACCATCCTCGCCGCGCTCGCGGCGGTGAAGGGCGGCGCCACCGACCCGCAGACCATCCAGAAGAACTTCGCGGCGGTCTCCGGCGCGACCGGCGGCGAGGAGTGCAAGACCTACGCCGACTGCGTCAAGCTGCTCAAGGACGGCAAGGAGATCCGCTACGCCGGCCCGTCGGGCATCGGGCCGATCAACAAGCAGAACGACCCGTCCTCGGCGTTCATCGGCATCTTCAAGTACAACGCCGACAACAAGAACGAGCTGAGCACCACCGTCCAGGGCTCCTCGTCCTGACCGCACGGCTCCGCTGACGACGATCCCCCCTGCCCATGGGCAGGGGGGATCGTCGTCAGTGCTGCGGGTGCTCCGACTCGACGTCCTTGGCCAGCGTGCCGAGGTAGAGCTCGATCACCTTGGGGTCGTCGGCCAGCTCGCGGCCGGTGCCCGTGTAGGCGTCGCGTCCCTGGTCCAGGACGTAGCCGCGGTCGCAGATCTGCAGGCAGCGGCGGGCGTTCTGCTCCACCATGACCACGCACACGCCGGTCTTGTTGATCCGGCGGGTCCGGATGAACGTCTCGTCCTGGCGCACCGGCGACAGGCCGGCCGACGGCTCGTCGAGCAGCAGCACCGAGGGCTCCATCATCAGCGCCCGGGCCATGGCGAGGGACTGCCGCTCCCCGCCGGACAGCGCGCCGGCGCGCTGGTTGCGGCGGTCGTGGAGCACCGGGAAGAGGTCCCACATCGCGGCGAGCCGCTCGCCGACCTTCTTCGGCCGCATGAACAACCCCATGCGGAGGTTCTCCTCGATCGTCAGCGTCGGGAAGACGTTGTTGGTCTGCGGCACGAAGCCGACGCCCATCTCCACGAGACGGTTCGTCTTGGCGTTCGTGATGTCCCGGTCGCCCAGGACCACGCTGCCGGAGTGCACCTTCACCAGACCGAAGATGGCCTTCAGCAACGTCGACTTGCCGGCACCGTTCGGGCCGATGATGCCGATCATCTCGCCGGGGTAGGCCACCAGGCTGCACCCGTTCAGGATGTTCACTCCGGGCAGGTAGCCGGCGACGACGTCCCTGGCCTCGATGACGGCGTCGCGGGCTCCCGGGCCCGTCCCCGACTGTGTGCTGGTCTGGGTCTGGGCGCTCACGACTGCTCCTCCTCGCGGTGGGCCTGTTCCTCGGCCGCTTCCTCCGACAGCTGGTCCATGGTGTCGTCGCTCAGCAACCGGTCGTCCCCGAGGTCGGTGTCGTGGTGGGCGCCGAGGTAGGCGTCGATCACCGCGGTGTCCGACATGACGGTGTCGGCCGGGCCCTCCGCGACCAGCCGGCCCTCGGCCATCACCGCGACCCAGTCGGAGATGTGGCGCACGACGTGCATGTCGTGCTCGACGAACAGCACGGTCATGCCGTCGTCGCGCAGGCTCTGGACGTGGCCGAGCAGCGACTGCGTGAGGGCCGGGTTCACCCCGGCCATCGGCTCGTCGAGCATGATCATCTTCGGGTCGCTCATCAGCGCACGCGCCATCTCCAGCAGCTTGCGCTGGCCGCCGGAGAGGCTGCCGGCGTAGTCGTCCTTCTTCTCGAGCAGCTTGAACCGCTGGAGCAGCTCCTTGGCCTTCTCCTCGATCTCGCGCTCCTGGTTGCGCCACAGCGGCTTGAACACGCACTTGAGGAGGTTCTCCCCGGTCTGCCCCTGGGCGCCCAGCAGCATGTTCTCCATGACCGTCATCCGGCTCAGCGCCTTGGTGAGCTGGAAGGTGCGGACCATGCCGGCCCTGGCGACGCTCGAGGCCGAGGTCTTGTTCAGCTTCGCGCCGTCGAAGGACCAGTTCGCCCCCGTCCGCGCCGAGGTGGGCCGGTCGAAGCCGGTGATCAGGTTGAAGAACGTCGTCTTGCCGGCACCGTTGGGCCCGATCAGCGCGGTGATCACCCCCCGCTGGACCTCGAGGTGGCCGACGTCGACGGCGGTCATGCCGCCGAACGCGCGGACGATGTTGTCGACGACGAGGATCGGGTCGGGCTTGGCCGAGCCGGGGGTCGTGGCCACGCCGGCCATCAGCGCCCGCCGGGCGGCGGGGTCCGCGAGACCGGCGGTCGTCGTACTGGTGTCAGACATTGAACCGGAGCTCCCTCTTGTTGCCGAGAATCCCCTGCGGACGGAAGATCACGATCAGCATCAGTGCGACGCCGACGACGATGTAGGAGAACTGCTCGGTCTGCTGGCCGTTCATGATGCTGTCGGGCACGTAGGCGCCGGCGGCGACCTTGATCACGATCCGCGCGCCGTAGAAGATCACGGCGCCGAGCACCGGGCCGAAGATCGACGCCGCACCACCGATCAGCAGGGCGGTGTAGCAGAAGAACGTCAGCGAGCGGCCCATCGAGTCCGGCTGCACCGAGGAGGCCAGCACGTAGACCATGCCGCCCAGGGCGCCGAAGACGCCGCCGATGATCAGCGCCTGCATCTTGATCGCGAAGACGTTCTTGCCGAGGCTGCGGATCGCGTCCTCGTCCTCGCGGATGCCGCGCAGCAGGCGACCCCAGGGGCTGCGGACCAGCAGCCAGACCACGACCACCGAGACCGCGACCAGCACCCAGGCGGCGAAGCGCACCCACCAGCCGCTGACGCCGGTGTTCTGGTAGGTGGTCGGCACCAGGAAGAAGACCACCAGCACGCCCAGCACGCCGAGCAGCACGATGGCCGCGCCGCGCACCGCCGGGGAGAGCCCCGCGGGGGCAGCGGCGTCGGCGCCGAGGTCGACGCGCTCCTCGGTCGTCGCGGTGACCTCGGGCCGCCGGCCGGGCCCGCGGACCGCCCGGCGCACGCGGGGAGGACGCTTGGCGCTGCGGACCAGCACCACGATGCCCGCGACACACGCGATGACGAGCAGCCAGCCGAGGAGGCGGACCCACACCGCACCGCCGGCCACGTCGTGGTAGCTGAACGGGCTCAGCGTCGTGGTGCCGTCCCCGAAGAACGACAGGTTGACGAACGGGCCTCGGAAGGTCGCGCCGCTCAGGCCCTGGGCCGCGCCGGTGAAGTCGGTCAGCAGGGCTGAGCGCCCGACGTACCGCAGGATCTCCGCGGCCGAGATGGTCACGATCGCGAGGTAGTCGCCGCGCAGCTTCAGGGTCGGCGCTCCGAGCACCAGCGCGAAGACCAGGGCGGCCGCGAAGCCGATGAGCACGCCGACGATCAGCGGCAGCCCGTGGCCGACCGAGATCGCCAGGCCGTAGGCGCCGAGCAGCATGAAGCCGGACTGGCCGATGTTGATCAGGCCGGTGTAGCCGAAGTGGATGTTCAGGCCGATGGCGGCGATGGCCACGGCCGCGGTCTGCGGCGAGATGGCCTCGCGCACCATGGCGTTGAGGATCGCCTGGATGGTGTCCATGCCCGTTCCTTCCTTAACCGACCCGCTCGGGGCGGCCGAGCAGACCCTGCGGCCGCACCAGCAGCAGCAGGATCAGGATCAGCAGCGCGGTGGCGTACTTGAAGTCGCCGGGCATCCCGAGGACCGGCGAGAGCTCCACGACGAGGCCGATGATGATCGACCCGACGAGTGCCCCGAAGGCCGTACCGAGGCCGCCGAGGGTGACCGCGGCGAAGAGCAGCAGCAGGATCTGCATGCCGGAGTCCCACTTGATGCCGTTGGTGACCAGCGCGTAGAGCAGGCCCGACAGGCCGGCGAGCGCCATCGAGACGGTCCAGACCAGCCGGATCACCTTGTCGACGTCGATGCCGGAGGCCGCCGCCAGCGCGGGGTTGTCGGACACCGCCCGGGTCGCCCGGCCGACGCGGGTCCGCAGCAGCGCGTAGCCGACCGCCGCGAGGACCAGGATCGAGATGCCCATCGCGATGAACGACTGGTTGGTCATCGTGATCGGACCGACGGTGCTGACCGTCGGGTTGTCCTTCACGACCCGCACGGTGCGGGCCCCGACGAAGTACTGGAAGCAGTACTGCATGGCCAGCGAGAGGCCGATGGTGACGATCATCAGCTGCGTCAGGCCGAGCCCCCGACGCCGCAAGGGCTGCCACATCACCCGGTCCTGGAACCAGCCGGTGAAGCCGCACAGCACCATCACCAGCAGACCGCCCACCCACAGGTTCAGGCCGTGCACGTTGATCAGGAAGTAGCCCAGGATGCCGCCAAGGCCGACCTGCTCGGCGTGCGCGAAGTTCGACAGGCCGGTGGTGCCGTAGATCAGCGACAGCCCGACCGAGGCCAGCGCGAGCAGCAGGCCGAGCCGCAGGCCGTTGGCGCTGCTCTGCAGCAGGTGGTCCCAGTAGCTCTCGCTGGCCTGGTAGTCCGCGGTGCGGATCGGGATCAGCGCCGGAGCGGTCGCCTTGAACTTGGCGTCCACGGTGACCTCACCGGAGGTGGCCAGGTTCTTGGGGAGCGTGGTGTCGTCGATCTTGACGGTGTACTCGCCCTCCTTGGTCACCTGGACGTTCCATCGCCCGTCGTCCCCCGTCGTGGCTTCGGTCGCCTGCCCGTCCGGGCCGGTGACCGTGATCTTCACGCCCGGCAGGACGTCCTTCTCGGTGCGCAGCGTGCCCGCGATGCAGGCGGTGGTGTCCGACGGCAGGCACAGCGTGCCGACGGCACTCGCCGGCTGGGCGGAGAACAGGAGCGCGAGCGGCGCCAGGAGCAGGAGCACGAGGACGCCGGCGATCCCGGCTCGTGGTCCCACTCCCGGCCTGCTCGCTCGGCATTCGGGTCGCGACGTCAAGGCGGTCCTCCCTCTAGGCCCCCGGGCGATTGCTGCCCGGCAGTCTAGGGGTCAGAGACGTGACCCGGGCCACAACGCCGGGCCGCTCCGCGTCCAGTGAGCCAGGCTTTATCGAGTCGTGACCTGAGCGAGACGGAGTCGTGTCGCGATCAACCGGCGAGCCCGGGACCGTGGGTCACCACGCCCTCGGCCACCTGCCGCATCGACAGCCGCAGGTCCATGGCGGTCTTCTGGATCCAGCGGAACGCCTCGGGCTCGGAGAGCTCCAGCTGCTTCTGCAGGATGCTCTTGGCCCGGTCGACGGCCTTGCGGGTCTCGAGGCGGTCGTGCAGGTCGGCCACCTCCTGCTCGAGGACGGCGAGCTCGGAGAACCGGCTCACGGCCATCTCGATCGCCGGCACCAGGTCGCTCTTGGAGAACGGCTTGACCAGGTAGGCCATCGCCCCCGCCTCGCGCGCCCGGTCGACCAGGTCGCGCTGGGAGAACGCGGTCAGGATCACCACGGGGGCGATCCGTTGGCCCGCGATCCGCTCCGCCGCGGCGATCCCGTCGAGGACCGGCATCTTCACGTCCAGGATGACCAGGTCCGGCCGGAGCTCCTCGGCGAGCTCGACGGCCCTGGCGCCGTCGCCGGCCTGGCCCACCACGTCGTAGCCCTCCTCGGTCAGCATCTCGGCGAGGTCCATCCGGATCAGGGCCTCGTCCTCGGCGATGACGACGGTGCGCGTGGGCGCGGCGGTGGGATCGGTCACGCGGCCTAGGGTATCGAGCGTGCTGATCGGGGGCCGCGGGACATCGGCTAGGCTCGACGCCCGCCGGCCCCGATATTCCAACCGGTAGAGAAAATCGGCTCAAACCCGATCCAGTGTGGGTTCGAATCCCACTCGGGGCACTGTCGGCGCGTCCTACGAGGGTGTACTCATGTACCCCGAGCGCGTGCGACGAGAGGCCCTCACCCGGTTGGCGCGCGGTCAGACACTCTCGGAGGTCAGCAGGGGACTCCGGATCAGCCGTGCGGCGCTGCGCGATTGGCGAACGAATCCACGGAGCGCTCCGGCGGACAGGTGCCCTCGGTGCCACGACGGCGACCTCGAGCCCAAGGTGTACGCAGCCCTGCTCGGGTACTACCTGGGCGACGGCTGCCTCAGCGTGGTCAAGAGGTACGCCGTGCTCAGGATCTCCTGCGACACCGCGTGGCGGCTCGACGAGCTGATCGGCCTGAAGTCCTGACCGTCCGCGCTCGGCTCAGTCCCGCCGGTAGGCGGGCGCGACCTCGTTGATCGCGTCGCCCATCCGGTGGATACGCAGCGCGTTGGTGGAGCCGGGGATGCCGGGCGGGCTGCCGGCGATGAGCACCACGAGGTCACCGACCTCGACGCGGCCGATGCGCAGCAGCTGCTCGTCGACCTGGCGGACCATCTCGTCGGTGTGGTTGACCGGCTCGGTGCGGAACGTCTCCACGCCCCAGCTCAGAGCGAGCTGCGAGCGCACCACGTTCTCCGGGGTGAACGCGAGGATCGGGATCGGACCACGCAGCCGGGACATCCGGCGCGCGGAGTCACCGCTCTGGGTGAAGGCCACGACGTACTTCGCGCCCACCCGCTCGGCGACCTCCTCGGCGGCCTTGGCGATCACGCCGCCGCGGGTGTGCGGGTCCCAGTCGATCTCGGCCACCTGACCGAGGTGGTCGCCGTCCACCGCATGCGTCTCGGTGGCGGTGATGATCCGGGCCATGGTCTCGACCGTGTGGACGGGGTACTCCCCCACGCTGGTCTCGCCCGAGAGCATCACCGCGTCCGCGCCGTCGAGCACCGCGTTGGCCACGTCGGAGGCCTCGGCGCGCGTCGGGGCCGGGTTCGAGATCATCGACTCCAGCATCTGGGTGGCCACGATGACCGGCTTGGCGTTCAGCCGGGCCTTCTCGATGACCTGCTTCTGGAGGAACGGCACGTCCTCGAGCGGACACTCCACGCCCAGGTCCCCGCGGGCGACCATGAAGCCGTCGAACGCGGCCATCACCTCGTCGAGGTTCTCGATCGCCTGCGGCTTCTCGATCTTGGCGATCACCGGGAGGTGCACGCCCTCCTCGTCCATGATCTTCCGCACGTCGTCGGCGTCCTTGGCGTCGCGCACGAAGCTCAGCGCGATGAAGTCGACCGTCAGGTGCAGCGCGAAGCGCAGGTCCTCGATGTCCTTCTCCGACAGCGCCGGCACCGACACCGCCACGCCGGGCAGGTTGATGCCCTTGTGGTTGGAGACCTTGCCGCCGACCTGCACCTCGCAGTGCACGTCGGTGTCCTCCACCGCGGTCACCCGCAGTCGCACCTTGCCGTCGTCGATGAGGATCGGGTCGCCGGCCTGCACGTCGCCCGGCAGCCCGGCGTACGTCGTGCCCGCCACCTTGTCGTCCCCGGGGACGTCGCGGGTGGTGATCGTCCACTCCTGGCCGCGACGCAGGGTCACCGGGCCGTCCGCGAACGTCGACAGGCGGATCTTCGGACCCTGCAGGTCGGCGAAGATCCCCACGCCGTGCCCGCTCGCGTCCGAGGCCTGCCGGACCAGCCGGTAGGACTCGGCGTGATCGGCATGGCTGCCGTGGCTCATGTTCAGCCGGGCGACGTCCATGCCGGCGTACACCAGCTCACGGATGCGCCGTGCGGATGAGGTTGCCGGGCCGAGGGTGCAGATGATCTTGGCTCTACGCACGCGCCTACCCTAGCGGCTCTTTGAACGATCCAACACTCGCACCACGCCCCGATCGCCCAGGTGGGTCACACGACCAGGGGACGCTCGGTCGGCAGGATCGGCGCGGGCAGCGTCGTGGAGCCGGCGAGGTGGCGGTCCACCGACGCGGCTGCGGAGCGGCCCTCGGCGATCGCCCAGACGATCAGCGACTGGCCGCGACCGGCGTCACCGGCGACGAAGACGCCCGGCACCGAGGTCATGTACGACGCGTCGCGCGCGACGTTGCCGCGCTCGTCGAGATCGACCCCGAGCTGCTCGACCAGGCCGGACCGCTGCGGGCCGGTGAAGCCCATCGCGAAGAGGACCAGCTGAGCCGGGATCTCCCGCTCGGTGCCCTCGATCTCGACCAGCTTGCCGTCCTCGAACTTCACGTCGACCAGGCGCAGCGCCCGCACGGCACCGTCCTCGTCGCCGAGGAACTCCTTGGTCGAGACGGCGTAGACCCGACTCCCGACCTCGGTCTCGTCGGCCTCCTCGTGCGCGGAGGAGACCCGGAAGACCATCGGATAGGTGGGCCACGGCTGGCCCGCCGGCCGCTCGACCGGCGGCTCGGGCATGATCTCCAGCTGCGTGACCGACAGCGCGCCCTGGCGGGTGGAGGTGCCCAGGCAGTCCGCGCCGGTGTCGCCGCCGCCGATGATCACGACGTGCTTGCCCTCGGCGGTGATCTGCTGCTGGCCCTCGGGCAGCGGCACGTCCTCGCCGAGCGAGCTGCGGTTGGCCTGCGGCAGGAACTCCATGGCCTGGTGGATGCCGGAGAGCTCGCGCCCGGCGATCGGCAGGTCGCGGGCCTCGGTGGCCCCGATGGCCAGCACGACCGCGTCGTAGCGGTCCTTGAGGTCCCGGCCGGCGAGGTCCGCGCCCACGTCGACGCCGGCCCGGAACACCGTGCCCTCGCGCCGCATCTGGTCCAGGCGCCGGTCGAGGTGCTGCTTCTCCATCTTGAACTCGGGGATGCCGTAGCGCAGCAGCCCGCCGATCTTGTCGGCGCGCTCGTAGACCGCGACGGTGTGGCCGGCGCGGGTCAACTGCTGGGCGGCCGCGAGGCCCGCCGGGCCGGAGCCCACCACCGCGACGGTGCGGCCCGAGAGCCACTCCGGCGGCTGGGGCCGGACGAACCCGGACTCCCACGCCTTGTCGATGATCGAGACCTCGACGTTCTTGATCGTCACCGGGTCCTGGTTGATGCCGAGCACGCAGGCGGTCTCGCAGGGCGCCGGGCAGAGGCGACCGGTGAACTCCGGGAAGTTGTTGGTCGCGTGCAGGCGCTCGATCGCGCCCTCCCAGTCGTCACGCCACACCAGGTCGTTCCACTCGGGGATGATGTTGCCCAGTGGACAGCCCTGGTGGCAGAACGGGATGCCGCAGTCCATGCAGCGCCCGGCCTGCTCGGTGATGATGGGCAGCAGCGCCCGGCCGGCGGACCCGGGGTAGACCTCGTTCCAGTCGTGGACCCGCTCCTGGACCGGCCGCCGCTCGGCGACCTTCCGGCCGCTCTTGAGGAATCCCTTCGGGTCAGCCATGAAGCACCTCCATGATGCGCGCGTCGGCCTCGTCGTCGCCGAGACCGTCCTCGACAGCCTCGGCGCGGGCCTCCAGGACCCGCTTGTAGTCACTGGGCATGACCTCGGTGAACCGGGCCACGGCGGCGGGCCAGTCGGCCAGCAGCTGCTCGGCCACCGTCGAGCCGGTCTCCTCGAGGTGCCGGGACACCAGGGCGTGCAGCTCCTCGGCGGCGTCGCCCTCGACCTTGTTCAGGTCCACCAGGTCGTGGTTGACCCGGCGCTCGTCGAGGTCGAGCACGAAGGCGTAGCCGCCGGACATGCCCGCGGCGAAGTTGCGCCCGGTCCGGCCGAGCACGACCACGATGCCGCCGGTCATGTACTCACAGCCGTGGTCGCCGACACCCTCGACGACCGCGTGGGCACCGGAGTTGCGGACGCAGAAGCGCTCGCCGACGATCCCTCGCAGGAAGATCTCCCCCGAGGTCGCGCCGTAGCCGATCACGTTGCCGGCGATGATCTGCTCGTGGGCGTCGAACGAGGCGGCCCGGTCGGGGCGCACCACGATCCGGCCGCCGGAGAGGCCCTTGCCGACGTAGTCGTTGGCGTCGCCCTCGAGCCGCAGCGTCATGCCCCGCGGCACGAACGCGCCGAAGGACTGGCCGGCCGACCCGGTGAAGGTCAGGTCGATGGTGCCGTCGGGCAACCCCTCCGCGCCGTACCGCTTGGTGACCTCGTGGCCGAGGATCGTGCCGACGGTGCGGTTGACGTTGCGGATCTCGACCTGTCCGCGCACCGGCTCGCCCCGCTCGAGGGCGGCCGCCGCCAGCGGGACAAGGGTGGTCACGTCGAGCGCCTTGGCGAGGCCGTGGTCCTGGGCGCGGACATTGCGCAGCGCCGCGCTCGTCCCGTCCTGGCTGGGCAGCTCGGGCTTGTGCAGGATCGGCGAGAGGTCCAGCCCGGCGGCCTTCCAGTGGTCCACCGCCTCCGCCACGTCGAGCACGTCGGCCTGGCCGACCGCCTCGTCGATGCTGCGGAACCCGAGCTGGGCGAGCAGCTCGCGGACCTCCTCGGCGATGTACTCGAAGAAGTTGATCACGAACTCCGGCTTGCCCGAGAAGCGCTCGCGCAGCACCGGGTTCTGCGTCGCGACGCCGACCGGGCAGGTGTCCAGGTGGCAGACCCGCATCATGATGCAGCCCGAGACCACCAGCGGCGCGGTGGCGAAGCCGAACTCCTCCGCACCCAGCAGCGCGGCGATCACGACGTCACGGCCGGTCTTGAGCTGGCCGTCGGTCTGCACGACGATCCGGTCGCGCAGCCCGTTGAGCAGCAGCGTCTGCTGGGTCTCGGCCAGACCGAGCTCCCACGGACCACCGGCGTGCTTGAGCGAGGTCAGCGGCGAGGCGCCGGTGCCGCCGTCGTGCCCGGAGATCAGCACCACGTCGGCGTGCGCCTTGGAGACACCGGTCGCGACCGTGCCGACGCCGACCTCGGAGACCAGCTTCACGTGCACGCGGGCCGCCGGGTTGGCGTTCTTCAGGTCGTGGATCAGCTGCGCCAGGTCCTCGATCGAGTAGATGTCGTGGTGCGGCGGCGGGCTGATCAGGCCCACGCCCGGCGTGGAGTGCCGGGTCTTGGCCACCCACGGGTAGACCTTGTGGCCGGGCAGCTGACCGCCCTCGCCGGGCTTGGCGCCCTGGGCCATCTTGATCTGGATGTCGTCGGCGTTGGTGAGGTACTCCGCGGTGACGCCGAAGCGGCCCGACGCGACCTGCTTGATCGCGCTGCGGCGCTCGGGGTCCAGGAGCCGGTCGGAGTCCTCCCCGCCCTCACCGGTGTTGGACTTCGCGCCCAGCCGGTTCATCGCGATCGCGAGGGTCTCGTGCGCCTCCTGGCTGATCGACCCGTAGGACATGGCGCCGGTCGAGAACCGCTTGACGATCTCGGAGACCGGCTCGACCTCCTCGATCGGGACCGGACGGCGTCCGCTGGCCTCCCCGTCCTTGAACCGGAACAGCCCACGCAGCGTCATCAGCCGCATCGACTGCTCGTCGACGCGGGCGGTGTACTGCTTGAACACGTCGTAGCGCCCGGTGCGGGTGGCGTGCTGAAGCCGGAAGACCGTCTCGGGGTCGAACAGGTGTGGCTCGCCCTCGCGACGCCACTGGTACTCCCCGCCGATGGCCAGCTCGCGGTGGGCCGGGGCGATGCCGCGGGAGGGGTACGCCGTGGCGTGCCGGCGAGCCACCTCCTCGGCGATCGTGTCGAGCTCGATCCCGCCCAGCTTGGAGGTGGTGCCGGTGAAGTACCGGTCGACGACCGCCTGCGAGAGGCCGAGCGCCTCGAAGATCTGGGCGCCGGTGTAGGAGGCCACGGTGGAGACGCCCATCTTGGACATCACCTTCAGCACGCCCTTGCCGAGCGCCTTGACCAGGTTGGCCACCGCCTGCTCCGGCTCGGCCTTGACGTAGTAGCCCTCGCGGGCGAGGTCCTCGACGGACTCCATCGCGAGGTAGGGGTTGACCGCGGCCGCGCCGTAGCCGACCAGCAGCGCCACGTGGTGGACCTCGCGCACGTCGCCGGCCTCGACCAGCAGCCCGACCTGGGTGCGGGTCTTCTCGCGCACCAGGTGGTGGTGGACCGCGCCGGTGAGCAGCAGCGACGGGATCGGCGCCAGCTCGGCGGTGGCGTGCCGGTCGGACAGCACGATGATCCGGGCGCCGTCCGCGATCGCCTCGCTGACCTCGGCGCAGATCTCGTCGAGGCGCGCGGCCATCGCGGCGCCGCCCCCCTCGACGTCGTAGAGGCCTCGGGAGACGTGGGTGATGAAGCCCGGCATGTCGCCGTCGCGGTTGACGTGGCGGATCTTGGCCAGGTCGTCGTTGGAGATCACCGGGAACGGCAGCACCACCTGGCGGCAGGAGGCCGGCGCCGGCTCCAGCAGGTTGGACTCCGGGCCGATGGTGCCGTTCAGCGAGGTGACGAGCTCCTCGCGGATGGCGTCCAGCGGCGGGTTGGTGACCTGCGCGAACAGCTGGGTGAAGTAGTCGAAGATCAGCCGCGGCTTGTCGCTCAGCACCGCGAGCGGGGTGTCGGTGCCCATCGAGCCGATCGGCTCGGCACCCGTGTTGGCCATCGGGGTCAGCAGGACCCGCAGCTCCTCCTCGGTGTACCCGAAGACCTGCTGGCGCCGGGACACCGAGGCGTGGGTGTGCACGACGTGCTCGCGCTCGGGGATGTCGTCGAGGTGGATCAGGCCGGCGTGCAGCCACTCGTCGTACGGGTGCTCGGCGGCGAGCTCGTCCTTGACCTCCTCGTCCTCGATGATGCGGTGCTCGTCGGTGTCCACGAGGAACATCCGGCCCGGCTGGAGCCGGCCCTTGCGGACGACCTTCGCGGGGTCGATGTCGAGCACGCCGACCTCGGAGGCCAGCACCACGAGTCCGTCGTCGGTCACCCAGTAGCGCGAGGGGCGCAGGCCGTTGCGGTCCAGGACCGCACCGATCTGGGAGCCGTCGGTGAACACCACGCAGGCCGGGCCGTCCCAGGGCTCCATCATGGTGGAGTGGAACTCGTAGAACGCGCGGCGGGCCGAGTCCATCTCGGCGTGGTTCTCCCACGCCTCGGGGATCATCATCAGCACCGAGTGCGGCAGTGAGCGGCCGCCCATGTGCAGCAGCTCGAGCACCTCGTCGAACGACGCCGAGTCCGACGCGCCCGGGGTGCAGACCGGGTAGAGCCGCTCGAGGTCGCCCGGGATCAGGTCGGAGGCCAGCAGCGCCTCGCGGGCGCGCATCCAGTTGCGGTTGCCCATGACCGTGTTGATCTCGCCGTTGTGGGCGATGAACCGGAACGGGTGGGCCAGCGGCCAGCTGGGGAAGGTGTTGGTGGAGAAGCGCGAGTGCACCACCGCGATCGCCGAGGCCATCCGCTCGTCACGCAGGTCCGGGAAGACCTCGTCGAGCTGGGCGGGCGTCAGCATGCCCTTGTAGACCAGGGTGCGGGAGGACATCGACGGGAAGTAGGCGTCGGTCTCCCGCTCGGCCCGCTTGCGCAGGCAGAACGCCAGCCGCTCCAGCGCCATCCCGGTCACCCGCGAGCCGGCTCCGGCCACGAACAGCTGGCTGAAGCTCGGCATCACCTCGAGCGCGGTGCGGCCCAGGGAGGAGGGGTCGACCGGCACGTCGCGCCACCCGAGGACCGCGAGGCCCTCCTCGGCGGCGATCTCCTCGATCCGGCGGCGGGCCTTGGTGACGGTCTCGGCGTCGCCGGGCAGGAAGGCGGTGCCGACCGCGTAGGAGTGCTGCGGCGGGAGGTCGAACCCCGCGTCCTTGGCCACGTCGCGCAGGAACGCGTCGGGGACCTGGATCAGGATGCCCGCGCCGTCACCGGAGTTCGGCTCAGCGCCCGCGGCGCCGCGGTGGTCGAGGTTCAGCAGGGCGGTGAGGCCCTGCTGGACGATGTCGTGACTGGCAACGCCGGTCAGGGTCGCGACGAACGCCACGCCACACGCGTCGTGCTCGTGGCGAGGGTCGTAGAGCCCCTGGGGCGGCGGGAATGCGTGCGAACGAGGCACCGGGCATTCTCCCGTCGTCGTCGTGCCGGCCGCCCCGGCCGGACCGGGTGCGCGCCGACGGATCGGCCATGCAATGTGAGTCGGCGTGGGAGCCGACCGAGTTGTCAGTCGGCTACCGCCGACCAGGCAGGGGACGACATTGGCCCTAGCGGAGAGCTCAGGCTACCACCCGGTCGGGGTCCTCCTCCGAGCCGTCCGGCCCGTGACCGGGGCGGTAGACCTCCTCCTCGCGACCGGGTCGACGCCGGCTGCTCACCACGAAGTACACCGCAGCGGCGACGAACATGACCATCGAGGTCCACACGTTGAAACGCAGCCCGCCGACGTCCTTGAGCTCGACGTTGTCGATGCGCAGCATCTCGATCCAGCCGCGTCCGGCGGTGTAGGCCATCACGTAGATCGCGACCACCCGCCCGTGGCCCAGGCGCAGCCGGCGGTCCAGCCAGATCACCAGCGCGAACGCCCCGAGATCCCAGAGGCACTCGTAGAGGAAGGTCGGGTGGAACAACGTCCCCGGGGGGTAGCCCACGTCGGCCGCGGTCGACGGGCTCACGCTCAGGCCCCAGGGCAGGTCGGTGGGCTTGCCGAACAGCTCCTGGTTGAACCAGTTCCCCCACCGGCCGAGTGCCTGCGCGACCAGCACCCCGGGCGCCAGCGCGTCGAGCATGGGAGGCACCCGGATGCCCATCCGCCGGGCGCCGATCCAGACGCCGACCCCGCCGAGCGCGATCGCCCCCCAGATGCCGAGGCCACCGCGCCAGATGTAGAGCGCCTCGATCGGGTGCTTGCCCGCGCCGAAGTAGAGGTCGTGGTCGGTCAGAACGTGGTAGAGCCGGCCGCCGACCAGCCCGAACGGCACCGCCCACACCGCCAGGTCGCTGACCTCGCCGGGCCGGCCGCCGCGCGCCACCCAGCGCCGCTCACCGATCCAGATCGCGAGCACGATCCCGGCGATGATGCACAGCGCGTAGCCGCGGATCGGCAGCGGCCCGAGGTGCCAGACCCCCTGCGAAGGGCTCGGGATGGACAGCAGGGTGAGGCTCATGGGTCAGCTCGACTTCTGCAGGAGGGTGTGGATGTCATCGGCGAACTCTGCCGGCGAGGTGTCCCTCGTCCACAGCACGTGCGACAGGTCGTCGCTGCCGATCGCGGTGACCTGGGTGCTGTGGCTGTTCAGGTCGTAGCCGCCGGTGGGCAGCTTCTGGCCCTGGGCGACGTAGACCGCCAGCGACTTGCCGATCGCCGCGATCGTCTTCAGGTCGCCGGTCAGGCCGATGAACGAGGGGTCGTAGCGGTCGAGGTAGCGGCGCAGCGCGGCGGGCGTGTCCCGGGCCGGGTCGGTGGTGACGAAGACGACGTCGACCGCGGCGCGATCGTCGTCGTCGAGGCGCTGCATGGCCACCGCCAGGGAGCTCATCACGGTCTGGCAGATGTCCGGGCAGTGCGAGTAGCCGAAGAACACCAGCGTCAGCGGCTTGTCGGTGTCGCGCACCAGTGAGAACGGCTGGCCGTCGGTGTCGGTCAGGGGCGTGGCCGGGACCCGGTAGGCGGCATGGGTGACCCCGTGCAGCCCGCCCCCGCTGCCCGACGCGTCGCCGCCGCAGCCGGCCAGCACCCCGGCCGCCAGCACCCCGGCCGCCAACCGCCCGGCGAGCCCGACCCGCTCACGCACGCCGGACACCGCCGGCGAGGTCCTCCGTCAGCACCGTCAGGGCCCGCAGGCCGGCCGCCCGGTCGTCGGGGTGGTCGAGCAGGCAGCGCACGAACGCCGAGCCCACGATCACGCCGTCGGCGTACGACGCCACCTCGGCGGCCTGGTCCCCGTTGCTCACGCCGAGGCCGACCCCGATCGGCAGCCCGCTGCCCTGCTGCCGCACCGCGGCGCGGACCCGGCCGACCAGCGGCCCGGCCAGGTCGCTGGTGGTGGCTCGGGCACCGGTGACGCCCATGACCGCGGTGGCGTAGACGAACCCGCGGCAGGCGGCGGTGGTCATCGCGATCCGCTCCTCGGTCGAGGAGGGCGCGACCAGGAAGACCTTGTCGAGGTCGTGCTCGTCCGCCGCGGCGATCCACGCCCCGGCGACGTCCGGGTCGGGCGTCAGGTCGGGGGTGATCAGCCCCGCTCCCCCGGCGTCGGCGAGCTCCGCCGCGAAGCGGGCGACGCCGTGGCGCTCCACCGGGTTCCAGTAGGTCATCACCACGGTGGGCGTGCCGGTGGCCGCGACCGCCTCGACGGTGCGCAGCACGTCGCTGGTGCGCACCCCGCGCTCGAGGGCCTGCTGGGCGGCGGCCTGGATGGTGGGCCCGTCCATGACCGGGTCGCTGTAGGGCAGCCCGACCTCGATCACGTCACAGCCGGCGTCGACCATGGCCCGCAGCGCCTCGATCCCGCCCGCGACGTCGGGGAAGCCGGCGGGGAGGTAGCCGACGAGCGCGGCGCGCTGCTCGCCCCGCGCCTTGTCGAACGCGACCGAGACGCTCATCCGCGCTCTCCCTGCAGGTCCTCGCCGGGCTCGCCGACCGGTTCCTCGGTCACCTTGTCGGGGTCGCCCAGGCCGAAGTACTCGATGGCGGTGCCCATGTCCTTGTCGCCGCGGCCCGAGAGGTTGATCAGCACCGTCGCCTCCGGTCCGCGCTCCTCGCCCAGCCGCCGCGCGACCTCGAGGGCCCCAGCGACGGCATGGGCGGACTCGATGGCCGGGATGATGCCCTCGGTCCGGCTCAGCAGCGCCATCGCCGCCATCGCCTCGTCGTCGGTGACGGGCAGGTAGGTCGCCCGCCCGGTCGCGGCGAGGTGGGCGTGCTGCGGGCCGACGCCGGGGTAATCCAGGCCGGCCGAGATCGAGTGCGACTCGATCGTCTGCCCGTCCGCGTCCTGCAGCACGTAGGTGCGGGCGCCGTGCAGCACGCCCTTGGCACCGGCGTGGATGGTGGCGGCGTGCCGGGGGGTGTCGACCCCCTCGCCGCCGGGCTCGAAGCCGTAGACGGCGACCTCGGCGTCGTCGAGGAACGCGGTGAACAGCCCGATGGCGTTCGAGCCGCCGCCCACGCACGCGGCGATCGCGTCGGGCAATCGGCCCCAGCGCTCCAGGCACTGCTGGCGCGCCTCGTCACCGATGCCGCGGGTGAAGTCGCGGACCATGCTGGGGAACGGGTGCGGCCCCGCCGCGGTGCCGAACAGGTAGGCGGTCCGGTCGACCGAGGCGACCCAGTCGCGCATCGCCTCGTTGATCGCGTCCTTGAGGGTGGCGCTGCCGGACGCCACCGGCACCACCTTGGCGCCCAGCAGGTGCATGCGGGCGACGTTGAGGGCCTGGCGACGGGTGTCGACCGCGCCCATGTAGACGGTGCAGTCGAGACCGAAGTACGCCGCGGCCGTCGCGCTGGCCACGCCGTGCTGGCCGGCCCCGGTCTCGGCGATGACCCGCGTCTTGCCCATCCGCTTGGTCAGCAGCGCCTGGCCGAGCACGTTGCGGATCTTGTGGGCCCCGGTGTGGTTGAGGTCCTCGCGCTTGAGCAGGATCCGGGCGCCGACCTTCTGCGAGAGCCGTTCGGCGTGGTAGAGCGGGCTCGGCATGCCGGCGTACTCGCGCAGGATCGTGTCGAACTCGGCCACGAACGAGGGATCGGCCATCGCGTCCTGCCACGCGGCCGTGAGCTCGTCGAGCGCGGCGACCAGCGCCTCCGGCATGAACCGGCCGCCCCAGCCCGTCTCGGGGCCGCCGAACCAGCCCCGCTCGTCGGCGTCGTAGGAGGTGGGGCGCTCGACGTGGGTGCTCATCCGTGGACTCCTGTCAGGCTGCGGACGGCCCGCTGCGGGTCCCCGTCCTTGACGAGGGCCTCGCCGACCAGCACCGCCCGGGCGCCCTGCGCGACGAAGCGGCGGACGTCGTCGGGACCGAAGATGCCGGACTCGGCGACCTTGACCCGGTCGTCGGGGACCAGCGGGGCGAGGCGACCGAAGGTGTCGCCATCGACGGCGAGGGTCTTCAGGTTGCGGGCGTTGACACCCACCAGCTCGGCACCGAGCTCGACGGCCCGCTCGGTCTCGGCCTCGTCGTGGACCTCGACCAGCACGGTCAGGCCGAGCTCACCGGCGACGTCGTGGAGCCGTCGCAGCTGGTCGTCGTCGAGGGCGGCGACGATGAGCAGGGCCAGGTCGGCGCCCGCGGCCCGGGCCTCGAGCAGCTGGTACTCGGTGACGATGAAGTCCTTGCGCAGGATCGGCGTGTCCACCGCCGCGCGGACCGCGCGCAGGTCGGCCAGGCTCCCGCCGAAGCGGCGCTGCTCGGTCAGCACGCTGATCGCGGCGGCCCCGCCGGCGGCGTACTCCCGGGCGAGGACCGCGGGGTCCGGGATCTCGGCCAGGTCGCCCTTGCTGGGGCTGCGGCGCTTGACCTCGGCGATGACGCTGGAGCCGGGGGCCCGGAAGTGCGGCATCGGGTCGCGCGGCGGCTCGACGTCGGCCAGCGCGGCGCGCAGGTCGGCCGCGGTCATGGCGGCCTCGCGGACCTCGAGGTCGGCCCGCACGCCGGCGACGATGTCGTCGAGCACGGACATGACGGACCTCCTGGGCCAGCGGGGTGGGTTCGAGGCCAAGCCTCTCATCCGGTCGGTGAGGCCCGGTGCGCGGCTCCGACTGCCGGACGGGGCGTCAGTGGGACGAGCCCATGCCCATCTTGCCCATGACGGCGTAGACGAGGCCCGCGGCCACGACCAGCGCGATGCCGACCCAGAAGACGGTGTAGTTGATCGGCGAGAGCATGAGGCCAACGGCACCGACCACGAAGCCGACCAGCCCGAGCGTGACCGCGCTCCAGGCCGCGGGGGTGTTGCCGTGGTTGTCAGACATGCATGGCTCCTTGCCGAACAGGGGTGTACGTCGCACGCCGCGCGCGCCGGTGCGGGCACCAGTCTATTCAGCCGGGCCGGACGTGGGGTCACGGCCCTCGTCCATCGCCTTCCAGAGGTCCAGGCTCGACCGGTCCGCGGGGTCCACCAGGTCGGCCGCCGCGGCGCCCCCGCCGGCCGTCGGCGCGTCGTACCTGCTGCCCATCTCCGGCCAGCCCGGCGCCCACCGGACCGCGAGCACGGTGGCGGCCAGCGACGCCAGCGCGCCGAGCCCCGCCAGCCAGAGCCACACCGTGTGGTCGACGGCGCCGACCGTCCCGACCTCGGTGAGGTCGGCACGCAGCCCGGTGACCGCCGAGGACCAGCCGGTGACGACCACCACGAGGACGCCCAGCGAGGCGACCACGCCGAGGGCGGCCACGGCCCGGCGGACCCGCCCACGGGTCACCAGCACCACCCCCCAGCACGCCAGCACCACCAGCGCGATCGCGCCGGCGGCGGGGACCTTGCCGGCCTCGTCCGCCAACGGCATGCCCGCGAGGCGGTCGGCCGCCTGGCCGTGGCCCTGGGCCCACGGCTGGTTGCCGGCGACGGCCGTCAGCGTGGCGGCGGCGAGCCCGAGCAGCACCACCGGCCCGAAGGTCCGGCGCCGGGGGTCCCGCCCGGGAGCCGCGGGGTCAGCCACGACGCGCAGACAGCGGGTCGGCGTCGAAGCAGGTGCGGTCGCCGGTGTGGCAGGCCACCCCCTCCTGGTCGACCTTGACCAGGAGGGTGTCGCCGTCGCAGTCCAGCCGGACCTCCTTGACCCACTGGGGGTTGCCAGAGGTCTCGCCCTTGACCCAGTACTCCTGCCGCGACCGGCTCCAGTACGTCGCGCGGCCGCTGCTCAGCGTGCGGGCCAGCGCCTCGTCGTCCATCCAGCCGAGCATCAGCACCTCGCCGGTGTCGTGCTGCTGGACCACCGCCGGCACCAAGCCGTCGGCGGTGCGCCGGAGCCGGGCGGCCACGGCCGGGTCGAGGTCGCTGCTGGTCACACGGTCGCTGGCACTCACGGCTCGATTGTCTCAGCCCCCTGGGGGGAGACCACCCAGCGGTCGGGGGTGGGCAGGCTGCGGACCTCCCGGCTGGTGACCAGCGGAACGACCGAGAGCAGGATCAGCGCCGCCGCGGCCAGGATCGCGTCCCGTCCTCCGAACGCGGCCAGCGCCGCGCCGCCGGCAACCCCGGTGAGCGGGGTGAACAGCGTGACGGAGAACTGCATGGCCGCGGTGGCCCGGCCCTGCAGGTGGTCGGGGGTGGTCGCGACCCGGTAGGCGCCGATGCTGGCGTTGCTGGCCGGGTTGAGGAACAGCGCGAGCGCGAACAGGCCGCCCACGACGAGGGGGCTGTCGGTGAACGCGATCGGCAGCACGGCCAGCGTGAGCACGACCCCGGCCAGGATCGTGAGCCGACCGGTCGGGATCCGCTTCACCAGGGCCGGCGCCGCGAGTGAGCCCAGGAGGCCGGAGACCGCGCCCATCGTGTCGATCAGACCGATGGTCGCGGGATGCACGCCGCTGCGCAGCAGCTTGAGGTTGACCACCAAGAAGAGCATGTTGACCGCGAAGTTCACGATGCACGCCCACATCAGGATCGCCCGCAGGAACCCGTGGCCCCGGATGAAGCGCAGCCCCTCCCGAGTGCCGGCGAGGACGCCGCGCAGGCCGGTGCCGGAGCCGCCGGGTGGCGCGGCCAGCGGCGTGCGGAGCCGGGTGAGCGCGACCGCGGAGACCAGGTAGGTCACGCCGTCCGCGGCGAACGGCAGCCAGGTCCGCAGCGACAGCAGCGCGCCGCCCAGCGGCGGCCCGACCAGGGTCGCCACGTGCCGTCGGGCCTGGTTCTGGCTCAGCGCGGAGGGCATCTGCTCGCCGGGCACCACCTCGCGCAGCGCCGCGGTCTCGGCCGGGCTGAAGAAGCAGCCGACGACACCGCTGCCGAGCGCGACCAGGACGAGATGGGTCATCGTGAGCGCGTGCAGCAGCCCGGCCACGCCGAGGCTGAGGTAGAGGGCGCCGCCCACGGCGTTGCTCGTCACCAGCACGCGTCGCCGGCTCCAGCGGTCCACCAGCACGCCGGCGGGCAGCCGCATCAGCAGCGCGCCGAGCGCGTACGCGCTCCCGGCGAGCGCGGCCCGCGTGGTGGACCCGGTGAGCGCGTAGCCGACGAGCGGGAAGACGAAGAAGCTCATCGAGCTGCCGAGGCTCGACACGGTCTCCCCGGTCCACAGCAGCATGAAGTCATGGCTGCGCCACAGCGACCTGTGCTGCGCCGTACCCGTATCGGCACGTCCCCCGAGCTCGTGCATGGGCGAACTGTCGCACTTATGGCGGCCCCAGGGCCACCATGCGGCGGGCGTGGCGCGTCAGCTGTGAGCCTGCTGTGCGACCCACGAGGCGTGCAGCCCGGCGTACACGCTGTCCTCGTGCGCCACCAGCTCGCGGTGCGGTCCGCGCTGGACGATCCTGCCCCGGTCCACCACCACGACCTCGTCGGCGTTCTCCGCCGTGGAGAGGCGGTGGGCGATCGTGACCGAGGTGCGACCGCGCATCAGCCGCTCGAGCGCCCGGCCGATGCGCATCTCCAGGGCCGGGTCGACCGCGCTGGTGGCCTCGTCGAGCACGAGCAGGTCGGGATCGGCGAGGTGGGCGCGAAGCAGCGCGACGAGCTGGCGCTCCCCCGCCGAGAGCGACTCGCCGCGCTGGCCCACCTGGGTGGCCAGGCCGTGCGGCAGGCCGGCCAGCCAGTCGCCGAGGCCGAGCGCCACCGCGCTCGCGGTCACGTCGGCCTCGGTGGCGTCGAGCCGGCCGTATCGCGCGTTGGCCAGGAGGGAGTCGTCGAAGAGGAAGCCCTCCTGCGGCACCAGGACCACGCTCCTGCGCAGCGAGGCGTGGGAGATCGTGCTGACGTCGAGGCCGTCCAGCAGGACCCGGCCCTCGCTCGGGTCCATCAGCCGGGTGAGCAGCTTGGCGAAGGTCGACTTGCCCGACCCCGTCTCCCCCACGATCGCGACCCGGGTGCCGGGCGCGATGTCCAGCGTGACCTCCCGCAGCACCGGGGGGCCGCCGGGGTAGGCGAAGGTCACGTCCTCGAACCGGACGTCGATCGGGCCCCGGGGCAGCGCGGCGCCGTCCGGACCGGGGTCGACGAGGTCGGCCGGGGTGTCCAGGATGCCGATCACCCGGCGCCAGCCGGCGATGGCGTTCTGGGCGTCGGTCAGGACCTGGGTCCCGATCTGCACCGGCCCGACGAAGAGCGAGACCAGGAACGCGAAGGCCAGCACCTTGCCCGCGGTGATGTCGCCGGCGAAGCCGAGCTCCACCCCGACGATGAGCACGCCCGCGTTCGCGAGGCCGGCGGAGACGCCGCCCAGGGAGAACGAGAACGCGGTGAAGCCCTGGGCGCGGGTGCTGGCGGACTTGTACTCGTCGATCGCCTGGTCGATGCGCTGCTGGGTGCGGGCCTCGATGGCATAGGAGCGGACGACGGCCGCCCCCACGACCGGCTCGGCGATCGCGGACAGCAGCAGGCCGACCTGGCGGCGGACCACGCCGTACGCCGCCGAGAGCTTGCGCTGGAAGTAGCGCAGGGACAAGAACAGCGGCGCGAAGCAGACCCAGACCACGATCGCGAGCTGCCAGCTGTAGACGAGCATCAAGATGGTGGCGACCAGGATCTGGCCGATGCTGACGACGAAGATCAGCCCGCCGAAGACCAGGAACTGGCTGACCTGGTCGACGTCGCTGGTCACCCGGGAGACCAGCGCCCCGCGACGCTCGGTGCTCTGGGTCAGCAGCGGCAGGTCGTGGACGTGGCGGAACGCCTTGATCCGCAGCGTGGCCAGCCCCTTCTCCGAGGCCGTGAACAGCCGGCTGGTCATGGCGTACGACGCCCAGCTGGTCACCCCGATCGCCAGCGCGGCGACCACGCCCATGAGCGCGGTGAACCGGACGTCCGGCCCCCCGGGGCCGCCCAGGCCGTGGTCGAGGGTCTGCTGCACCGCGATCGGCACCACCACCTGGCCGACGGCGGCGAGCACGGCGAGGAGCAGGGTCCGGCCGATGCCCTCCTTCAGCTCCGGGGAGAAGCGGACACCGCGGCGGATGGTCTCGAGGGCGGGGATCTCCTCGCCGGTGTCCATCCGGGTGCCGCTGCTGCGCCCCGGCGTCCGGTCGGCGGTGGAGTCGGCGGTGGTCGCGGTCACGAGGCCTCCCCCTGCTCGTAGGCGTTGACCAGGGAGGCGTACGACGGGCTCCGCGAGAGCAGCTCGGCATGGGTGCCACGGGCGGCGATCCGCCCGTCCTCGAGGTGGACCACCTCGTCGGCCAGCCCGATGGTCGCCTTGCGGTAGGCGACCACGACCAGGGTCGGTGCGGCCGCGCCGTCGGCGGAGGCCGAGCGGAGCGCCCGGAGGATGCGGGCCTCGACCTCCGGGTCGACCGCGGAGGTGGCGTCGTCGAGGATCAGCAGGCGGGGCCGCCGGACCAGGGCCCGGGCCAGCGAGATCCGTTGCCGCTGGCCGCCGGACAGCGAGGTGCCGCGCTCGCCCAGCCGGGTGTCGAGCCCCTGCGGCAGGGCGGCGACGAACCCGTCCGCCTGGGCGGCCCGGAGCGCGGCCCACACCTCGTCGTCGGGGATCTCGGCACCGAGCGTGACGTTGCCCCGCACGGTGTCGTCGAAGAGGAAGGCGCTCTGGGGCACGATCGCGACCGAGCCGGCCAGCTCGCCCCGGGCCAGGTCGCGCAGGTCGAGGCCGTCGAGCAGGATGCGGCCGCCGTCGGGGTCCAGGAGGCGGGTCATCAGCGTGGTCAGCGTGCTCTTGCCGGACGCGGTGGCGCCGACCAGGGCGACGGTGCGGCCGGGGGCGACGTCGAAGGTGACGTCGTCGAGCAGCGGCCGGCCGGCGTCGTGGGCGTAGGACAGCTGCTCCACCTCCAGCCGGGCGCCCGGACCGGTGGCGGGCAGCGAGCGCTCGCCGTACCGCATCTCGCCGGTCGCGGTGAGGACCGCGGAGACCCGGCGGAAGCCGACCACGCTGCGCGGGAACTCCCCCAGCAGCCAGCCGATCGAGCGGATCGGGAACGCCACGATCGTGAGCAGGTAGGCGATCGTCACCACGTCGCCGGCGTCGGTGCCGCCGCTGAGCACCCGCGAGACGCCGACGGCCAGGACCACCAGGACGCCGAGGTTGGGCAGCGCCGCCAGCACCGGGTCGAAGGCCGCCCGCACCCGGCCCGCCCGGATGTTGACGTCGCGCAGCTCGTGGGCGCGCGCGGCGAAGCGCTGCATCTCCTCCTCCTCGCGGCCCAGGGTCTTCACGACCAGGGCGCCGTCGAAGGACTCGTGCGCGATCTCGCTGACCTCGGCGCGCAGCTGCTGGGCCCGGGTCATCAGCGGCGAGGCGAGCCGCTGGTAGGCCAGGTTGGCGACCACCACCGCGGGGAAGACCAGCAGGCCCACCACGGCCAGGACCACGTCGGCGAGGAACATCTGCACGATCGCGATCGCCATCATCGCCAGCGTGCCGACGGCCATCGGCAGCGGCGCGATCGGCCCCCAGGCCGCCTCGACGTCGGCGTTGGCGTTGGAGAGCAGCTGGCCGGTCGGGTGCCGCTGGTGCCACTCCATCGGCAGCGAGAGGTACTGCCGGGTGACCTCGCGGCGGCTGTGGGCCTGCATGCGGTACTGCATGACGCCGGCGCCGAGTCGGCGCGCCACGATGCCGACCGCGCGCAGGATCGCCACGCCCAGGAACAGGGCGAGGACCGCCCAGAGCAGCCGGGGGCTGATGGTGCCGGTCCGGAAGGCCGGGAGCACGACGTGGTCGGTCGACCAGCCCAGCACCCAGGCGTCGGCGACGGTCAGCGCTCCGAAGAGCAGGCTGCCGATCGTGGAGAGCGTGAAGATCCACGGCTCGCGCCGGATGGCCACGCCGAGGACGGCGAAGCCCTCCCGGGTCGTCGACCGTCGCTGCTGCTCGCTCACCGGCGCCGTGCCCTCCCGTCCACCACGAGGGTTCAGGCTATGCCGTGGCGCCGACCCCGCCCCAATCGCGCAGGCTCGGCCGAGGTGCATGTTCCCGTTGAGCGGGTGTCATTCCTGCCGGATGAGGTCTGCTGAGATCCGCGGGCTGGACGCGATCACCGTCAGCCCGCCGACCAGCGCCGAGCCGAGGGTGGCCAGTCCAGCGAGCACCAGCGCTTGCGCCCAGGGGCCGGGACGACTCGCGCTGTCAAGGCTCAGGTAGGTCTCGCCGGCGAGCAGCCCCAAGCCGATCGCCAGGCAGCAGCCGAGCGCGAGTGGGACCGCGGCCTCCACCCATTGGGTGCGGCGCAACACCGACCGCGGCACGCCGACCACCTGCAGGGCGGTCACCTCGCGGCGCCGGTTCACCGCGCGGTCGACGGCGGCCACGGCGAAGGCCAGGAGCCCGATGCTCAGGATCACCGCGGCGATCGACCAGACCAGCGCGCGCAGCCGGGCCACGAAGTCGTACGTGTCGAAATCGGCGCCCGAGCTCACGTCGACACCAGCGGCCGCCAACCGGTCGGCGAGATCGCGTCCCGGTGCACCGATGGCGACGAGCATGCTCTGCGACGTGCTCGCCAGCTCTCGCACACCCGGCGCGTCCGGTGGCACGATCAGGTCGGCGGACAACGCCTGGAGTGCCTGCTCGTCGGCCCCGCTCCACGGGTGGGTGGGGCGTGCCGGCGCCGTGAGCGCGACCGGGGAAGAGGGCCGGTGGCCGCGGGCACGGTTCACCGCCCGCAAGCCGGGCAGCGGCGACCCTGGCGCGATCCCGTACTGGGCGAGGTCGAGCAGCGCGAAGGGCTGGCCCTCTCGACAGCCTCTGAGGGCGGGCGAGACGGCGTGCAGCTCGGCACACGTCCCGACCAGGGCGTTGACACACGGGTCGGTGCCCCTGCACGACGAGGACAGGCGTGCGAAGGAGACGACGCGGCGCACACCCTCGGTGTGCCGGGCCAGTCGCACCTGGTCGGCGAGGTCGTGAGGCGACGCTTCGACGGTCACCACTTGCTGTCCATGGATCTGCCTGTCAGCGGTCTCGTACTGCGGCGTGCTCTCGAAGGCGACGACCACCGAGCGCGCCCCGACGACGAGGAACAGCCCGATCAGCAGGCCGCTGATCACCCGGGACACCCCGGCCGGCTGCGCCTGCAGCCGACGGGCGGCGATGGTGAACGTCGGCCGTCGGGTGACACGCATCGTCAGGTCGGCCACCAACCGCACGAAGACGGGCACGACCAGGATCAGGCCGACACCCAGCAGGATGATGCCGCCGAAGAGGACAGCGATCATGCCGCCCGACGCCTGGTCGGCATCCGAGAGGTGGCTCTCGATGAGGTAGCTGCACAGCGCCACCCCGATCGCCAGCGGCACGACCCGCCACCATGCCGGCCGTCGGGAGTCGGCGCGGCGCGCCCGCGCGAGTGCGTCGGCCATCTTCAGCCGTTGCGGCACGGCGGCGACCGCCATCACCACCGCAGGCAGCAGCAGGACGACGGCGACGTAGGTCCACGCCGGCGGCCAGAGTGTGGGCGCCGGCCAGCCGTGCCCGGCGACCCGCACGTGGGACATCGGCTGTCGCACCGCCAGGAAGCCGGGGATTCCCAGCAGCGCGCCGGCGAACGCCGCCGCGCCGGTCTCCACGGCGGCGACCAGCCGGACCGAGAGCCTGCCCATGCCGAGCAGCCGCAGGTTCGCCATCCGCCGGTCGCGCAGCCCCGCCGAGAGCCGCCCGACGGTCGCGGCGAGCACCAGTACCGGGAACAGGATCGAGGCGATCACCGCGGCCAGCAGCCGCTGATTGTCCGCTTCCTGGTAGGCGAACGGCTGCTGCACCCGCTGGGAGTGTGTGATCGCCGCGGTCGACAGCAGCACCACCGCACCGACGAAGACCGCAACGAGCACCGAGGCCGCCCGCAGCCGCTGGTCTCGCGCGGAGCCCAGCGCGAGCCGCAGCCCCAGCCGGACGGCCGCCGTCACGCACCCACCCCCGCAGGTTGCGTGACCCGGCCGTCCCGCATCGTCACCAGCCGGTCGAGGTGGGCAGCGACCTGGTGGTCGTGGGTCACCACGACCAGGGCCGCTCCCGAACGTCCGGTCAGATCGACCAGCGCGTCGAGCACCAGCTCGGCGTTGACGGTGTCCAAGGATCCGGTGGGCTCGTCCGCGTAGACGACCGCCGGCTCGTGCACGATCGCGCGTGCCACCGCGGCCCGCTGCGCCTGGCCACCGGAGACCGTGCCCGCGCGCCGGTGCGCGACGTCTGCGACACCGAGCTCGTCCAGCAGGGCCAGCGCCCGCGATCGGGCCCGAGCGGAGGACATGCCGAGGAGCTGCGCCGGGAGCATCACGTTCTCGGCCAGCGACAGCTCGGGCACCAGGTCGCCGAACTGGAAGACCACGCCCATCCGCTCCAGCCGCAACCGGCTGCGCCGGGACTCCGAGAGCGGCACCACGTCGACCCCGTCGAACATCACGGTGCCCGCGTCCGGGCGCAGCACGCCGGCCAGGCAGTGCAGCAGCGTCGACTTCCCGGACCCCGACGGGCCCATCATCGCCACCCGTTCCCCCGCCTCGACGCTCAGCGAGCAGCCGTCCAGCGCGGGGGTGTCGCCGTAGGACAACCGCAGGTCGTGCGCCGCGACCAGGCTCATGACTTCCCCTTCTCCGCGGCCGGCCGCCGGCCGGCCTGCTCGATCCACTTCAGGTCCGCGTCGAGGTGGGCCAGCTCGTAGGTGACCGCGAGCAGGTCACTGCCGCGCGCCGTACGCCTTTGCGCCTGCAGCTCACGCATCCGCTCCAAGTGCGACTCGCGCTGAGTGTCCAGCACCTGCTGCGGGTCGCGGCCGGACAGCAGTGCGACCGTCACGCGCGCGAACAGTGTGCTGGTGGAGAACACCCCCGGCTCTTGCGCGGTGTAGACCCAGTCGGTCACCAGCTGTGCCCCCTCCGGCGTGATCCGGTAGCGCTTGCGCTCCGGCCCCTCCCCCGTCTCGACGTCGACCATCTCGGCCAGGCCCTGCCTCTCGAACCGGGCCAGCGAGGCGTACACCTGCCCGAAGGCCAGCGGTCGCTTCTGGGCGAACCGCCCGTCGTACTTCTGCTTCAGCGTGTAGCCGTGCGCGGGCTCCTGCTCCAGCAGCGCGAGCAGCACCGTCGAGGTGGACATGGCGCAACTATACACACGATGTATATAGCCGGTGAGCACTTCTCCGGGCCTGTCACCCGATGCCTGGCCGGAGAGCCTCGCCGCTGTGACGCAGACCGCTGGGTCGGGACGGACCGCCCGGGCCGCTCGCCGGGACGGGGGTGGCTGCGGGAAGGTGTCCCCATGACAGCAGCAGACGGTGCGCCGGCCGACCCGTCGAAGGCCGAGCTCGGCGAGCGCCTGGCGACGTGGCTGGAAGGGCTCGGACTGGAGTCGCACCTGGCCACCGCCGGACTGCCCACCTACGTCCGTGACGAGCAGGGCCGAGCCCGATGGACCGACCCGGGGACCGGTGAGCCGCTGACCAGGGCCCAGCTCGGGCAGCTCGACCAGCTGCTGCACGGGGAGGGCTCGGAGCCGGAGCACGCCGTACCGGTGTCGCTGGTGCTGATCGCCCGGCACGCGCGGCTGCGCACGGAGCTGCTGGCCGGCCCCTGGTTCAGCTACGAGACGCTGGCCGAGCTCCGGGGGGCCTCGGTCGAGGCGACCCGCTTCTCGGTGCACAAGGCCGGCAACGAGCGCCGGCTGCTGGTCGTGCCGTCGGGCGACCGGAGCATCGTGCCGGCGTTCCAGATCGACGCCGACGGCGAGCCGAGGGCGGACCTGGCCGCCGTCCTCGAACCGCTGCTGGCCGCCGGCATGGACCCCTGGCGGGCCTGGGCCTGGCTGACCCAGCCGGCGGCGCTGCTCGGCGGCGAGGTGCCCGAGCGGGCCGCTGCGGACCCCGCGAGCGCCGGCCTCGTGGCCCTCGCCGCGGCCCGGCTGGCGGAGCGGGTCGCCGACCGCGGCTGAGCCACCGCCCGCCCGGCCCCCTGTCTCAGCGCACCGGGTGGCCGGCCGCGGCGAGGGACGCCTTGACGTCGGCGATCCGCAGCGTGCCGAAGTGGAAGACCGTGGCGGCGAGCACCGCATCGGCCCCGGCGTCGACCGCGGGCGGGAAGTGCTCGACCCTCCCCGCGCCACCGGAGGCGATGACGGGGATCGTGACCTCGCGGCGCACGGCGCGGATCAGCTCGAGGTCGAAGCCGTCCTGGGTGCCGTCGGCGTCCATGGCGTTGAGCAGGATCTCCCCCGCCCCGAGCTCGGCGGCCCGCGCGGCCCACTCGACCGCGTCCAGCCCGGCCGACTTCCGGCCGCCGTGCGTGGTGACCTCGAACCCGGAGGGACACTCGCCGGTCGAGCCCGGCGGGACCCGCCGGGCGTCGACCGACAGCACGAGCACCTGGTTGCCGAACCGGTCGGCGATCTCGGCGACCAGCTCGGGCCGGTTGATCGCCGCCGTGTTCACCGCGACCTTGTCGGCGCCGGCGCGCAGCAGCCGGTCGACGTCGGCGACGCTGGAGACGCCCCCGCCGACGGTCAGCGGGATGAAGACCTCCTCGGCGGTGCGCGAGACGATCTCCATCGTCGTCGCCCGGCCCTCGTGGGAGGCGGAGATGTCGAGGAAGGTCAGCTCATCGGCGCCCTCGGCGTCGTAGGTGCGGGCCAGCTCGACCGGGTCACCGGCGTCGCGGAGCTCCTTGAAGTTGATCCCCTTGACCACCCGGCCGCCGTCGACGTCCAGGCACGGGATCACGCGGACGGCGAGGCTCACGCCCCACCGCCGCGGGTGAGCGCCAGCGCGTCCTCCAGGGTGAACCGGCCCTCGTAGAGCGCCGTGCCGGCGATCGCCCCCTCGACGCCGCCCGGCGACCCGGCGGGACGCACCAGCGTCATCAGCGCCTCGATGTCGGCCAGCGTGGTCACGCCCCCGGACGCCACCACGGGTCGGTCGGTGGCCGCGCAGACGTCGCGGAGCAGCTCCAGGTTCGGGCCCTGCAGCATGCCGTCCTTGTTGACGTCGGTGACCACGTAGCGCGTGCACCCCTCGGCGTCGAGCCGGGCCAGCACCTCGTAGAGGTCCCCGCCGTCGCGGGTCCAGCCGCGGGCGGCCAGGGTGCGGCCGCGGACGTCGAGACCGATCGCGATCCGGTCGCCGTGCTCGGCGATCACCTTCGCGCACCACTCCGGCTGCTCGAGCGCGGCGGTGCCGATGTTGACGCGGGTGCAGCCGGTGGCCAGCGCCGCCGCGAGCGACTCGTCGTCGCGGATGCCGCCGCTCATCTCGACCTTGATGTCGAGGGCGCCGACGATCTCGGCCTGCAGCTCGCGGTTGGTGCCGCGGCCGAACGCCGCGTCGAGGTCGACGAGGTGCAGCCACTCCGCGCCGGCGTCCTGCCAGCGGCGCGCGGCGGCCACCGGGTCGCCGTACACCCGCTCGGAGCCCGCGACGCCCTGCGCGAGCTGGACGGCGCGGCCCTCGGTGATGTCGACGGCGGGCAGCAGCTCGAGGTACTCAGGCATGGGGACGATCCTAGGTTCGCAGAACGGGTACGACGGACCGGGTCTCAGCGGCGGCGGAACAGCAGCGTGTGCACCACCGGGGCCACCAGCAGGGTGACCAGCAGCGCCAGGATCCGCAGCCCCCACTCCGGCCGGGTGACCCAGACCAGCAGGTTGACGGCCAGCAGCAGGCAGACGGTCACGGTGGTCTCGCGGCGGCGCCGCTGCGCCAGCAGCCCGGGAGCGCGCCGCGGGGCCGGCAGCCAGCGGGTCACCGCCTGCCGGCGCGCGGCCGACCGGCGGCGGCGCTCCGCCGCGCGGGCGCGGGCCGCGGCCCGGACCGCCGCCTCGCGCTCACGCTCGGCGCGGCGGACCTGCCGCTGCTTGCTCACAGCCCGGTGACCCAGTTGCGCAGCAGCGCGGCACCGGCGTCGCCGGACTTCTCGGGGTGGAACTGGGTGGCGCTCAGCGGGCCGTTCTCCACCGCCGCCACGAACCGGTCCCCGCCGCGGTCGGCGTCGCCGGTCTCGGCCCAGGTGACCAGCGGCGCCCGGGTGCGGTTGTTGGTGCGCAGCGTCCAGTCGCGCACGCCGTAGGAGTGCACGAAGTAGAACCGCTCGTCCTCGACGCCGGCGAACAGCCGCGACCCCTCGGGCACCTCCACGGTGTTCCAGCCCATGTGCGGGACCACCGGCGCCTGCAGCCGCTCCACGACCCCCGGCCACTCGTCGCAGCCCTCGGTCTCCACGCCGTGCTCGACGCCGCGGGCGAAGAGCACCTGCATGCCCACGCAGATCCCGAGGACCGGACGCCCACCGGCGAGCCGGCGGCCGATGATCCGGTCGCCCTTGATCGCGCGCAGCCCGGCCATGCAGGCGGCGTAGGCGCCCACCCCGGGCACGACCAGGCCGTCGGCCGCGAGCGCGGTGTCGAAGTCGCCGGTGAGGGTGACCTCGGCGCCGGCGCGCTCCACGGCGCGCACGGCCGAGCGGAGGTTGCCCGAGCCGTAGTCGAGGACGACGACGCGCGGACTCCCCCCGGCGGTCAGAGGGTCCCCTTGGTGGACGGGACCCCGGTCTCCCGCGGGTCCAGGGCCACCGCGTCGCGGAAGGCCCGGGCGAACGCCTTGAACTGGGTCTCCACCAGGTGGTGCGGGTCGCGTCCCGCCAGCACCCGCACGTGCAGCGCGAGGTGGGCGTGGAACGCGATGGTCTCGAAGACGTGGCGGGTCAGCGAGCCCTGGTACGCCGGCCCGTGGTCGCCGCCGATGGCGACGTAGGCCTGGGCGTCCGGCTCGCCTGTGTGCACGCAGTAGGGCCGGCCGGAGACGTCGACGACCGCCTGCACCAGCGCCTCGTCCAGCGGCACCGTGGCGTCGCCGAAGCGACGGATCCCCGCCTTGTCGCCGAGCGCCTCGCGCAGCGCCTGGCCGAGCACGATCGCGGTGTCCTCGACGGTGTGGTGGGCGTCGATGTGGGTGTCGCCCTCGGTCTGGACGGTCAGGTCCACCAGGGAGTGCCTCGCGAACGCGGTGAGCATGTGGTCGTAGAAGCCGACCCCGGTGGAGATGTCGTGGCGGCCGGAGCCGTCGAGGTCGACCTCGACGAGCACCTTCGACTCGCTGGTCTGCCGCTTGATGCAGGCTGTCCTGCTCATGACTGACTCGCTTCCTGTGCCAGCACCGCGGTGAGTGCCTGCCTGAATGCTGCCATCTCGCCGGCGGTGCCGATGGAGACGCGCAGCCAGCCGTCGGGACCGACCTCGCGGATCAGCACGCCCTGGTCCAGCAGCCCCTGCCAGACGGCGTGCCGGTCGGGGAAGGTGCCGAACAGCACGAAGTTCGCGTCGCTGTCGGCCACCTGGTGGCCCCGCTCACGCAGCCAGGCCACCGTGGCGTCCCGCTCGACGCGCAGCTCGTCGACCCGGCCGAGCAGCTCGGGGGCGTGCCGCAGCGCGGCGAGCGCGACCGCCTGGGTCACCGCCGAGAGGTGGTAGGGCAGCCGCACGACCCGGATCGCGTCGCAGATCTCCGGCGCCGCGGCCAGGTAGCCCAGCCGGGCCCCGGCCAGCGCGAAGGCCTTGCTCATGGTCCGGGAGACCACCAGGTTGCGGTGCCGCGGCAGCAGCTCCAGCGCGCTGGGCGTCCCCGCGCGCCGGAACTCGCCGTACGCCTCGTCGACGACCACCACGCCGTCGTCGCCGACCGCCTCGCACAGCGCGGTGACGGCCTCGGGGGGCAGGGCGGTGCCGGTGGGGTTGTTCGGCGAGGGCAGCAGCACCACGCTCGGCCGCTCCTTCTCGACCAGCTCGCGCGCGTGGTCGAGGTCGAGGCCGAAGTCGGTCTCCCGGCGCCCGGCGACCCAGGCGGTCATCGAGTCGCGGGCGTACTCGGGATACATCGAGTACGTCGGGGCGAAGCTGACCGCGGTGCGCCCGGGACCGCCGAAGGCCTGGAGCAGCTGCAGCATCACCTCGTTGGAGCCGTTGGCCGCCCAGACCTGGTCCGGCGTGATCGCGAAGCCGCGCGTCGGCTCGGTGTCCCGGGAGAGGTAGGCCGCCAGGGCCGTGCGCAGCTCGGTGAACTCGCGGTCGGGGTAGCGGTTCAGCGAGCCGGCGGCCGAGGCGACCGCCTCGGCGATGTCGGCGACGCAGGCGGGAGAGGGTCCGTAGGGGTTCTCGTTGACGTTGAGCTGGACGGGCACGTCGAGCTGCGGCGCGCCGTAGGGCTCGAGGCCGCGGAGCTCCTCGCGGAGCGGCGGGGTGTAGGTCATCGGCTCAGGCCTCGCCGTCGGCGAAGCGCACGCGCACCGAGTCGCCGTGGCCGGGCAGGTCCTCGGCCTCGGCGAGGGTCACGACGTGGCCGGCGACCGCCGCCAGGCCCTCGCGGGAGTAGTCCACGACGTGCACCGACTTGGTGAACGACCGCACCGAGAGGCCGCTGCTGTGGCAGGCGCAGCCGCCCGTCGGCAGCACGTGGTTGGACCCCGCGCAGTAGTCGCCCAGCGCCGTGGGCGCGTAGGGCCCGACGAAGATCGCGCCGGCGTTGCGGATCCGGGCGGCGACGGCGGCCGCCTCCCGCGTGTGCACCTCGAGGTGCTCGGCGGCGTAGGCGTCGGCGACCTCGACGCCCTGGTCGAGGTCGTCGACCAGGACGATCCCGGACTGCGCCCCGCCCAGCGCGACCCGCACCCGCTCGGCGTGGCCGGTCGCCGCGACCTGCTTGTCCAGCTGGGCCTCCACCTCGGCGGCCAGCGCCTCGGAGTCGGTGATCAGCACCGCCGCGGCGAGCGGATCGTGCTCGGCCTCGGCGATGAGGTCGGCGGCGACGAAGCCGGCGTCGGCGGAGTCGTCGGCCAGGACCGCGACCTCGGTCGGACCGGCCTCGGAGTCGATGCCGACCTCCCCCTTGACCAGCCGCTTGGCGGTGGCGACGTAGATGTTGCCGGGGCCGGTGACCATGTCGACGCGGCGGCACGGGCCGGTGCCGTAGGCGAACATCGCGATCGCCTGCGCACCGCCGACGGCGTACACCTCCTCGACACCGAGCAGCGCGCACGCCGCCAGGATGGACGGGTGCGGCAGCCCGTCGAACTCCGCCTGCGGCGGGCTCGCCAGCGCCAGCGAGCGGACCCCGGCCACCTGGGCGGGGACGACGTTCATCAGCACCGTGGAGACCAGCGGGGCCAGGCCACCGGGCACGTAGAGGCCCACGCGGTCCACCGGCACCTTGCGCTGGACCACCCGGGCGCCCGGGCCGAGCTGGGTGACCACGTCGGCCTCGAGCTCCTGCTCGCTGGCCGCGCGCAGCCGCGCGATCGACTCCTCGAGGCCGGCCCGGATCGCCGGGTCGAGCTCCTCCAGCGCCTGCCGGCACGCCGCGGGCGGCACGACGACGTCGGTCTGCGTGACGCCGTCGAACCGGGCGGAGAGCTCCAGGATCGCCTCGAGGCCCCGCTCGCGCACGGCGTCGAGGATGGGGCGGACGGCATGCGTCGCGGCCTCGACGTCGAACTCGGCGCGCGGCACCACCGCGCGGTAGTCGAGCGGCGTCGCGCTCTGCGCTGCGACGCCTCTCAGGTCGATCCGGCGAATCATGGGCCGATTCTACGAGTGATGGACCGGCCGGCCCGAACCCGCGACGCCGGCCGGACGGCTGGCCCGGCGCGGGACCCCGGCCGCGTCCACCTAGCCACTAGGGTCGAGCCGTGACGTCCACGCTGCCGATGTTCCCGCTCAACGCGGTGCTGTTCCCCGGCGTGAGCGTCCCCCTGACGATCTTCGAGGACCGCTACCGCGCGCTGGTCCACCACCTGCTGCGGGTCGAGGACCCCGCCGAGCGGGTCTTCGGCTCGGTGGGGATCCGCGAGGGCTACGAGATCGGCGACCACGGGGCGCAGTCGCTCTACCGCGTGGGGTGCAAGGTGCAGCTGACCGAGGTCGACGCGCACGCCGACGGCACCTTCGACGTCGTGGCGGTCGGCCTGGACCGCATCGAGCTCGAGCGGCTGGACGCCAGCGGCCCGTTCCCCGTCGGCCACGTCCACGACCGCCCCGAGCCCGACCTGCCGGTCCCCGAGCAGGTCCTCGAGACCGCCCGGGCGACGTTCACGGCCTACCGGATGGCGCTGGCCGGCATCCGCAGCGACCCCTACGAGGGCGCGCTCCCCCGCGACCCGTCGTACCTCTCCTGGACGCTGGCCGCGGTGGCGCCGCTGCCGATGCCCGACCGGCAGGCGCTGCTCGAGGCCGCCGACGCCGCCGAGCGGCTGATCATGGTCACCGACCTGCTGCGCACCGAGCTGCGGGCGATGAACGTGATCCCGTCCCTGCCCGCCACCGAGGTGGCGCGCACCCGCTGGTCGCCGAACTGAGGAGAAGTCATTGGCCAGGAAGAGTGCCGGCGGCACGCCGGCGACCGCGACCCTGACCGGGGCGGGGGTGCCGTTCTCCCTGCACGAGTACGAGCACGACCCGCGCGCCGAGAGCTTCGGGCTCGAGGCGGCCGACGCCCTGGGAGTCGACCCGGACCGGGTCTTCAAGACCCTGCTCGCGTCGGTGGACGGCCGGCTCGCGGTCGCCGTCGTGCCGGTGTCGGGCCAGCTCGACCTGAAGGCGCTGGCCCGCGCCCTGGGCGGGAGCAGGGCGGTGATGGCCGACCCGGCGGACGCGGAGCGCGCGACCGGCTACGTCGTCGGCGGCATCTCGCCGATCGGCCAGAAGCGGCTGCACCCCACGGTCGTCGACGACACCGCGCTCGGCCACGAGACGGTGTTCGTCTCCGGGGGCCGCCGCGGCCTCGACCTCGAGCTCACGCCCGACGACCTGGTCCGCGTCACCGAGGCGGTCGTCGCCCCCGTGGGCCGGGCCGCGGCGGACCGCCGCGCCACCTGACGACCGGCTCCCTTTCAGTCGGTCGTCAGCTTCACCAGCAGGCGGGAGACCCCGCCGTCCACCCAGGCGCTGACGCCGAGGGACCGGAGGGGCTTGACGTTGGCGACGAGCTCCGGGCTGTCCGCCCCGAGCTTGGAGACCAGGCCGTCGAAGGCGTCGAAGCTGACGTAGTAGACGACGCTGGCCTTGGCGGCCTCGGGGACCACGTCCTTGAAGGCCGCGGTGTCGCCGAGGCCCCCGTGCTCCAGCACCTGGGACCGGTAGTCGGCGTCGGGTCCGATCGCGATCATGTCGCCGGACCGGTCGGACTCCAGCGCGCTCGCCGCGCTCCCCATCCTGGGTGCGAGCTTCCCGAGGACGCCGTCGATCGCGTCGGGGTCGCCCTTGATCTTCACCGCCACCGGGAGGTTGCTGCCGTCGGAGGAGTTCATGATGGTCTCCGGGTCGATGTTGCCGCCCACCGCCAGCGCCATCGAGTCGCCGGCGAGCGTCTCGGCGTCCGCGGGCAGGTCGAGGCCGCTGCTCTGCGACATCTGGTCCATCAGGTCCGAGCCGGTCATCCCGGAGTACGACGCGAACCGGTCGACCAGCTTGGCGAACCATCCGTCCTCGAAGCCGAACCCCATCGCGGCTGCCGTGTCCGACGGCAGCGTGGCCAGCACGTCGTCCCCGCCCTCGCCGGTGCCGAGCTGGCCGGAGGTCGCGGTCTCGCCCGGGTCGGCGGCACCTTCGAGCTCGAGGGCACCGTCGTTGAAGCGGACCGTGGCGGCCATGCCCTTGAACTGCTTCAGGGCGTCGGCGACGTCGCTGGGGACGCTGCCGTTGCTGCTCATGCCGGTGTCGCCGCAGAACGAGCCGCCGGAGGAGTCCGAGAACGGGTCGGCGGAGGCGACGCACGAGCCCGACGACCCGCCGAACATGTTCTCCATCTGCGAGAGGTTGTCGGCCATCCAGCCGCCGGCCGCCGGGGCGGCGTACATGCTGAGCACGCCCGGGTCGCCGAGCTCGCCGGTCCACCTCTGGTAGGACTCGTCGTCGGCGAGCGAGTCGGCGGCCGCCGCGTCGGCGACCTTCTTCGCGGTGGCGTCGGACTCGGCGACGACGGCCCAGTCGCCGTCGATCGACCAGCCGCCGGTGCCCGTGTCACTGCCCGGGTCGCTACCCGTGTCACTGCCGGAGCTGGTGTCGGCCCCGGAGTCGCAGGCCTGCAGCTTCGCGAGCCCGGCGTCGGCCGCGGCCTCGTCCGTGACCTGGAGCACGACGACGGGCTGCGGCTGCTTCTCGCCGGTGTCGACGGCTGCGACCGCCATCCGGTCGCCGAGCCACGGCGCGATGTCCTTGTCGTAGTCGAGGCTCTTGCAGTCCCCGCTCTTCTGGATCTCCTCGAAGATCCGCCGGCGGATGTCGTCGTCGGCGTTGAGGTGGAGCTGGTCCTTGATCGCCGGGAACTTGTTGAGCGTCTTCAGTGCCTCGATCTTCTGCTGGCCGCTGGGATCGAGGTCGATCGAGACGTAGCCGAGGGTCGAGGCGGGGAGCGCCTCGGCAGGCTGCGGCCCGCTGCCGAGGTACCAGGTGGCGGCCCAGACACCACCACCCACCACCAGCAGCGCCGCGATGGCGCCACCGGCGACCAGCGTGGGCCGGCGGCTACGGGAGCGGCGCCGTGGCGGCCGGGGCGGGAGCGGGGCGCCGCCGCCCTGCTCGAGGTACTCGGGGCCCTGCGGCCCACCGGGCGGGAAGGAGCTGGACACGGGGTACCCCCAGACGGTGCCGCCGGACGACCGCCGCCCGATCCTGCGCGGCGAGATCCTAGCTGCTCGGGCGGGGGTTTCGGGCGCGCTTCGACGCAAGTCCGAGCCAGACCACCACGAGGCCCGCCAGCGCGCCCCCCGGGAACACCCGCCAGACGCTCGCGCCGGAGACCACCAGCCGGCCGGGCAGCTCGGTGCCGTCGGTCGTCGTGGCGGCGAGCTTGTGGGGATCGGCCGGCCCGAGGGCCACGCCGACCCGGTGCATCAGCCAGCCGGCCAGCACCGACCCGACGAGCACGGCGACGAGCGTGACCAGCTCCGCCCCGTCGAGGACGGCCGCGAGGACGGCGGCGACCACGGCCCCGGCGATCAGCGCGACCACGACGTAGGTCCCGGTCCCGGAGAAGTCCCCCCGCAGGCCCGTCTCGTCCTGCAGCCACTGGTGGTGGGCCACGATGCCCGGCGGCGGCGTCCACCACCACTCCCACACCACGCCCGCCAGGGCGCCCGCGGCGGCGAACACGGCGATCACCAGGAGCGCGCGGACCAGGAGGCGCACGGGGGTGCGCCGGTCTGCGGCGGCGCCCTCGGGGCCGCTCGTGGTGGGCTCGGTCAGTTGTTGCTCAGACATCCAGGTCCCAGGAGGTGCTTGAGGTCGGCGAACAGGGCGGAGCTCGGCGTGACCCGCAGGCGGTCGTCGAGCTTCATCAGCGTGGTCGACCCGCGGGTGAGCAGGCGCAGCCGCACCTCGGTGAGGCCCGGGTGGGCGCCCAGCACGTCGCGCAGCTGCTCCACGACCGGGGCGGTGCACCGGGTGGACGGCATGCTGATCACCACCGGCCCGGACGGGCCGTCGGAGAGGTCGGGCAGCGTCACCTCCTGGCCCATGATCTCGGGCTGGTCCTTGCTGCGCGAGAGCCGGCCCTTGACCATGACGATCGCGTCCTCGGAGATCAGGTGCCCGCACAGCTGCCAGGAGCTCGGGAACAGCAGCACGTCGATGGCGCCGTCGAGGTCCTCCACGGTGACCAGCGCCCACGCGTCGCCGCGCTTGGTGATCTTGCGCTGCACCGAGGTGACCAGGCCGCTGATCGTGATCGGGGTCCCGTCGGGCCGGTCCTCGTCGAGCATGAGCTGGCCGATGGTGCAGTCGGTGCCGTTGGAGAGCACGTGCTCGAGGCCGAGCAGCGGGTGGTCGGAGACGTAGAGCCCGAGCATCTCCCGCTCGTGGCCCAGCAGGGTGGTCTTGTCCCACTCCTCGATGTCGGGGATCGTCACCGAGATCCCGAACCCGCCGCCGGCCTCCTCGTCGAGGCCGCCGAACAGGGAGTCCTGGCCGATCGCCTCGTTCCGCTTGATGTCGACGTACTGGTCGACCGCGGTCTCGTGGATGGCCACCAGCGCCCGCCGCCGGTGCTTCATGTCGTCGAAGGCGCCGGCCTTGACCAGCGACTCGATCACCCGCTTGTTGCACACGTGGGCGGGGACCTTCTCCATGAAGTCGTTGAAGTCGGCGTACCGGCCCTTCTCCTCGCGGCCGGCGACGATGCCGTCCACGACGTTGCCGCCGACGTTGCGCACGGCGGTGAGGCCGAACCGGATGTCGCGGCCCACCGGGGTGAAGTTCGACGCGGACTCGTTGACGTCGGGGGGCAGCACCTGGATCTTCATGCGGCGACACTCGTTGAGGTAGATCGCCATCTTGTCCTTGTCGTCCTTGACCGAGGTCAGGAGCGCCGCCATGTACTCGGCCGGGTAGTTGGCCTTGAGGTAGGCCGTCCAGTAGGAGACCAGGCCGTACGCCGCGGAGTGGGCCTTGTTGAAGGCGTAGTCGGAGAAGGGCAGCAGGATGTCCCAGAGCGTCTTGACCGCGGCGTCGGAGTAGCCGCGCTCCTTCATGCCGCCCGAGAAGCCGGCGAACTGCTTGTCCAGCTCCTCCTTCTTCTTCTTGCCCATCGCCCGGCGCAGGATGTCGGCCTGGCCCAGCGTGTAGCCCGCGAGCTTCTGGGCGATCGCCATGACCTGTTCCTGGTAGACGATCAGGCCGTAGGTCTCGCCGAGCACGTCCTCGAGGGCCTCGGCGAGCTCGGGGTGGATGGGCTCCACGGGCTCGCGGCCGGTCTTGCGGCGGGCGTACTTGTTGTGGGAGTCCGCACCCATCGGCCCGGGCCGGTAGAGCGCACCGACCGCGGAGATGTCGGCGAAGGTGTCGGGGCGCATGCTGCGCAGCAGCGCGCGCATCGGCCCGCCGTCGAGCTGGAAGACGCCGAGAGTGTCGCCGCGCTGCAGGAGGCCGTAGGTCGTCTCGTCGGTGAGCGGCAGCTCCTCGAGGACGATCTCCTCGTCGCGGTTGGCCTTGATGTTCTTGACCGCGTCGTCGAGGACCGTGAGGTTGCGAAGCCCCAGGAAGTCCATCTTGATCAGGCCGAGGGTCTCGCAGGTGGGGTAGTCGAACTGCGTGATCATCGCGCCGTCGGCGGGCCGCTTGAGCATCGGGATGATGTCGAGCAGCGGCTCGCTCGACATGATGACGCCGGCCGCGTGCACGCCCCACTGGCGCTTGAGGCCCTCGATGCCGATCGCGGTGTCCACCACGCGCTTGACGTCGTTGTCGCCGTCGTAGAGCGCCCGGAACTCGCCGCCCTCGCCGTACCGCTTGTGGTCGGCGTCGAAGATGTCCTGCAGCGGGACGTCCTTGCCCATCACCGCCGCCGGCATCGCCTTGGTGATCCGGTCGCCCATCGCGAAGGGGTAGCCGAGGATCCGAGAGGAGTCCTTGACCGCCTGCTTGGCCTTGATGGTGCCGTAGGTGACGATGTAGGAGACCCGGTCGTCGCCGTACTTCTCGGTGACGTACCTGATCACCTCGCTGCGCCGGCGCTCGTCGAAGTCGATGTCGAAGTCGGGCATCGACACGCGGTCGGGGTTGAGGAACCGCTCGAAGATCAGGCCGTGCTCGAGCGGGTCGAGGTCGGTGATCCGCATCGCGTAGGCCACCATCGAGCCGGCGCCGGACCCGCGCCCGGGGCCGACGCGGATGCCGTTGTCCTTGGCCCAGTTGATGAAGTCGGCGACCACGAGGAAGTAGCCGGAGAAGCCCATCTGGGTGATCACGCCGAGCTCGTACTCGGCCTGCTTGCGCACGTGGTCGGGCACGCTGCCCCGATAGCGGAAGTCGAGGCCCTGCTCGACCTCCTTGACCAGCCAGGAGTCCTCGTTCTCGCCCTCGGGGCAGGGGTACTTCGGCATGTACTTGCCGACGCCCTCGGAGAACTGCACGTCGCAGCGCTCGGCGATCAGCAGCGTGTTGTCGCAGGCCTCGCGCAGGGAGTACTTGTCGGCCCACAGGGCCCGCATCTCCTCGGCGGACTTCAGGTAGTAGCCGTCACCGCTGAACGCGAAGCGCTGGCCCGGCCCGTCGCCGGCGGGGATGTCCATCGTCGAGCCGGAGTTGATGCACAGCAGGTGCTCCTGGGAGGGGGCGTCCTCGCGCATGACGTAGTGGGAGTCGTTGGTGGCCAGCAGCGGGATCTGCAGGTCCTTGCCGAGGCGGAGCAGCCCGTCACGCACCCGGCTCTCGATCGACAGGCCGTGGTCCATGAGCTCGAGGAAGTAGTTCTCCCGGCCCAGGATGTCCTGGAACTCCCCCGCGACCTGCCGGGCCGCGTCGTAGTTGCCGTAGCGCAGGTGGACCTGCACCTCACCGGACGGGCAGCCGGTGGTGCCGATGATGCCCTTGCCGTGCTGGGCCAGCAGCTCGCGGTCCATGCGGGGCTGCTTGAAGAACCCGTCGCGCCAGGCGCCGGTGGAGAGCCGGAACAGGTTGTGCATGCCCTCGGTGGACTCCGAGAGCAGGGTCATGTGCGTGTAGGCGCCGCGGGCGGAGACGTCGTCGGAGCCGCCGTCGTAGAAGTTGACGCCCTTGCGCTCGAACCGGGAGATGTTCGGGGTGAAGTAGGCCTCGATGCCGATGATCGGCTTGACCCCGGCGGCCCTCGCCTTCTTGTAGAACTCATAGGCCCCGAACACGTTGCCGTGGTCGGTCATCGCGACCGCCGGCATGCCCAGCTCCGCCGCCCGCTCGGTCAGCGCTCCCAGCCGAGCCGCACCGTCGAGCATGGAGTACTCGGTGTGGACGTGCAGGTGGACGAAGGAGTCGGAGGTCGGCATGGTCTCGGGGGTGCTCCTCGCCGGTTGTTCGGACATGCGCCACCCGGCCTCGGCGGGTCGCCGGGCAGCAGGTGGGGGAAGGACGCCAGACTACGCGACCCGCCGAGCTCAGCGTGGCAGCACGCACCGACAGCCCGTACCGACGGCCCGCACCGAGAGCCCGCTCAGCCGGTCGCGCCGGGCCAGGCCATGTGGATGTCCGGCTCGCGCTCCTCGTTGCCCGCGCCGTCGGTGCGGGTGACCTCGACCAGTCCGTGGTGCCGGTAGAAGCCGATGGCGCGGGTGTTGCTGACGAAGACCCACAGCCCGAACCCACCGGGACGACGCGCCCTGACCAGGTCCAGCAGCGCGCTGCCGACGCCCTGGCCGGCCGCGTCGGGGTCGACGTAGAGGTCCTCGAGCCAGTCCTCGTGGATCCGGGCGTACCCGACCGGCGCCCGGGCCGCCTCGGCGACCCACACCTCACTGTGGAGGAGGTCCCAGCCGGCCACCCACGCGGTCACGTCGGCGTCGTCGTGCACCCGGCGGGGCATGAGCGGGTACGCCGCGTCGCGGACCCGCAGGTGCAGGGCGGCGAGCGCGGGCAGGTCCTCGGCCGTGCCCGGCCTCAGCAGCAGGTCCTGCGGCATCAGTGTGCGCCGCGGACGACCTCGAGGGCGTGCGCGAGGTCGTCGGGGTAGCTCGAGTCGTACTGGACCTGCTCCCCGGTGCCGGGGTGCTCGAAGCCGAGGCGGACGGCGTGCAGCCACTGCCGCTCGAGCCCGACCCGCCGGGCCAGCGCCGGGTCGGCGCCGTAGGTGAGGTCCCCGACGCACGGGTGCTTCAGCGCCGCCATGTGCACCCGGATCTGGTGGGTCCGCCCGGTCTCGAGATGGATCTCGAGCAGGCTCGCGAACCGGTGCGCCTCGAGGGTCTCGTAGTGGGTGATGCTGTGCCGACCGTCGGCCATCACCGCGAACTTGTAGTCGGCCTTCGGGTGCCGTCCGATCGGCGCGTCCACGGTGCCCTCGAGCGGGTCGGGATGGCCCTGCACGAGCGCGTGGTAGGTCTTGTCGACCGTGCGCTGCCGGAAGGCGTCCTTGAGCACCGAGTAGGCCCGCTCGGACTTGGCGATGACCATCACCCCCGAGGTGCCGACGTCGAGCCGCTGGACGATCCCCTGTCGCTCGGACGCACCGCTGGTGGCGATCCGGAACCCGGCGCCGACGAGGTGGCCCACGACCGTCGGCCCGGACCATCCCGGGGAGGGGTGGACGGCCACACCGACGGGCTTGTCGATCACCACGATCTCGTCGTCGTCGTGGATGATCTTGATGCCCTCGACGACCTCCGGCACGACGGTCAGCGGGTTGACGACGGGGGGAAGGCTCACCTCGAGCAGCGACCCGGGCAGCACCCGGTGGCTCTTGCCGACCCCGGCGCCGTCCACGAGGACGTGGCCCTCGGCGATCAGCTCGGCGGACCGGGTCCGGGACAGGCCGAACATCCGGGCCAGCGCCGCGTCCACCCGCTCCCCCGCCAGCCCCTCGGGGACCGGGAGCGTGCGGTGCTCGGCCGCCGCCATCAGGCGGTCTTCCGGCGGTCGTCGGTCGGAGCGCCGGAGATCCGAACCCCCCGGAAGGCCTGCACCAGGATCAGCGCGGCGGCGACGTTGATGCACATGTCGGCGACGTTGAAGACCGGCCAGTGCGGGAGCATCAAGAAGTCGATGACGTGGCCGTGCAGCGGGCCCGGCTCGCGGAAGAGCCGGTCGGTGAGGTTGCCGCAGATCCCCGCCAGCAGCAGGCCGAGGGCGAGCGCCCACAACAGGCTGCCCACGCGCCGGCTGAGGTAGACCACGACCAGGGCCGCCGCCACGGCCAGGCACGAGAGCAGCACGGTGTACTCGGTGCCGGTGCTGAACGCCGCGCCGGGGTTGCGCGTGAGGTGGAGGACCAGCAGGTCTCCGACCACGCGGACGTCGTGTCCGTCGCTGAGGTGGGAGACCGCCCAGAGCTTGCTCAGCAGGTCGACGGCGTAGGCCGCCACTGCGACACCTGCGAAGAGCAGGAGGCACCGGCCTCGTCGGCGGCCGGTGGGACGGGTCGGTCCGGGGGCTTCGGCGTCGCTCAGCGACGTTCCTCGCGCTGCTTGCATGTCAGGCACAGTGTGGCACGCGGGAAAGCCATCAACCGCATCTTGCCGATGGGGTTGCCGCAGGACTCGCACTGTCCGTAGCTGCCGTCGTCGATGCGCAGCAGCGCGCGCTCGATCTGGGCGAGCTTGTCGCGCTCGATGTTGAGCACGGTGAGCTCGTGGTCGCGCTCGAAGCTGGTGGCCCCGAGGTCCGCCTGGTCGTGGCCGGCGCCGTCGCCGGCGTCGCGCATCAGCCCGGAGAGCTCGGCCTCCTGGGCGGCGACGATCCCGGCGCTGTGCGCCTGCTGCTCATGCAGCTCGGTCAGCACCTCGGCGAGCTCGGCCTTGGTCCACGCCTCCTCGTCGGCCTTGACGACCAGGGAGCTCACGGGCGCCTTCTTGGTCGGAGCCGCCTTCTTGGCCGGAGCCGCCTTCTTCGCGGCCGCGGTGGCCTTCTTGGCCGGAGCCGCCTTCTTCGCGGCGGGGGCGGCCTTCTTGGCCGGAGCCGCCTTCTTCGCGGCGGGGGCGGCCTTCTTGGCCGGAGCCGCCTTCTTCGCGGCGGGGGCGGCCTTCTTGGCGGGAGCCTTCTTCACGGGAGCCTTCTTCGCGGTGGTCCGGCGGGCCGGAGGCGTGGTCTCCTCGGGGTCGTCGGCGGCCGGCCGGCGCCCGACGATCTTGCGGGCCGCGGACGCAGCCTGCCCGGCGAGCGACGTGCGAGTGCTGCGTGCCATGTCGGGCCTCCCTCGGGCCAAGGAACCTGTGGTGAGAGCCACAGTGTGGACGGAGGGTAGCCGGTGGGTCGGTCGGTCTCAAACCGCCACACCGGGGAGAAGCGGCACGGCCGGCCCCCGTGGCGGGGGCCGGCCGTGACGATTCGGTCAGGATGCCGGGTGGCGGCGGAGGGTCAGCCCTCGTCCTCGCCCAGGATCGAGCGCAGCCGCTTGGGCGCGGGGTGCGACTCGGTGGGCGCGGCGGTCTCGGCGGAGCCGTTGAGCGCCTCGAGCTGCTGGGTGAAGTAGCTCTTCAGGCGAGAGCGGTACTCCCGCTCGAAGGACCGGAGGTTCTCCACCTCGGAGTTGAGCTTGTCGCGCTCCTTCTCCAGGTCGCCGAACATCTGCTGGCGGCGCTCGGCGGTCTCCGAGTCCAGCATCTGGGCGCGGGTGCGGGCGTCGGCCTCCATCCGGTCGGCCTTGCCCTTCGACTCCGACTCGAGCCGCTCGGCCTTGGTGCGGGCCTCGCCGACGATCTTGTCGGCCTCGTTCTTGGCCTCGTCGACCAGCTCGTCGGCGTTGCGGGTCGCGATCTCCAGGAGGCGCGCGGCCGCGTTCGACGCCTGCGGCACCGTCTCGACCCGGATCGTCTCCAGCGGACCGGTGGTCGCGGCGGCGGCCGGGGCGGGCGCGGGTGCCGGCGCCGGGGCGGGGGTCGGCTCGGGGGCCTTCTCCACCTTCGCCGGCTCGGGCGCACGCTCGACGGGAGCGGGGCCACCCTGCTGGGCCGCGGAGAGCTTGGACCGGAGGTCCTCGTTCTCCTTCGTGAGCCGCGCGAGCTCGGCCTCCACCTCGTCGAGGAACTGGTCGACCTCCCCCATGTCGTAGCCCTCACGGAGCCGGACGGGAGTAAAGCGCTTGTTGCTCACGTCCTCAGGCGTCAGCGGCATGACCTCACCCATTCTTGTCGCAGTAGAAGAAAACTCATCGGTCGAACAATAGCGCCCTGCAGGATCACAGAAGGATCCTGTCATTGATGGTCAGCAGCACGTAGGCAGCGATCATCACGATCAGGAAGCTCAGATCCAGGGCGACGCTACCGAGTCGCAGCGGCGGGATCACCCGCCGCAACGCCCGGATCGGCGGATCGGTGACGGAATAGACCGCTTCGAGCAGCACGAGCAGCGGTCCGCGCGGCGTCCAGGAGCGCGCGAAGACCTGCACCCAGTCCACAACGAACCGGATCCACAGCAGCGCGAGGAACAGCCACAGCAGGACATGGATGACCAGGCCGACGACATGCACGTAGGGAGTGTCCTAGCTCTGGTTGAAGAAGCCGCCCTCGGCGATCCGCTGCTTGTCCTCGGCGGCCACCGTCACGTTCGGCGGGGAGAGCAGGAACACCTTGTTGGTCACCCGCTCGATGGTGCCACGCGTGGCGAAGACCAGGCCGGCGGCGAAGTCGACCAGGCGCTTGGCGTCGTTGTCGTCCATCTCCGAGAGGTTCATGATCACCGGGGTGCCGTCGCGGAAGTTCTCCCCGACGGTGCGCGCCTCGTTGTAGGTGCGCGGGTGCAGGGTGGTGATCCGGGAGAGCTCGGCCACCACCCCGGCCGGGGCGGGGGCCGGGCGCCGACGCTCGGCGAGGTCGGCCACCGGGGCAGGACGAGGCTCGCGCACCTTGGCCGCGCGGGCCGGCGGCACGGTCGGGACGTCCTGGGTCTCGTACTCGCCGTCGTACTCGTCGTACCGACCGGTGTCCTCGAGCAGGCCGAGGTACTCGCCGATCTTGCGCATCGCGCCGCTCATGACTGTTGTCCTCCGCTCACAAGCCCCCGGGGACCGGGGGCTGTCCTGATGTTGGTGACACTACTTGACACGCGACCTCGATCCGAGGACCGCACTGCCGACACGCACGTGTGTCGCACCGGCCCGGACGGCCTCTTCCAGGTCGCCGCTCATGCCCGCCGAGAGCCACCCCGCGTCGGGGTGGTCGGCGAGGAAGTCCCGCCTGAGGGCGGCGAGCCGACCGAAGGCCGCGGCCGGGTCCTCCCCCAACGGCGCCACGGCCATCAGCCCCCGCAGCCGCAGCGGCGCGGCCTGCTCGACCTCGCGGGCGAGGGCCTCGAGGTCCTCGGGGTCGGCTCCGGCGCGCCCGGCCCGGTCCGGAGGGTCCAGGCTGACCTGCAGCAGGCAGTCCAGCGGCCCGGACCGCTCGTGGGCGCCCCGGGCGAGGGGCGCGACCAGCCTGCGTCGGTCCAGCGACTGCACGACGTCGGCGTAGGAGGCCACCGCGGCCGCCTTGTTGCTCTGGAGCGCACCGATGAAGTGCCACCGCAGCGGCAGGTCCGCGCACTGGGCGATCTTGTCGCGGGCCTCCTGGTGGCGGTTCTCCCCCACGTCGGTCACCCCGAGGTCGGCGAGCAGCCGCACGTCGGAGGCCCCGAAGTTCTTGGTGACCACGACCAGCCGCACCTCGTCGGGGTCCCGGCCGGCCTCGCCGCAGGCGGACGCGATCCTGGCCCGGACCCGGGCCAGCCCGGCCGCCACCTCGTCGCTGCGGCTCACCGCACGACTCCCGGAACGACTCCCGGGGCGACTCCCGGGGCGTGCAGCCGGACCAGGCCGGCGAGACGTCCGGATCCGGCCCCGTCGCGGCGGTAGGAGTAGAGGTCCTCGGACTCGCGGGTGCAGCGGGCGACGTCGACGACCTCGACGCCGCTGCGCGCCAGCTGGGCGCGCACGCCGGCACCGATGTCGAGCGCGGGGGTGCCCCACGAGGTGGTGGCCCGGCTCGCCGGCTCCAGGGCGACGACCTGCTCCCGCATCGCCTCCGGCACCTCGTAGCAGGAGCCGCACACGTGCGGGCCCACCCACGCGGTGAGGCTCCTCGCGCCCAGGTCCCGCATCGCCTGCACGGTGCGCAGCACGACTCCTGCCGCGAGCCCCGGACGGCCGGCGTGGGCGGCCCCCACGACACCGGCCACCGGGTCGGCGAGCAGCACCGGCACACAGTCGGCCGCGCGCACCATGAGCACCAGGTCCGGCTGGTCGGTCACGAGCCCGTCCGCCTCCGGCGGAGAGCCGGCCGGCGGCTCCTCCACGACGACCACCCGGTCGCCGTGCACCTGCTGCAGGCCGGCCAGGCCGGCGCCCGGCGCGAAGTCGTCCAGCACCCGGCGCAGGTTCTCGGCGCGGGAGCCGTCGTCGTCGGGCCCGGTGCTCGCCAGGTTCAGCGAGTCGAACGGCGCCGCGCTGACCCCGCCGTACCTGTCGGTGAAGGCCAGCTCGACGGGGCCGACCCGCTCGCGGTGGAGGTACACGCCGCCTTACTTCAGGAAGTCCGGGACGTCCAGGTCGTCGTCGTCGAACTGGACGGGACGGGGCTGGCGGGCCGGGGCGGGGGCCGACGGACGCGGGTCCTGACGCGGGTCCTGACGCGGCTCGGCCGGCCGGGACTGCTCGGGAGCGGCGGCCGGGGCGGGCTCGGCGGGACGGCTCGGCGCCGCGACCTGCTCGGGCTCGCGCCGGGTGGCCAGCTGCTGGGCGGTCGCCCGCGTCTGCTCCTGGGTCTGCTGCGGGCGGGGCTCGCGGCGCAGGACCGTGCCCTCGTCACGCTTCTTGGGCTGTCCGCCGTCGAAGCCGGCGGCGATCACGGTCACCCGGACCTCGTCGCCGAGGGCGTCGTCGATGGTGGCGCCGAAGATGATGTTGGCCTCCTCGTGGGCCGCCTGGGCGACCAGCGCGGCGGCCTCGTTGATCTCGAACAGGCCGAGGTCGGAGCCTCCGGCGATCGAGAGCAGCACGCCGTACGCACCGTCGATGGAGGCCTCCAGCAGCGGGCTCGAGACCGCCATCTCGGCGGCTGCGACCGCACGGTCCTCGCCGCGAGCCGAGCCGATGCCCATCAGCGCGGAGCCGGCGTTGGCCATCACCGACTTCACGTCGGCGAAGTCGAGGTTGATCAGGCCGGGCGTGGTGATCAGGTCGGTGATGCCGGAGACACCCTGGAGGAGCACCTGGTCGGCCTGCTTGAACGCGTCGAGCACCGAGACGTTGCGGTCGCTGATCGAGAGCAGCCGGTCGTTGGGGATGACGATGAGGGTGTCGACCTCCTCGCGCAGCCGGGCGATGCCCTCCTCGGCGGAGTTGGCCCGGCGGCGGCCCTCGAAGGCGAACGGCCGGGTCACCACACCGATGGTCAGCGCTCCCAGGGAGCGGGCGATCCGGGCCACGACCGGCGCGCCACCGGTGCCGGTGCCGCCGCCCTCGCCGGCGGTCACGAAGACCATGTCGGCGCCCTTGATGACCTCTTCGATCTCGTCGGAGTGGTCCTCGGCGGCCTGGGCCCCGACGTCGGGGTTGGCGCCGGCTCCCAGCCCGCGGGTGAGCTCGCGCCCGATGTCGAGCTTGACGTCGGCGTCGCTCATGAGGAGTGCCTGGGCGTCGGTGTTGATGGCGATGAACTCGACGCCCTTGAGGCCGACCTCGATCATCCGGTTGACGGCGTTGACACCGCCACCACCGATGCCCACGACCTTGATGATGGCCAGGTAGTTCTGCGCTGCTGCCACGGCGGACTCGCCTCTCGCTGATCGTGTCCGGTTCCTCGGACGAAGGTGTGCTGTCGGTGGGGAAGCGACGAGGTTGCCTGACCCTCAACCCTGACCCTCAGGCTGAGGGTTATAGTTATGTCAACCTCGTCGTTGCGACGACACTAGGCGCCCGGCTCGCGCGTGCCGCGCAGACACGCCGTCGATCCGGACTTCTTGCTCGCGTCGTCGCCGGTCGGGAGGCGGGGCGGTTGGGGAATGGCGCCATTCCGCAGCTCCTGGCGCCGGACTCCTGCGGTTGGTCGCCAATCCGCAGATCACCGGGGCTCCTCGTCCTCACGCGTGAGCCTCAAGCGCCGACCATCCGGGCAGCACCGAATGGCGACAGACCGCAATCCAGGGCCCCGGTTTTCTGCGGTCTGTCGCCATTCCGCAGCCGCCCGCGCCCGCAACCGGCCGCGGCCAGCCCCGCCCGGCTCCCCCCGCCCGGCTCCCCCGGCCCGGGTCAGGTCAGGTCAGGTCAGGCCGGGTCAGCGCACGGTCGGCTGGCCCGGCACGGTCACGTCGTACTCCTGCCCGGGCTGGTGCAGCAGGGCGGCGACCACCTCGGCCTTGAGGTCGGACTGCTCGGCGCTGCCCCACTTGACCACGCGCCCGTCGCGCAGCACGAGGGTGATCTGGTCCACGGTCTCGACCTCGACGTGGTCGACCTTCGCGGCGAGGTCGGAGGGCAGGGCGGCGACCACCTTGGCGCCCTCGGCGAGTGCCTCGGCCCGGGTGCCGGCCGAGGTCTGGATGTGCGGGAGCTGCGGGGGCGCGTGCCGGTAGCTCCGGAACACCACGCCGTCGGCGTCCATGCCGCGCAGCTGGCCGCCGATCTCCACGACCGCCACGGCGGTGCGTTCGCGGACCTTGATCAGCACCTGGTCGGGCCACTGCCGCGAGACGTCGGCGGAGCGCACCGCGGCCAGCGCCTGCACCCGGGAGCGGATCTGGGCCAGGTCGACCTTGGCCAGCGGCTCCCCGGTGGGCACCGCGGCGGCGGCGCGGATCCGCGCCGCGCCGACGGTGTCGGCGCCGGTGACCTCCACGCCGCTGACCGCGAGGAACGAGGAGAAGTAGACGGCCCAGACACCGGCGAGGACCAGGCCGAGCAGCAGCAGGACGGCGAGCACGGCCTTCCACCGCAGCCAGCGGCGCGCCCACTGGCGGCGCGCGAACCGGCTGCGGGTGCGGCGCAGGCTCTGCTCGGTGTCGGTCACCGACGGCTGGTCGCGGCGGTTCCTACGCATCGCCGCCCCGGGCGGCCAGCAGCTCGAGGACCCGGGGGCCGAGGTCGGTGACGCTCCCGGCTCCGAGCGTGAGCACGAGGTCGCCGGGGCGGGCCCGGGCCACCAGCTCGGCGGGCGCGTCGGCGAGGTCGGGCACGTAGGCGACCCGCCCGGACGGCAGCGGCACCGCCTCGGCGACCACGGCCCCGGTCACCTCGGGGTCGGCGTCCTCGCGGGCCAGGTAGACGTCGAGCACGACGACCTCGTCCGCAGCCCCGAGCGCCTCGCCCATCGCGGTCCCGAACAGCCGGGTGCGCGAGACCAGGTGCGGCTGGAACGCGACCAGCACCCGCCCCTCCCCCGCGACCGCCCGGGCGGCCTGCAGGTCGCCGGCGATCTCGACGGGGTGGTGGGCGTAGCTGTCGTAGACGCGTACGCCGGCGACCTCGCCCTTGGCCTCCATCCGGCGGCGCGAGCCGGTGAAGCCCGCCAGCCCGGTCCGCAGCCCCTCGAAGGGCAGGCCGAGCCGCAGCCCGGCGGCCAGCGCCGCCAGCGCGTCGAGCACGTAGTGCCGCCCCGGGATCTGCAGGGCCACCTCCCCGAGCCGCTCGCGGCCCCGCACCACGGTGAAGCGCGAGCTGGCGCCCTCGAAGCGCAGGTCGGTCGCGCGGACGTCGGCGTCCGCGCCCTCCCCCACCGCGACGACCTCGAGCCCCCGCTCGCGCGCCGTCCGCGCGAGCTCGGCGGCGCCGGCGTCGTCGGTGCAGCAGACGAGGAACCCGCTCGGGTCGATCCGGTCGAGGAAGTCCACGAAGGCCTGTCGGTAGGCCTCCTCCGTGCCCCACACGTCGAGGTGGTCGGCCTCCACGTTGGTGACCACGGCCGCGTGCGGCGTGTAGACGAGGAAGGCGCCGTCGCTCTCGTCGGCCTCGGCGACGAACAGCTCCCCCTCGCCGGCGTCGGCGTTGCGCCCGGTCGCCGACAGCACTCCCCCGACGGCGTACGACGGGTCCGCGTCACAGGCGAGCAGCGCGCTGGTGAGCAGCGAGGTGGTGGTGGTCTTGCCGTGGGTGCCCGCGACCGCGACGACCCGGCGGCCGAGCATCACCGACTGCAGGCCCGCCGAGCGGGGCAGCAGCCGCAGCCCGCGGCGCCGGGCCTCGAGCACCTCGGGGTTGTCCTCGCGGGCCGCGGTGGTGACGACCACGGTGTCGGCGTCGGCGACGTGCTCGGCGGCGTACCCGAGGTGGCAGGGCACGCCCAGCTCGCGCAGCGACGGCAGGAACGGCGTGTCCTGGTCGTCGCTGCCGGTCACCGGGACACCTCGCGCGGCCATGATCCGCGCGATCGCCGAGAGCCCGGCGCCGCCGATGCCCACGAAGTGCACGCGGCCCAGCCGCTCGGCCGGCAGGATCTCGTCGGGGACGGGCAGCTTCACCGGGCGCCTCCTGCGGCGGTCTCGAGGACGAGCCGGGCCAGTCTCTCGTCGGCGTCGCGCGGGATCAGCCCGGCTGCGGCGGCCCCCATCGCGGCCAGCCGCGGCCCGTCGGTGACGAGCCCGGGGACGGTCGCGGCCACCCACTCCGGGGTCACCGCCGCATCGGCCACCAGCAGCGCTCCGCCCGCGTCGACCACGGGTCGCGCGTTGAGCTCCTGCTCGCCGTTGCCGATCGGCAGCGGCACGAAGATCGCCGGCAGCCCGGTCGCCGCGGCCTCGGTCACGGTGTTCGCGCCGGCACGGCACACCACCAGGTCGGAGGCGGCGTAGGCGAGGTCCATGCGGTCGCAGTAGTCCAGGACGACGTACGGCGTGCGCGTGGCCTCCGGCTCGGCCCCGCCGTGCTTGCCCTGGACGTGCAGCACCTGCACGCCGGCGTCGCTCAGCGTGCGGGCCGCCGCCGAGACGGCGCGGTTGAGCTTCTGGGCCCCCTGCGAGCCCCCGGTGACCAGCAGCGTCGGGAGGTCGGGGTCGAGCCCGAAGAACGCGCGCGCCTCGGCCCGGACCGCCTGGCGGTCCAGCGTCGAGATCATCCGGCGGATCGGCAGCCCGATGTACTCCGCCTTGGGCAGCGGCGTGTCGGGGAAGGAGACCGCGACCCGGGTCGCGAGACGGGCGCCGGCCCGGTTGGCCAGCCCGGGCAGCGCGTTCTGCTCGTGGACGACGACCGGCAGGCGGCGCCGGCGGGCCGCGAGGTAGGCCGGCATCGAGACGTAGCCCCCGTAGCCCACGACCACGTCGGGCCGGACCCGGTCGAGCACCGCCGAGGTCGCCCGGACCGCGGCCCGCAGCCGGGCGGGCACCTTGAGCAGGTCGGCGCCGGGGCGGCGCGGCAGCGGCACCGGCGGGACCAGCTCCAGCGGGTAGCCCGCCTCCGGGACGACCCGGGTCTCCAGGCCGCGGGGGGTGCCCAGGCAGGTGATCTCGACGTCGGGGTCCAGCCGGCGCAGGGCGTCGGCGGTGGCGAGCAGGGGCGAGGTGTGGCCGGCGGTGCCACCGCCGGCGAGGAGTACGCGCATCGCAGGAGAACCTAGCGCCGACCTCAGCGGCCCTGCCCCGGGACCCGTCCGGCGGCGAGCCCGGCGGAGCGCGCACGGCGCTTCTGGGCCAGCGCGCGGGCGGCCTCGGGCTCCCGGCGGGCGAACCCGATGACCAGGCCGAGCGCGGCCAGGGTCGGCACCAGGGAGGAGCCGCCGTAGGACACCAGGGGAAGAGGGATGCCGATGACGGGGAGCAGCGCGAGCACCATGCCGATGTTGATCATCATCTGGCCCATCAGCCACACCACGATGCCGAAGGTCGCGTAGCGCACGAACGGATCCTTGGTGTCCCGCGCGACCCGGATCGCGGCGAACGCGATCGTGAGGAACAGCGCGATCACCAGCAGCGTGCCCACCAGGCCCAGCTCCTCCCCCAGCACGGCGAAGATGAAGTCGGTGTGCGCCTCGGGCAGGTCCCCCCACTTCTGCTGGCTGGCGCCGATGCCCTGCCCGAACCAGCCGCCGGTGGAGAGCGCGTAGAGGCCGTGGGCGGGCTGCCAGCCGGTGTCGTGGAAGTCCTTGAAGGGGTCGGCGAAGTTCGTGATGCGGGCCAGCCGCTCGGGGCTCGTGGAGGCCAGGAAGATCACGACCACGCCCACGATCGAGAGGCACAGCCCGAAGAACCGCGCCGGGGCGCCGACCACCCACAGCATGCCGAGCATGATCGCGAACAGCACGAGCGCGGTGCCCAGGTCGTGGCCCAGCACGACGAGGCCGGTGGCCAGGAGCATGCCCGGCACCACCGGCATCAGCACGTGGTGCAGGTCGCCGAGGCGGCGGTCCTTGCGGGCGTAGACGTGGGCGGCCCACAGGATCAGCGCCACCTTGGCGATCTCCGCGGGCTGGATCACGACCGGCCCGAGCGGCAGCCAGTTCTTGTTGCCGTTGATGTCCACGCCGAACTTCGCGGTGAGCACCAGCAGCACGAGCGAGACGACGTAGCCGGGCCACACCAGCCGCCGGAAGAAGCGCTGGGGCAGCCGGCTGACCAGCCACGCGGTCGGGAGCCCGATCGCGACCCACAGCAGCTGGCGCTTGACCACGGTGTAGGAGTCGCCGGTGTTCTCGAACGAGTACACGCTGGAGGCGCTGAGCACCATGATCAGGCCGATGGTCAGCAGCAGCGCCGAGGCGCCCAGCAGCAGGTAGTACGACGTCAGCGGGCGGTCCAGGGCCTCCCGGAGCACGGTGAACCAACCCGGGGCCGTGCTGCGTCCGGCGGTGCGGGACTGCTCGGGGTTCGCGGTGGTCATCGCTCGCCCCTCCCTCTGCTAGTGCTGCCGTCGGTGGACCGCCGCGGCGAACGCGTCGCCCCGCTCGGCATAGTTGGTGAACATGTCCATGGAGGCGCATCCCGGAGCCAGCAGGACCGTGTCGCCCGGACGGGCCAACGTGGCCGCCGCCTCCACGACGCGCTCCATGGAGCCATGTTGTCGATCAGTACCGTCGGGACCAGTCTCGTCGTCGTCGACGACGATGACCGGCACATCCGGCGCGTGTCGTGAAAGCGCCTGCCGGATGAGGTCACGGTCACGTCCGAGCAGCACCACGCCGCGCAGCCGGGACCGCACGGCCCGCACCAGCTCGTCGAACGACGCACCCTTGGCGAGCCCGCCCGCGACCCAGACGACCGGGTCGTAGGCCTGCAACGAGGACTGCGCGGCGTGCGGGTTGGTGGCCTTGGAGTCGTCGACCCAGGTGACCCCGCCGACCTCCGCGACGGTCGCGATCCGGTGCCCGTCGGGACGGAAGGCGCGCAGCCCGTCGCGGACCGCCGCCTGGGAGACGCCGTGGGAGCGCGCCAGCGCGGCCGCGGCAAGGGCGTTGGCGACGAAGTGGGGCGCGGGCGAGGCCAGGTCGGCGATCGTGCACAGCTCGGCGGCACTGGTCTCGCGCTGCTCGATGAAGGCCCGGTCGGCGAGGATGTCCTCCACCACGCCCACCATCCCGACGCCCGGCATGCCGAGGGTGAAGCCGATCGCGCGGGCGCCCTCGACGACGTCGGCCTCGCGCACCAGCCGCTCGGTCTCCGGGTCGGCCGCGTTGTAGACGCAGGCGCGCCGGACCCGCTCGTAGATCCGGCCCTTGTCCGCGGCGTAGTCGGCCATGCCGGTGGGGCCGGCGTACCAGTCGAGGTGGTCCTCGGCGATGTTGAGCACCGCGGCGGACTCCGCGCTCATCGAGTCGGTGTAGTGCAGCTGGAAGCTGGAGAGCTCGACCGCGAGCACGTCGTACGGCTCGGGGTCCATGACCGCCTCGACCAGCGGCAGGCCGACGTTGCCCGCCGCCACCGAGCGCAGGCCCGCGGCGCGCAGGATCGCGTCCAGCATCTGCACGGTCGTGGTCTTGCCGTTGGTGCCGGTGACCGCGAGCCAGGGGGGCCGGTGGTTCGGGTCGCGCAGCCGCCACGCGAGCTCCACCTCGCCCCAGACCGGGATCCCACGGTCGCGGGCCTGGGCGAGCAGCGGCGCCGAGGGCTTCCAGCCCGGGGACGCGATAACCAGGTCGACGTCACCGGGGAGCGCCGCGGTCGCGCCCTCGCCCAGACGGACGGTGGCGCCGAGCACCTCGAGCAGCTCGGCCTTCTCCCGGCGGTCGCTGTCCGCCCCGCCGTCGGACTCGTCGAGGGCCGTCACGGAGGCGCCGAGGTGGTTGAGGTTGTCGGCGGCGGCGAAGCCGGACACGCCGAAGCCGGCGACGACCGCGCGGACGCCCTCCCAGGAGTCGTGCCGCCCGAGGCTCTGGGGGTCCCTCACGATCCGGCCACCCACTCCGCGTAGAAGACGCCCAGGCCGGCGGCCACGCACAGGCCGGTGATGATCCAGAAGCGGATCACGACGGTGACCTGCTCCCAGCCGAGCATCTCGAAGTGGTGGTGGATCGGCGCGATGCGGAAGAGCCTCCGGCCGGTGCCGGTCAACCTCTTGGTGACCTTGAAGCAGGTGACCTGGAGCATCACCGACACCGTCTCCATCAAGAAGAGCCCACCGAGGATGATCAGCAGCAGCTCGGTGCGGGTCATGATCGCCAGCCCGCCCACCGCGGCACCCAGCGAGAGCGACCCGGTGTCGCCCATGAAGATCGCCGCCGGCGAGGCGTTCCACCACAGGAAGCCGAAGCACGCCCCGGTGATCGCCGCGGCGACCACCGCCAGGTCGAGCGGGTCGCGCACCTCGTAGCAGCTCGGGCCGGGGCTGAGCTGGCAGGACTGGTTGTTCTGCCAGATGTTCACCAGCGTGTAGGCCGCGAACACCATCGCCGACGCGCCCGTCGCCAGCCCGTCGAGCCCGTCGGTGAGGTTCACCGCGTTGCTGGTGCCGGTGATGATCAGCCAGATCAGCAGGATCAGCAGGATCGCGGGCAGCGTGAAAGCCCCGTAGTCACGGATGAAGGAGATGTGCGGCGAGGCCGGTGTCTCGCCCCGGAAGTCCGCGAGCGAGTGCGAGATCGCGAGCACGCCGAAGACCACGCCGACCACGGTCTGGCCGACCATCTTGGCCTTGCTGCGCAGCCCGAGGCTGCGCTGCTTGGAGATCTTGATGAAGTCGTCGAGGAAGCCCACCACGCCCATCCCCACGAAGAGGAACAGCAGCAGCAGCGCCGACGCCGAGGGCATGGTCTGGGTGATCAGCTTCGCGGCGAAGTAGCCGATGACCGTGGCCAGGATGATGACCACCCCGCCCATCGTGGGGGTGCCCCGCTTCGTGTGGTGGCTGGTCGGCCCGTCGTCGCGGATCTCCTGGCCGTAGCCCCACTGCGTGAAGTAGTTGATCGCCACCCGGGTCCCGAGCAGGGAGATGAGCAGCGCCAGCCCGCCGCCGAGAAGGACTGCTCTCATGGCTGCTGCACCTCGGGCTTCACCTCTGGGTTCTCAGGGGGGTTCTTCACGGCGGGGTTCTGCTCGGGGGGCTGCTGCTCGGGAGCGGGACCGGGTCCCTGGAGCAGGGACTCGGCGACGACCTCGAGCGCGGCGCCACGGGACGCCTTGACCAGCACGACGTCGCGGGCCGAGACATTCTGTCGCACCCACGCCAGCGCCTCGTCGCGCCCCGCCGTGCGGACCACCAGGCCCGGCCAGCCGGGCACGTCCTCGGCCCCCTCGGCGATGCCGACGGCCTCCTCGCCCACCGTCACCAGCACGTCGACGCCGGCGCCGGCGGCCGCGCGGCCGACCCCCCGGTGGTCCTCGAGCGCGCCGCTGCCGAGCTCCCTCATCTCGCCCAGGACCGCGACGGTACGGCGTCCGCCGCGCTCCCCGATCGCCACCAGCGAGTCCAGCGCGGCCACCATCGAGGCCGGGTTGGCGTTGTAGGCGTCGTTGACCACGACGAGCCCGTCGGCGCGCTCGGTCAGCTCCATCCGCCAGCGTGAGGCCGGCCGGGCGGCGGTGAGCCCTTCGGCCACCCGGTCCAGCGGGACGCCCACCGCCAGCGCCATGGCCGCGGCGGCGGCCGCGTTCGCGACCTGGTGCTCCCCCGGCAGCGCCAGGCGGACCGGGTGCCAGGACCCGGCGTACCCGAGCTCGAAGGACGGGCGTCCGAGGTCGTCGAGCCCGACGGCTCGCCAGGCGACGTCGCCGGCCCGGCCGAACGTGAGCGTCCGCGCGCGGGTGCGTGCCGCCATCGCGGCGACGAGCTCGTCGTCGGCGTTGAGCACCGCGGTCCCGCCGCCGGACAGGGACTCGACGATCTCGCCCTTCGCCTGCGCGATCGCCTCCCGGCTCCCGAACTCGCCGATGTGGGCGGTGCCCACGTTGAGCACGGCCGCGACCGACGGCGGCGCGATGCCACACAGGTAGGCGATGTGACCGAGCCCGCGGGCGCCCATCTCGACCACGAGGTAGGCCGTGCCCGCGTCGGCTCGCAGCACGGTCATCGGCACGCCGAGCTCGTTGTTGTTGTTGCCGGCCGTGGCCACGGTCGGGCCGGCCGCCCCCAGCACCTGGGCGAGGTAGTCCTTGGTGCCGGTCTTGCCCTGGGAGCCGGTGAGGGCGAGCACGGTCACGTCGAGCCGGGTGAGCACGTGCCGGGCGAGCCGGCCGAGCGCGTCGACCGGGTCCTCGACCAGCACCGAGGGCGCGCCCGTCGGGCGGCTCGCGAGCACCGCGGCGGCACCGGCCTCGTGGGCGCGCAGCGCGAAGTCGTGCCCGTCGACGCGGTCGCCCGCGACGGCCACGAACAGCCCGCCGGGGACGATCTGGCGGCTGTCGAAGGTGGCCGGGCCGGTGACGAGGACCGCCGGGTCCCCCGCGACGGCTCCGTCGACGGCCGTCGCGACCTCCTGCAGCGTCATGGGGATCATCGGACGGCCCGCCCCTCCCCCAGGCACGCCTCGACGACCTCGCGGTCGACGAACGGGTGCACCACCCCGGCGACCTCCTGGCCGGTCTCGTGGCCCTTGCCGGCGACCAGCACGATGTCGCCGGGCCGGGCCAGGCCCAGCGCCTCGCGGATCGCGGAGCGCCGGTCGCCGATCTCCAGCACGTCCGCCGGCCCGCCGGAGGCGCCGGCGAGCAGGGCGGCCCGGATCGCGGCCGGGTCCTCCGAGCGCGGGTTGTCGTCGGTCACGACCAGCACGTCGGCGAGCCGGGCGGCGATCTCGCCCATGATCGGCCGCTTGCCGGGGTCGCGGTCGCCGCCGGCTCCCAGGACGACCAGCAGCCGGCCCTCGGTCAGTGGCCGCAGGGTCTGCAGTGCGGCCTCGACGGCGTCCGGCTTGTGGGCGTAGTCGACGATGACGGTGAAGTCCTGTCCGGCGTCGACCCGCTCCAGTCGTCCGGGCACGCCGCCCCCGGCGGCCAGGGCGCGGGCGACCCGGTCGGGGGCGAAGCCGGCCTCGGCGCAGGCCGCGACGGCCGCGAGGGCGTTCGCGACGTTGAAGTCACCGGGCAGCGGGACGCCTGCCGCGACGGCCCGGCCGTCGGGGCCGACGACCGTGAACCGCGAGCCGGTCGGGCCCATCTCGACGTCCACGGCCCGCCAGTCCGCATCCCGGCCGCCGGCCGAGAAGGTCCGGACCGGGACCCCGGCCTCCGCGACCAGGCGTCGGCCGTGCTCGTCGTCCACGTTGACCAGGCCCCGCCGCGAGCGCTGCGGAGTGAACAGCGACGCCTTCGCGGCGAAGTAGTCCTCGACCGTCTCGTGGAAGTCCAGGTGGTCACGGCCGAGGTTGGTGAACACCGCCACGTCGAACACCACGCCGTCGACGCGGCCCATGACGAGCGCGTGGCTGGAGACCTCCATCGCACACGCGACCACGTGCTGCTCGCGCATCCTCGCGAAGAGTCCGTGCAGGTCCGGCGCCTCGGGCGTGGTGAGCGCGGTGCGCACGTCCGTGCCGGCCACGCGGGTGCCGACGGTGCCGATGACCGCCGAGCGCACCCCGGCCCGCTCCAGCGCCCCCTCGGCCAGCCGGGTGGTGGTGGTCTTGCCCTGGGTGCCGGTCACGCCGATCATCCGCAGCCCGGTCGCCGGGTCGCCGTAGACGTGCGCGGCGAGCCGGCCGAGCAGCTCGCGCGGGCGCTCGACGACCAGCTGCGGGACACCGCAGGCCGCGGCCTCGCGGTCGGCACCGGCCGGGTCGGTGAGGAGCGCCACCGCACCCGCGGCGACGGCTGCGGCCGCGAAGTCGACTCCGTGGGCGCGGGCCCCGGGCAGGGCGGCGTACAGGTCGCCGGGCCGGATCCGCTGCGAGCTGAGCGAGACGCCGGTCACGCCCACACCGTCCAGGTCACCGCGGGTGCTCGAGGTGCCCGCGGACGCGGACTCGAGCCAGGCGGCGAGCTCCGCGAGCGGGGTCGTCCGGGGGTGGCGGGGACGGGTGGCCAGCACGAGGTCGTCGCTCACGTCGCGAGGCTATCGCCCTGTCGCCCCGGGCTCCGGCGCCCCTGCAGCCGGGAGGAGACGTTCACCACGTGGTGGGCAGCTTCGAGGGGTGGGTCCCGGTCGGGGGGACGCCGTACCGGCGCAGCGCGTAGCCCATGATCTTGGAGAACGCCGGGCCGCCGACCGAGCCGCCACCGCCCCCGTTGCCGGGGTTCTGGACGACGACGTAGATCGTGAAGCGCGGGTCGTCGGCCGGGGCGAACCCCGCGAACGAGACCGTGAAGGTGCCGTCGTAGCAGCCGCAGTCGGGGTTGACCCGCTGGGCGGTCCCGGTCTTGCCGGCCACCCGGTAGCCCGGCACCGCGGCGGCCGGCGCGACGCCGACGCCGGGGGCGACCACCCGCTCCATCATGTGCATCGTGCCGCGGGCCGCCTTCGCGCTGACGACGCGGTGGGTCGTGGTGTGGTCGGTGCCGACCACGGAGCCGTCGTCGGTGGTCGCCGAGCCCTCGATGATGCTCGGGTCGACGCGCACGCCCCCGTTGGCGATGGTGTTGACCGCGGCCGCCATCTGCACGGCGTTGACCGAGAGGGACTGGCCGAAGGCGATCCGGTCCTGCAGCGGGCTGGTCCAGGTGTCCTTGTCCGGCAGGATGCCCGGCGACTCGCCCCGGATCCCGATGTCGGTGCTGCTGCCCAGGCCGAACCTGCGCAGGTAGTCGTAGAGCTGGCCGGGGGCGAACTTCTCCGACGCGAGCACCGTGCCGATGTTGGAGGACTGCGCGATCACCCCGGCGAGGGTCAGGTGGATCAGGCCGTGGGTGAACCAGTCGTGGATCGGGTGGCCCGCGCCGTCCTCGAGGACGCCGGGCACCTTGAGCCGGGTGTGCGGGGTGACCTTGCCGAGGTCGATGAGGGAGCTGATCGTCAGCACCTTCTCGACCGAGCCCGGCTCGTAGGGATCGCTCATCGCCCGGGACCCGAGGTCCTCCTTCGGCGACTGGAGCGGCTTGTTGGCGTCGAAGGTCGGGTCGTCGGCCAGCGCCAGCAGCTCGCCGGTCCGGCTGTCCATGACCACCGCGAACCCGGACTCCGCCCTCGCGTCCTCGACGGTCTGGCGCAGCACCCGCTGGGTGTACCACTGCAGGTCCTGGTCGATGGTCGTGTGCAGGTCGGAGCCGTCGACCGCCGGGGTGATCGTGCTCTCCCCCAGCGGGATGCGGGTGCCACCGCCGATCTCGTAGCGGGCCTCCCCGTCCTTGCCGGAGAGCAGGCCGTCGAACGTGCGCTCGAAGCCGGCGAGCGGCTCGTCGGTGCCCATGAAGCCGACCAGGTTGGCGGCCACGTCCCCGCCGGGGTACTGGCGGATCGGGTCGCGGCGGGTGTCCAGTCCCTTGAAGCCCCGGTTCTCGGCGGCGTCCACCACGTGCGTGGCGATGGTCGCCGGCACCCGGCGCGCGATGTACTCGAAGCGGCTGCCCGACGCGCGCAGCTTGGTCAGCGTCGAGAAGTAGTCCAGGTGGAGGTGGCGGGCCAGGAAGCGCGCGAGCTCCGGCGCCTGGTCGGAGGTCAGGTAGGGGTCGGCGACGATCATCATCCCGTCGACGGACTCCGCCAGCGGCTGGCCGTTGCGGTCGAGGATGTCGCCCCGCTCGGCCGGCAGCACGACCTGGACCATGCCCTCCTTCGCGGCCATCTCGGCGTAGGAGTTCGGGTCGATGCCCTGCAGCTGCACCAGCCGGCCCCCGAAGACCGAGAGCACCATCGCGATGAACACGAACCCGAGGCGCAGCCGCAGGTGGGCCTGCCCGCGCAGGCTGCCCCGGGGGCGCCGCGGGGGACGGGTGGGTCGCACGGGTGCCTCCGTCTGTCAGGACCGTCGCTCGGCGCAGGTGCTACTGGTTCGCCCGGGACTGGTGGTGCTTGTGTGACTGCTGGTCAGTTCTACCCCCGTGACCGCCCCCGTGCGTCGTGGACGCGCCGTCGTTCGCGGAGGAGTCCGTGGCCGGGGCGTCGACGTACTTCGGCGCGGGGTCCAGCACCGCGGGCAGCTTGGGCGCCGGCGGGAAGATCCGGACGTTCTGGGCGGGGTCGGGGACCGTGGGCTGTCCGAGCACCTTGCCGTCGGAGAGGCGCAGGAAGACCGGCGCGCCGGCGGTGACCATGCCCATCTTCCGTGCCTGCACGGCCACGTGCTGGGGGTCGCGCAGCGTCTCCAGCTCCATCTGCAGGCTCTGCTCCCGGGCCGACAGGGCGGTGGCCTGCTCCTCCAGCGCGGTGGCCGCGAACGAGCCCTGCTGCATCGAGGTGTTGACCAGCAGCAGCCCGACCACGCCGCCGAGGAGCACCACGGTGACGAGGAGCACGAAGGGCATCCGCGCCGCACGCACGCGTCGTCGCGGGACGACGGTGAGCCGGGCGCGCTCGACCGCCGCCTCCGCGACACGTGGCATCCGGCTGCGGAACTGGACGGCGGGGCTGCTCACGATGCTGCTCCTCGGGTGGTGGGGGTGACTCGTTCCAGCGCGCGCAGGCGGACCGACGCGGCGCGGGGGTTCTCGGCGGTCTCCGCGGGCGAGGCCTTCTCGGCCCCCCGGGTGACCAGGCGGAAGGCGGGCTCGGAGCCCTCCGGCACGAACGGCAGGTCCTCGGGCACCTCGCTGCGGGTGACCCGGGTGAAGGCCTGCTTGACCAGGCGGTCCTCGAGGGAGTGGTAGGACTCCACGACGACCCGGCCGCCCGGCCCGATCGCCTCGATCGCGGACGGGATCGCCCGGCGGAGCACGCCCAGCTCGTCGTTGACCTCCATCCGCAGCGCCTGGAAGGTGCGCTTGGCGGGATGGCCGCCGGTGCGCCGGGCCGGCGCCGGGATCTCGGCGTAGAGCAGCTCGACCAGGCGGCCGGACGTGGTGAACGGCTCGACCTGGCGCTCGCGGACGATGGCCGCGGCGATCTTGCGGGCGAACCGCTCCTCGCCGTACTCCTTGAGGATCCGGGCCAGCTCGGCCGCGGAGTAGCTGTTGAGCACGTCGGCGGCGGTGGGACCGGTGGTGGCGTCCATCCGCATGTCCAGCGGCGCGTCCTCGGCGTAGGCGAAGCCGCGCTCGCGCACGTCGAGCTGCATGGAGGAGACGCCGAGGTCGAACAGCACCGCGTCGACCTGCTCGAGGCCGAGGTCGGCCACCACCTCCGGGATCTCGTCGTAGACCGCGTGCACGCCGGTGAACCGATCCCCGAACTCCGCCAGGCGTCCGGAGGCCAGCTCCAGGGCGGTGGGGTCGCGGTCGATGCCGACCACCCGGGCACCGGGCAGCCGCTGCAGGACGGCCTCGGAGTGGCCGCCGAGGCCGAGCGTGGCGTCGACGAGCACGGCGCCGGGACGCTCCAGCGGCGGCGCGAGGAGGGCGACGACCCGGTCCACCAGGACCGGGACGTGGCGAGGGCTGGCCATGGTCCCTGCGCCTACCGACCCAGGGTCGCGACGAGGAGGAAGGTGAGGGCGACCGCCACCGAGGTCGCGGCCGAGAACGCCATCACGGCGGCCGCGTCGCGGGCCTGGTGCCGAACCCGGCGTACCGGTGCGGCAGGCGTGCTGCTCATCATCCTCGACCCCCTCCCGTGCTGTGGTGCGTGCGGTGGTGCCGCTGCGGCTGCAGCGGGTCGGGCGACCCTCGTCGCCCCTGGGATCCACCGGGCCAGGCCCCTGCCCGCTTCCTGCTGGGAAGTCGCCCTCTGGAACCGGGGAAGGTGCCCCAGATGGCGATGGACAAGAAGCGGGCTCGAGACCTCGCCCTGCGGATCCGCTGTGTTGTTGTCGTCGGTGTTGCGGGGGGCTGCGGGGGCGGGGTCAGACCCCGGGGAAGACCTCCTCGCTGAGCTCGGAGAACTTCTCCTCCTGCTCCGCGGAGTAGGCCTGCCAGCGCTGCGGGTCCCAGATCTCGATCCGGTTCATCACGCCGATGACCACGACCTCGCGGTCGAGCCCGGCGTACTCGCGCAGCATCGGCGTCACGTTGATCCGACCCTGCTTGTCGGGGGTCTCCTCCGAGGCGCCCGCGAAGAGGAACCGCGTGTAGTCACGCGCCCCCTTGACGGTGACCGGAGCCTCCTGGGCGCGGCGGGTGAGCTCGACGAACTCGGCCATGGGCCACACCGTCAAGCAGCGCTCCTGCCCTCGAGTCACCACGAGTCCCTCCGCGAGCTGGTCCCTGAACTTGGCCGGGAGGAACAGCCGCCCCTTGTCGTCGAGCTTGGGGGTGTAGGTGCCCATGAAGAACATCGAGCACCTCCACTCCCCGTCCTTCGGTGGGCGGTTCCTCCACTGCGCACCACTTTACTCCACTTCCCTCCACCGTCAACCATTCCACGCGTGTTTCGCGGGCGTTCTGGACCGGATCGCGCCGGCGGACCACGATCGGCGCGCCCGCCGGCCGGCCCCCGCCGCTCCTCGCGTCTGCGCAGGTCAGCGCGGGGATCCGGGGCGGGCCGGCCCCGGGGTGGGGGCCGGGTGGAGCGCCAGTGGGGGACGCGGGAGCCCGGAGGTGGGGGAAAGTGGGGTGGCCGGTGGGGCGCACGGGCGCCTGGGAGACGGCTGGGAGGCGACTGGTGCCCCTGTTCGGCCGCCCCGCGCCGCCGCCGTGGCCCGTCTGGGCGAAATCCGCAACCAAACCGTGACCCCGGGCGTCCGACCCCGAGACGATGGCGCCACGTATGTTTCCGCAGACGCCTACGGTTGACTGTGTCGCCCGCCACTTCGCGGAGCGCATGGAAGGGAAGGACCGGACGTGGGATCTCCGAGCACGGGAGGAGCCGACCTCGACACCCTCGCCCGGGTCGTCGGTCGGGTGCGGAGCAACATCGAGCGGGTGATCGAGGGCAAGCCCGACGTGGTGACCTCCGCCCTGGTGGTGATGCTCGCCGAGGGCCACCTGCTGCTCGAGGACGTCCCGGGCGTCGGCAAGACCATGCTCAGCAAGGCGCTGGCCCGCAGCATCGACTGCACCGTCCGCCGCATCCAGTTCACCCCGGACCTGCTGCCCTCGGACGTCACGGGCGTCTCGGTGTTCAACCAGAACACCCGCGAGTTCGAGTTCCGCCCCGGCGGGGTCTTCGCCAACATCGTGGTCGGTGACGAGATCAACCGCGCCTCCCCCAAGACCCAGTCGGCGCTGCTGGAGTGCATGGAGGAGCGGCAGGTCACCGTCGACAGCGCGACGTACCAGCTCGACGCCCCCTTCATGGTCATCGCGACCCAGAACCCGATCGAGATGGAGGGCACCTACACCCTTCCCGAGGCCCAGCGGGACCGGTTCATGGCGCGGGTGTCGGTGGGCTACCCGGTGGAGGCCGCGGAGCTCGCGATGCTCGACACCCACACCACGAGCTCGCCGCTCGACGACCTCGAGCCGGTCACGAACGCCGCGGAGGTTCGCAAGATGCTCGGGATCGTCGGGTCGGTCTACGTCTCGCCCGCGGTCCAGCGCTACACGGTCGCGCTGACCTCGGCCACCCGGCGCTCCGAGGAGCTGACCCTGGGCGCCTCGCCGCGGGCGACCCTGCACCTGGTCCGCGCGGCCAAGGCGCTGGCGGCGATCCAGGGCCGTGACTACGTGCTGCCCGACGACGTGCGGACCCTCGCCCGGCCGGTGCTCGCGCACCGGCTGCTGCCGAGCGTGGAGGCGGCGATGAGCGGGCGCTCGCCCACGGCGATCCTCGACGGCGTGCTGACCGGCGTGCCGGTGCCCGAGGGGAACCGTGCGTGAGGCACTGGCCGGGCTGACCGTTCGCGGACGGTCGTTCGTGGCCGCCGGCCTCACCGCGATCGTGTGCGCGGTGGTGCTGGGCCAGGAGTCGCTGACCCGCGTCGGGGTGCTGGTGCTGGCGCTCCCGCTGGTCACCGCGGCGCTGCTCTCGCGCAGCAGGTACCGCCTCGCCTTGGTGCGCACCGTGACCCCGCGGCTGGTCGCGGCCGGTCAGCCCGCCCGGGTGAACCTCACGCTCACCAACGAGGGCCGCACCCCGAGCGGCGTCCTGCTGCTGGAGGACCACGTGCCCTACGTGCTCGGCACCCGCCCCCGGTTCGTGCTCGACGGCATCGGCCAGGGCTGGCGTCGGCACGTGACCTACCAGGTGCGCTCCGACGTGCGGGGCCGCTTCGAGATCGGTCCGATGACGGTCCGGGTCGGCGACCCCTTCGGGCTCGTCGAGCTCGGCCGGTCCTTCCACACCACGGTGCCGCTCACGGTCACCCCGCGCACGGTCCCGCTCCCCTCGATCCCGCTCGGCGGCGCCTGGGACGGGACCGGCGACAACCGTCCCCGGGCGTTCGCCACCGGCAGCGCGGAGGACGTGACCGTGCGCGAGTACCGCCTCGGTGACGACCTGCGCCGGGTGCACTGGCGCAGCTCGGCCCGGGTCGGCGAGCTGATGGTGCGTCGCGAGGAGCAGCCCTGGCAGTCGCGCGCCACGCTCTTCCTGGACACCCGGCTGCGTGCCCACCGCGGCCAGGGCGTCGCCTCCTCGCTCGAGGCCGCGGTGTCGACCGCCGCCTCGGTCGCCGTGCACCTGAGCCAGCGCGGCTACAGCGTGCGGCTGGTGACGGCGACCGGCGAGGACCCCAGCAGCGCGTGGCACCTGCGCGAGGCCGGGGTGAACACGGCGCCGCTGCTGGAGGCGCTGGCGGTCGTCCAGCCGGTGCACCAGCCGCTGCTGGACACCAGCTGGCTCACCGACGCCGGCCACGGCGGGCTGACCATCGGGGTGTTCGGCAGCATCGAGGCCACCGACGTCCCCGTCGTACGCCGGATGCAGCTGCACGCCGGGTCGGCCCTGGCCGTCGCGCTGGACGTCGACGCCTGGTCGGCCCCCGGACGCGCCGACGGCGGTTCGGCCCCGGTCCTCGCCCAGCAGGGCTGGCGTGCGGCCTCGCTCGGCCCGCGCGACCGGCTGGACAACGTGTGGCAGGAGCTGGGCCGCAGCAGCGCGACGCTCCCCCGCTCCTCAGCATCCGTGGTGTCGTCCACACCGCGACGGGTCGTGCGATGACCGGGCGGCGCGGGGCGCTGGCCCCGGGACTGCGGCTGGCCGGGGTCGCGGCCGCGACCACCTGGGTCGCGATGTGGTCGTGGGCCGGCTTCAGCGAGCTGCCCGGAAGGTTCCTGGGCCCGCTGCTGGTGCTGGCCGCCGTGATCGCGGGGGTCGGGGCGGTGGCCCGCTGGCAGCGTCTGCCGTCCGCCGCGGTCGTCGGGCTCCAGCTGCTCGGCTCGACGCTGCTGTGCAGCACCATGCTCTGCGGGTCGCCGCTGCCGGTCGGCAGCGCCTGGCTCCGGCTCCACCAGCAGCTCGCGGCGGCCATGGACTCCGCCCAGCGGTACGCCGCACCGGTGCCCGTCCAAGCCCCGGGCGTGCATCCCCTGCTCATCATCGGCGGCCTGGTCTGCCTGCTCCTGGTCGACGTGCTGGCCTGCACGCTGCGACGCGCGCCCCTGGCCGGGCTGCCGCTGCTGACCGTCTACAGCGTCCCGGTCAGCCTCGTGGGCGGCAGCGTCTCCTGGTGGGTCTTCGCGCTCACCGCGGCGGGGTTCCTGGCGATGCTGTTCCTCCAGGAGAGCGAGCAGGTGTCCCGCTGGGGCCGGCCGCTGGGGCAGGACCCCGCCCAGGCGGATCCGAGCGGCTTCGGGGTCAGCACCGGCGCGGTGCGGACCAGCGCCGGGACCATCGGCTCCGTCGCCACCGCGCTCGCGCTCGTGGTCCCGGTGCTGATCCCCACCTGGGGCCTGCACCTGCTCGACGGCGGCCGCGGTCCCGGAGACGGCCAGGACATCGCGATCAGCAACCCGATCACCGACCTGCGGCGCGACCTCCACCGCGGGGAGGACGTCCCCCTGCTGCGGGTGACCACCGACGACCCGAGCCCCAGCTACCTGCGGATCGCGGTGCTCAACCACTACGACGACGAGGAGTGGAGCGCCGGCACCCGCGACGTGCCGGCCAACAACCTGCCCGACGGCGACATGCCCGACCTGGTCGGGGTGGCCCCCACCGTCCCCCGCACCGAGTACCACTTCAACGTGTCGGTGCTGCCGTCGTTCCAATCCACCTGGCTGCCGACCCAGGCGCCGATCTCCCGCATCGTCGCCGACGGCGACTGGCGCTACGACCCCTCGACGATGGACTTCCTGGCCGGACAGCCCGGCCTGACCACGGCAGGGCTGCACTACTCGATGTCGGCGGTGAAGCTCGACCTCAGCGCCACCGACATGGCGCGCGCGGCGTCCTCGTCGGGCCTGGTGAGCCGTCACTACACCGACCTGCCGTCCGGGATCCCGACGATCGTGCGCACGCTGGCCAACCAGGTGACCCGGGACGCCCCCAGCCGCTACGAGAAGGCGGTCGCCCTGCAGAACTGGTTCCGCGAGGGATGGTGGCTTCACCTACTCGCTGGCCCAGGGGCCGTCGGGCAGCAGCACCAGCGACCTGGTCACCTTCCTGACCCCCGGCAACGGCGGACGGACCGGCTACTGCGAGCAGTTCGCGTCGGCGATGGCCGTCATGGCCCGGATGCTCGGCATCCCGGCGCGGGTCGCGGTCGGCTTCCTCGAGCCCCGCCCGGTCGTCGGGAAGACGTGGGAGTACAGCGCCTACGACCTGCACGCCTGGCCGGAGCTGTTCTTCCCCGGCGCGGGGTGGGTCGCCTTCGAGCCGACCCCGGCCGGTGGGCACGACGGCCAGGCCACCCGCGCCCCGGCGTACACCCGGCAGCACGTGCCGGTCGTCAACCCGACGCAGCAGCCCAGCGCCCAGCCCGGCAACGACCTCCCGAACCGCGGCCGCCGCAGCGGCAGCTCGGCCGATGCCGCGCCGCAGGAGAACAAGCACTCCGCGCACCGGGACCCGTCGTTCCCCTGGGGCGCCGCGGCAGGCGGGCTCGGCGGCGTCCTGCTGCTGGCCCTGCTCGGCCTGGTCCCCCGGGCGGTGCGCCGGCTGCGCCGCGAGCGCGCGCTCACGGGAGGGCCCGAGGAGGCCTGGGCGGAGCTGCGGGCCACGACGCTCGACCTCGGCCTGCCCTGGCCCGAGGCCCGCTCACCGCGGGAGACGCGGGACCGGCTGGTGCCGTTCCTCGGCGCGCCGGTGGACGCCGGCACCGCGGAGCGGCCGGCGCACGGCGCCCGGGTGGCGCCGGAGGGGGTGGCCGCGCTCGGCCGGCTGGTCCGCGCCGTGGAGCTCTCGCGCTACGCGCGGCGGTCGGAGGAGTCCGGCTCGCTGCGCCAGGACCTCGAGGCCTGCCTGGCCGCGCTCGCCGGGGGCGCCTCGCGAGCAGCCCGCCGCCGGGCCGAGTGGTGGCCCCGGTCGGTGCTCACCCGCGAGGGCCGGGGGACGTCCGGAGACCTCGACGCCACGACGGTGCAGGCGACGTACGGCGGGGTGGTCGACCACGTCGGGTGACCCCGCCGGGGGTCACCAGCCGCCGTTCTCCTCGCGGCGTCGGCGCCAGCGGTCCTCGACGCGCTCCATGAACGTGCCGCCGGCGCGGGCGCGTCTGCTGCGGCGCAGCCGGCTGGACCGGCCGCCGTCGATGACGGTGAAGCCGTGGGCGGGGTGGCCGGCGGAGCGGGGCTCGGCGTGACCGGCCCGGCGACCCCGGAGCGCGGTGACCGCGATCGTGGCCGAGCCGAGCATGACCACGAAGCCGGCGATGCCGACCGGGGTGATCCGGGCGATGGCACCGGTCATCAGCACGACGATGCCGATGACGAAGCAGACGCCGGCGACGATGGCCCGGCGACGAGCCGAGCGCCTCAGCGAGGTGCCGCGCAGCGTGGAGGCGAGCTTGGGATCCTCCTCGACCAGCGCGCGCTCCATCTGCTCGAGCAGTCGGAGCTCCTCTTCCGAGAGCGGCACCGGTTCCTCCACGGTCGACTCAAGCCAGAGCAGTGGCGCTGGTAGGGGGTGGCATCAGCCTGACTCAAGTCTAGGCAGCGGCTGGTGATCCCGGTAGCCGGGAGGGGAAATTCATGACGGATCGGTGTCCGGGGACGTCCGGCGGGTCACCGGGGGCTCACGAGAGCAGGCTGGCCGGGCGCACCGCCGCGGAGCCGAACCGGCGCGCCGCCCGGTCCACGGCCCGGTCCGCCTCCGACCAGCCGTGCTCGCGCTCCCCGAGGACCAGTTGCCGCTGGACCGTCTCCCGCGGCACCAGGCCCTCGACCCGCACCCCCACCAGCCGGAGCCGGGCCCGCTGCAGGCCCAGGGCGTCGTACAGCCGGACGGCGGTGCGGTAGACCTCCTGCGTCACGTCGGTGCCCTCCGGCAGGGTCCTGGACCGGGTGATCGTGGTGAAGTCGGCGAAGCGCAGCTTGAGGGTGACCGTGCGGCCGGCCACCCCCGCCACCCGCATCCGGCCGGTCACCCTGGCCGAGAGCCGCAGCAGCTCGCGCAACACCACCTCCCGGTCGTCGGTGTCCCGATCGAAGGTCTCGTCGGCCCCCATCGACCGGTCCGGCTCGTCCGGGCCCCGGCGCGCGGTGACCACCCGGCGATCGGTGCCCCAGGCGAGCTCGTGGAGGTGGCTGCCCAGCCCGGCGCCCACCGCGCGCTGGAGGGTGCGCAGGGGGATGTGGGCGACGTCGCCGACGGTGACCAGGCCCAGCCGGTGCAGCATCGCCCGGGTCTTCTCCCCCACCCCCCACAGCTCCCCCACGTCGAGGGGGTGCAGGAAGGAGGTGATCTCCTCCGGCGGGACCACCAGCACGCCGTCGGGCTTCGCACGCCGGCTGGCGAGCTTGGCCACCGACACCACGGCCGCCACCCCGACCGAGCAGGTGATGCCCTGCTCGTCGTGGATGGTCGCCCGCAGCTGCTCGGCGATCTCCAGCGGAGTCCCGAGCCGGCGCGCCGCGCCGCGCACGTCGAGGAACGCCTCGTCCAGCGACAGCGCCTCCACCAGCGGGGTGACCCGGCGGAAGCACTCCATCACTGCCGCGGAGACCTGGCCGAGGAGCTCGAAGTCGGGCGCGAGCACCACGGCGTGGGGACACATCCGCCGGGCCCGGGTCATCGGCATCGCCGAGCGCACCCCGTGCAGGCGGGCGGCGTAGCTGGCCGAGAGCACCACCCCCCGGCTGCCGCCCCCGACGATCACGGGCCGGTCGTGCAGGTCGGGCCGATCGCGCGTGGCCACGGACGCGTAGAAGGCGTCCATGTCGACGTGGAGGATCGGGCACCGCAGGGACGGGTCGGTCATCCGAGCCTCCCGCAGCAGGATCCCCCGCGGCAGAGCCGAGTCGGCGGAAATGTTCGGAGGAGCGAAGCGGGGGAGGACATTTGCGCCGACTCGGCGAGGTGTCCACGGCCTGCGAGCCGGGAACGGGCCTTCAGCAGAGGGGGTCTGCCTGAACCGCAACCACCGCGGCTGCAGACAACTCCCCCGAGTCGGCTCCGCTCATCGCTGCGCGATGAGGTGCACCTGGGTCGCGAGCGGGAGGTACTCGGGTCGCTCGGCGACGGCGCGCTCGAGCTCGACCAGCGCCGCGGTGGCACCGGGCTCGAGGTCGAGCAGCGAGCCGGGCACCAGGTCGGCGAAGATCCGGATCCCGTGGGCCGACACCGGCTCGAAGCCGGCGTCGCCGAGCAGGGTGTCGAGCTCCTCGCGGGTGAAGCGGCGCCCCGACCGGCCGGCGGCGGTGGGGTCGTCGAGCAGCGCCAGGGCCTGACCGAAGTGGCCGGCCATCGCCCGGGCGACCACGGCGGCGTGCCGCTGGGCGACCAGCAGGCTGAGAGCGCCACCGGGTCGCAGCACCCGGTGGATCGACGCCAGCGCGGCGGCGGGGTCGTCGACGACCTCGAGCACCCCGTGACAGAGCACCATGTCGGCGCTGTCGGGGCCGACGAGGTCCAGCAGCGTGGAGAGGTCGCCCTGCTGGCCGGTGACGGTGACCCCGCGCTCGCGGGCGCGGCGGTCCAGCGAGGCCAGCGCATCGGGGCTGGGGTCGACCACCGAGACCCGGTGGCCGAGCTCGGCCACCCGGACGGCGAACCCCCCGGTGCCACCGCCGATGTCGACGACGTCGCGGGGCTCGTCCCCGAGGACGGGCAGCAAAGCCTCCCAGACGACGGCGGTACGGGCAGCGCCCCTGCGTTCGCTGGGTCGTTCGCCGGGTCGTTCGTTGGGTCGTTCGCCGGGTCGCTCGCTGGATCGGACGCTCTCGGGCATGCCCCACACCCTAGGGCCTCGGCCGGGAGGGACGCGGGGACGGGACGGCTCATCCGGGGCTCCCGGAGCTGCGATGCCACAGCTTGCGCGCAACATCCTTCGTGGACTCCCCCGCCGGCTTGACGTCGGCGTACGGCGAGAGCTTGAACCCGCTGGAGTGCACCAGCACCCGGCGCCGGCCCATGCCGCCGGCCGCGCTGGGGTGGTGCTCGGAGTCCTCGCCTGCCCCCTCGCCCGCGCCGGTCCCCGGGAACGACTGCGGCCGAGCCATCACCGGCCGGGTGGCCCGGCTCTCGGCGGCACCGGCGACGGCTTCCTCGATCCCGACACCGGTGAACCCCTCCGGCACCACGGCCATCACCTCGTGGACCGCGGCCAGCCCCTCAGGGCCGCCGCCGTGGGCGCGCCACAGCGCGAACAGCTCGGGCAGCTCCCAGCAGCCGGTGGCACGCAGCGAGACCCCGCGCCGGCCGGTCCGTCGCAGCACGCCGCGGACCACCAGCAGCCAGGAGTGGAACACGGTGGCGGCGTACGGGCCCTGGGCGTCCTCGAAGAAGGTCGCGTCGACCGGGCCGGTGGCGTCGTCGAGGGTCAGGAAGACGACCCGTCGCCCCGACCGGATCGGCGGGGTCTGGGTGGCGACCTTGACCCCGGCGACCAGCAGCTCGGAACGGCTGCGCCGGAGGAGCAGGTCGCGGCTGCGGGTCACCCCGAGCTCGTCGAGGAACCGGCCGTAGGTCTCCATCACGTGCCGGCTGGCGTCGAGGCCGAGGATCTCCAGCTCCGCGCGCATCTTCTCCTCCGCGGTCATCTCCGGCAGGCCGCCGGCGATCCCGTCGGAGCCCGGCTCGTCGCCGAGGTCGAGGGTGAGCTGCACCGAGGTGACCGGGGGCGGCGGCGGGGTGGCGCGCGACTGCGCCGACGCGCGCGCCCACACCCCCGCTCGGGTGGTTCCTGAGGAGGCGAGGGACGAGCCGTCTCGAAGGGCGAGCGGGTGCCGCTCCAGCGCCGGGGCGGCCTCCCGGGTCGCCGGGTCGGTGCTGTTGCGGGCCGCGGCGTCCAGCGCGCGCGCCCGGGCCGGGTCGACCGCGGCGGCGACCCGGCGTCCGGCCAGCCCGCGCCCCCGGCCGGCCCGCTCGACCGCGCGGGTGTGCCGGTCGAGCTCGGCGACCTGCAGCAACAGGTCGCGCCGGGTCACCCGGCCACGCCGGCGGACCTCGCCCTCGGGGCCGGCGGGGCCGCCGCCGATGCCGTGCACGGAGTCGAGGCCGCCGGCGAGCACCAGCCGCTCCACGATCGGCCGGGACACCCGGGCGCGGTGCCAGAAGTCGGTCAGCGAGTGGTAGGGCCGGGCGGCGACGATGCGCTCCACCTCGGCCTCGCTGATGCCCTTCACCTCGGCCAGAGAGAGGCGGATCCCGTAGTCCCACTCCTGCCCACGAGCGGCGCCGGAGCGCCCGTCGAGCGACGACACCGCCGCGAGAGGCCGCGGCTGGAGTCGCTCGACGGCGTACTCCTTCTCGCTGGCGTTCACGTCGAGCCCGAGCACGGCGATGCCGAGCTGGCGAGCGTCCTCGAGGATCAGCCGCTTGGGGTACATGCCCGGGTCGTGGGTGAGCACGCCGGCCAGGAAGTGGGCCGGCCAGTGCGCCTTGAGCCAGGCCGACTGGAAGGTCGGCAGCGCGAACGCCGCGGCGTGGGCCTTGCAGAAGCCGAACGACGCGAACGCCTCCAGGATCCGCCAGATCCCCTCGACCACGGGCAGGGAGTAGCCCTGGGCCAGCACCCGGGGGAAGAACCACAGCTTGGTCTGGGCCATCCCGTCGGCGTCACCGAGCGCCCGCCGGGCCTCGTCGGCCTCGGCGTAGGAGAGCCGGGCGAAGCGCGCGATGATCTCGATGACCTGTTCGTGGAAGACCACCACGCCGTGGGTCTGGCCGAGGATCGGTCGCAGGTCCTCGTGGAGGTACGACGGAGCCCGCCAGCCCTGCTTGGCGTCGAGGTACGGCGTGATCATGTCGCTCTTGACCGGCCCGGGCCGGAACAGCGAGATGTCGGTGATGATGTCCTCGAAGGACTCGATGCCGGACCTGCCGACCAGCTCCCGCTGGCCGGGCGACTCGATCTGGAAGACGCCCAGGGTCCGGGCGCTCGAGATCATCGCGTAGGTCTCGGCGTCGTCGAAGGGCACCTGCTCCTCGTCGTCGAGGTCGATCTCCACGCCGTCGACGCGCCGGATCTCGGTGAGGGCGTGGGCCATCGAGGACTGCATCCGGATGCCGAGCACGTCGAGCTTGAGCAGGCCGAGGTCCTCGACGTCGTCCTTGTCGAACTGGCTCATGGGGAAGCCGGCGTAGGACGCCTCCACCGGGGTGCGGTCGAGCAGGGTGGCGTCGGAGAGCAGCACCCCGCACGGGTGCACGGCGATGTGGCGGGGCAGCCCGTCGAGCCGCTCGACCAGCCGGAACATCAGGTCGAGCCGCTGCTCCCCCAGCCCGCTGGCGCGCAGCTCGGGCAGCTCGCGCAGCGCCACCCGGGCGTCGCGGGCCCGGATGTGCGGGAACGCCTTGGCGATCGCGTCGATCTCACCGGGCGGCATGCCCAGCGCGGCGCCGACGTCCCGCACGGCGTGGCGGACCCGGTAGGTGTCCATCATCGAGACGCACACGCACCGCTCCCCGCCGTAGCGGTCGAGGATCCGCTCGTAGACCTCCAGCCGGCGGGCGGACTCGACGTCGACGTCGATGTCGGGCAGCGCCTGGCGCAGCGGTGAGAGGAACCGCTCCATGAGCAGGCCGTGGCGGATCGGGTCGACCCCGGATATGCCGAGCAGGTAGTTGACCAGGCTGCCGGCGCCCGAGCCGCGGGCCGCGCAGCGCACGCCCATCTCGCGGATCAGGTCGGTGACGTCGCCGACGGTGAGGAAGTACGACGCGTAGCCGAGCCCGCGGATCATCTCCAGCTCGTCGTCGAGCCGCTTCCAGACCACCTGCCTCGGCGCGGAGCCGTAGCGGTCGCCCAATGCGCTCTCGCACCGGGCCCGCAGCAGCGCGTCGGCCGGGCTCGCCCCCGGGGTGGGCCGGCGCGTGGCCTCGCCGCCGGCGAGCCGGAACTCCGGGAAGTGCACCTCCCCCAGCCCCAGGTCGGCACGGGGGTCCAGCGCGCACCGGTCGGCCACCGCGCGGGTGCGGGCGAGCAGCCGCCGGGCCTCTGCGGCCGGGTCGGCGGCCAGGCCGGCGAGCCGGCAGACCTCCTCGGCGACCTCGGTCATCTCCTTGCCGGACTTCAGGTAGCCCTCGGCGTTGCCCCGGTCGACGTGGCGCCGGTCCAGCGCGACCAGGCGCCGGGCGGCGTCGAGGACGTCGACGGTCGGGGCGTCGGCGCGGTCGGCGTAGCGGACCGCGTTGGTGAGCACCGTCTGCAGGCCGGCCTCCCGCGCCTGCACCGCCATCCGGGCCGCGTGGGGCGCGCTCCCCGGCCCCCAGCCCCCGCCCGTGGCGCCGCGCCGGTGGGAGACCAGCTCGACGAGCAGGTCCTCCGCGGGCACCAGCGCGCGCCACGGGGCCAGGGCGGCCCGGGCCAGGTCGTCGCGGCGACGCGCCGCGGCGGTCCCCAGCTCCGAGGCCGGCCCCAGCAGCACCAGCAGGTCACCGGAGCCGAGCAGCTCGGCCACCTCCGGCAGCCCGGGGTCGAGCACGGGGGCCCCGCGCTCGCCGGCCAGGTGCGTGGCCGAGACCAGCCGGCACAGGGCCGCCCACCCGGCCCGGCCGGCGGCCAGCAACGTCACCCGGGGCAGCCGGGGGTCGCGGAAGGCGCCGCCCCGGACCGGGGTCCGCGGTCGCCCGGCCGGTTGCCCGTCCGGTCGCTCGCCGGGCAGGACCGGCCGGTGGGCGAGGTCCACGCCGAGCACCGGGCGGACCCCGGCGGCCAGGCACGCCTTGGCGAACTTCACCGCGCCGTAGGTGCCGTCGCGATCGGTGAGCGCGAGCGTGTCCATCTCGTGCTCGACCGCACGCTCGACCAGCGTGTGCGGGTGTGACGCGCCGTACTGCAGGGAGTAGCCGGAGGCCACGTGGAGGTGGGGGAACGGGTCGGTCACGGCTCGCCTCAACTCACGTGCCGGACCAGCTGGACCGCCGCCGGGGCGTGCGGGACCAGCCCGAGGCACTGCTCGACCACCGCGAGGAAGCGGTCCGCGTCACGGACCAGGTCGTCGGCCTCGCGCTCGCTCACCGCCCGGGTGGAGCCCGCCTCCGCGGCCGCCCGCTTGGCGGCGCCGGCGGCGAAGAAGTGGGCCCACTCGGCCAGCTCGGGGGCCACCTCGGCCAGCAGCACCCAAGCATTCTTCTGGGAGGCGCTCCTCTGCGGACGCCGGCGCGGGGCCGGCTGGGCGCGCGCCGCCAGCAACGCGGCCGTGGCCCGCAGCGCCGCCACGTGGGCGCAGGCGTAGCGGGTCGGCACCTCGGTGGCGGCCATCGCCTCGCTCAGCGACTCCGCGGCCCGCGCCAGGTAGGAGTGGGTCGTGGCCGGCAGGGCGTAGGGGTTGGGGTTGGGGGTGGGATTGGGGGTGAGGACGTCCATGGCTCCTCCCCTCAGTCCACGCAGCCGACGAGCTGCCAGCGCCCGTCGGACCAGTCGAAGGAGAGGTCGAAGACCCCGCCGCCCCCGGAGATCCCGTCACCGGCGGCCGGCCCGGCACCGCGGCCGGCCTCGACCCGCCAGAGCTCGCGCTCGACCAGCAGGTCCCCCGCCGGCCCCACGGCCCGGTCCCCCTCCCGGGCGTCGTCGGAGCCGACCACCGCACGCACGCCGGAGGACTGCCACCACGGCGCCGTCTCCACCCAGTGCGCGAGCACGGCGCGCACCTTCCACAACCGTCCGCGCCAGAGGAACTGCTCGGGTCCCTCCACGCCTGTCACCAGTCCCCGTCGTACCTCCACGGGGTCGTCGTACCGCCTCATCCGTGCCGCCTCCTGCGCCCGATCTCGACCCCGGACACCGACCCGGGGCCCGCAGGCCCGACCGCCGGCCGGCCCGGGCCTGCCCGGGCCGGCCCGGTGGGGACGGGGTCGAGGTCGCCCCCACCAGGCGGAGTCGAACGTTTGTTCGAACTACTCCGAACGGTACACCTCGCCACGGACAGCCCGTCAACACCGATCGGGGACTGGGGACTGGGACTGGGCGCGGGGACCGAGGATCGGCGTCGGGCACGCCGAGGACCCCGTCCTCCCGGGCGGGGTCAGGTGGTCGGGACAGGCCTAGGCGGAGGGCCGCGTCGGCGCCGGGTCGGACTCCCAGGAGCCGTTGACGTAGGCGCTGGTCGCGGGCAGCCAGAGGCAGACCAGCAGGGCGAGGTCGAGCGCCACCCACACCACGGGGAGCACCAGGAACAGCGTGGGCGGGTCCGAGCGGAGCCCCGCCAGCGACACCACGGCCATGAAGATGCTCAGCCCGCTGAGCGCCAGCCGCGCCCAGGGATGCCCGCCGCGCAGGAAGCTGACCAGCACCCCCGCGAGCAGCGCGAAGACGCAGAAGAGGACGATCGCGACCGGCACGAACGCCGGTGGCTGCAGCGCGCCGCCGACGTCGGGGTGGCCGGTCTCCCAGGACCGGACGAGCCGGTCGCGGTAGACCACGGTCAGCAGCGCGGTCAGGCCACTGAGCACCACCATCGCGGCCAGGACCCCGATCGCACCGCTGATCGAGCGCGGCTGCTGCCGTCTCATGCACTCTCCTCTCCCGCACGACCGGTGACGGCGCGTGCGGAACTCGTGACCGGAACTCATGACTGGAACTCGTGGGCCGGAACCCGCGGATCGGCGGCCCCGCTTCTCGCTAGGGTCGCAGTATGACCACCGAGCACCCCGCGATCACCCGATTTCGAGACGAGCACCGCGCGCGGGGCGGCACCGGTGAGATCGTCATTCTCCCCGACTCGGTCCACACCGCCGCACTGGCGGCCGCCGCGCTGGGCTGCGAGACGGGTGCGATCGCCAACAGCCTGCTCTTCGACGCCGCCGGCTCCCCCGTGCTGATCCTCACCTCGGGCGCCCACCGCGTCGACACCGTGCGGGTGGCCGAGCGCCTCGGGCTCCCCGCGCTGGAGCGGGCCACGCCGGAGTTCGTCCGCGAGCACACCGGGCAGGTGATCGGCGGGGTCTCCCCCCTCGCCCACCCCGCACCGGTCCCGACGTACCTCGACTCCTGGCTGCAGAAGTACGACGTGGTCTGGGCCGCCGCCGGACACCCCGCGGCGGTGTTCTCCACGTCGTACGACGAGCTCCTCGCGCTCACCGGCGCGACCGTGGTCGAGGTCGAGTGAGCCGGGGCCGACCATGGAGATCTGGCTGAACCCCGCCTGCTCGAAGTGCCGCACGGCGGTCTCGGAGCTGGAGGCCGCCGGCGTCGGATACACCGTCCGTCGCTACCTGGAGGAGACCCCGACCGCCGGCGAGCTCGGCGAGGTGGTGACCCGGCTCGGGCTCGAGCCGTGGGACATCGCCCGCGAGAAGGAGGCCCGGGAGGCGGGCATCGACCTGCCGCGCGACGCGTCCGCCCGCGAGGCCTGGCTGGCCGCGCTCGCCGAGCACCCGCGCGCGATCCAGCGTCCGATCCTCACCGCCGACGACGGCACCACCGTGGTCGGCCGCGACGCCGGCTCCCTGGCCCGGGTGATCGACGCCGAGCGGCCCGGCTGAGCCACCGCGCCGTAGGGTGCACGCCATGGCGCGGGTCGTGGTGCTCGGAGGCGGCTTCGGCGGCATGGCGGCGGCGGCACGACTCGCCAAGCTCGGCCACCAGGTGACGCTGCTGGAGCGCGCCGGACAGCTCGGCGGTGCCCTCGCCGAGGTCCGCGCGGACGGCTTCGCCTGGGACGGCGGGCCCACCAGCGCGCTGCTGCCGGCCGTGGTGCGTGACCTGTTCCGCAAGTCCGGGCGGCCCCTGGAGCGCGAGCTGGAGCTGGTCCCCCTCGAGATCATCCGCGAGCACCGCTTCGAGGACGGCACCTCGCTCGCGCTCCCCGGTGGGTCCCGGGGGGCGCAGCTCCGCGCCTTCGACGCCCTCGGCGAGGGGCTGGGCCGGCGCTGGACCGATCACGTCCGCGCGCACGCCGAGGTCTGGGACGTGCTGCGCCGCAACTACCTGGAGCACCCCTGGGACCGCGACGACCTGTCCCCGGAGCTGGCACCGGTCCTCGCGAGCCGGCAGTCCCTGCGCCGCAGCCTGCGCAAGGCGTTCCGCGACGAGCGGCTGCGGCTGGTCGCCGGCCACCCGTTCGTCGCCGAGGGGCACGACCTGCGCGACGTGCCGGCCTGGCTCGGCGTCACCTCCTACGTCGAGCAGCGCTTCGGCGGCTGGACGCTCGTCGGCGGCATGACGGCGCTCGCGGCCGCCCTCGAGCGGCGGCTGGCGACCCGCAGGGTCGAGGTGCACACCGGGACCGAGGTCCGCGACCTGGTGGTCCGGGACGGCCGGGTGGTCGCGGTGGTCACCCCCGACGGCGAGCTGGACGCGGAGGTCGTGGTCTGCGCGGTGGACCCGAGACGGCTTCCGACGCTGGCGCCGTACGTCGAGCGGACCATGCCGGCGATCCCGCCGTCCGTCAGCCACGTCGGCCTCGAGGGGCCGGTCCCCGACCTGCCGCCGGAGCTGGTGCTGCACGGGGACCCGCTGCTGGTGGTGCGGCCCGGCGGCCGGGCCCCCGCGGGCCACACCGGGTGGACGATCCACGCCCGCGGCACGCTGCTCGAGGACGTGCTGGTGGCGCTGGCACGCCACGGCATCGACGTCCGCCGCCAGTTGGTCACCAGGCTCGACCGGTCCCCCCGGGAGCTGGTCGAGCAGTGGGGCGGCTCGCCGCTCGGGGTGCGGTGGCAGGGGCGCGCGACGGTGCGCCGCCGTCTCGGTCCGACCACCCCCGTGCCCGGGGTCTACGCCGCCGGGGCGCACGCCACCCCCGGCTCGGGCCTGCCCTTCGTCGGCCTCTCCGCCGCCCTGGTCGCCGAGGCCGTGGGCCCCGCCTGACCCCGGCTCCCCCGGGCCGGGCACCCGACGCCCGATAAGTCTCGGATCCGAGACGGTTCTTGCGGGATCCGCTCTCCAACCACCCACCACAGGGTGTGTCGTTGGTCACCGTCACGGCCCGACTCCCGGGCCACTGGACCGAAGGACCACCATGGCAGCACATGCGCCCCGGATCGAGCGCCGCTCGATCGATGCCATCCCGGCCGCCGAGCGGCAGGGCACCCCCGCCAACCAGTTCACGCTGTGGCTGGGCGCCAACCTGCAGATCACCGCCGTCGTCGACGGCGCCCTGGCCGTCGTCTTCGGCGCCCACGCCCTGTGGGCGATCGTGGGGCTGCTCCTGGGCAACGTGCTCGGGGGCGCCGTGATGGCGCTGCACTCCGCGCAGGGCCCACGACTGGGACTGCCCCAGATGATCTCCAGCCGCGCCCAGTTCGGCGTCTTCGGCGCCGTCGTCCCCCTGGTCCTGGTGATCGTGATGTACCTCGGCTTCACCGCGACCGGGACCGTGCTCTCGGGGCAGGCGATCAACGCGTTCCTCGGCGTGGACGCGCCCGCGGTCGGGATCTGCCTGTTCATCGCGCTGGTCGCGGTGATCGCGATCGTGGGCCACGACCTGATCCACTCCGTGGGCCGGGTCGCCTCGGTCCTCGGCATCATCGGCTTCGGCTACCTCGCCGTCCGCCTGTTCACCCAGCACGACGTCGGCGCGGCCTTCGCCCACCCCACCTTCGACTTCGCCACGTTCCTGCTGGCGGTCTCCCTCGGCGCGGGATGGCAGCTGACCTACGGACCCTACGTCGCCGACTACTCGCGCTACCTGCCCGCCGACACCCCGCCCCGGCACACGTTCTGGGGCACCTTCGCCGGCAGCGTGCTCGGCTCGCAGGTGTCGATGACCTTCGGTGCCGTCGTGGCCGCGGTCGCCGGGGACGCGTTCCTCTCCGGCCAGGTGGCGTGGCTGGGCGACCTCGCCGGCCCGGCTGCCGTGGCGGCCCTGATCTACCTGCTGATCGTGGTGGGCAAGCTGACGGTCACCTGCCTCAACGCCTACGGCAGCTTCATGTGCGCCGCCACCTCCGTCACGGCCTTCACCGGTCAGCGCCGGATGGGACAGGGGGCCCGTGCGGCCTTCATCGTGGTGATGCTGCTGGCGTCGATGGCGATCGCGCTGTGGGCCAGCGCGGACTTCCTGAGCAACTTCAAGAACTTCGTGCTGCTGCTGCTGATGGTCTTCACCCCGTGGAGCGCGATCAACCTCACCGACTACTACCTGGTGTCGAAGGAGAAGGTGGACCTCCCGGCGCTCTACGACCCCGAGGGGCGCTACGGCCGCTGGAACGCCGCGGCGCTGGTGACCTACGCGGTCGGCATCGTGGTGCAGGTGCCCTTCCTGGCCCAGACCCTCTACACCGGTCCGGTGACCAAGGCGCTCGGGGGCGCGGACATCTCCTGGCTGGTCGGGCTGGCCGTGCCGGCGCTCGTCTACTACGTGTGGGCGGGCCGGCAGCACCGGGCGCCGGAGCAGATGATCGGCTTCCCCGAGGTGGCGGCGCTCGACGGCGCGGACGGCACGGCGGAGCCCGCCGGCTCCCGGTGAGGCTCAGACGGTGACGTTGAGCGCCTCGAAGATCTCCAGCGTGGCCCGCGAGCGGTTCAGCGTGTAGAAGTGCAGGCCGGGAGCGCCACCCGCCAGCAGCTCCTCGCACAGCTCGACCGCGATCTTGACCCCCTCGTTCCGGACCGCGGCCGGGTCGCCGTCGTGGGCGGCGATCCGGCCGACGACCGACGCCGGCACGTCGGCGCCGATCAGCTCGCCCTGCCGGCGGATCGCGCTGAGGTTCAGGATCGGCATGATCCCGGGCAGGATCGGGAGGTCGACGCCACGGGCGCGCACCCGCTCGACCAGGCCGAAGTAGTCCTCCGCGCGGAAGAACATCTGGGTGACCGCGAACTCCGCCCCGGCGCGGGCCTTGGCGGCGAGCACGTCGGCGTCGGCGTCCAGGGACGCGGCCGTGGGGTGCCCCTCGGGGAAGGCCGCCACCCCGATGCGGAAGTCGCCGCGCGAGCGGGCGAGCTCGACCAGCTCGGTGGCGTAGGTCAGTCCCCCCGTGGTCGGGGTCCACGGCGCCCGTGGCCCGTCGCTCGGGTCCCCGCGCAGCGCCATCACGTGGTGGACACCGGCCTCGGCGTACCGGTCGAGGATGGTCTCGAGCTCGGCGCGGGTGTGGCCGACGCAGGTGAGGTGGGCCATCGGCGTGAGCGAGGTCTCGCGCGCGATGCGACCCGTGATCCGGACCGTGGAGTCGCGCGTCGACCCGCCCGCGCCGTAGGTGACCGAGACGAACGTCGGCCGGTAGGGCTCGAGGTCGCTGATCGCGCGCCAGAGCTGCTCCTCCCCCGCGGCGTCCTTCGGCGGGAAGAACTCGAAGGAGAACGAGCGCTCCCCGCCCCCGATCAGGTCGGCCATGCTGCGCCCGCGTCCGCTCTCCATGGGGCGAAGTCTAGGTTCGCCGCGAGCTCTGGACCGGCGATGTCCAAGTCCGAGCGCCGGTCCACCTGCCGGTCCGGGCCGGTGCCGCACCCTCTAGTGTCGTCGCCGTGACGAGCAGCGGGTGCGACAGCGGCTGGGACAGCGCCGGGTTCCGCGACCGGGTCCAGGCCGCGCTGACGGCGTTCCTCGACGAGCAGGCCGAGCGGCTCGCGCCGCTCGGGCCGGACGCCGCCCGTCTCGTCGACGAGGCCCGCGCCTCGGTCTCAGGGGGCAAGCGCTTCCGCGCGGCGTTCTGCTACTGGGGCCACCTCGCCGTCGACCCCGGCGCCGTCGAGCGCCCCGAGGACGAGGCCGCGCTGGTGCGGGCCTGCGCGTCGCTGGAGCTGCTGCACGCGAGCGCGCTCGTCCACGACGACCTGATGGACGCCTCCGACACCCGGCGCGGCCGCCCGGCGACGCACCGGCAGTTCGAGTCCGCCCACCGGCAGGCGGGCTGGCGCGGCGACCACGAGCAGTACGGCGCGGCCGCGGCGATCCTGCTCGGCGACCTGCTGCTCACGTGGGCCGACGAGCTGCTGCGCCACTGCGGGCTGCCGGCCGCCCGGGTCGCTCCGGCGCTCGACGTCTTCGACCACTGCCGCTCGGAGGTGATCGCCGGGCAGTTCCTCGACGTGTCCGTGCAGGCGCGCGGCGCCGCGGACGTCGACGCGGCGATGACCGTGCTGCGCTACAAGTCGGCGAAGTACTCCATCGAGCGCCCGCTCCACATCGGGGCCGCGCTGGCGGGCGCGGGGACGCGCACGATGGCCGAGCTCACGGCCTTCGGGCTGCCGCTGGGCGAGGCGTTCCAGCTGCGCGACGACCTCCTGGGGGTCTTCGGCGACCCCGCCACGACCGGGAAGCCGGCCGGCGACGACCTGATCGAGGGCAAGCGCACGGTGCTGGTCGCCCTGGCGCTGGACGCGGCCGACTCGGAGGACGCCCGGCTGCTGCACGAGTCGCTCGGCACCGACCTGGCCCCCGACGAGGTCGACCGGTTGCGGCAGGTGATCGACGGGTCCGGGGCGCACGCCCAGGTCGAGGGCGTGATCGCCGAGCTCGCCGGCCGCGCGGTCGCGGCCCTGGAGCGGGCCGAGCTGGACCGTCGCGCGTGCGGCGTGCTGCGCGAGCTCGCCTCGGCCGCCACCGACCGCGCGGTCTGAATCGCCGTCCGAGCCGCGGTCCGAGCCGTCAGAACGCCATCGCCTGGGCCCGGCGCTTGACCTCCGACCCGCGGTTCTCCCGCAGCGCGTCGATCGGGCGGCCCGGCAGGTCGAGGTCGGAGAAGATCCACGCGATGCACTCGCGGTCGTCGTAGCGGCCGTCGTGCAGCACGGTGAGCAGGCCCGGCAGGCCCTTGACGACGAGTCCGTCCTGGACGAACAGGGCCGGGACCTGCTGGCCGGCGCCCGGTGAGGGCACCGCGGCGGCAAGCTCGTGGTCGCGGATCATCGTGCGCACCTTGCCCACGGTGACCCCGAGCCGACGGGCGGTCTCCGCCCAGTCGATCCACTCCTCCACCAGCGCGGCGAGGTCGGCGTCGGCGAGTCTCGGTTCGGTCATGGCACCACTCTCCCACCTGCCCCGGGGCCCACGCGAAACCGGCTCCGGGGAGCGCCACCCATGACCACAGGAGTCACCTGGGTCCCTTGAGCACCAGCGCCGGGGTCACGTACGGTCGAGCGACGTCCCCCGGCGTCCCCACCGGGCCGCTCGGGACCCGGGTGCCGCGCGGGACGCCGAAGGGAGAGCCTCCATGGCCTCGACCACCCCCCGACCCCGGACGTCTCGTCACCCCGACTCAGGCCTGAGCCCACGCCTGAGCCCGCGAGCCCTCGTGCGCCCGGTGCCGGCCGTCGCCGGCCTGTTCGCCCTGTTCGCCGGCCTGCTCGCGACCACGGTGCTGGCCGTCCCGGCGGCGGTCGCCGACGAGGCCGGGCCCTCCGGGCGCAGGATCGTGGAGCACCGGGTGCGCCCCGGCGAGACGGTGACCGGCCTGGCCGTCCGCTACCACGCCTGGACCGCCGAGCTCGTCGCCCGCAACCACCTCGGTGCGGGCGCCGCGATCCGGGTCGGGCAGCGCCTGGAGATCCCGGTGGTGCTCGCCGCGGTCCCCCACACCGGCCACCACCCCGGTCACCACACCGGTCACCGCACCGGCCACTCCGCCGCTCCCGCTCGGCCCGCCGTACGCCGGGCCGTGGCCCGCACCGCCGCCCGCCACGGCGTGGACCCCCAGCTGGCACTGGCCGTGGCGTGGCAGGAGTCCGGCTGGCGGATGGACCGGCGCTCGGGGGCCGGAGCGATCGGCACCATGCAGGTGCTGCCGGCCACCGGACGCTGGATGTCGCAGTACGCCGACCACCGGCTGCGACTGCACCGGCTCGCCGACAACGCCACCGCGGGCGTCCGACTGCTGCGCGTGCTCGACGAGCAGACCCGCACGCGGCGACGCGCCGTCGCGGCCTACTACCAGGGCCTCGGGGCGGTGCGGCAGCACGGCCTCTACGACGAGACCCGGCACTACGTCGACAACGTGCTCGCGATCCGGCACCGCCTCGAGCAGGGCCGGCCCCCGGCCTGAGCGAGCGCCGACCCGGCGTCCGAACGCCACGCCGGGGGCGCTCCCACCGCCGCCGCCGGGGCCGGCGTCCGTACCATGGGGCCACCGGATCCTTCCCCGTCCGGCCGCAGGAGGGTCGTCGTGCAGCCACGCCAGCAGACGGGTCGGCATGCCCCCACGGGTGCCGACGGCGCCGCCGGCGACCCCATGATCGGCCGACTCCTCGACCGGCGCTACCGCATCCTCGGCCGGATCGCCCGCGGCGGCATGGCCAGCGTCTACGAGGCCACCGACATCCGGCTCGACCGCACCGTCGCGGTGAAGGTCATGCACGCCGGCCTCGGCGACGACGGCGAGTTCGCCGACCGGTTCGTCCGGGAGGCACGCGCCGCGGCCCGGCTCTCCCACCCCAACGTCGTGGCGGTCTACGACCAGGGCGAGGAGGACGGCACCGTCTACCTCGCGATGGAGCTGGTCTCGGGCCACACGCTGCGCGATGTCATCCGCAAGGAGAGCCCGATGGCGCCGGCGAAGGCGCTGGCGCTGCTGGACCCCGTGCTCTCGGCGCTGGCCGCCGCGCACCGGGCCGGCCTGATCCACCGCGACGTGAAGCCCGAGAACGTGCTCATCGCCACCGAGCCCGGGACCGGCGCCAGCCGGATCAAGGTCGCCGACTTCGGCCTGGCCAAGGCGGTCAGCGCCGACACCCAGCACACCGCCACCTCGGGCGTGCTGATCGGCACGGTCTCCTACCTCGCCCCCGAGCTGGTCGTCGACGGCCGGGCCGACCCGCGCGCCGACGTCTACGCCGCCGGGGTGGTGCTCTACGAGCTGCTCACCGGCAACAAGCCCCATGAGGGCGAGTCGCCCATCCAGGTCGCCTACAAGCACGTGCACGAGGACGTCCCCCCGCCGTCGCGCAGCGTGCCGGGGATCCCGGCGTACGTCGACGCCCTGGTCGCCCGCGCGACCGCGCGCCAGCGGGAGCTGCGCCCCGCCGACGCGAGGGTGCTGCTGCACCAGGTCCACCGGGTGAGCCACGCCCTCGCCGACGGCGTGCGGGACGACCCCGAGCTCACCGCCGACCTCGCCCCGCTGCTGCTGCGCGCCGGCGACGTGGAAGGCGACGGGGAAGGCGACGGGGAGGCCGGCACCGCCGACGGTCCCGGCCGGCACGACACCGCGCCCGACCCCTTCGACGACGCGGAGCTGGCCGGCCTGCTGGCCCCGGCCCGTCCCTCGGCCCCCGGCCCCGACGGCGGGGAGGAGCGGACCAGCCTGATCCCGCGCTCCCACGCGGCTCCGCCGGCCCTACCCGCTGCGTCGACCCGCCCCCCGTCCACCGCGGGCGGCGGCCGCCGTCCGCGGCGACGCCGGGGTCCGCTGCTGCTCGCGCTCCTCCTGGTGCTCGCGGTCGCCGCCGGTGCCGGCGCCTGGTGGTTCGGGTGGGCCCGCTACACCTCCACACCGGGGGTGATCGGGCTGACCCGGCCGGCCGCCCTGGACCGGCTCCGCGCCGCCGGCCTCGACCCCCGGCTCGACGACCCGGCGTACTCCGAGACCGTGCCGGCCGGGCACGTGATCGACACCGACCCGAACGCCGGCTCGCGGGTGCTCGACGGCGGCACCGTGAGCGTGGTGATCTCGCTGGGCAAGGAGAGGTACGACGTCCCGAAGCTCAAGGGCCAGACCCTCGACCAGGCGAAGGCCGCGCTGGAGGCCACCCACCTGTCCTTCGCCCGCGAGGTCGACCGGTTCTCCGAGACCGTGCCCGAGGGGATCGTGCTCGGCAGCAGTCCGAAGGCCGGCACGACCGAACGGCCCGGCACCGCGGTCACGCTGTTCGTGAGCAAGGGCAGGAAGCCGATCCACCTGCGGGACTGGACCGGCAAGGACGCCGACAAGGCGCAGGCCGCCCTCGAGGGCAAGGGGCTGGTGGTCGATCGCAGCTCCGAGGAGTACTCCGACAGCTACGACCGGGGCGAGGTGATCTCCCAGGAGCCGCCGGGCGGCACCGTCTACCGCGGGGACACGGTGCGCCTGGTCGTGTCCAAGGGGCCCGAGCTGGTCCGCGTCCCCGACGGGATCCGGGCGTCCGGCGTGGACGCCGCCACCGCCGAGCTGGAGGCGCTCGGCTTCAAGGTGGTCGTGGACAACTCCGCGGAGTACCTCGGCCTCGGCTACGTCCTCAAGCTCTCCCCCGGGTCCGGCGAGATGGTGCCCAAGGGGTCCACCATCACGCTCTACCTGATCTAGACCTGATCCGGATCTGATCCAGACCTGATCCGGCCGCCGGTCCGGCCCGCCCGGCGACCGTCCCCCGGCGCCGGCCACCTAGCCTTCTGTCATGCCCTGCGACCCCGCCACGGACGACGCTGTCCGGAACCCGATCGGCACCCACGTCCTGGTGGGGAAGGGCCTGACCGACGGCGCCCTGGCCAACGCCGACCTGCTGCGCTGCGAGACCATCCAGCTGTTCGTGGGCAACCCCCGCGGCTGGGCGCTCTCGGCCGGCAGGCCCGCCGACGACCGGCGCTTCCGCGCCGAGATCGAGCGGCGCGGGATGCGGGCGTTCATCCACTCCCCCTACCTGGTGAACCTCGGCTCGCCGACCGCCTCGACCTACGAGCGCTCGGTCGCGGCCGTCGCCCACAACCTGCGCCGCGCCGCCGAGATCGGCGCCGAGGGCGTGGTCGTGCACACCGGCTCCTACGTCGACTCCGCGACCGACACCGCCGAGCAGGAGGCCCGCCACGCGGCCGCGCTGCGGCAGGTGCGCGAGGGCCTCCTGCCGCTGCTGGAGGTCGTCGCCGGCGACGCGGCCCCGTGGCTGCTGCTCGAGCCGACCGCGGGCCAGGGCCGGTCGCTGTGCGCCGGCGTGGACGACCTCGCGGGCTACCTCGACGCCCTCGACCACCACCCGAAGGCCGGGATCTGCCTCGACACCTGCCACGTCTTCGCCGCCGGCGCCCCGCTCGACGAGCCCGGCGGCGCGACCGCGACCGTGGACCGGATCGTCGAGATCGGCGGCCCCGGTCGGCTCCGCCTGGTGCACGCCAACGACTCGATGGACGTCCGCGGCGCCTTCAAGGACCGCCACCAGCTCATCGGCCAGGGCCACATCGGCACCGCCGCGTTCACCGAGCTGTTCGCCCATCCCGCGACGCAGGGGGTGCCGTTCGTGCTCGAGACCCCAGGCTCGCGGGGTGCGGACAACGTGGACATCCCGCTGCTCAAGCGGCTGCGGGCGCAGGCGCGCGCAGGGCTCCGGGCGGCGAGCACGTGACCGAGGCACGTCGTACGACCCTGCTGGCGACCGGGAGCCTGCTCGCGGTCACCGCGATGTGGGGCTCGACGTTCTTCCTCATCCACGACCTGCTGGAGCGGATGCCGACGCTGGACTTCCTCGCGGTCCGCTTCGCGATCGCCAGCGTCGCGCTCTTCCTCGTCGCCCCCCGAGCGGTCGGCCGACTCTCCCCCTCCGCCCGTCGCTCGGCGCTCGCGCTCGGCCTGCTGTACGGCGTGGCGCAGATCCTCCAGACGGCGGGGCTCGCGCACACCGCGGCCAGCGTGTCCGGCTTCATCACCGGCATGTACGTCGTGCTCACGCCGGTCCTTGCCGCCGCCCTGCTGCGCACCCGCATCACGGCGGGCACCTGGGGCGCGGTGCTGCTGGCGACCGCCGGGCTCGGGGTGCTGACCCTCGACGGGCTCTCGATCGGGTACGGCGAGGCGCTGACGCTGGTCTCCGCGCTGCTCTACGCGCTGCACATCGTCGGGCTGGGTGCCTGGTCCACCCCGCACGAGGCGCTCGGCATGTCGATCCTGCAGCTGGTCGTGATCACGCTGGTGTGCCTGGTGGCGACCCTGCCGGACGGGATCGTGCTCCCGCAGAGCGGCGCGGACTGGCTCTCGGTGATCTACATGGCGCTGTTCGCCGGGGCGCTCGCGCTGGTCGCGCAGACCTGGGCGCAGGCCCACCTGCCGCCCACGCGCAGCGCGATCATCATGAGCATGGAGCCGGTCTTCGCGGCGTTCTTCGCGGTGCTGGCCGGCGGGGAGTCGCTCACGGTGCGGATGCTGGTCGGCGGCGCCATGGTGCTCACCGCGATGCTCGTCGTCGAGCTGGTCCCGCGCCGCCGGGTCGAGGCCGAGGTGCAGCACCTCACGGTCTGATCACGATCCGGTTCCACATCCCGGTCGTCACCGCGCGGCCGCGGCCGGGTCACCTACCGTCGTGACGTCGTTCCCGGACCCCGACGGCGTGGTCCCCCTGCTGCGAAGAGGAACCGTCATGGTCGTCGTGATGGCCCCCGGGGCCACGCCCGAGGACGTGGCCCGGGTGGTGGCCCGGGTCGAGGCGGCCGGCGGCGAGACCTTCGTGTCCACCGGGGTCAGCCGCACGATCATCGGTCTGGTCGGCGACGTCGACGCCTTCTGGCAGCTGGATCTGCGCGCGCTGCCCGGGGTCGCCGCCGTGCACCGCATCTCCGACCCCTACAAGCTGGTGAGCCGCCAGCACCACCCCGAGCGATCCACCGTCTGGGTGGGCTCGGGTGAGCGCCGGGTGCCGCTGGGGCCCGGCCGGTTCACGCTGATCGCCGGGCCGTGCGCGGTCGAGTCGGCCGAGCAGGCGCTCGAGGCCGCGCACATCGCGCGCTCGGCGGGGGCCTCGCTGCTGCGCGCGGGCGCGTGGAAGCAGCGGACCTCGCCGTACGCCTTCCCAGGGCTCGGCGTGACCGGCCTGGAGATCCTCGCCCGCGCGGGCGAGGCGACCGGGATGCCGGTGGTGACCGAGGTCGTCGACCCCCGCGACGTGCCGGTCGCCGCCGAGCACGCGGACATGCTGCAGGTCGGCTCCGCCAGCATGGCCAGCGTCGGGCTGCTGCAGGCGGTCGCCGAGACCGGGCGGCCGGTGCTCCTCGAGCGCGGCCACACCGCGACCGTCGAGGAGTGGCTGATGGCCGCCGAGCACATCGCCCAGCGCGGGAACCTCGACATCGTGCTCTGCGAGCGCGGCATCCGCACCTTTGAGCCGACCACCCGCACCACCCCCGACCTGGTCGCGGTGCCGGTTGCGCAGGCCGCCAGCCACCTCCCCGTGGTGGTGGACCCCTCGCACGCCGCCGGCCGGCGCGACCTGGTGGTGCCGCTGGCGCGGGCCGCGATCGCGGTGGGCGCCGACGGGGTCGCCGTCGACGTGCACCCGCACCCCGAGGACGCGCTGTGCCACGGCCCGCAGGCGCTGCACGGCGCGGAGCTGCGCGAGCTCGCCCGGGCGGTGCGCCGGCTGCCCGCCGCGCTGGGCCGCCAGGACACGCCCGCGGCGTACCCCCGCTCCTGACCCGCCTCCGGCCCGGGCCCGCTCGACCGGGGCCCGCTCAGGCGGGAGCCGCGCTCACCAGCGGGCCGGCGACGAGAACGGGTCCGAGCCGGGTGGGAGTGCGTTGTACATCCGCAGCGACGCCCGCTGCTCGGTGCCGTCCGGGCCGCCACGGAAGAACGACAGCACCGTCACCGAGGCCGGCGAGAGCTCCATCCGGAACACCGCCTCGAGCGGCGCCTCGACGGCGTGGGCGACCAGGGTCTTGATCGGCGTCACGTGGCTGACCACCACGATCGTGCGGCCGGGGTGGTGGTCGAGCAGCCGCTGCAGGCCGGCGAGGACGCGCTTCTCGACCACCCGGAACGACTCGCCCCCGCTCGGCGCGACGTCGAGCGAGCCGAGCCAGCTGTCGAGCTCCTCCGGGTGCCGGGCCGCCACCTCGTCGAAGGTGAGGCCGTCCCAGGCCCCGAACTCCATCTCGGCGAAGCCGTGCTCGACGTCGACGGCGTGCCCCAGCGCCTCGGCGAGGATGTCCGCGGACTCGCGGGTGCGCCGCACCGGCGAGGACACGACCCCGTCCACCCGGTCCGCGATCGGCGAGAGCCACTCGGCGACGGCCCGCACCTGGGCGCGCCCGTCGTCGCTCAGGCCCGGGTCGGCGCTGGCCAGGCCCCCGGAGAACCGCTTCTCCACGGTGTGGTCGGTGACGCCGTGCCGGACGAGAACCAGCGTCGTGGGCTCACCCGCCGGGGCCGACCAGCCGCGCGCGGGCGCGGCGACGTGCTCGGGGGTCTCCTCGGGGCTCTCGAGCTCCTCGATGAGCGAGTCCGCGTCGGGGTTGCTCCCGAGCACGGTCACGCCGTGCCGGGTGCCGTCCAGCGCCTCGTTGGCCAACCGGTCGGCGTAGCTGTTCTGCTCCCGCGGCACCCAGGTGTAGGTCGTGCCGAACGGCGCGAGCCGGCTCGCCTCCATGGCCAGCGGCTTCATGTCGGGGTGCTTGATCTTCCAGCGGCCCGACATCTGCTCGACCACCAGCTTGGAGTCCATCCGGACCTCGACCTCGGCCTCGGGCGCGTAGGCCCCGGCGAGCCGGAGCCCGGCGACCAGCCCGGAGTACTCCGCCACGTTGTTGGTGGCCCGCCCGATGGTGGTGCCCTCCTCGGCGATCACCGCGCCGGTCTCGGCGTCCCGCAGGACCGCGCCGTACGCCGCGGGGCCGGGGTTGCCGCGCGAGCCGCCGTCGGCCTCGACGATGACCGCGCGGTAGGTCACGCCGGCCTCGCTCACAACCCGGACTCGGCGGTGCGCACCAGGATCCGGGAGCACTCCTCGCAGCGCACCACCTCGTCGGTCGCGGCGCCCTTGATCCGGGCCAGCTCGGAGGCGTCGATGCTGAGCTGGCAACCGGTGCAGCGGCGCTGGTGCAGGGCGGCGGCACCGATGCCGGCCTTCTGCGCGCGCAGCTTCTCGTAGAGCGCCGCCAGGTCCTCGGGCAGGCCCTCGGCCGCGGCCGCGCGCTCGACCGCCACCTGCGCGAGGGTGGTGTCGATCTCGGCGAGCTTCTCGTCCCGGGCGACCGCGAGCGCGGCGAGCCGCTGGTCGGCGGACGCGACCTGCTCGGTGAACGCCGCCAGGTCCTTCTGGGCGTCCTCGAGCCGCGCCATGACCTCCAGCTCGTCGTCCTCGAGCGAGGTGATCCGGCGCTCGAGGGAGGCGAGCTCGTGCTGCATCCGCTCGAGGTCCTTGGGGTTGGTGATCGCCCCGGAGTCCATCCGGTCCCGGTCGCGGACGCGGCGCGCGCGCACCTGCTCCACGTCGGCGTCGACGCGGCGCTGCTCGGCGCCGAGGTCGTCGGCCACGATCCGTGCGTCCCGGGCCCGGTTCTCCAGGGCCGTCCGGTCCGCCTGCAGCGCGGCGATCTCGGCCAGCTCGGGCAGGTTCTTCCGCTGGTGGCGCAGCTGGTCGGCGCGCAGGTCGAGCGCCTGGACGTCCAGCAGCTTCAGCTGGGCGTGGGGGTCGGCTTTCAGCGTGATCTCCTCGGTCGTGGCCGGTCGTGGCCGGTCGTGTGGGGCGGGCTGGCCCTCACGGGCGGAAGCTCCAGGGGTCCGTGCACCGCGTGCTGACCCGGGTCTCCACCGTATCGCCCACCGCGTCGACCAGCCGCGCCCGCACCATCGGCAGCCAGGTCCACTCCGCCGCCCAGTGCGCCACGTCCACCAGCGCGGGCCCGTCCTTCTCCAGGAACTCCGCCGCCGGGTGGTGCCGCAGGTCACTGGTGACGTAGACGTCGGCGTCGCTGCGCAGCACCGCCTCGAGCAGGAAGTCGCCGGCACCCCCGCACACCGCGACCCGTCGTACGACGCGGTCGGGGTCACCGGCGACGCGCACGCCGTGCGCCGTCCCGGGCAGGGCCGCGGCGACGCTCGCCGCGAACTCGCGCAGCGTGGTGCGCCCCACCGTGCCGATCCGGCCCGCGCCGGTCGGGGCCGCGCCGGGGTCGGCGAGCTCGACCACGTCGTACGCCGGCTCCTCGTAGGGGTGGGCGGCCAGCATCGCCACCACCACGGCCGTGCGCCGGCCGCGGGGCAGCACCACCTCGACCCGGACCTCCTCGACGACCTCGGGGCGGCCGACCTCCCCGATCGCCGGCGCGGCCCCGGCGAGCGGCCGGAAGCGACCCTCGCCCGGGCTGGAGAACGACGCCCGGTCGTAGTCGCCGATCCGGCCCGCACCCGCGTCCGCCAGCGCGGCGCGCACCCGGTCGGCGTCGGCGCGCGGGACGTAGGTCGTGAGCTTGTCCAGCGGCCCGTCCCAGTCGGCGGTGACCGGTCGCAGGTCGCTGAGCCCGAGCGCGGTGGCCAGCGCCTCCGAGACGCCGCCGACCGCCCGGTCGGCGTTGGTGTGCGCGGTGAGCAGCGCACAGCGGGCGTCCGCGAGCGCAGCCAGGGTCTGCCCCTTGGGGGTCGTGGCCGCGAAGCCGTGCACCGGCCGCAGGAAGAGCGGGTGGTGCACCACCAGCAGGTCCGCGCCCCAGTCGGCGGCCTCCCGGGCGACCTCGAGCGTCGGGTCCACGGCGAACATCACCTTGGAGACCGGCGCGTCGGGGTCGCCGTGGACCAGGCCGACCGCGTCCCAGGAGTCCGCGGTGGACGGCGGGTACCAGCCATGGACCAGGTCGACGAGGTCCTTCAGCGTGGGCATGCCCGGAGGCTACCGGGCGGTCCGCCCGCCCGGTCCAGCCCTCGGTCCAGCCGTCAGTTGACCTGGCGGTCCATGCCCTCCCAGTAGGGCGCCCGCAGCTTGAACTTCTGGAGCTTGCCGGTGGCGGTGCGGGCGAGCACCTCGCGGAACTCGATCGAGGTCGGCGCCTTGTAGCCCGCCGCCTTCTGCTTGCACCAGGCGATCAGCTCCTCCTCGCTCACCGTCGACCCCTCCGCGCGCACCACCAGCGCCTTGATGGTCTCGCCCCACTTCTCGCTGGGCACGCCGATCACCGCGACCTCCGCGACCTCGGGGTGGGAGAAGAGCACGTCCTCGACCTCGATCGAGGAGACGTTCTCGCCGCCGGTGATGATCACGTCCTTCTTGCGGTCGCTGATCGTGAGGTAGCCGTCGTCGCCGATCGTGCCGCCGTCACCGGTGTGGAACCAGCCGTCCGCCAGCGCCCGAGCGCTCTCCTCCGGCTGCGCCCAGTAGCCCTCGAGGACCACGTTGGAGCGGGCCAGCACCTCGCCGTCGTGCTCGCCGGGACCGCCGATGTCCAGGCGTACGCCGAGGGCGGGCACGCCGGCGCGGGTCAGCTTGGCGGCGCGCTCCTCCGCGGACAGGTGGTCCCACTCGGCCCTGGAGCGGTTGACCGTGAGCAGCGGGGAGGTCTCGGTCAACCCGTAGATCTGGATGAACTCCCAGCCGAGCTCCTCCTCGACCCGGGCGACGGTCTTGGTCGGCGGCGGGGCGCCGGCCATGATGATCCGGACCCGGTCGCGGCCGGGGATCTCGCCCTCCCAGGTCCGGGCGGCGTCGAGCACCGCCGCGGCCACGGCCGGGGCGGCGCACATGACCGTCACGCCGTGCTCCTCGACGCGGCGCAGGATCTCGGCGCCGTCGACCTTGCGCAGCACCACCTGCTTGACCCCGAGCCCGGTCATCGCGAACGGCATGCCCCAGCCGTTGGCGTGGAACATCGGCAGCGTGTGCAGGTAGACGTCGCGGTCGGTCACGCCCGCGTGCAAGCCGAAGGTCACCGCGTTGACCCAGATGTTGCGGTGGGTGATCTGCACGCCCTTGGGCCGCGCGGTGGTGCCGGAGGTGTAGTTGATGCAGGCGGTGGCGTTCTCGTCCGGCTCCCAGGGCCGGGGCTCGACGCCCGCGGCGGCGTACAGGTCCTCGTCCTCGCCGAGCACGAAGCGGTGCTCGCACTCGACGTCCTTCAGCTCGTCCTGCAGCTCGGGGTCGACCAGCAGCACCCGGGCGCCCGAGTGGGCGACGATGTAGCGCACCTCGTCGGGCCGCAGCCGGAAGTTCACCGGCACCAGGACGCGCCCGAAGCCGGCGACGCCGAAGAACGAGGTGAGCAGCCGGGCGCTGTTGTGGCTCACGATCGCGACCCGGTCCCCGAAGCCGATCCCCAGCTCGTCCAGCTTCGCCGCCTGACGCCGCGCGAGCGCCCCGATCTCGGCGTACGTCAGGTCGCCCAGCGAGGGCGCCGGCTGCTGTGGCTCGTCGACGACGCCGATCCGCTCGCCGTAGACCTGCACGGCGCGATCGATGAAGTCGGAAACACTGAACGGGACGATCATGTGCGCCTCCTGCGCGTCTCGCCTGTGATCGCGGCCACTCTAGCGGCGGCACGTCGGTCCGAGGTTGGTGCCCGCCCGACCCGTTTCCCCGGCGGCCCGTTCGGGCACGCGCACCCATGGACTCCACGACCTTCCACACCGTGTACGCCGCCCCGGGACCGTTCGCGACCGTGCTCGTGGACGTGAGCCACGACGACACCGGCGAGCGGGCGCACGACCTCCGGGTCCGCGCCGCCTGCGAGGAGCTCGGCGCCCAGGGCGCCGACCCCGCCGTCGTCCGGACCGTCTCGGAGCACCTCGGGGAGCTCGTGCACCGGCCCTCCCCCGTCTCCCGTCTCGTGATCGCGAACGCCCAAGGGGTGCAGCACGACGAGATCGTCGGCGCCCAGGTCGACCGGACCGTGGCGACCTGGGCGCCGCTGCCGGACCTGGCCCACTGGGTCGAGCGCGTGGACGGCCGGGTCACGTTCGTGCTGGCCCTGGTCGACCACGAGGGCGGTGACGTCGCGGTGATGCACTCCGACGTCCCCGAGCCGATCGACGAGCGCAGCATCGAGGGCGAGACGCAGTACGTCCAGAAGGTCCCGGCCGGGGGCTGGTCGGCGATGCGCTACCAGAACGTCACCGAGAACGTCTGGGCCCAGAACGCGCGGATGGTCGCCGAGGAGATCACCCGGCGGGTCCGCGAGGGGCACCGCCTGGTGCTGCTCGCCGGCGACGCGCACTCCAAGGCCCTGGTGCGCGAGGCCCTCGGCGACCAGCCGATGGACCTGGTGGAGCTGGACAGCGGCAGCCGGGGCGAGGACGGCGGCGGCGAGGCGATGCAGCAGGCCGTGCGGGAGGCGCTGATGGACGAGGTCGTCGCCCGTCGCCTGGACCTGGTGAACGAGCTGCGCGGGCGGATGGGCCGGGGCGAGGCGGTCGCCACGGGCGTGCGCGACGTGGCCGACGCCTTCGTCCAGGGGCAGGTCGAGACGCTGCTGGTCGACCCCGCCGCGTTGGCGGACCTGTCGCTCGACCCGGCCGCGCACCCCGGCCTCCCGCTCGGCCCGTCGCCGGCGGAGCGGCCGGTGCGCGCGGACCTCGCGCTGATGGCGGCCGCGTCCCACACCGACGCGGACGTCTCGGTGCTCCCCCACGGGGTGATGGGCGGCGCGCCGGTCACCGCGCTGCTGCGCTGGCACCAGCAGGCCGGCTGACCCGCCGACCGGTCACGCGAGGCGCTTGAGCGCCTCGCGGCGGGAGAGTCCGGAGATCCTGCCGTCGAGGCGCGCCACCTCGGCCCGCACCCACTCCGGGTCGAGGCGGGCGTACTCGCGCAGGGCCCACCCGATCGCCTTGCGCAGCCAGAACGACGGGTCGTCCACGTTGCACTCGACCGCGTGCCTCAGCAGCTCGAGATCGGTGTCCCGACGGCTCTTCAGCTGGCACAGCACCACCGTCCGCCGCACCCAGGGGTCCTCGTCGCTCGCCCACGCCCGCAGCAGCGGGGTCGCCCGCTCGCGGTCCGCCACGAGCGCCGGGCCGACGAGGTTCGCCGCGACGTCGTCGACGTAGTCCCACCACGCTCCGGTGACCACGAGATGGTGGACCAGCGGGAGCACCGCGGCGTCGAGCCATCCGCGGGCGGACCGATGCTTGGCCAGCGCGAGGGCGGCATACCGCTCCTCGCGGTGCGAGGCTACGTCCCACAGCGCCCGGACGGTGGCCTCCCACTCCTCCCGGCTCGCGGGGCGGTAGGCCGCGAGCAGCGGCCGCAGGAGCGCGCTGAGCTCGACGTGGGTGCCCCCGCCGGCGGGGTGGTGGGCGCAGAGGGGATCGAACCCCCGACCGCTGGTTTGTAAGACCAGAGCTCTACCGCTGAGCTATACGCCCGTGAAGCCCGCACAGAGTAGCGAGCGGTGACGGGGCCGCGAACCCCGGACCGGGGGGCCGGGGCCGGCCAAGGCGACAGGCGCCGAAATAGGCCGAACCGCTGGTGTCTCGGGTCACCAGCGGTTCGACAAGGACAACCCTAGCCCGGCGGTTCAAGGGCTGTCCCCTGAAGCCCGTCGACCCGCCGACCGGTCTAGCCCTGCGACCGTGGTCGCGTGCTACCAGGTCTCAGGCGACCGCGAAGAGCTGCTCGAGGTGCTCGTCGAGGTCGCGCCCCTCGGGCATGGCGTTGTGCACGGACCACCGCACCCGCCCCTGCTTGTCGATGACGTACGACGAGCGCCGGGGGCAGCCCTTGCGCTCGTCGAAGACGTCGTAGGCCGTGGCGACCGCCCCGTGCGGCCAGAAGTCGGAGAGCAGCGGGAAGTTGAGCCCGTCCTGGTCGGCGAACGCCCGCAGCGAGTAGATCGGGTCGCAGGAGATCGCCAGCACCTCGGTGTCGAAGGTCATGAACTCCGCCAGCCGGTCGCGGATCCCGGCCATCTCCCCGGTGCACACCCCCGAGAAGGCGTAGGGGTAGAAGAAGATCGCCACGGCCTTCTTGCCCTGGTAGGACGACAGCGTCACGTCCTGCCCGAACTGGTCGCGCAGGGTGAAGTCGGGCGCCGGGCCGCCCAGGGTGAGTCCGCTCATGATGGCGACATCCTTGCACCAGCCGGCGACGGGTCGGCGACCGGAGCGTCAGTCCTTCTCGACGAGGTCCTTCTTGAGCACCTTGCCGGTCGCGTTGCGCGGCAGCTCGTCGAGGAACACGATCTCGCGCGGCACCTTGTAGCGGGCCAGGTTCTGCTTGACCCAGTCCTTCAGCTCGTCCTCGGTGGCGCTCGAACCGCCCCGGATCGCGACGTACGCCCGGAGCCTCTTGCCGTAGTCCGGGTCGTCGACGCCGACGGCGGCGACCTCCTCGACGGCGTCGTGGCGGGCGAGGCAGTCCTCGACCTCCTTCGGGAAGACGTTCTCGCCCCCGGAGACGATCATCTCGTCGTCGCGGCCCTCGACGTAGAGCCGTCCGTCCTCGCCGATCCGGCCGACGTCGCCACTGGACATCAGCCCGTCGACGACCTCCTTGTGGCCGCCGCCGGAGTAGCCCTCGAAGAGCAGCGAGTTGCCGACGAAGATCCGCCCGGCCTCGCCCCGGGGCACCTCCTCGCCCTGGGGGTCGAGGATCCTCACCACCGTGGCGTACGGCGGCCGCCCGGCCGAGGACGGCGCCTCCCGCAGGTCCTCGGGGGTGGCGACGGAGGCGTAGGCGACCTCCGTCGAGCCGTAGATGTTGTAGAGGTTGTCCCCGAAGTGGTCCATCCACGACAGGGCGAGGTCTCCGGGCAGCGCGGACCCGGAGGCCGCCACCACCTTGAGCCGGCCCAGGTCGTACTGGTCCAGCGTCTCCTCCGGGAGCGCCAGCATCCGCTGCAGCATCACCGGGATCACCGCCAACGAGTCACAGCGCTCCTCCTCCGTGACCCGCAGGCACTCCTCGGGGTCGAACCTGCGGCGGAGCACGACCGTGGAGCCGAGCAGCATCGCCATGGCCAGGTGGGCGAAACCCCAGGTGTGGAACAACGGCGCCGCGATGTGGGTCCGCCACCCGTGGCGCAGGGGCATCCGGGAGAGCAGCGAGACCGCGGCCTCGATGCCGGCCTCGCTGCGCGGGGCGCCCTTGGGCGTCCCGGTGGTGCCGGAGGTCAGGATCACCACGCGCGAATGGTGCTCGGGCGGGTCCAGGTCGCCGCCGGGATGCTGCTCGATGAGCGACTCCACGGTGTCCCCGTCGCCGACCTCGTCCCCGTCGACCCAGGCCACGACCCGGTTGTCCACCTCGGTGCCGGACAGCAGCTCGGTGAACTCCTCGTCGTGGATGACCGCCGCCGGCCGCTCCCGGTCCAGCACCTCGACGAGCTGGGGGCCGGCGAACGCGGTGTTGAGGTAGAGGATGTCCGCGCCCAGCTTGGCGATCGCGACGGTCGCGTCCACGAAGCCGCGGTGGTTGCGGCACATCACCGCCACGGAGTCGCCCTCCGAGACGCCCCGGGCCGCCAGGCCGCGGGCCAGGCTGTTGGAGCGGCGGTGCAGCTCGGCGAAGGTGAGCGCGCCCAGCTCGTCGACCAGCCCCACCTGCCGCGGCGCGCGGACGGCGAGCGCGGCGAACCCGCCGGCTGGTCCGGTCCCCCAGTCCCGGAGCGCCTTCGCGATGCCGGCCAGCACCAGTGGCGAGTAGGGCCGGATCACCCCGGCCTCGGTCAGGACCTTCAGGCCGGTGCCGGCAGCGGCCGCGCGGCCGAGAGCTCGTCGGATCACGCTGCTCCTAACTGCGCGGCTGCCCCGGCGTTACGGACGCCGGTCAGGCCGGCGTCTTGGGGGCGACCAGCCGGGTCGCCGACCAGTCCTTGCTCACGGCAGCGGTGGTCGTCTGGGCGAGCCCGGCGATCGGCGCGGCCTCGGCGATGTCGGCGGGATCCACCGAACCGGGCCGGCCCACCTTCGGGGTGAGCAACCAGATCGCGCCGCCGCCGACGAGGTCGGTCAGGGCGTCGACCAGGCCGTCGACCAGGTCCCCGTCGTCCTCGCGCCACCACAGCAGGACGGCGTCGACCACGTTGCCGTAGTCGCCGTCGACCATGTCCGAGTCGATCCTGTCCTCGATGGCGACGCGCAGCTCGTCGTCGGTGTCGTTGTCCCAGCCCAGCTCCTGGATGACCATGCCGGGCTTGAAGCCCAGCCGGCCCGCAGGACCGGCAGCAGGTCCGTCTGTCTGGGTGGACCCGCCACCCGCGGTCGCACTCACTGGTTCCTCCAGTCACGTCGGGTTCGCCGTCCGTCTCGGGGCGGCAAGGTGTGGAGTAGTCCAGCGGAAGTCCCGCGGGGGCGCAACCCGTCTCGACCAGCAGGTGGGGAGGAGGGTGCCCGCGGCCCGGCTCCGCGGGCTCCGGAGAGGACCGCCTGATGGACCTACCGCCGGGTAGATTTGGTCCCTTCAGGGGTCGTGCGACGATGAGACCGTGACCGAAGACTCCACCAACGTTTCTGGCACCGGCTCCGACAACCCCCGGAGCGCATCGATCCCCTCGGTCATCCACGAGGGACTGCCGACCCAGCTGCCCGACATCGACCCGGACGAGACCCAGGACTGGATCGCGTCGTTCGATGCCCTGGTCGGCGAGCGCGGCCGTGAGCGCGCCCGGTACGTCATGCTGCGCCTGCTCGAGCGAGCGCGGCAGACCCAGGTCGGTGTCCCTGCCCTGCGGAGCACCGACTACATCAACACGATCCCGCCGGAGCGGGAGCCCTGGTTCCCCGGCGACGAGGAGACCGAGCGCCGGATCCGGGCGTTCATCCGCTGGAACGCCGCGGTCATGGTCTCCGCCGCCAACCGCAAGGGGCTCGAGGTCGGCGGCCACATCGCGACGTACCAGTCCTCCGCCAGCCTCTACGAGGTCGGTTTCAACCACTTCTTCCGCGGCAAGGACCACCCGGGCGGCGGCGACCAGATCTACATCCAGGGGCACGCCTCCCCCGGCATCTACTCCCGCGCGTTCCTCGAGGGCCGCCTGAGCGAGAAGCAGCTCTACCGCTTCCGACAGGAGGTCCAGCACGGCCCGCACGCCGGGCTGTCCTCCTACCCGCACCCCCGGCTGATGCCGGAGTTCTGGGAGTTCCCGACCGTCTCGATGGGGCTGACCGGGATCAACTCGATCTACCAGGCGCGGTTCAACCGCTACCTGCAGAACCGCGGGCTCAAGGACACCAGCCAGCAGCGCGTCTGGGCCTTCCTCGGCGACGGCGAGATGGCCGAGCCCGAGTCGCTCGGCGCGATCGGCGTGGCCGCCCGCGAGGAGCTGGACAACCTCACCTGGGTCATCAACTGCAACCTGCAGCAGCTCGACGGCCCGGTGCGCGGCAACGGCAAGATCATCCAGGAGCTGGAGTCCACCTTCCGGGGCGCCGGCTGGAACGTCATCAAGGTCGTCTGGGGCCGCGAGTGGGACGACCTGCTGGCCCGCGACGTGGACGGCGTGCTGGTCAACCAGATGAACACCACGCCCGACGGCGCGTTCCAGACCTACTCCGTCGAGACCGGCGAGTACATCCGCGACAGCTTCTTCGGCGGCGACCCGCGGCTGCGCAAGATGGTCGAGCACATGTCCGACGAGCAGATCCGCAAGCTGCCCCGCGGCGGCCACGACTACCGCAAGGTGTACGCCGCGTTCGAGGCCGCCACCAAGCACGTCGGCCAGCCGACGGTGATCCTGGCCAAGACCATCAAGGGCTGGACGATCGACGCCCTCGAGGGCAAGAACGCCACCCACCAGATGAAGAAGCTGACCCAGGACGACGTCAAGAAGTTCCGGGACCGGCTCTACCTGCCGATCTCCGACCGCGACCTGGAGCGGTCCTACGAGGAGACCGGCGCCGCGCCGTTCTTCCACCCCGGGGAGAACGCTCCCGAGATCGAGTACATGAAGGAGCGGCGCAACGCCCTGGGTGGCTCGATCCCGCGCCGGGTGCTGCGCGCGAAGCCGCTCAAGCTCCCCGGCGACGAGGTCTACAAGGAGCTCAAGCAGGGCTCGGGCAAGAACTCCATCGCGACCACGATGGCGATCGTGCGCCTGCTGCGCGACTGGATGAAGGACCCCGAGATCGGCCAGCGCCTCGTGCCGATCGCCCCGGACGAGTACCGCACGTTCGGCATGGACTCGATGTTCCCGAGCGCCAAGGTCTACAACCCGGGCGGCCAGCGCTACGAGTCGGTCGACCGGAAGTTGTTGCTGTCCTACAAGGAGTCCACCCAGGGCCAGATGCTGCACGAGGGCATCTCGGAGGCGGGCGCGATGGCCTCGGCCACGGCCGCCGGCTCGGCGTACTCCACGCACGGCGAGTTCATGATCCCGTTCTACATCTTCTACTCGATGTTCGGCTTCCAGCGCACCGGCGACTCGATCTGGGCGATGGCCGACCAGCTCGCGCGCGGCTTCCTGGTCGGGGCGACGGCCGGCCGCACCACGCTGACCGGTGAGGGCCTGCAGCACGCCGACGGGCACTCGCCGCTGATCGCGGCGACCAACCCGGCGATCGTGCACTACGACCCCGCCTTCGCCTACGAGGTCAGCCACATCATGCAGAACGGCCTCGAGCGGATGTACGGCTCGAGCGAGCAGCACCCCGACGGCGAGAACGTCATCTTCTACCTCACGGTCTACAACGAGCCGGTCTCCCAGCCGGCCGAGCCGGAGGACGTCGACGTCGAGGGCATCCTCAAGGGCATCCACAAGGTCTCGACCGCCGACGGCGAGGGCCCCCGGGTCCAGCTGCTGGCCTCGGGCATCGGCTTTCCCTGGGTCCGCGACGCCGTCCGCATCCTCGCCGAGGAGTGGGGCGTGCAGGCCGACACCTGGTCGGTGACCTCGTGGAACGAGCTGGCCCGCGACGCGGTCGCCGCCGAGCAGTGGAACCTGCTGCACCCGGGCGAGCCGGCGCGTACGGCCTACGTCGCCGACAAGCTGGCCGGGGCGCAGGGCCCCGTGGTCGCGGTCTCCGACTACATGCGGGCGGTGCCGCTGCAGATCGCCCGCTGGGTCCCCGGCGACTACCGGGTGCTGGGCGCCGACGGCTTCGGCTTCGCCGACACCCGCCCCGCGGCCCGGCGCTTCTTCCACATCGACGCCCAGTCCGTCGTCGTGCAGGCGCTCCAGGCCCTGGCCGACGCCGGCCAGATCGACCGCGAGCAGGTCGAGAAGGCGTTCGCGCAGTACCGCATCGACGACCCGACCGCCGTCTCCGGCGTCAAGCAGGAGGGCGGAGACGCCTGACGAGGTGAGGCGTGCACGAGGCAGGGCGGTGACCGCAGCGGTCACCGCCCTGCCTCATGTTCCAGGCCACCCGGCTCAGCAGGGTCGGCCGCACGCCACACCGGCCCCACACGCACCAGTGGAGGGCCCGTTCCTACGGTTGTCAGCCGTTGCAACGCCCCCCAACCGAGGGAATCCCCGGCCGGCCGGGGATTCCTGCGGCGCAGCCGCCGCCCGACCTAAGCGCTCGGCAGCGCCGTGACTGTCGCGATCTCAGCGGTTTCAGCGGCTTCCGCGGCTTCACCGGCCCCACCGGCGTGGCCGTCGCGGAGCAGTCGGCGGAAGCGGTCCCGGCTGTAGGTCGCGGGCTGGGTGGAGCGGATGAACTCGTTGACGATCCGCACGAACCGCTGCGGGTGGTCCTTGTGCGGGAAGTGACCGGCGTTCGGGATCACCTCGACGCGGGCGTACGGCGCGAACGAGCCGGCGTTGCCTGCGTGCCGCACGGGGATGACCCGGTCCTGCTCCCCCCACACGACAGCCATCGGCATCGCCTCGGTCAGGTAGGCACGGTCGGCCATCGTCACGATCTGGCCGCGCCAGTCGACCACGGCGCGCACCACGTGGCGGATGGCGTGCCGGGCCGAGGAGTCCTTGAAGGAGTCGTAGATCTCGGCGACCTCGTCGAGGTCGCGGGTGTAGCTGCACGGCGCGTGCGAGAGGGCACGCAGGCCGACCTTGCCGGCGTGGCGTACGCCGGGCAGCGTGAGCAGGCCCATCACCTGGTGGAAGCCGGGCGTGGTGATCGCCCGGATCGCGGGCGTCACCTCGGGACCCAGGCCGCCCGAGGCGACGAGCATCAGCCGCTCGGTCCGCTCGGGGAACTGGTAGGCGAACTGCATCGCCACGCCGCCGCCGAAGCTGTGCCCGACGACGGTCGCGCGGTCGATGCCGAGGACCGTGAGCAGGTCACGCATCGCGTTGGCGTAGCCGCCGACGCTGTAGTCGGCCCGCGGCTTGGCCGACCGGCCGTGACCCAGCAGGTCAGGGGCGATGACGGTGTAGCGGCGGGCCAGCGTGTCGATCACCGGCGCCCAGGTCGTGTGGTCGCACCCGAGGCCGTGCAGCAGCAGCACGACCGGCCCCTCGCCCACCTTGACGTAGGCGCGCCGGTGGCCGTGGAGCGTGACGTACTGGACGTCCTGCCTGTTGCTGGGCCTGTTGCTGGGCTGCGTGCGGGACACCGATCCTCCTGGCTGCCGCAAGCAGCGCGGCGTCGGTGACGGGATTCAAGCAGACTGCCCGCTGTTCCGGGCCGCGAAACCCTTGTCCGACCGTGGTTTTCCGGTTCCGAGCCGTCGACTAGCCTCTTTTCGTGTCCCCCGCCTCGCCGGTCGTGCCCAGCCTCCGCGCCGCTGACGTGCTCCAGCGGTCGACCGGCGCGTTGAGCACCTCGGCGATGGCGCGGATGGAGACCGACCTTCCCTGGTTCCGCGACCTCAGCGCCGAGGACCGCTCGTGGGTGGGGGTGATCGTTCAGGCCGGCATCCGCGGCTTCGTCGACTGGTACCGCCGCGAGGGCGGCCGCCCCGGGCCCGGCAGCAGCGCGGTCGCCACCTCGGTGTTCGGCGCGGCCCCCCGGGCGCTGGCCGGGGTCATCAACCTGCAGCAGACCGTCGACCTGGTCCGGCTCTCGATCGAGGTCGTCGAGAGCAACATCGACGCGATCGTCGAGCCCGACGACGCCCCCGACGTGCACGCCGGCGTGCTGCGCTACGCCCGCGAGGTCGCGTTCGCCACCGCCGAGGTCTACGCCCGCGCCGCGGAGCTGCGGGGCGCCTGGGACGCCCGCCTCGAGGCGCTCGTCGTCGACGCGGTGCTGCGCTCGGAGGCCGACGAGACCCTGCTGTCCCGCGCGAGCGCGCTCGGCTGGACCGCGCGCGGGGACGTGGCGGTGGTCCTGGGCGACGTGCCGGCCCAGCGCACCGAGACCGACCTGTTCGACGAGGTACGCCGCTGCGCGCGCGCCGCGGGGATGGACGCCCTGTGCGCGGTGCAGGGCGAGCGCCTCGTGGTGGTCCTGGGCGGCGTCGACGACCCCCGGGTGGCCGCGGAATCGGTGGCCGCGCTGTTCGGCGACGGACCGGTCATCGTCGGGCCGGTGGCCGTGGACCTCGGACGTGCCCACCTCTCGGCCCGGGCCGCCTCGGCCGCCCACCGGGCCGCGTCCGGATGGCCCCAGGCCCCCCGACCGGTGCGCAGCATCGAGCTCCTCCCGGAGCGGGCGCTGGCCGGCGACGGCCACGCCCGCCGGCACCTGGTCGACGAGGTCTACCTGCCGCTGGTCCGGGCCCGGGGCACGCTGATCGAGACCCTCTCGGCCTACTTCGAGCGCGGGGCCTCCATCGAGGCCACCGGGCGGGCGCTCTTCGTGCATGCCAACACCGTCCGCTACCGCCTGCGCCAGGTCGCCGAGCTCACCGGCTACGCGCCCGCCCAGCCGCGGGACGCCTTCATCCTCGAGATCGCGTTGATCCTGGGCCGTCAGTCCGGCCGCGGTGAGCCGCCCGCCACCCAGACCGATTTGTAGGAACCCCACAAAGAATCGCCGCCGATCTTCGTGCGTGCCGGAGGGTCGACCCCACCCCCCGGCACGGCAGAGTGGGGGGGTGCTCGTGATCGTCGCTCCCGGCCAAGGCGCCCAGACGCCCGGATTCCTCTCCCCCTGGCTGGAGGACCAGACGTTCGCCTCGCGCTTCGCCTGGCTCGCCACCGTCGCCGGGGTCGACCTCGCCCACTACGGCACCGAGGCCGACGCCGAGACCATCCGTGACACCCGGATCGCCCAGCCGCTGCTGGTCGCGACCGGCCTCGTGGCCGCCCTCGAGCTCTTCCCGCACCCCGCGGACGCGTTCGACCAGATCGGCGCGGTCGCCGGCCACAGCGTCGGTGAGCTGACCGCGGCCGCCGGTGCCCGCGCGATCACCGCCGAGCAGGCGATGGTGCTGGTGCGCGAGCGCGGCATCGCCATGGCCGAGGCGGCGGCCGCGACCCCGACCGGCATGACGGCGATCCTCGGCGGCGACCGCGAGGAGATCCTCGCGGCGCTCGAGCGGCACGGCCTCACACCGGCCAACGACAACGGCCCCGGGCAGATCGTCGCCGCCGGCACCCGCGAGCAGCTCGAGGCGCTCGCCGCCGACCCGCCGGCGAAGGCCCGGCTGATGCCGCTCAGCGTCGCCGGCGCCTTCCACACCGAGCACATGGCCCCGGCCGTCGGCCACCTGTCCCGGCTGGCGGTGTCGGTCTCGGTGCACGACCCGCGGATCCCGGTCATCTCGAACAAGGACGGCCAGATCGTCCACCACGGACCCGCCGTGCTGCGCCGCATGGTCGGCCAGATCGCCAGTCCGGTGCGCTGGGACCTCTGCCTGGAGACCATGTCCGATCTCGGCGTCACCGGCATCTTGGAGATGCCGCCCGCAGGCACGCTGACCGGCATCGCCAAGCGCGCGCTCAAGGGCGTCGAGACCTTCGCGCTGAAGACCCCCGACCAGCTCGACGCCGCCCGCGCCTTCTGCCAGAAGCACGGCGAGGGGTCGGTGATCGACACCGCGCCCACCTGGCGCATGGTGGTCTCCCCCGCCAAGGGCACCTTCCATCTCGACAGCACCGCCGCCGCGCTCGACATGCTGGCGCCCGGCGCCCCGATCGGCGACGTGGCGAGCCTGCGTGACCGGATCAGCGTGACCGCCTCCCACGGCGGCCAGGTGGTCGAGTGGCTGGTCGAGGACGGCGACCTGGTCTCGCCGGGCCAGCCCCTGATCCGCCTGCACCCCGAAGGAGCCCAGTGATGACCGCCCTGAAGACCGCCTCCGGCGCCCAGCACGCCGCCCTCCTCGGGGTCGGCTCCTACCGACCCTCGCGGGTGGTCCCCAACGCCGAGATCGTCGAGGCCATCGACTCCAGCGACGAGTGGATCCAGCAGCGCTCCGGGATCAAGCAGCGCCGGTGGGCCACGCCCGAGGAGACGGTGCGGATGATGGCCGTGGAGGCCTCCCGCAAGGCGCTCGACGCCGCCGGGATCGACGCCCGGCAGATCGAGTGCGTCATCGTCGCCACCGTCAGCCACATGCTGCAGACCCCCGCCGTCGCCACCCTGGTCGCGCACGACCTCGGCACCGACAACGCGGCCGCGTTCGACATCTCCGCGGCGTGCGCGGGCTTCTGCCACGGTGTCGGCATGGCCGCCGACCTGGTCCGCGGCGGCAGTGCGGGGCACGTGCTCGTGATCGGCGTGGAGCGGCTCTCCGACCTCACCGACGTCGGCGACCGCGGGACCGCCTTCATCTTCGCCGACGGCGCGGGCGCCGCGGTGGTCGGCCCGAGCGAGACGCCCGGGATCGGCCCCGTCGTGTGGGGCAGCCAGGGCGAGCACTTCGACCACATCCGGCAGCGCGAGGACTGGCGGGACGTGATCGCCTCCGAGAAGCCGCGGATGCCCCACCTGGTGATGCTCGGCAACCCGGTCTTCCGCTGGGCCGCCTACGCCATGGCCAAGGTCGGCCAGGAGGCGCTCGACCGGGCCGGGATCACCGCGGACCAGCTGGACGTGTTCGTGCCCCACCAGGCCAACATGCGCATCATCGACGCGCTCGCCCGCTCGATGAAGCTGCCGGCGACCGTGAAGATCGCTCGCGACATCGCCGAGATGGGCAACACCTCCGCGGCCTCGGTCCCGCTGGCCCTGGACCGCATGATCGCCGAGGGCCAGGCCAGGAGCGGCGAGACCGCGCTCCTGATCGCCTTCGGCGCCGGCCTCGCCTACGCCGCGCAGGTCGTCACCGTTCCCTGATCCGCCCCCGCGGGCCGGACCAGCCACGTTCGCAGCACCCAATCACAACGAGAGGAACCACCCCAGATGGCCACCACCGAAGAGATCCGTGCCGACCTCGCCGACATCGTCAACGAGGTCGCCGGCATCGACGCCGACGAGGTCCAGCTCGACAAGTCCTTCGTGGACGACCTCGACGTCGACTCCCTGTCCATGGTCGAGGTCGTCGTCGCCGCCGAGGAGAAGTTCGGCGTCTCCATCCCCGACGACGAGGTGAAGAACCTCAAGACCGTCGGTGACGCCGTCGCGTTCATCGAGCGCGCCCAGGGCTGAGGCGCCCGTACGCCCTCGCGGGCGTCGCCGCTGAGCAGCACGTCGCACGTACCCCTCGCACGTTCCCAGCGTCGGCGCCCGCGCCCGCTCCACCAGATCTGAGGAAGAGATGAGCCGCACAAGAGTCGTGGTGACCGGTCTCGGCACCACCAGCCCCCTCGGCGGAGACGTCGCCAGCACCTGGGACGGGCTCGTGAACGGGCGTTCCGGGGTCCGGCACCTGACCGAGGAGTGGGCCGAGGCCCTGCCGGTGAAGATCGCCGCCCGCGTCGCGGTCGAGCCGACCGAGGTGCTCGAGCGCGTGAAGGCGCGTCGGCTGGACCGCTCCTCGCAGTTCGCGATGGTCGCGACCATGGAGGCCTGGCACGACGCCGGCCTCGACGCACTGCAGGAGTCCGGCGACCTCGACGGCGACCGGGTGGGCGTCGCGATGGCCTCGGGCATCGGTGGCGTGAACACGCTGCTGGACAACTACGACCTGCTCCGGGAGAAGGGCCCCCGCCGGGTCTCCCCGCTGGCCGTGCCGATGCTGATGCCGAATGCTCCCGCGGCCAACATCAGCCTCTACGTCGGCGCCCGCGCCGCCGTGAACACGCCCGTCTCCGCGTGCGCGTCCGGCAACGAGGGCATCGCCCTGGCCGTCGACCAGATCCGCCTCGGCCGCGCCGACGTGGTCGTCGCGGGCGGCACCGAGGCCGCGATCCACCCGCTGCCGATGGCGGCGTTCGCGAACATGATGGCGCTGTCGAAGAACACCGCCGACCCGACGACGGTCTCCCGTCCCTGGGACACCGGTCGGGACGGCTTCGTGCTCGGCGAGGGCGCCGGCGTGCTCGTCCTGGAGTCCGAGGAGCACGCCCGGGCCCGCGGGGCGCGGATCTACGCCGAGGTGCTCGGCGCCGGCATCACCGCCGACTCCCACGACATCGCGCAGCCCGACCCGGCCGGTCGCGGCGGCGCCCGGGCCATCGTCCGGGCGTTGCAGGAGGCCCAGATCGAGCCGAAGGACATCGTCCACATCAACGCCCACGCCACGTCCACCCCGCAGGGCGACATCGCCGAGGGCCTGATGATCCACGCGACCCTCGGCCAGCACGCCGACAACGTCGTGGTGACCAGCACCAAGTCGATGACCGGCCACCTGCTCGGTGGCGCCGGCGCGTTGGAGTCGATCGCGACGATCCTGGCGATCCAGCACCGGGTGGTGCCTCCGACCATCAACCTGGACAACCTCGACCCGCAGGTCGAGCTCGACATCCCGACCAGTCCCCGCAAGCTGCCGGACGGCGACATCGCGGCGCTGAACAACTCCTTCGGCTTCGGCGGCGCCAACGTCGCGGTCGCCTTCGGGAGCTTCTCGTGACCTCGACCACCGAGAAGACCCCGGCCAGGCCGGTCAAGCTGCCGCGCGAGCAGGACCCCCGCAACCCGGTCGCCCGGCTCACCGCGTTGCTCGACGAGGGCACGCTCGAGCTGATCACGCCCGACGACGACTCCGGCATGCTGGCCGCCGTCGGCCAGGTCGACGGCACCCGCGTCGTGGCGTTCTGCTCCGACGCGACCGTGATGGGCGGCGCCATGGGTGACGTCGGCTGCCGGGTCGTGGTGGACGCCTACCACCGCGCCATGACCGACAACATCCCGATCATCGGGCTGTGGCACTCCGGTGGTGCCCGGCTGGCCGAGGGCGTGCTGTCGCTGCACGCCGTCGGGCGGATCTTCCACGTCATGACCCAGGCCTCCGGGAAGATCCCGCAGGTCTCGGTGGTGCTCGGTCCCGCCGCCGGTGGTGCGGCCTACGGTCCCGCCCTCACCGACGTGGTGATCCTGGGCCCCGAGGGCCGGATCTTCGTCACGGGCCCCGACGTCGTGCGCTCGGTCACCGGCGAGGACGTCGACATGCTCCGCCTGGGCGGTCCCGAGCCGCACGGCCGGCGCTCCGGCGTCGTGCACATCCTCACCGAGTCCGAGCGGGAGGCGCTCGACCGCGCTCGCCGCGTGGCCTCGCTGCTGGGCTCCCAGGGCAGCCTGGTCCTCGACCAGGTCGAGGACCGGGACCTCGCGGCCCTGCTGCCGGAGTCCAGGAAGCGCGCCTACGACGTCCACCCGCTGGTGGAGTCCCTGCTCGACGAGGGCACGATGCAGGAGCTGCACGCGCGCTGGGCGCCCAACATCGTCACCGCGCTCGGTCGCTTCGGCGGCCGCACCGTCGGCGTGGTCGCCAACAACCCGCTCCGCCTCGGCGGCTGCCTGGACTCGCTGTCCGCGGAGAAGGCGTCCCGGTTCGTCCGGATGTGTGACGCGCTGGGGGTGCCGCTGATCGTGGTGGTGGACGTTCCCGGCTACCTGCCGGGCGTGGGCCAGGAGTGGGACGGCGTCGTACGACGCGGCGCCAAGCTGCTCCACGCCTTCGGCGAGTGCGTCGTGCCCCGAGTCACGCTGGTCACCCGCAAGACGTACGGCGGCGCCTACATCGCGATGAACGCGCGGTCCCTCGGGGCGACCAAGGTGTTCGCCTGGCCGGGCGCCGAGGTGGCCGTCATGGGCGCGATCGCCGCCATCCGCATCCTGCACCGGCGCAAGCTGGCCGAGGTCTCCCCCGACATCCGCCCGCGGGTGGAGGCCGAGCTGGCCGCCGAGCACGAGAGCATCGCCGGCGGCGTCGACAAGGCCGTCGAGATCGGCGTCGTCGACCAGGTGGTGGAGCCCGCGGCGACCCGGTCGGCCATCGCGCGGGCGATCGACGACGCGGTCCAGTCCGGCGGAGTGCGCCGCGGCATCCACGGGAACATCCCGCTCTGACCCGAGCCGGTGGCCGGGAAGCGCCCGCCACCGCTCCCCGCCACTGCTTCTCGCCTCTGCGCCCGGGTGGGAGGCCTCCTCGAGGCCTCCCGCCCGGGCGTAACGCTGTGCCGGAAGCTGCGTTGAACCCTGGTGACGCCCCTCACACCGTCCCCGGAGGTTCACATGCCGCGCCTGGCGCTCCCGTCCCTGCTCATCGCACTGCTGTGCGGCCTCCTGGGCCCGGTGGCGCCCGCGGTCGCCCGCGACTCCTACGGACGCACCGACGCCCCGAACGGCGTGCTGCGGGCCGGCTGCCACGGCTATCGCTACCACTGGCGGATCACGCCGCCCACGCACGACTGGCTGCTCGAGACGTTCCTGCGCGGACCGGGCGGCAAGCGCCTCGCCTCGGGGATGTTCGACTCCGACAGTGAGCACGAGCGGGACCACAGCCGCTTCCGCTTCTGCCGCTACAGCACCCGGCCCGGCCGCTTCACGATCCGGGCCAAGCTGACCTGGTACAAGGGCTACGAGCAGCGCACCGTCCGGCTGCGCCCCTCACACTTCCGGCTGCACCGCCGCTGACGGCGGCGGCCGGAGCGCGCTGAGCGCCGGGGCCTGCGGCCGGTGGGTCACACCACCTGGTGCAGCCACCGGACCGGGGCGCCCTCGCCCGCGTGCCGGAAGGTCTCGAGCTCGTCGTCCCACGGCTTGCCGAGCAGCTTGTCGATCTCGAGGAGCACCGTGGTGTCGCCCAGGGCCGCCTTGACCACGGCGGCCTTGAGACGGTCCTCGGGGATCATGATGTCGCCGTGCAGACCCGTGACGGCGTGGAACACACCGAGCTCCGGGGTGTAGGAGTATCGCGCGCCCTCGGAGGACGACGTCGGCTCCTCGGTGATCTCGAAGCGCAGGTGGTTCCAGCCACGCAGCGCGGACGCGACGGCGGCAGCAGACCCGGCCGAGCCTGTCCAGGACAGCTCGGCGCGGTAGGTGCCCCCCTGGGCAGGCTGCGGTGTCCAGTCCAGGCTGACGGGCATGCCCAGGACACCGCCGACAGCCCACTCCACGTGCGGGCACAACGCGGACGGCGCCGAGTGGACATACATGATGCCCCTGGTCGCGACACCGTTCGGGCGGGTGGCAGTGCTTGTGGTCACCATGACCTCCTTCATCTCCGGCGTTGAGATACGCCTTCCCCAGCGGTCTCGACGGAGTGTGAAGGGAGTCGAGTGACACGTATGTAAGTTGTGGTCCCATTGTGGCCCATGTTGCCGCTGAGCACCAGCGGAACGCCACCAACGGCGAGAATTCTTCCGACGGCGGCCCCGAGGCCCGGGCGGCCGGCCGGGATGGCCCCGGGGCGCCGGCGCGTCCGGGGCAACCAGCAACAGGGGCAGCGAGCTAGGGGCCAAATGTGCCAAATGTGCAGGAGGGCCACCCCTGTTGCGGGGTGGCCCTCCTGGAATGTTTGTCCGGCGGCGTCCTACTCTCCCACAGCCTCGCGACTGCAGTACCATCGGCGCTGAAAGGCTTAACTTCCGGGTTCGGGATGGGACCGGGTGTTTCCCTTTCGCTATGGCCGCCGTAACTCTGGCGGAGACACACACACCCCACACACACGGTGTCAGGGGGTGTCTCCAAGCTGGAGTGTTCGACTCATATATTGAGTTCTCATGACCAACGGCTTGTTGGTTGGGAACTGCGTAGTGGACGCGTAGCACACACCGCATGCGGTGTCTCGTGGTGTTGTGGTGATGTGGTTGTGGGACAAGCCCTCGGCCTATTAGTACCGGTCGGCTGGGCATTACTGCTGTACACCTCCGGCCTATCAACCCAGTGTTCTGCTGGGGGCCTTACCCCATCGAGTGGGTGGGAAACCTCATCTTGAAACGTGCTTCCCGCTTAGATGCATTCAGCGGTTATCACTTCCGAACGTAGCTAACCAGCCGTGCCCCTGGCGGGACAACTGGCACACCAGAGGTTCGTCCATCCCGGTCCTCTCGTACTAGGGACAGCCTTTCTCAAGTTTCCTGCGCGCGCGGCGGATAGGGACCGAACTGTCTCACGACGTTCTAAACCCAGCTCGCGTGCCGCTTTAATGGGCGAACAGCCCAACCCTTGGGACCTACTCCAGCCCCAGGATGCGACGAGCCGACATCGAGGTGCCAAACCATCCCGTCGATATGGACTCTTGGGGAAGATCAGCCTGTTATCCCCGGGGTACCTTTTATCCGTTGAGCGACGTCGCTTCCACATGCCGACGCCGGATCACTAGTTCCGACTTTCGTCCCTGCTCGACATGTCTGTCTCACAGTCAAGCTCCCTTGTGCACTTACACTCAACACCTGATTGCCAACCAGGCTGAGGGAACCTTTGAGCGCCTCCGTTACATTTTAGGAGGCAACCGCCCCAGTTAAACTACCCATCAGGCACTGTCCCTGATCCGGATTACGGACCTAGGTTAGACATCTAGTACGACCAGAGTGGTATTTCAACGTTGACTCCACCCCGACTGGCGTCGAGGTTTCACAGTCTCCCACCTATCCTACACAAGCCGAACCAAACACCAATACCAAACTATAGTAAAGGTCCCGGGGTCTTTCCGTCCTGCCGCGCGTAACGAGCATCTTTACTCGTAGTGCAATTTCGCCGAGTCCACGGTTGAGACAGCGCCCAAGTCGTTACTCCATTCGTGCAGGTCGGAACTTACCCGACAAGGAATTTCGCTACCTTAGGATGGTTATAGTTACCACCGCCGTTTACTGGGGCTTAAGTTCTGAGCTTCGCAGTTACCTGCTGACCCGTCCCCTTAACCTTCCAGCACCGGGCAGGAGTCAGTCCGTATACATCGTCTTACAACTTCGCACGGACCTGTGTTTTTAGTAAACAGTCGCTTGGGCCTGGTCTCTGCGGCCATCACCGCTCCCACCGCTAGGGCGTTCACGGATCCGGCCCCCCTTCTCCCGAAGTTACGGGGGCATTTTGCCGAGTTCCTTAACCATGGTTCGCTCGATCGCCTTGGTATTCTCTACCTGATCACCTGAGTCGGTTTGGGGTACGGGCGGCGCGTAGCTCGCTAGAGGTTTTTCTCGACAGCATAGGATCATCCACTTCCCCCCAACGGGGTCCCCATCACATCTCAAGCTCGACATCAAAGTCAGGGAACCGGATTTACCTGGATCCCGCCCTACATGCTTAGCCGTACACAACCATCGGTACGGTTGGACTACCTTCCTGCGTCACCCCATCGCTTGACTACTACCAGTTCGGGTCCCACGCTACGCTCACCAGCCTCGCCCCGAAGGGTCCGGTCCGATGAGTTTCGGATGGTTAGCATCACCAGGTTCGTCATGGGCGCTACTTTGCCGGTACGGGAATATCAACCCGTTGTCCATCGACTACGCCTGTC